>NZ_BLLH01000003.1 GCF_011170065.1 Pseudolactococcus insecticola | reverse complement strand
TCTTGTGAGACAACTACTTAATTCTATCAGAACTTCCGCTCCTTGTCAACTACTTTTTGAAAGTTTTTTTATTTTTCTTTCAATCGTTCGTCTCCTCGAATTGAGTACTTTAATATCTTATCAAATTTCATCTCCCCTGTCAACTACTTTCTTCACCTTTTTTCGCTTTTTTTCTTGCGACTGAAAAACAAGGCCAGAGGCCTTGCTATTTAGGTGTTTTCATATACCATTTCTGTTTCTTTTAGACGTTCTGCTGTTTGCTCAATGCTTTCGATGTCAGTACGCTCTAGTGTTTCTATAAACTGGTGACGGATGATATCGCTGATCACCGGGGCAGATTCCGTGACCGCTTCCTGACCTTCTGGGGTGATGATGACTGTTTTTTCACGACCCTTTTTTTTCGTTTCGAGTAATCCTTTTCCTTCTATGCGTTTGACATAGTGGGATAAACGACTTTTTTCCCAGCCGATATGCGTGACTAGCTCACTTTGCGACATTTCTCCTCCGGATTTTCGGATTGTATTTAAGATTCTAAACTCACCTTTAGCTAGGTTGGTTTCTTTTAGAATACTTCTTTCTATTGGATTATTGAGGCGTTCGATAATGAGCTGGAAGTCTTCCCAGATGGCAAGTTCTGTTTTAGTTAATGTTTTCATGTCTTTATTTTAACACAACCAAGTATATTTGTAGATTATTTTCGTTTATTCGATGTTTTTCATGATATTTTCAACTCTTTTTACATTTTTAGTTGACAAGTCATTATTGTTTTGGTATTCTTAGCTAAACAACTATTAGTTGATTAGTCCTAAACCGCTCTGGTGCAATCCTGCGCCCCTTTATGAGGAGAAAACACATGGATAAAATTGAAGTGATTTTGAAAAATATTGAGCCAATCATTATGAATTGCAAAAAGAAGGCCAACATTCCATCATGGGAGATTGAGGACTATATGCAGGAGGGGATGATTGTCGCGCTTGAACTTTACAATCAGATATTACTTGCCGATAAGGAGGACTCTGGCCTTAATTTCTATGTTTACTTCAAAGTTAAGTATTCACAGTTCTTGATTGATGCTTATCGTAAGTCTCAGGCTTACAAGCGGCGTTATGAGTTGCCTGACTACGCTGAGATTTCACTGGTACGTTCTGTGGCAGATGAAAAGCAGGGCGTGGCGGAGAATTTTATTTATGAGCTGTTATTTAATGAGATTACAGAGATTTTGACGCCGGCTGAGTTAATTACTTTTCAGGATTTGCTTGATGGCAGAGTGGTGGATCGAAATAAAAAGTATCGCCTCAAAGCGAAGATTATTCGTTTTTTGTTTGGCGATGTGTGAGTATAGTATATAAAAAGCACGCGGATGCGCGCTTTTTATGTATTGAAATATAACAAAAAAACGCCATCTTTCGACAACGTTTTACTAGCTCCGCTTGCAAGACTCGAACTTGCGACATCATGATTAACAGTCATGCGCTACTACCAACTGAGCTAAAGCGGAATAAGCTTGGCACCGACCATATCTCACAGGGGGCAACCCCCAACTACTTCCGGCGTAATGAGACTTAACTACTGTGTTCGACATGGGAACAGGTGTATCTCTCATGCAATTAGCACCAAACTAATTTATCAGTGATAGTTTTGAAATTATTTTTCAAAATGGGCACAAGTGGACTCGAACCACCGACCTCACGCTTATCAGGCGTGCGCTCTAACCAGCTGAGCTATGCGCCCTAATCTTTTCGATTAAGGTCCATTTCTTATAATAAAAAAATGGTGAAGCGGGTGACGAGAATCGAACTCGCGTAGTTAGCTTGGAAGGCTAAGGTTCTACCATTAAACTACACCCGCAAAGGTTCTTTATGAATATGTTTATTCATAAATGGCGCGAGACGGAATCGAACCGCCGACACATGGAGCTTCAATCCATTGCTCTACCAACTGAGCTACCGAGCCAAATTTATTACTTGAAATAGTTGATAATTATCTCAACGGTCCCGACGGGAATTGAACCCGCGATCTTCGCCGTGACAGGGCGACGTGATAACCGCTACACTACGGGTCCAACTGTTTTTTCAATTGCGGGAGCAGGATTTGAACCTACGACCTTCGGGTTATGAGCCCGACGAGCTACCGAGCTGCTCCATCCCGCGATAATATATGAATAGGAAGTTTTTCCTAAAGGAGGATTAGGGATTCGAACCCTAGCACGCTTTTACACGTCTGACGGTTTTCAAGACCGTTCCCTTCAGCCAGACTTGGGTAATCCTCCAAAATAATAAATAGTCCGTACGGGATTCGAACCCGTGTTACCGCCGTGAAAAGGCGGTGTCTTAACCCCTTGACCAACGGACCAGGGTTTGTAGCTGACTTTCTTTCTCAATCAGCAACAAAAATAATTATATCGTATTATCCGACTTACGTCAAGCGTTTTTATAAAAAAACTTTATCTTTTTTTGAAACATCCGGAAATACCACTGTTTATGCCACTTTACAGTGACCAGTGAGCCATCCCGCCATTGTTAAACAGATACATAGCACCTTCAATCTGTGACTGAACATCACCACCATACCCTTGATAACCTGGCGCCAATTGGAATAGACCATAATAGCCAATCGAATTTTTTACGCTTGGAATCCAGCCACTTTCACGTGAGATGATATAGTCCCATTGACTTGCTGGTACGCCTGTGCGGGACTCAAGTTGTGATAATACATTTGCACGTTCTGCATCACTGAGTCCGCCTGCCGCTACTTTGTTGCCGTTGTTAATAGAAACTGGTGTTGAGCTTTGTGTGTCCGTCGCTTGTTCTGTCGTTGTTTCAGATTCCGTTTCTGATACTGCTTTGACGATGTAAGAACGTGTGAATGCGAGTACTTGTCCAGCATAGATTGCGTCTTGTGATGATAAATTATTTTGCTGCACAATTGATTCAGGGCTGACTTGGTACTTGTCAGCAATCAGCGATAAAGAATCTCCTGATTTCACCGTATAGCTGACGTTATCTTGGGTAAGATCAACCTCTGATTCTGACTGAACTTCTGACGATGGCACAGATGACGCGGATGGTTGTTCCGATGACGCACTAATTGTTTTAACTGGTTCATCAGATTTCGCTTCAACTATTGCTTGTTTTTTATGGCTCGGTTGCGTGTCTGCCTTTGACTTATCTTCACCGCCAAGAACTAGAAAAACAGAGATACCAAAAGCAAGTCCTAGCATCCCAACTAGACTCAAAATCGAAAAAATTATCTTATGCGATGTCTTAAAATCGCTTTTTTTAGCGTGTTTGTACATATACCTTAATTCTACCATAAAATTTGGCAAAAAGAGCCTTGTTACAGACTCTTCATTTTTGTTATATGGTTGTAATCTTAGGGTTTGCCAGCAGTTTCGGCCGCTTGATTGAGACTTTTTACGATAATATTTAGATAGTCGACTGAAACATCTTGTTTGCCACCAAAATGAATCTGGTCAGACCATAGCAAACTGTCCTGCGGTGCGATAAATGCTGCCCAGTCAGCAATTTTAACCCAATCATATTTTTTCGAGAAGGTTTTTAGGTAGGTATTAAAATCGTCTAAAACAGCCTGGTTTTTGCCATCATAAGCCGTTACTAACACTAAATGTGTCCCCTTAGGTGCATTTTTTACGATAGTTGCAACATCTTTTTTCATGTCGCTAGTTACATTGGCACCCGCCGAAATCACGATATACTTACCGAGTTTTTTCGCCTGTAGCTTTTGCGTATAGAGCTGGTAGATGTCATCGTAGTTACGGCCGACTTTCGCATCCACATCCGCATCTGGCAGGATGTTTGACAAATAAGGTACGACACCGACTAGAACCGAGTCGCCAAGTACAGTCTGCGAACTATTGAGCACAGCATTTGAGACGGATGTCACGTCTTTTAGGACGGTTTGTTTCATCTGAAGGTCTGCACTCGTGCTAAAACCTGCGTCTGAGTTGTACCAGCTCGTATTTTGAAAAATGCCATTACCTGTGTCGACCAGATTTTTACTGAGCATACCCTGTTTATCTAGCGCGACCATTGTTTCGCTAATTTGCGCTTCGTTGATACTGCGCTCGATTTTTGAAATCTTGGGTGCGGTGATTGTGATTGCGATTCCCGCTAGCGCAAGTGCTGCGAGTCCGCCATAAAATACCTTCCCCATCAACCATTTTGGTCGTGATTTTCCGTGAAAATAAGGTTCAATCCCGTAATAGACACCAGCTGACGCTGCAAATGACACGATAAAACTCAGAACTCCCGAAATTACCACGTGGTGAATGAGATGTGATATGATCAGCCAAACAGGCCAGTGAAACAGGTAAATACTGTAGGACGTATCTGCAAGAATGGTCAAAATTTTTGGTTCTTGGGCAGTCGTTCGTTCATGCAGAATCCGAAATTGGACAATTAAAATCGCAGCTAAGATGCTCGTCAAAA
Organism: Pseudolactococcus insecticola; assembly: GCF_011170065.1. Classification (GTDB taxonomy): domain Bacteria; phylum Bacillota; class Bacilli; order Lactobacillales; family Streptococcaceae; genus Pseudolactococcus; species Pseudolactococcus insecticola. The sequence goes on along the minus strand of NZ_BLLH01000003.1, from coordinate 170,073 downwards.
TCAAATTGGTTCTGACGGTCCAGATACTTTCAAATCTGCCAAAAAAAGTCAGAATCACAAGTAAAACTAGCGGTACGAGCGTCCAAATCCACCACTTTTTCATGGGATAATTTGCAAAACTCGTCTGCTGTTTACCATTGATACGAATACCCGCAAAGACGGATACGATCGCGCCAATAAAAAATGGGTACATATGGGTCGTGAAGGCGAAATAGCTGTAGCTCAGATAGGCTGGGTTGAAGCTGGTTTCTAAGTGTGCGATTGAGATGATGCTGAGTAATCCTGCAAGTATCAGCACAAAAATACGTGTCTGAATCAGCAGGTTGCGTCCGCTAAATCGCATTTTTTTGAGCACAAAAATCAGCGCGAATAAAAGCAGCCCCCAACTCAGATAAAAGAGAAATTCGAGCGATAATGTCCAGGTGTGGATATAAAGTTGCGGTGTTTGCTGCGCTTCATAAGAGGCGCCTGAGATAATCTCAAACTTATTGGTCGCAAAACTAATCGCTGCCGTGACTTGTTTCGCAAGATTGGCACGGAAATCTGAGGGCAGAAGTAGCGTGAATGGTAAAGTTGTTACCACCATGATGATAAGCGGTGGAAAAATCCGTAAAAACCGGCGTTGATAATATTTTAGCAGATCAAATGTTTCTGATTTTTCGAGTTCGACGAAAAATAGCGACGTAATCAGATAACCCGAAAAGACGAAAAAGATGTCAACTCCGATAAAGCCGCCTGGGAAGACTTTTGCAAAAAAGTGATAGCCTAGGACAGTAACAAGGCCGGTAACTCTGACAAGTGAAAACCATTTTATCTTCATTGTTTGGGAACTCCAAATTTGAATGTCGCCTTGATTGGCGTGCCGTCGATTGTGGTATAGGTGCCCTGACCGTCAGGAAGTCCGTTTTTCCATGCGCCCATGTAGCTTGCTTGGTTGGCAAATGTCATCTGACCCTGCCAACTCCCCGCAAACCGCCAAGTACCAGTGTAGGAAAAATTCTGTGCCTTGGTGCTGTATTTATCCTTATCAAGTGTCACGACTGTTTTATCTGCCAGACTGATTACGCTTGATTGATCATTTTTTTGCTTAACAACATAGCCACCGTTTTGTGTGTAAAGTGCATTACCAGCGAGTTTTCCCGCTTTAAAAGTGCCTTTTAGCGTGTTACCTTTTTTATCAGTAATGGTTGCTGCACCTGAAAAATTTCCTTGTGCGAGACCACCTTTGTAGGTGAAACTATTGTCAAGGGATTTTTGCGTGACTTCTTTTTTGAGGCCGATATAGTCAAGTGCGTAAAGTCTGGCTAAAATAATGACGAAAAGGCTAACAAATATTGCTAGCGTCATCGGTTTGATCTGGTTTTTAGTCCTTTTATTCGCCTGTTTTTCAGCCGGTTTAGACTGGTCAGAACTTTTCAATGTTACATCAGAATCAGCAACAAAATCCATCACACCTGATGCTAAATGATCTTGAAATTCTGGATTTTCAAGGTCGAACTGGCTTAATTTTTCCTGTTCTGACCGCCGTTTTTCTTCAAGTTCTGCCAACTTTTCCTTGAATGTTTGTGTCACTTTATCAGCCATTTTCTATTGATTATTGAAAGTATATCATTTAAATTATATCACAGATCACAAAAAATCAAGCGATATCGCTTGACATTTCATTGTTTTAATCGTCTTCGTTTGTATTTTCTGGTTGGCTTGCATTGACAGCGTCCAAAACTTCTTCAAAACCTGCTGGTTCTGTTGTTTCTGTTTCTTTTTCTGTGTCTACTGGCATTTTACCAGTTTCAAACAATGACTTGATTTGCCGTGCGTCCAAAGTCTCATGCTCCAGCAAAGCAAGGGCAATTGCCTTGTGCTGTTCACGATGTTCTTCAATGATACGACGGGCTGTCTCATGTGCATCGTTAATGATGGTGCGCACTTCTTCGTCAATAGCTTGAGCAGTGTACTCGCTGTAGCCTTTCGTTTGACCATAATCGCGTCCGATAAAGACAGCTTGCGAATTACCTTCAAGTGTGACAGTGCCAAGTTTTTCTGACATACCGTACTGTGTCACCATGCCACGGGCAAGCTGAGTTGCTTGCTCAAAGTCGTTTGAAGCGCCTGTGGTGATAGCGTTGAAGATAATCTCTTCAGCTGTACGACCACCCATAAGGCCTGCCAAGCGTTCCTGCATATCTTCTTTGGAAAGTAGGAACTGATCTTCTTTTGGCAGCGAAATCATATAACCGCCAGCACGCCCCCGAGGAACAATCGTAACTTTGTGGACAAAGCTTGCATTTGACAGGACAAGTCCGACAATCGTATGACCTGCTTCGTGATAAGCCACCATCTCACGCTCGTGCTCAGAGATGCGCTTATCTTTCTTGGCTGGACCAGCAATCACGCGGTCTTCAGCCTCATCAATATCAGAGGCATCAATCACTTTTTTATTACGACGTGCCGCAACGAGTGCTGCTTCATTGAGAACATTTTCCAAGTCAGCACCGACAAAACCTGGTGTTTGCTGAGCAACCACTTTGAGATCGACATCATCTGCAAGTGGTTTATTTTTGGCGTGAACTCTGAGAACCGCCTCACGACCCTTGACGTCAGGCGCGCCAACCAAAACTTTCCGATCGAAACGACCTGGGCGCAAAAGTGCAGGATCGAGCACGTCAGAGCGGTTAGTCGCTGCAATCACGATGACGGCCTCTTTGCTTTCGTTAAAGCCATCCATCTCAACTAGGAGTTGATTCAATGTTTGCTCGCGCTCATCATTTCCGCCGCCCATACCTGCACCACGTTGACGTCCGACAGCATCGATTTCATCGATAAAGACGATGGCAGGAGCTTCTTTTTTAGCTTTCTCAAAGAGATCGCGGACACGAGAAGCACCAACACCGACAAACATCTCAACAAAATCAGAACCTGAAATAGAAAAGAACGGTACGCCTGCTTCACCAGCAACTGCCTTAGCAAGTAATGTTTTACCTGTCCCTGGAGGGCCTTCTAACAGCACACCTGCTGGAATGCGGGCACCTAAATCATGGTATTTTTTCGGATTTTTCAAGAAATCAACGACTTCGACAAGTTCTTGTTTTTCTTCGTCAGAACCAGCGACGTCAGCAAAACGCACTTTGGTTGTTTTTTTGTCTTGTTCTTTGGCGCGAGATTTTCCGAAACTCATCGGATTGCCGCCGCCATTTGTACCGCCGCCACGCATGCCGCCCATCATCATGTAAAGGAAACCAATCATGAGAAGAAGTGGCAACCAGCTACCGAGTAAGGATAGCCAGATGCCGTTTGAAGCCTCTTGTTTGACCGAAACCTTGACATTTTCCTTGTCCGCAATTTTTTGCAGGTCGGTGATTGTCGTGTCAGTTGGCAAAACAAGCGTTGTAAACTTTTTAACCTTGCTTGGTTTGTTTGCAATCAGCGAGAAGTTTGTTTTAGCTTTAACAGTCTTAGCTTTTTTGTAGTCACCACTGACTGAAATCAGTGATGATGACGGTTGATATGAGAGTTCCTTGATGTCGCCAGCTTTGAGCTTTTTGACCAATGTTGTGTAGTTAATCTTATCAACAGTTTCGCTATTTGTACCTCTAAAGAAGTACTGGAAGCCAACAACTGCGACGATGACGAGTATCACATACAAGAAAGAATTCTTTATGAAGCCGTTATTTTTTTTGTTATTGTTCATAGATTCCTTATCTAATTTTGTTTTATTCAGATATTATGACAAATTTTAGGCGAATTGTCCATGATAAAGGTCAGTTTTAGTCAATATCGGTCTTAAGACTGATAAATTTCTTCCTTGAGCACGCCAATGTAGGGCAGATTACGATAATTTTCATCGTAGTCCAGACCAAATCCGACTAAAAACTCATTAGGCAAGCTAAAACCAACGTAATCAGCATCGATAGAAACAACACGTCCTTCAGGCTTATCAACAAGTGTTACGATTTTGACTGAATTCGCCTTGCGATGGAGCAGCAGCTCTTTCAGATACAAAAGTGTACGACCTGTGTCAATAATATCTTCAACAATGACAATGTCGCGACCTTCAACAGATGTATCGAGATCCTTGATCATCTTGACTTCGCCAGACGATGACGTGCCACCGTGGTAACTTGAGACGACCATAAAATCCATCTCGATATGCGTGTCGATTCGCTTGGTCAACTCTGCAAAAAACGGTACTGATCCTTTCAGAATTGCGACCATGAGTGGATTTTTACCTTGATATTCCGTCGTCAAAATTTCTCCGAGCTCACGCGATTTTGTGATAATCTCGTCTTCTGTTACTAAAATTTTCTTGATTGCATCTTTTAACATTTGTTAGTTTATCTCTTTTCTCTATAATAAAGCGTTCGTCCCATTTTATCATGTTTTAAAGATTTACTCAAATCTGTATCGATGACATCAAGCACCCCATAAATCTGATTCTCTACAACAATCAGCGGATTCCCACGTTTTTTGAGTGAAATTTTTTGATCAATAAAATAACGACGTAGTTTTTTATCAATACCATTAACAGTAATGCGGTCCCCAGCTTCACGCTTTCTGATGACGATTTGACCATGTTCAGGTAAGGTAATTTCTGCAAAATCTCCAGTCGCAAATGGCGTCAGAGACGTTTCAAACTCTGTTGCTTTTGAACGCTCTTCTATATAAAAATAATAACGGTCTTTGACGAAATTATAATCACTTGAAATGGCGTGGAAGTACTGACCATCACGTTTGATGATGTGTAGTAACTCATCAAATTGTGCTTTTGAAACTTCAAGTTCAGGGAATTTTGCGATATATTCTTGTAAAATAAAATATTGCAAATCGTCAATTTCTCTTGAAAATTCGATCAGATCAATCTTACTTGCTGCAGCAAAAGCACGACCACTGTAGGTCACAATGGCCATGGCACGTTTGATTTCGTCTGTTAGGCTGGTCAGATTTTCCTCAAACCGTGGATTTTCCTTTTCAAACGCGGGTAAGTAAGTATTTCTGACGCGATTTCTCAGAAAATCATTGCCAGCATTTGACGCATCCTCAAAATAATCTGAGGCATTAAACTCAGATTTTTCAAACGACAGGAGCGGCCTAATCAGCTCAAGCTTCTGACGAGAATCACCAAAATCCTGAACCTCTTCCATACCCGTCAGATAGCGCAAACGCGAGCCACGAATCTGACGAATCAAGAAATTTTCCGTCAGATCGTTCTTGTGATGCGCAGTGACAAGGGCGGTGATACTATTTTCCTCCATGATCGTTTCAAAAAAATCATAGCGAAAATGCCGTGCCTTTTCTTCAGAAAAAGTTCCTGTAAAACTGGCTGTATAAAAAGGGATTTTGAGCTCTAGCATTTTTGCGCGTAAAGCTTTCTCTTCATTATCAGAAGCGTCGCGTTGTTTATGATTGACATGCGCAACCGAAAGTCTGATGTCAAGCGTTTCTTTGGCACGATAAAGCCAGTTAAAGAGAGTCATGGAGTCAAGACCACCAGATAAGGCAATCAAAACCGTCTCGTGCTTTTCAAAATAGCCTTTTTCCTGAGCGATTTTCAAAAATTTTTCATAGGGTTTCATTTCATTACCTCGTAAATGTCTTTGGAGATGTTCGCAAGTACGTCGTTATTTGAGTTGTCGTTGGTCTCAATCACTAGAATATAAGGTTCTGATGTAAAGACGATTGCAGCATCGTGGTTAAATTCGTCTGCTGTTCCAATCTTATGTGCGACCTTGAGTGTTTTAGGCAGTTGTGCTGGGATGCGCTCATTGTCATAGTCTGTGCCAATGAGCGCGTTAAAACCTGCACCGCCAGCCTGATACAAGGATTCCAGCACGCGTCCGACCATTTCTGATGAGGCAAGTCGGGTGTCTGGATCCCAAGCCTGACCTGCAATTTCAGCGATAGCTGCCTGATACGTGTCAGAAAACTTCCCTGTTTCATAATAGGCGAGCATATTGCTACCGACATTGTCAGAGTCCTTTGCCGTGCGGTTGATCAGGTCTAATAGACTGTACTTTTGATTATTGGCTGTTTTAGGCAAGAATCCTGTCCCAGCCGGCTTAAAAGCGCCAGCCCAGGAATTTACTAGATCATTGTAGGTGAGCTGATCAGATAAACTTGCGTTGCCTTTATTGATCTGCTCTTGTGTCCAGTACAGAATTGGTAATTTACTGAGACTGGCTGAATACATTTTTTCTGTTTGATTGACACCTGCTGTAAATGTGCTGTCAAGTTGCTTGACATAGATTGAGTAGGCAGATTTATTGTATTTTTGATTGAGTAGCGCTTGAACTTTATCTAGCTTCGGATTTTTCTCAGTCAAGCTATCCTTGCTTATCCAGCCAGTTTTCCCACCATCAAAACTAACTTGATAGTATGTCCCCCAGTTTGTTTTCGCTATCTTATCAGCTACTAATTTTTGTCCACTTGTCAACTTACTGTAAACTTGATTGTCGTAAGTTGTAAATGGTGTGTAAAGTACGTCTGATGGCTTTGTGATATATATGATTTGGTTAATATCTTGTGTAGATAGTATCACATCAGAAGCAACTTGTACTTTGTCATTTTTAATAAATGTGCCATCAGTCAGCTCAAAAGCCTTACCAGAAGCACTAATCGTCTTGATAGACAAATGCGTCCGTGCAGGTATTTGTTTTGAAACTTTCGTCAGATGGGCATCTGCATAACTTTTGACAGTAGTCAAGGTGACAGCGCGTTTTGGAATGGCTTGCCATGTTTGACTTTTCGGCGGTATTTCACTCGGGGGTTTTTGACTTGCATCAGCCTTTGCGCGTGTTTGTGAACTCACAACTTCTGTTTTTGGTGGCCATGTAAAAAAAGCTGGCGCAACCATTGTCACTAGAACCAGCCATTGCAAAATATTTATTTTGTTAATTTTGATCGTTTCTTGCATTTTCTAAAACCTTATCAATCATAGCATTTGCCTGTGTCAAATCTGTTTTCGCTAGATGTTGCATGCGGATAAACATCGGATTACCACCGTGTAGAAACTCGTAGACACGTTGACGTTGTCCAAAACTTTCACTCGTAATATCCCAAGCAAGATTAAGCAGAAGGGTCCGTTCCTCAGCGGTAATCTGCTCACTTGTCAAGGCATCTTTTAGCATCGTTGAAATCTCGACATTGCTAAATTGACGAAAATCAGGAACACCAACTGCTGATCCTGCTGAAAATTCAGCAATCACGCGCAATGCTTCATCATAGTAACCAGTCAAAGTCGCACGCACAGCGAGCAATGTCTGCATATTTGGTGTAAAAACACCATTTTCCATCTTGCCTGTGACTTCGCTTGCGATGATACTTGAGCGAATCATCTCGAGATTGACAGACAGCTGGCCAAGCATCTCTTCTACCCGCTGAAATCCTGATAGACCGAGCTTCTCAGCTAATCTAACCGCGATTCCCGTCACAAACTCTAGCTTGACAAACCCGCGAACTTCATCTTGGTGCGCCGTGTGGTTAAACAGGCCACTCTTTTCAAAAAAGGCATTTGATTTGTCGACATCGCCACAGACAAGAAGTGCATCATTTGGCACAAAAACATCGTCAAATACGATAAAAGCATCCATCTCGTCAAAGGCGTTTGACAGTGGATAGTCAGCAAGTGAGTGGTCCAAGTGCATAGTCGTTTTGCGGCAAATGATCTTGACGCCTGGCGTTGCGATAGGTAGCGCAAAAGCAAGCGCAAAGTTTTTATCCTCTGACGATAGGCCCGGTAAGTTAAAAATCAGGAGTTCATCAGCAAGTGGTGCAAGCGTATTGACTTGCTTAGCTCCTCTGACGATCACGCCATCCTCACGACGCTCTTTTATCCAGACGCCAGCAAACTCATTGCCTGCATTTAGCAGCTCTGTCAACGTTTTCTGACGGTCAATCTGCGGATTTTGAATGGCGTGACTGACAAAAACATCATCAAACTTGACATGCTTCGCCCAATTTTTCGCATTTTGTGCATAATCAAGTGCCGGATTGACTTGGTCAACGCCTAAAACATCTGCATAATTCGCCAAAATCGCAACGCCAGTATTGATAAAATCCGGTGTCCGACCAAGCATACCGTAAGACTCACGCGCAACTTCTTCGTAGATACGACGTTTTTTCTCCAGATCTTTGGTCGTTTTCGGCGCTAAAAACATGATAGAGCTTTCGATGCCATTGTTAAAAAACGTATGGTTTTTATTTTCTTTTTGTAGCTCATAATAGCGTTGGATGACCTTTAACGTCCGTGAAAAAACTGGCTCACTTGCCATATCTGCCACGCGTTCGCCATTTAGATACACCTCACGGCCGTCGTTTAGTTGTCCATTTGCAGTCGTCATAGATCTCTTATCCTCTGATTTTTTTCATGTAAGCTTTGCAATGTATCAGCTGTCTTCGTTAGTATAGTTGCGTATTTTTCACGAAAATCAAGTTCGGTCAGCGCCAGATCAACTTTTCCGTCTGGATGTCGTTTGATAATGTCAACCTCGACTCGCTCATCTTTGAAAAATTTTTCACTCTTAGCGTGCTTAGGCAGTGATGACCAGCGCAGTAAACCTGTTTTTTCATCTTCATTTACTTTAAATGTCACGAAAACGCCGAAACGTGTGATGTTTTGAACTTTACCAATCATTTGCTTGTTTTAACAACGCCACCGTCAGACAAGTCTGGAATCGAGAAGACTTTTTCGCCGTCTTTAGAGTAGTAGTACTTGGCGCGCGCATACTTTTCGATAAAAATAGGATTTTTCAGCTTGACAATGTCAGCTTTTTTGGTCGCAATTTTTTTATCTAAACTAGCAGACTTAGCTTCGTATTTTGTTTTAAGTGCCTCACGACTTTGCAAGGTTTCATAGGATTTGACCAGATTGATTGCAGGCAACGCCATAACCAAAATCACAGCAACCAAAATCAGCCCCAAATGCTTACGTTTTGGTGCCTTTTTGTAGGAAGTTTGGATATCATTTAAGCGTTGATTGGTAAACTCGTTATTTAGGCGGACAATTTTCTTTTCTGCCATGCGATTATTCTCCTTGATTGACTCGAGTTTCCGAGATAATTTCGTACATTTTTTCGGCATCTTCTTTTTTTGTCGAGTCTTTTGTTTCAAGCACACGAATTTCCAAGATTTTATTACCAAATGTAATCGTCAGAACGTCATTAAACTTAACATCTGACGAACTTTTAGCCAGAATGCCGTTGAGTTTAATACGGCCCTTATCAGCAACTTCTTTAGCCACTGTACGCCGCTTAATCACCCGCGAAACTTTCAAATATTTATCTAATCTCATATCCTAGATTATATCATATTTTCAAGCGTCTTGCATAGCCACACGCAACTGTTTCTGACGACATTACCTATAACATTTTTACCTGGTGACAGGCTATGTTATAATTAAACCCATAACAAGTCGAAAAATTAGGGGTAAATATGAAAAAAATAATCAGTATTCTCATTTTAATCGCAAGTTTTGCAGTCGCTCACGTCTATGCAAATGAGATGGATTTTACTGTAAAACCGATTCTTGATAGTGGTCAAACCTTGTCAGAATCAACGATTTCAAGCAAGTACGAAACAGGAAAAGTACTGACATTTGAACTAAAAAACGAGTCTGATGAGCCCATCAACATTCTCATCAAAACAAGCTATCCTGGGCTTGATACGCATGGCAACCAAACTTTTTCTAGTAGTGAAAGCTTCTTGAAGGCGCCTAAAACAGTGGCTCTTGCCGCCAAGCAAAGTAAAAAAATCACCATCACTTTTGATGCTGATACGTTCAAAAGCGATTTTGACGGTGAGATTTCAAACGCCATTTTATTTATTCAAGACGACATCGGCTATTATTTTGAGTATATGATCAATGTCCGTAAAAATGATAATAAGGCTACCGAAAAACTGCAGCTGGTCAAATCAGAGCCCACAAACATTGACGGAAAGCGTGCAGTACGAATCACCCTGAAAAATGCTAGCAACGCCTGGCTCAAAGATGTCAAAATTACCAGTAAGACGCTTGGCATGGACGGCGGTAAAACAGAAAATCATGACTTTAGCAAGATCGCGCCTAATAGTAAAATTGAAATCCTGCTACCTTTGGGTAAAAGTTTTCAGGTCGGCCGTTATTTGACAGATATTACAGCTAAAACAGCAGATAAGAGCTGGCATTTTAAGGCTAACTTTGTGCTCACACAGACACAAGTGGACAAGCTAAACGGCCTTAAAAAACTTCCTGATACTGGCCGAAACGCGTGGTTTCTACGCGCAATTTCAGGACTTGTTACCTTGCTTGCCCTTGGTATTGGCGTACAGCTCTGGCTCATCAATCGTAAATCATCTTGTAATAAATAGCGCATCAGATAGACAACGGAAATCATGACAAACAATCGCCTACGGTTGTTTTTTTAGACACTTTTTGTTAAAATGTAGTGAAAAAGAATTATTGAGACGGAGGGTTTTATGTACGTTTTAGGTGATTTTGTTGAAATGAAAAAACCGCACGCCTGTGTCGTCAAATCAACAGGTAAAAAAGCGAATCGTTGGGAAATTCTGCGCCTCGGTGCAGATATCAAAATTCGCTGCACCAATTGCGATCACGTGGTCATGATGTCTCGACATGATTTTAATCAAAAAATGAAAACAATACTCAATTAACAAAAAATTGAAAAAAGAAAGGAGATTGAGCTCAGAATTTTTCTCAGCTCATATCTAACTTATGGCTTTAACAGCAGGAATCGTGGGCTTGCCCAACGTCGGAAAATCTACATTATTTAACGCAATCACACAAGCTGGCGCGGAGGCTGCAAATTATCCCTTTGCGACCATCGACCCAAACGTAGGTACGGTCGAAGTGCCAGACGCGCGTCTCACAAAAATCACCGAACTCATCAAACCTAAAAAGACGATCCCGACAACCTTTGAGTTTACAGATATTGCGGGGATTGTTAAAGGTGCCTCAAAAGGTGAAGGCCTCGGCAATAAGTTCCTCGCAAATATCCGCGAAGTTGATGCCATTGTCCATGTGGTTCGTGCTTTTGATGATGAAAATGTCATGCGCGAACAAGGACGTGAGGATGCCTTTGTTGATCCGCTCGCTGACATCGATACGATCAATCTTGAGCTGATTTTAGCCGATCTTGAGTCTGTCAATAAACGTTACGCCCGTGTTGAAAAAATCGCACGCACACAAAAAGATAAAGACGCGGTACTTGAGTTCAAAGTCCTCGAAAAGATCAAACCTGTGCTTGAAGCAGGAAAATCAGCCCGGACAGTCGACTTTGAAGATGATGAGTTAAAGGTAGTCAAATCTTTGTTCTTGTTGACAACGAAACCCGTTTTGTACGTGGCAAATGTTTCAGAAGATGAGGTTGGCGATCCTGAGTCTATCGACTACGTCAAACAAATCCGTGACTTTGCAGCCACTGAGAACGCTGACACCGTGGTCATCTCAGCACGTGTGGAAGAAGAAATCGCTGAACTCGAAACAGACGAAAAAGCTGAGTTTCTAGAAGCCATCGGCTTAAGCGAATCTGGCGTTGACAAGTTGACACAAGTCGCTTATCACTTGCTTGGGCTTGGTACTTACTTTACAGCGGGCGAAAAGGAAGTTCGCGCATGGACGTTCAAGCGTGGCATCAAAGCACCAGGCGCCGCCGGCATCATTCACTCAGACTTTGAAAAAGGCTTCATCCGTGCGGTGACTATGTCCTATGATGATCTCATCAAATATGGCTCTGAAAAAGCGGTCAAAGAAGCTGGACGTCTACGAGAAGAAGGTAAAGAATATGTCGTTCAAGATGGCGATATCATGGAATTTAGATTTAACGTTTAATTAGATTGAAAAAGTGCTGAAATGTTGATTTCAGTCTTTTTTGACGTTTACAAGGTTGTAAATCATTGTGTAAACATTCTGTAAACCAAGTGTAAAGGAAGTGTCAATATGACTAAAATGATTGTTGGGTTAGGAAATCCAGGTGATAAATACGAACATACCAAGCACAATGTCGGATTTGACGTGCTTGATGTACTAGCAAATGATCTAAATATCAATTTCAAACGTGATAAGACATTTATCGCAGATGTAGCATCAACCATGGTAGCAGGTCAAAAAGTGATCTTAGTTAAACCTGTGACTTTTATGAATGACTCAGGTAAGTCGGTCAAACCACTTTTAGCTTACAATGGGCTAGACGCTTCTGATTTGACTGTGATTTATGATGATCTGGACATGGCTGTGGGAAAACTGCGTCTACGTCAGAAAGGATCAGCTGGTGGACACAACGGGATGAAATCTATTTTTTCACACCTTGGCACGCAGGAATTTAACCGTATCAAGGTGGGGATTGGCCGGCCAAAACATGGCATGTCTGTTGTCAACCATGTCCTTGGTCGATTTGATAAAGAAGATAAAGAATTAGCTGAAGTCGGTATTGCACGAGCTTGTGATGCTGTACGCTACTATCTTGAGACAGATGATTTTAACAAAACTGGAAATGAATTTAACGGATAAAACATATGAAACTAACAGATTTACTTGATGGTAACCGTGCGCTTGCAAGTTGGCAGCGTGATTTTAACAATCTATCCCGAACACTTTTTACAGGCGTTCAGGGCACTTTTAAAGCCATGCTAATGGCTGCAGCCTATGTCAATCAGCCGGATAAATATATTATCGTCACGGATAGCCAGTACCATGCAAGTGAGCTTTACAGCGATTTGGCTGAGTTTGTATCAGAGGAAAAAGTGTTTCAATACTTTTCTGATGACAATATTTTTGCTGAGTATGCGATTGCAAGTAAAGAACGCCTGGCTTATCGACTGGATGCGCTAAGTTTTTTACAAGATAAAAATGCGGATGGTTTTCTGATCATCCCTATTTTTGCTTTACGCCAATTACTGCCAAATCCTAAAAATTTTCAAGCCTTTAATCTGACCTTTACGGTGGGACAAGACTTCGACGTTGACAGTCTTGTCAACCAGCTGTCAACTATTGGTTTTGAGAAAACGCAACGCGTCATGAGTCCTGGTGAATTTTCAAAACGTGGGGATATTTTAGATATATACCCTCTTGATGCTGAAAATCCTGTCAGAATTGAGTTTTTTGGTGATGAGATTGATGGCATCAGGTATTTTTCTGCAGAAAGTCAGCTTTCGCTTGAACAGCTTGAAACGATTTCGATTAAACCGTCATCAGACTTTATTTTGACGCCTGATGACTTTGAACGTGGTGCTTTATTTTTGTCAAATCAGACAGGTTTAACTGACAAGGCATCGTCTTATTTTGCTGAAATCATTGCAGCAGCTAAGCATCATAACTACCATCCTGATCTGAGAAAATTCAGCGAGTTTTTCTATGAAAAGCAGTGGACATTGTTTGATTATTTACCTAAAAATGTGCCAATTTTCATCGATGATTTTCAAAAAATCACTGAAATGACACATCGAATCACACAGGAAACTGGCGAATTTATCTTGTCAGAAAAGTTGCTCGACCGCTCAATTGATAACATGAGCTACATTGCTGACAATAGCCACAAACTAAGAAATTATAAACCTGCGACATTTTTCTCAAATTTTCAAAAAGGACTTGGAAATCTCAAGTTTGATCAATTGCAGAATTTTAATCAGCATAGTATGCAGGGATTTTTTGGTCAGCTGCCTTTACTTCAAGCAGAACTTGAAAGATTTGCGAAGTCAGACTACACGGTCATTCTCGCAGTCTCAAAAGAAAAGCAAGATAAGCTGTCAACTGCTTTACAGGAGCTTGACATGACGTTTACACTGTCAACTCTTACTGAGATTCAAGTAAATGCAGTCAACATTGTCAACCTCAATCTAACGAATGGCTTTAATCTTCTTAACGAGAAGATCGCTATTATCACAGAAAACGAAATCTTTGGCAAGACAAAAAAACGCCGAACGAAGCGGCTAAATATCACAAATGCCGAACGCTTAAAAGACTACAATGAGCTTGAAATAGGTGACTATGTCGTCCATCAGACGCACGGTATCGGGAAATATCTGGGTCTTGAAACGATAGAAATATCTGGGATTCATCGTGATTATCTAACCATTCAATATCAAAATAACGACACCATTTCGATTCCTGTTGATCAGGTTGAGCTGCTAACCAAGTATTCAGCAGGTGAAGGAAAACCGCCGAAAGTTAATAAGTTAAACGATGGCAGATGGCGTCGGACTGTCGCAAGTGTCAGCAAGCAAATTGAGGACATTTCTGAGGATCTCATCAAACTCTATGCCGCGCGTGAGAGTCAAAAAGGCTACGCGTTCTCATATGATGATGACAATCAACTTGAGTTTGATCAGGCATTTGCCTACACAGAGACTGACGATCAACTGCGCTCTATTGTTGAGATCAAAAAAGACATGGAACGGCCGCGGCCGATGGATCGCTTGCTGGTCGGTGACGTTGGCTTTGGAAAGACCGAAGTTGCCATGCGCGCAGCTTTTAAGGCTATCAATGACCATAAACAAGTCGCTATATTAGTGCCAACGACTGTCCTTGCTGAGCAGCATTACAATAATTTTCTGGAGCGTTTTAACGATTTTGGTGTAAATGTCGCTGTCATGTCACGTTTTCAGACGAAAAAAGAACAGTCTGACATTATCGATAAACTCAAAAAAGATCGGATTGACCTGATCATTGGTACCCACCGTTTGCTGTCAAAAGACATTGAATTTTTCGACCTTGGCCTGATGATCATCGATGAAGAACAGCGATTTGGTGTTAAGCATAAGGAACGGCTCAAAGCGCTGAAAACACAGGTGGACGTTTTGACGCTGACTGCGACGCCAATCCCTCGGACCTTACACATGTCCATGATGGGGATTCGTGATTTGTCTGTTATTGAAACACCGCCGACCAACCGTTATCCTGTGCAAACTTATGTCATGGAGACAAACTATGGTGTTTTACGTGACGCTGTGCTACGTGAGATTTCTCGTGGCGGTCAGGTTTTCTACGTTTACAACCGTGTTGACACCATTGAGCAGAAAGTTTCGCAGATTTCTGAGATGATTCCAGAAGCTAGGGTGAGCTATATCCACGGTCAGATGAGCGAGGTGCAGCTGGAGAATACGCTGCTTGATTTTATCAACGGTGACTACGACGTGCTTGTATCAACGACGATTATTGAGACAGGGGTTGATATTCCAAACGCCAATACCCTATTTGTCGAAAATGCTGATCGTATGGGGTTATCTCAGCTCTATCAGCTGCGTGGTCGTGTTGGCAGGTCAAACCGTGTGGCTTACGCCTACTTTATGTACCAACCTGAGAAATCCCTGTCTGACGTTTCCGAAAAACGCCTTGATGCGATTAAAGGCTTTACAGAATTAGGCTCTGGCTTCAAGATTGCCATGCGCGACTTGTCTATTCGTGGCGCGGGAAATCTGCTTGGCGCCGAACAATCAGGTTTTATAGACTCGATTGGCTTTGATCTTTACACACAGCTACTGGAAGAAGCGGTTAATAAACGCCTTGGCAAATCCAAGAAAAGTCATAAAAGTAACACTGAAATCAATCTGGGAATTGATGCATTCCTGCCGTCAGATTACATTTCTGATCAACGCCAAAAAATCGAAATCTACAAACGAATCCGTGAAATTGAAAGCCGTGTTTATTACCAAGATTTACAAGATGAGTTGATTGACCGATTTGGTGAATATCCTGATACGGTTGCTTATTTGCTGGAAATCGGTCTACTCAAATACTTTGCTGATAATGCTTTAGTTGACAGTGTTGACAAGATACCTGTCAACGTTGTTTACACGATGAGTAAAGCAGCTGTAAACATATTCATGCCTCAGGACTATTTTGATGCACTGTCAAAAACTAGCCTGAAAGCAAAAATAGGTGAAGAACGTGGCACAATGACTATCCGTTTTGACGTCAGACGCGTATCAGAAGCAACTATTTTGTCAGAAATCATGTCATTTACTGAACGCCTAAGTCAAATAAGAGATGAGAAGACACATGAAAAAAACGCTGATTAGTGGCGCAGGGGTACTGACATTAGTCGGATTTTTATCAAAAATTCTGGCTGCACTTTATCGTTTCCCATATCAAAATATGGTGGGTGACAAAGGCTTCTACGCCTTCCAACAAGTTTATCCGTTTTATTCAATCATCACAACTTTGTCGTTGGTCGCTTTGCCAAACTTTCTCTCAAGTTTACGGCATACATCGCAAGAAGCTGACGAGATGATAAAAAAAAGGGAGACACAACAATTTTTCCAGACTTCTTTCTTATTTTCACTCGCAAGTGTGATCCTCCTGTCAATCTTGTGTCAACCTTTGGCACAGTTGATGGGGCAGCCAAAGTTAGCACTGCCACTATTGATGGCAATTTCACCGATTATCCTTGTGCCTTTTCTATCGCTCTATCGTGGGCTTGCTCAGTCAAAAAACGACATGACTAAAAGCGCGATTTCACAGATGGTTGAACAGGTGGTACGCGTTGTTTTGATTATTCTAGCAGCATTTATGTTTACACGGTTGACAGATGATGTTTACACCATTTCTTTTTTAGCCATGCTTGGTTCATTTATCGGTGGGCTTGCTGCCCTTATCTATCTGATCAGATCAACAAATTTCAAGTTCAAAGGTTTGTTTACAGACTTGACAGACTGGCAGATGAAAAAAGAGATTATCCGTAAATTTGGACTCGCTTCACTGATTTTTACTTTTTTCATGATTTACATGCTGATTTTTCAAATGGTTGACGTCTTTTTCGTCAAAAATGCACTCGTTCACTCTGGCATTTCATCTAGCCATGCTGAAATTTTGAAAGGCATTTATGATCGCGGACAGCCATTTTTACAGCTGGGGCTTGTCATTACGACAGCTATTTTGACAGATGCCTTACCAAAAATGACTCAAGGAGGTCACATTTCAAAACAGATTGTCGATGCTGTTACTTACTTGTCTATCGCCCTGACTGTCGGGTTAGTTTTAGTGCTGCCTGAGATGAATGACGTGTTGTTCAAAAGTCATACGCAAGCGCTGAGTTTACAGCTTTTTATCATGCAAATTCCGATTATTTCCATGATTCAACTCGCACATCATGAGTTATTTCTGCGCGGTCATCATAAAATATCTGGCGCTATTTTATTAGTTGGCCTCCTTTTCAAATTACTGCTTGTCTATCCGCTGACAGTTACATTTGGCCTTGCTGGTGCGTCCATTTCAAGTCTGATTAGCTTGCTCATCGTCTTAGTTGCTTATCAAAGTTACAGGCGTCGTTTACCAAAACAAGTCCTAAACTTGCGATTTTGGTTAGCAATTTTAGTCATGTCCGCAGTTGTTTTACTTGGAAAAAAGCTATTTGATGTTTCTGAGCATCGCGTCCTGCAACTCATTGAACTCTTACTTTTGACAGCAGCCGGTGCTGCAACATTTTTCAGCATTTTCAGGATGAAAAACATCCGAGAGTTACTATAAAATAAAAAGAGCCAAGGCTCTTTTTATAATCTCTCGATATAAACCTTGTCTGGTCCGCCCAGCAAAATCAAGTATTTATCGACAGTGTCCGTCGAAAAAGCCTTGCTCAGACTCTCAGCATAAAGCGCCATCTGCGTCTCGTAGCGCACTTTTATCTCAGAAATGGCAGTGAGATCTGTAAAGTGGTCTGTCTTATAGTCAAAAAGGATGAGTTTGTCATCTCTTTTGAGGTAGCCATCGATAATCCCGCGGATAACGTACTGTTCACCTGATACCTCATCTGTTTTCAGCATCGAAAAAGGTGCCTCACGTGTCATATCAGCAGCATTTTCAACCATCATCTGACCAAATTCAGTGTCAAATAAACTCAAAATCTGCTTCAAATCAATCTTCGTCTTGACCTCATCTCTGACGGAGAGTTTCTGACGTGTCGCTTCAAGTGTTTCACGTGAAACATCAGAAAAATTCAAGATTTGCATGAACTCATGGACTGCGGAGCCGAGCTCAGTCGGTGACACTTTTTTATCCGTCTTAATGAACTCAAACTGTGAATATTTTTGGTGCGTTTGAACGCTAACCTCTGACTCTGGCAGCAACTGCTCATAGCGCTTTTTGATCTGACTAGGTGTCTGGATTGTCGGCAAGTTAATGCCAGCAGCATACTTTTGGTTTAAAACATCTGTTGAATCAAGTATTTTCTTAGCAGTTTTGACGTCATCAATCGTCTCCATGATGTCATCAAATTTTTGTGACTCTATCAGCAGTTCTTCAAAACTTTTAGCTTTTTTAAAATCTGACGGGATCATATCTTGCAGAGAATCTTGCGAGACGACTTTGAGTGTCATCCCTAGCTCTGACTTGATTGTAAGCGCGTGATAAATCCCTAAAATCCAGTTCTGATAGCCTTGATGAGACTGCCTGAAATGGTTATCTAAGATGCCATTTTTATCAAAAGTAGCTGTTTGATAATCCAGCAAGAGATTGTCTTCGTCAAGTTTTTTGGCATCAATTTTACCGATAATGTAAATCTTTTTGACAGCACGTGTTAGAGCGACGTAGAGCATTCGCATCTCCTCAGCTAGCGCTTGGTATTCCTTTTCAAGTGCGTTTGCCATGTGCGGCAGCGTTGTCATTTTGACAAGTGCGTAAGGAAATTCAGTCTCTATTTCTGATTTAAAATCTGCTGTAAACTGGATGCCTGCACCATTTTCCCGAGATAAAATAAGAGGTGATGACAAGTCTTTGGTGTTGAATTTTTTGTTGACATTTAAGATAAAGACGTAGGGAAATTCCAGTCCTTTAGACTTGTGAATCGTCATGACCCGCACGGCGTTTGATGGTAGGGCAACATTGACAGAAACTAGATCATTTTGAGTTGACATGAAGCTGTCAATCATCTGAATAAACTGGTAAAGACCTTTGTAGCCTGATGATTCATAGCTTGCAGCACGTTCAGCAAGCGCTGCAAGATTAGCTTGACGCTGCTGACCATTTTTCATACCACCAATATAGTCATAATAGTGCGTCTCACGGTAAATCTGCCAGATCAAACTGTGTAAACTATCTTGACGCGCTAGTTGACACCATTCTATCAAAATATTGTCTAAATGTACTAACTTAGCGCTTAGAGTGCTGTCAACCAAGTCAGAGTTAAGACCTGTTTTTTGAAGTGTTTGTTGATATTTTTCATAAAAAGTCAGGTCATTTGATGCCTGCAAACTGATAATTGCTAGCTCATTTTCCGTAAAGTAAAACAAAGGCGACTTGAGCAGGGCCACAAACGACTTATCAAAAAGCGGATTGTCAATGGCGCGCAAAACGTCTAACATGACAAGGACTTCCAGCGATTGCAAGTAGTTCATCTTGCCTTCGTCAAGCACGACAGGGATGTCAAAAGACTGCAAAACGCGCTCAATCTCAGCGTTATTAGTCTTACTTCTGACGAGAATCACCATGTCTTCATAGCTTGCGCCCTGATCTGCGAGCTCCCTGATTGCTTTTGCAGTCATCATAAGCTCACCTGATGAAAGATTTTCGTCAGAATCTGACGACCTTTCTTTCTCATCTTTGTAAATCAAAAGCTCCGCCGTCAGATCAATTTTTTCATCCGTTTCAGCGAGCGATTTGTTACCGACAACAAGTGCTTCTTCAGCACCATAAGTCATCTCACCGATTGATTTATCCATGAGATGCTTGAAAATCTGATTGGTAAAATCAATCACCTCTGGACGCGAACGGAAGTTTTCCTTGAGTCTGATGAGTTTACCATCAGCATTTTCTGTTTGATAACCTTCATATTTTGCCATAAAAATTGACGGGTCTGCAAGCCTAAACCCATAGATTGACTGCTTAACATCCCCCACCATAAACCGATTTTTTCCGTTTGATAACAGCGTTAGCATTGCCTCTTGCAAGTGGTTGGTATCCTGATACTCATCCACCATGACCTCAAAATACTGGCTTTGATAAACCTTTCTCAAAACCTCATTTTCTTGCAAAATCTCGATGGTCAGATGTGTCACATCTGCATACTCCAAGCTCGCATTTTTGAGCTTATACGCATGATAGGCCGCGTAAAATGCCTGCGCAATGATCTGTAAATCTGCTGTCAACTCGTGTGCTGCCGCATGATATTTTTCGATGATATCCTGATGACGAACGGCGTCTATAAACTGATCAAGCGTGTTTTTATTTTCAGTGACTAGGCTTTTAAGCGCAGCTTTTTGAGCTTCTAATGCCTCATCTCGATTTTCCTTATTATTCGCATTTGGGACAAACTGAAACTTCATGTCCTTGTAAAGCATCGCAAACTTTTGATAGTCTTTACTTGTAAGACAGTCTATCAGAAACTCAAAATTTCCCAGAAAATTTTCAGCGTTTTCTATCTTTGCCTTACCAGTGATCAAGCCTGACGCCAGATTATCCATAACAGCCTGATAAATTGTGTGTAAACTTTCCTGTAAACCTGCTGTAAACCTATCAGGTAAGTCAGAAAAAGTTGCAAACGTCGCAAATCCTGTTAGAAAGCCATTTCCCAGCCAATCTACGGGATTTTCAAGACTGTCTGCAAATGTATTGATTTTATCTAAAACGGTATAAAATCCGTCAATTTTTCGGTCTGACGAGAAATTTTTCATGACAGCAATGAAGCGAGATTTACTTAATAGCAATGAATTTTCTGAGTCATCTTCAGTCAGTCCATCAGAAGACAAATGACGTTCGACGAGTGCATCAAAAATGCTTCGTTTTATCAAATCCTGCTCAGTTTTATCAACTAAAAGCCTAAATGTTGGATCCAATTTCTTAAGATAGAAATTTTCCTTCAAAAATTTCAGTGTAAACTTATCCATTGTTCCAATGTCAGCAGTTGACAGATCTTGTAAAGCGGTTGTCAACAGACGCTTCTGTTCAAAGTCACTTGTCTCAATACGCCTTTCACGAATTTTCTTGTCCAATCTTGTTTTTAACTCGGCAGCTGCCTTGTTTGTAAAGGTCGAAATAAAGAGATTTTTGAGCCTGACGCCGCTTAAAATCAGGTAAATAATCCGTTCTGTCATGACAAATGTCTTACCCGATCCAGCAGATGCTGAAACGAGGATATTAGTATCTGTTCTGTAAATTGCTTCAATCTGTTCAGGTGTTTTCGGTAGTGCTTTACCAGCTTCAGCTTGCTGCAATGTTGCAATTTCAAGTTCTGTTTTATCTTGCATCTTGCTACTCATCCCCTTTCTTTATTTCTACTAGCTCAGCTTGTAACGCCTCTTTGATCTCATCCTTTGTTTTCAGCTGAATCTGACGGCCATATCCCATATGCACATCTGACTCAAAACCGCAGATAGACTTAAACTTACAAAATTGACATCCTCTGACGTCGTGCTTGACAACAGTTGGGTTGATATTGATAGTACCCGCAAGTAATTTTTCACCTGCATTTTTATACAAAGTCTCATTATGCGCAATCATGCCTGAAATTTCTGACCCCGTATAGAAATTCTGGTTACTTGCATACGGTTCTCCATCTTTTTTGAACTGCCCCAGATCAAATAAATCATCAAAATTATCTTTTAGATGGCTCGCCAGCGTATCAGTGAAAAATCCGGTATATTTCATCTCATTTTTCAAAGCAGTTGGTAGTTCATCTAGTGTTTTCAAGTCTTTGAGTGCGTGCGTCGGGTTCTGGAGATGCAGATATAGTGCCCCCCAAATGTTCTCGCTATTTTCAAATTTGCGCGTATTTTGACGTAAAATATCCAGATAGGTCAAAAACTGCAAACTCGTCCCATCGTAAGCTGCCTGCAAGTCGAACCGCTTATCACCAGATTTATAGTCAACAGCGCCAAGCGTCCCGAAAATCTGGTCGACACGGTCAATCATACCACGGATGTTCAGCGTTTTTTTATCCTGTAAAACAACTTGATAGGTGTCAAGGGTCGAGCCTTCAAAGCCAAACCCCTGCTCAAAAGCAAGTGAATTGACACCTGCATTGCCAACTGTTTTTTCAAGCATAGTCGCCGTTTGCCTAATGATTTCTTGTAATTTTTTCCAAGTATAGGCACTTGTCGCATCTCGTGTGAAAAAGGCTTGATACTTACTGTCAACCTCTTGTAAACTTCGTGTCAACACATATTGAAAATCAGCTTTGCTCGTCAACGTATCCCGCATGACTTTTTCAAAAACTTCATGAAAATAAGAACCAGAAATTCTAGCATCCAAATCAATTTTTTCAAACTCATGGACATGTAAAGTGTTGTTTAGAAAATATTGATATTCACAGTTATAGAAATTCTCAAAACTTGACACCGACGCATTTAGATGACTTGGATAAAGTGCTGAAATAACCTGTTCATCAAGCTGTCGCACTTGTAAGTGATCGGCATTAGCTGCGCTAAATACCCCTCGATAATCTTCTTGTTTAGACATGATCCTAAATAAACTCAGCCAAAATGACCGATTGGTTTCAGGTTGGTCTGGCAAGGTCAGCTGCCGCTCAATTGCACCTAGATTTGATAACAATCCTGCATAGTTACCAATCTGTGACACACTGTCAACCAAATTGACACCATACTTGACAGTCGGCTTGACACCGTAGTCAACTAGAAACTGCAGATATTGTGACAGCTCACTTTGTTCATTCTCATAAATCTGTGGTGTAGATAAAACTAGCTTTTCCGTGGCTGCGTTAAAAAGTTGCAGCGCTGTAAAGCTATTTTTCTTGTGATTGATAAAAGCAGGTTCGTCTATAAACTTAACTTGGTCAGACTCTGCTAACTTCTCATTGATAGAAGCACGTTCTTCGTCTGATAAAAGGCTGAGATTTTGCGTCTGTTTGGGAAAATTTGACTGCGTCAAACCAATTGCAAAAACATATCTGGCTGAACGCGGCTCGACCAATTCGTAAGATTTAACCTGCACAACGTCAACATTTGAAGGCACAAGGCGATAAGCAGCATTTTTAATCCCAGCACTTATGATTTCTAAAAAGTCTGTACTAGAAAGTGTTTCCAGTCCAAAAACAGCTGTGAATTCTTCCAGTACATTCATCAGATGTTTCCAAACTTCCAGATGTTCTGACGACTTTTCAAAGTTATTTGTCGCCTCATCTCGAAAATAAAGCTGTTCGATTTGTGATTTGACTTGGCCATTTTCCAAAAAAGTTTGGATTTTTTCTAACCACTTTTGACCTTTTTGCGCTTTGCTTGTCAAAAGTACTTGTAAAGGTGAACCTTTTCCCACAAGTAAACTGCGTACTTTTTCAGCATTTTTGCCTTCAAAAGTCTGCTCAAATTGACGGCGACCACGAATATTGTGCTGTAAACTATAATACTCAAAGCTGTAAATATCCTGTAAACTTATCTCATCAGAGGTATATAACTGCGTTTTAAGCAAGTTTAGCACATCACTCAACTGAAAATGATTGGTCTTAATTTTGAGTAAAGATTCAATCAAAACAATCAGCGGATGATCCTTCATCGCCTTTTCTTTGGCATAGAAAAATGGAATCTGATAAGTCTTGAAAATCTCCGGCAGTAAAATGGCATCACCAGCAACATCTCCTAGTAAAACCAAAATCTCCTGATATTTGATACCTTGTTCGAGTAACTGACGGATTTGCTTTGCCACATGCTCAATTTCTTCTTTATGGTTGACAACTTGCCAGATTTCAAGACCCTCATGTGTACTTAGTTTATCATCATCAGAAATCGTAAAATCAGACTCCTTTTCCATCAATCGTGATAGGTTTGTAAATGTTGTGTCAACTTGATTGACAGTCTTGTCAATCAAATCAACTAGATAATTTTCTTGTAAGTTTCTAATCAACTCGACTGATTGTTGATAGACATTTCCCTCTAAAAAAGTAGCAGATAACGCTTTATTAGACGTATATACACCGATGACAATCTCTGATACGCGCGTTGACAAGACATCAATCAAGGTCATCTCCTCAGCTGAAAAACGGGAATAACCATCAATCACCAAAACATAATCCTGTAAATCACTTGTAAACCTATCGTCAACAACCTTGTCAATGAATTGTTGCAGTTTATTATCATTTGAAAATGCACCAAGTTCTGCTTCAAAGGCATCAAAAATGGTTTTTATTTCTTTATTCTTAGGTGTATTTTGCGCCAAAAGCAAGTCTTCAGAAGTCAAATTTGACTGCGTTAATTCTGTATAAAGTGCCACTAATTGGTCGATAAAGCCTTGTTTATCTCGCATAAACCTGTAAGTTGGAATAGCCGCATCAGACAAATGTTTCAAGGTCTGACGCATGAGCATGGCGATGCCGACGTTTGATAGACTAGGTCGCACACTTTCTACTCCCTTATCAAAATACCAGGGAAGCTGTTTGAGACGTGTCACTGTCAAGTCAAACAGAGCAGTGTCCTTGCCCGCATTGAAACGCGTCAATATCTCTTTTTCCTTTTCAAAAGATAGAGATGATGGTACGATGTAGAAAATTTTGCGACCATGAGACAGGTGTTCACGCGCCTCATCAACCAAAAAAGACGTCAAATCGCCATAAATATCAGTGTGGATAATTTTCATAAAAAAATAGACCTCTCGGTCTATTATAACATTAGTTGGTACGAACCGGTGTGACCAGTTGCACAAAATCAAGCGTATCGCTCTTAGGGACCAAGGTAAATGGCCGCACACCTGAGATAAAGCGAATCCGAACTTCAGGCTCGTTGATGACTTTTAAAGCATCAATCATATACTGTGGATTAAAGGAAATCACAAGATCGTCACCAGATTTAGCAAGGGGGGTGATTTCTTCATGAACTGATCCGACCTCTGGTGAATTAACCGTCGCAATCACCTTGTCAGAAGTCACGGTCAATTTAACAGTACCGTTTGTCGTCGCACTAGAGAGCAATTTAGCGCGGTCCATGGTGTGACGAAGATTTGCAACGTCAAAGGTCAAATCAAGCGTATAATCGTCGGTTGAGGGAATCAAGCGGTCTGTATCAGGATAATTTCCTTCAACAAGACGCGTGTAAAATGAAACCGTGTCATTTCGAAAGAGGATTTGATTGCTTGAAAAGAAGATGTCAAGCTCGTTATCATCGTCAGTAAAAACTGATTTGAAGCTATTAACAGATTTATTTGGTAAAACCAGATCAAAATTTTCACTCAATTTATCAAGCGTAATCACGCGCTGACTCATCCTGTGTGAGTCTGTTGCGACTGATTTGAGTACTTTGTTGTCGCTCAAAATCAAGTGCAATCCCGTCAAAATCGGACGAGATTCCTGTGTTGACACGGCAAATGCTGTTTCAGAGAAAATATCTTTTAAGACACCCGCCTTGATTTTTAAAGGATTTTCAGTCGGCATGTCTTGCAATCGCGGATACATCTCAACATCCAAGCCTTTGAGCGTGATTTCAGACTGACCAGACGTCAGAACCACTTGATTTTGCTCAATTTCTTTAAAATCAAAAGAAATTTCAGGTAAATTTGTCACGACGCTTTCAAAAAATCCTGCTTCAAGTAAGATACTACCTGCTTCTGTGATGATCATACCTGCATTTTCATCATCTTTTGACAAATGATTTTCGATTGAGATTTGACCATTTGATCCAGTCAATGTAATACCTGCTTCTGTGACATCAATTTTGATTTTTGACAGGGTTGGAATTGCCACTTTACTAGAAATAGCTTGCTTTGTAATTCTCAAGTTATTGAGAAATGCCGTTTTGTTGATTGAAAAATTGATCATTTGTGAGAGCTCTTTCTTTTATTAGTTAAATAAATATAGATAGTAATAGTAATAGGTGCTGTGGATAGTGTGGATAAGTCAGGATAAGTAAGTCATGCGAGATAAAAATATGTGTGGATAAGTTTGAATAAGCTGTGAACAAGCCGAGCTATTCTCCACAATACAAAATAGACAAAATCAACGAAGATTTGATTTGATTGTATCCATTTCTTTCTGAAGTTGAGTATCTGTCTTCATTTTTTTAGAGATTTGTGACTGGGCATACATGACAGTGGTATGATCGCGTCCGCCAAATTCCTTGCCAATAGCAGGAAGACTCTTGTTTGTGAGCTCACGGATCAGATACATGGCAATTTGCCTCGGATAGGCGATTTCTTTGGGACGTTTTTTACTAATCATATCTGCGACAGAAATCTTGTAAAAATTTGCGACCTCCTCTTGAATCTTACTTGATGAGATGTCGCTGTCGTGCATGAGTTTATCGGACTCAAGCATATTTAGTGCCTTTGCCGCTGTGTCAACATTGATTGTCTCAACATGATAAGTGTCAGCATAGAACTTGAGATTTTTCAGTGCGCCTTCAAGATCGCGCACATTAGAATCAATCCGGCTAGCAATATAAGATAGGGTTTCTGACGGCACTTTGATTGCCATCTCGTCAACTTTATTGAGCAAAATTGCCATGCGGTCTTCGTAATTTGGCGCTGTGATGTCGGTTGTTAGCCCCCAGCCAAATCGAGATGTGAGACGCTCTTGAAATTCATTAAGCTCAAGCGGCGGTCGGTCACTTGAGATGACAATCTGTGCCCCTTTATCATGCAAGGTATTGAAAGTCTGGAAGAACTCATTGATCGTACCTTCTTTGTTGGCAAAAAACTGAATATCATCTAGTAAAAGCAAGTCAAGCGTACGATATTCATCTGTGAATTCCTGCATCTGATTTTTTCGGGAACTTTGTACGTAGTCATTGACAAAATTTTCTGATGAGACGTATTTGACACGGGCATTTGGATTGGTACTCAAGATTTCATTGCCAATGGCGTTCATCAAGTGGGTCTTACCAAGGCCAGGTCCCCCATAGATAAAGAGAGGATTGTACATGCCGCCTGGATCATTTGCAACAGCAATAGCAGCGCCTAAGGTCATGCGGTTGCCGTCACCTTGGACAAAGTTGCTAAAGGTATATTTGTCGTTGAGGCTATTTTTTAGTTTGACATCAGATTTTGTGATAAAAGTTGCGGTTTCAGACACTTCAGCGCTGGCAATAGATGCTGCTTCAACCCGATCATATAAAGTTGGATCAATGTCATCAGCTGTATAAAGTGAAAAACTGATTGGCGCTCCTAAGACTTCAAAACCTGCAGTTTTGATTAGATCTTCCTGTTTTTTCCAAAAATCACGGTGCAAGTCGCTCTCTAGGTAAATTTTAGCATCATTTTCAGTAATTTCGAGTAATTTTGCAGGTTCAATAAAATAGTCATAAGGTGATTGACCAAGGTTATTTTGCGCCAATTCTTTGACCCGTTCCCAGAACTTGAGCTCATTTTGTGTTAAAGTCATTTTACTCCTTTCTACAGTCTTGTGGATAAGAAAATTATATCATGTTAATTGAAAGTTTTCCACAATTTTTGTAAAAAAATAACCAAAATCAACAATCTGTGATTAAGTTATTCACATGATTGTGGAAAATGGGGATAAAAATAGTTTATTTTTATCTTTTTCACAGGTGAATCCAAAAAAAAAGTGTTATTTAAAGGTAATTAGAACAACTTGTTCACAGATGGGGATAACTTATACACAAGATGTGAATTGATGAAAATCTGTGGAAAAAACAATGGAAAAATAAAAAGCCTGCCAAGGCCTTGTGAAATAATTTGTGGATTATTTGTGGAGGATTGTCTGGATAAGTCGATTGAGTTCATCTAAGTTATCATAGCTGATTTCAATTTTTTTACCTGTTATTGTAACAGGGTTGCCAAGAGTTTGTGCTAAATTTTTCTCAGCTGCTTTGATAAAGATATCAGGCGTTTTTTTATTATTTTGATTTGTTTTAGAGGCATTTATCAATTTTTCAAGTGTTCTGACGGACATATTTTCATTAAAAATGCGTTTAGCTAGACTGATCTGCTCTTGTTCATTGTCTAAAGTAATCAAAAGGCGCGCGTGAGCTTGCGATAGCTTGTGATCGTCAAGCATCTGTAACACTAAATCAGGCAGGCTCAAAAGTCTGATCAGATTTGTCACGTAAGGACGTGATTTACCAAGTTTTTTTGCAATAGCAGCATGCGTCATACCCCCCTTTTCAGATAGATTTTGTAAACTACGCGCTTCGTCAAGTAGGCTCAAATCATCACGTTGAAGATTTTCTAGGATTGATAGTAGCATCATCTCATCGTCAGTCAGATTTCTGATGATAGCTGGGATTTCAGAGAGTCCTGCAAGTTCTGACGCACGAAATCTGCGTTCACCCGCCAAAATCTCATAGCCGATAATACTAGACTTTCTGACAATAATTGGTTGTAAAACGCCATTTTCTTTGATAGAGTCGCTTAATTCTTGTAACTTTTCTGGGTCAAAACTAAGCCTAGGTTGGTAGGGGTTTTTGACAATGCTTGACAGTTGCAATTTTTTGATGGTTTCATTTCCAATTTTGATTTCCATATCCATAACTTTAATTTTATCACGAAATGGGCAGAAAAAAACAGCCGAAGCTGTTTTGTGCGATTATAGGCGGTCTTGTTTTCGTGCTTCGTAGAAAGCAACCATTGCCATGTTCATAAACGGCATGATCCAAATGTTTGGGAGCCCCCAGGCAAATACTGCCAAAATCATCCAACCAATGAAAGTCAAGTTAAACAAGAAATATTTAAACTTGTAGCCGCGCATCATATCGTAAGAGGTGCTAAGTACGTTCCAAACCCCTGTGTAGCTGTCAGTTTCAAGCTTGTCATGCAGAACCATGATGGCCTGTGACCAGCCAAATCCAAGTAAAATCGCAGGAATCCAGCCGATAACTAAAATAAATGATAAAATTTTCAAAACAACTTGTATGATAACCGTAATGAGTACAATCTTGATAAAAGAGCCATCTCTAAACGGGCGTAATATATCAGAAAGCAAGTTAATCTCCGTTTTTTCACCGCGGAAAATCTCGATATAGTTGAAAATCGCTGAGGCAGTGAAAATGGCAATGATAATCGACATCAGAATGCTTAGTAACTGATCACCAAGTAAAATCTGCCAAGAATCTGTCAGGATATTAAAGACGTCAGACAAACTTGCATTGTCTTTGACCTTCTCTGTGACCTGGTCTGACAGGTAGTTACCAGTTGTTTTGACAAATAGATTTGAGATAACGGTAATTGCGATAGGTAAAATTATCAGTAACATTTTTTGGACAAAATTGTCCTTTAAGGCACGCCGTGCAGCGGTTTTAAGTTCTGAGCTGGTCATAAAGACTCCCTTTTTTATAAAATATTTTCTATTAAAATGATAACATTTCTATTAAAAATAAGCAAGATTCAGACGTTTAATTAAAAAGAATAAACAAAGTCACTTTTCTTGCATTCTCAAAAAAAGTGAGCTAAAATAAATTCATAAGGTAAATTTGGTGAGCCCAAATGAGGGTGTGTGCGCGTCACATAACTTTCAGAAAAAAAGTACTAGGGGTAGTACTTTTTTTATTTCAAAAATTTTGATATAATGAGTTAAGCTAAAAATAAATGAGGTAAAAACATGCAATTTGTAATTCTAATCGTTCTTTTCGGTGGTATGATGTGGTTCATGCAACGTAACCAAAAGAAAGCTGCTGCAAAACGTCAAGAACAGCTTGATACGATGCAACCTGGCTCAGAAATCGTGACAATCGGCGGATTACACGGTATTTTGTCAAGTGTTGACACTGCTAAAGGAACAGTTGAACTTGACGCAGAAGGCGTGATTTTGACATTTGATCGTGCTGCAGTAAAAACAGTTAAAACGCCCGCTGCTGCTGATTCAGGAGTTGATGATGTGATTGCTGATGCCAAAACTGACGCAGCCTCAGCTGTTGAAACTGCTGACAAAGCAGACTCACCCTTTGAATAAGTTTGAGATAAAATAAGCTTAGTGGCTTATTTTTTTTGTGAAAATGTTGTGAAAATATGGTAAAATTAAAGGGCGACTTGCTACATTAAAACTAACGAGGTAGTCTGAAACATGACCAATCAAGAAAAAAATATTCCCAAACACGTCGCTGTCATCATGGATGGCAATGGCCGTTGGGCACAAAATCAAGGAAAACCACGTGTATTTGGTCATAGAGCAGGCTTGGATGCACTGCAAAATATCGCCATTCACGCGCAAAATCGTGGCGTCAAAGTCTTAACAGTCTACGCTTTTTCGACTGAAAACTGGACGCGACCTGCAGCTGAGGTTAAGTTCATCATGAGTTTGCCGATAGATTTTTACGAAAAATTTGTGCCAACACTCAAACGTGAAAATATCCGTGTATCAATGATTGGAAAACGTGACGGCGTGCCAAAAGCCACACTAAAATCAATTGATAAAGCCATGGTTGATACAGCTGATAATACAGGTATGATCCTAAATATAGCTCTGAACTACGGTGGTCAAGATGAGATTTTGGACGCGACAAAGGCGATTGCTGATGCGATAAAAACAGGGCAGCTCATGTCTAGTGAGATTACAAAAGAGGTTTTTGAAGACTATCTGACGACTGCTAACTTGCCGTCAGAATACCGCAATCCTGACTTTGTTATCAGAACATCTGGTGAGCACCGTCTCAGTAATTTTTTACCTTGGCAGACAGCTTATAGCGAATTATATTTTACAGAAACATTGTGGCCAGACTTTGATGATGCTGCGCTAGACTTGGCGTTTGCAGCATTTGAAAAAAGAGACCGCAGATATGGAGGAATCAAAAAATGACTCAGAGAATCATCACAGGCGTCGTTGCAGGCGCAGTATTTTTAGGCTTAGCCATCCTTGGTGGCGCACCTTTTCAGATTTTAGTTGGTCTGCTTGTTATCATCGCGATGAGTGAGCTGTTCAAGATGCGCAAGCTTGACATCTTGTCATTTGAGGGAATTCTTGCAACGCTTGCGGCGCTTGCACTTTCCCTACCAACAACACAGTATTTTCCAAAACTAGGCACGGACAGCAACTTGACTTTGTTTACGCTAGTTTTGTTCATCATGATGGGTATCATGGTCTTTACCAATGGCAAGTACACGTTTGAGGACATCGGTTTTCCGTTTTTATCTGCGTTTTACATCGGCATCGGCTTTCAAAATCTCCTTGCGGCGCGTGCTAGCAGCCTATTTATCTTTTTCATGGCATTATTTATCGTGTGGGCGACGGATTCAGGTGCTTACTTTGTCGGGCGAAAACTCGGCAAAACTAAGCTCATTCCTAGTGTCTCGCCAAATAAAACAGTTGAAGGCTCGCTTGGCGGTGTTATTTCTGCCATTGTTGTGGCGCTGATCATGATATTTTTGTATCCAAAGCTTGCGCCTAACACAAACATTTTCAAGATGATTCTTTTAGTGGCGATTTTCTCAGTTGTTGGGCAGCTCGGTGATCTCGTCGAGTCAAGCCTCAAACGTCATTTTGGTGTCAAAGATTCAGGCAAGATTTTACCAGGTCATGGCGGGATTTTGGACCGATTTGACAGCATGATTTTTGTTTTCCCGATTATGCACCTTTTAGGACTATTCTAATGTTATGACACTTAAAAAAATCATGCTGATGGGTGCAACGGGTAGTGTCGGCACTCAGGCTTTAGACGTGATAGCTGCGCATCCAGACTTGTTTGAGCTTGTAGGATTTGCCTATGGCGACAATATCGCAAAAGCGCGTGAAATCATCGAAAAATTTTCACCAAAAATCGTCGTATCAGCTTCTGACGCCAATCAAGTCGAGTTAGCACAGGCATTCCCAGAGATTGAGAGCCTGTCAGGTTCTGATGGGTTGATAGAACTTGTTAGTGTTTCTGACTATGATATTTTACTGAACGCAATAGTAGGTTCAGTTGGTCTATTACCAACACTCGAAGCCATCAAACTCGGTCATGACATCGCACTTGCCAATAAAGAAACGCTTGTTGTGGCAGGAGATACCATCATTGCTGAAGCCGCAAGAACTGGCAGCAAGATATTACCTGTTGACAGTGAACACGCAGCGATTTTTCAAGTTTTACAAGGTGTCAAACGAAAAGACGTCAGAAGTCTGACAATAACTGCATCTGGTGGCTCATTTCGGGATAAAAAACGCGAAGAATTAGTAGATGTGACGCTTGAAAGTGCGCTAGCGCATCCTAACTGGTCAATGGGTGCAAAAATCACGCTAGACTCTGCCACCATGGTCAACAAAGGCCTTGAGGTTATCGAAGCGCATCACTTGTTTGACATGCCTTACGACGACATCCACGTCGTCATGCACCGGGAGTCAGTCGTGCACTCGATGATCACGCTTAATGATGGCGCGGTTCTGGCGCAGCTTGGCGCGTCAGACATGCGAGAACCAATCCAGTATGCGCTCGCCTATCCACGCCATATCACCATGCAAAATGAAAAAGACTTTGATCTGACAGAACTTGCCAGTCTGCATTTTGAAAAAATGGACTTGGTCAGATTTCCCATGTTAGATTTGGCTTATCGTGTCGGTAAACTTGGTGGCGGCTATCCTGCAGTTTACAATGCTGCAAACGAAGTTGCAAATCGTGCTTTTCGTGACGGGAAAATCAGTTTTTTAGCAATTGAGCAGCTGATAACACGTGCCGTTTTTGGGCACATGGAGTTTGATGGTCAAAGCTTGCAACAGATTCTTGCGACCGATGCTAAGACACGAAAGAAAGTTGCCACCTGGATTGACACGCTATCATCAGAAAAAGCCAACTCATAATAAATAGAGGAAAATAACTTATGATTCAAAGTTTAGTGACATTTATCATCGTTTTTGGCGTCATCGTTTGTGTCCACGAGTATGGTCATCTCTTTTTTGCAAAAAAAGCGGGCATTTTGGTGCGCGAGTTTTCGATTGGCATGGGGCCGAAAATCTTTGCTCATCAAGCAAAAGATGGCACACTTTATACCATTCGCATCTTGCCGCTGGGTGGTTATGTCCGCATGGCAGGCTGGGGTGAGGATACGACTGAGATTAAGACTGGTGCACCTGCGAGCTTGACGCTTGAGCCTGCGACAAACATCGTCACCCGCGTCAACCTGAGCGCCAAATCTCAGTTTGGGCAAGCGCTCCCAATGCTTGTCACAGCTTACGACTTTGAAAAAGACTTGAGCATCACAGGTGAGGTGAACGGTGAAAATGTCACCTATCAGATTGACCACGATGCGACTGTCGTCGAGGAAGACGGGACAGAGATTCGGATTGCACCGCTTGATGTGCAGTATCAGAGCGCAAGTTTGCCTGGCCGCATGCTGACGAACTTTGCAGGACCGCTGAATAACTTTATTTTAGGTGCTGTCGCTTTTGTTCTCGTTGCCTTCATGCAAGGTGGCGTTCAGGATTTGTCAAGTAATCAAGTAACAATTTCCGACAAATCTTATCCTGCTTACCAGGCAGGCTTGCGAACGGGTGATACGATTAAAGCCATCAATGGTACGAAAGTATCCGACTGGTCAGAACTCTCAGCCGCTATTAGCAAGTCTGACGGCAAAAAAATCAGCGTGACGACCTCTGACAAAACGCTTACCATCACACCTAAAAAAGAAGATAAAAGCTATATCATTGGCGTGACACCCTTGCTAAAAACAGGCTTTTTTGACAAGCTACTAGGTGGCTTAAAAAATGCCGCATCGTCAGCCTTTGCAATCGTAAATGCCCTGAAAGACTTAGTACTTCACCCAAATATCAACAAACTTGGTGGCCCCGTCGCCATGTATCAGATGTCAGGCAAAGTGGCGCGTGAAGGTATCACTACTATTATCAGCTTTATGGCACTACTATCGATTAATCTAGGTATTTTCAACCTGATCCCGATCCCAGCATTAGATGGCGGGAAAATTCTCATGAACATCATCGAAGCCATCCGCCGTAAGCCAATGAAACAAGAAAATGAAAGCATCATCACCCTCATCGGCGTCGGCGTCATGGTCATCCTCATGATTGCAGTGACTTGGAATGATATATTACGCTTGTTTCATTGATTTCTCCAAAATTATCAAAAAACACTGTATTCCAGTGTTTTTTTTGATATAATTAAAGCACTATATGAAAGGAAAGGGCAATCTCCAAGCGGGGTGCTTGATAGGGTTGCCCAACTATCACTATGAAACAATCTAAAATGCTAATTCCAACATTACGCGAGATGCCTTCCGATGCGCAAGTTATCAGCCATGCGCTGCTTGTCCGTGCGGGTTATGTGCGTCAGGTCTCGGCTGGTATCTATGCCTACCTGCCGCTTGCCAATCGCGTGATTGAAAAATTTAAATCAATCATGCGCGAAGAGTTTGATGCTATCGGTGCTGTAGAGCTTCTCGCACCAGCACTTCTGACGGCGGATCTCTGGAAAGAAAGTGGTCGCTATGATACTTATGGGGCTGACCTTTACAAGCTCAAAAACCGTGATTCGTCAGACTTCATCCTTGGTCCGACGCATGAGGAAACAATGACTGCCCTCGTCAGAAATGAAATCACGTCATACAAAAAGTTGCCACTCAACATTTACCAAATCCAACCCAAGTATCGTGATGAAAAACGTCCGCGCTACGGCTTGCTTCGTGGCCGCGAGTTCATCATGAAGGATGGCTATAGCTTCCACGCCAACTATGAGTCGCTTGATGAGACTTATCTCGACTACAAGCATGCCTATGAGGCGATTTTCACGCGCGCAGGTCTTGAGTTTAAAGGCATCATCGGTGACGGCGGTGCGATGGGCGGCAAGGATTCGCAAGAGTTTATGGCGATTACGCCGGATCGGACGGACTTGGAAAAATGGTTGATTTTAGATAAATCAATCGCTGATATTTCTGAAATCCCAGCATCTGTTATCTCAGATATTCAAAACGAGCTAAAAAACTGGCTGATTGCAGGTGAGGATACGATTGCCTACTCTGACGGCTCAGACTATGCCGCTAACTTAGAAATGGCGTCGACTGAGTTTGTCAAACCAACTGTCTACACGGAACAGATTGAGCTTACAAAAGTTGCAACGCCTAATGCGAAAACGATTGATGAAGTGTCAGCTTTTCTTGATGTTCCAGCAGAGCAGACTATTAAGACACTGCTTTATATCGCTGATGGGGAGCCAGTTGTCATCTTGCTACGTGGAGATGATGAGCTAAATGAAGTCAAGCTGACTAACCATCTGGGTGCTGACTTTTTAGAACCTGCCAGTGAAGCTGACGCACTCAAGATTTTCGGTGCGACATTTGGCTCACTTGGCCCTGTTGGCTTGCTAGATACAGTCAAAATTATCGCAGACCGCCTGGTTGAGACAGTTACCAATGCAACGGTCGGCGCAAATGAAGATGGTTTTCACTATCAAAACGCCAATCTTGCACGTGATTATCAGGTTGCAGAATTTGTTGATTTGCGCACGGCAAAAGAGGGTGAAACAGCGCCAGACGGCGGTGGCAAGCTCAAGTTTGCGCGTGGTATCGAGATTGGGCATATTTTCAAACTCGGCACACGTTACTCTGAGAGCATGGGGGCAAACGTGCTTGATGAGAATGGCAAAGCAAAACCAATCATCATGGGCTCTTACGGCATTGGCGTAAGCCGTATGTTATCTGCAATTTTGGAGCAGTTCGCACGTATCAATGTTGAGAAAACATTTAAAGGTGACTACAAGTTTTCATGGTCGATGAACTTTCCAAAAGGCCTTGCGCCTTATGACGTGCACGTCATCCCTGTAAACGTCAAAGATGAAGTGGCTACAGCCCTATCATCAGAAATCGTAGCAACCCTGACATCAAAAGGATTGCAAGTGCTCGAAGATGACCGCAATGAACGCGCTGGCGTCAAGTTTGCAGATAGCGACTTGATTGGTCTTCCCGTTCGCGTGACGGTCGGCAAAAAAGCAGCAGATCGCATCGTTGAAGTGAAAATTCGCGCCACAGGTGACACACTTGAGGTCAATGTGGATGATCTGGCTGAAACATTGTCTATTTTGAGTAAATAAATAAGAAAAAATAAG
Organism: Pseudolactococcus insecticola; assembly: GCF_011170065.1. GTDB lineage: Bacteria > Bacillota > Bacilli > Lactobacillales > Streptococcaceae > Pseudolactococcus > Pseudolactococcus insecticola. The sequence goes on along the minus strand of NZ_BLLH01000003.1, from coordinate 134,247 downwards.
AACAGAAATCGTGAGGTTTCTGTTTTTTGTGTGAAAAAGAAAGCGGTTTCTTCCTGAGACTTGCAAAAAAAATAAAACCATGTTATGATAGAGATATAAGAAAAGCACTGGAATGTGCGAACTTACTCACATTTTTGACCGACTAAATCGTATTACCTCGGGAGTCTTTGAGACATCTTACAGCGTGCAAGCCATTTTAGATGGAAGCTGCTTCAGTAAGAGCGCGACGCCCACCTGTTTTTGTAACAGCGGGTTCAATACACGAGTGAGTATCCGGCATTCAATCAGTGTTTTTTTGATGCGAAAAAATGACAGTTTTTTCTTGCAATTTTTCGATTATTTGGTATAATTATAAGGTAATGAAGTCGCCTCCTTAGCTCAGTTGGTAGAGCAGTGGACTCTTAATCCATGGGTCGCAGGTTCAAGCCCTGCAGGGGGCATTATAAAAAGGTTCTACACGTTGGTGTAGAACCTTTTGTTTTATGATTTTCCCATATTAATCAGTGTCAAGATTGATACTAGCGATATTTTTAAGGCTTTCTGCGACATCTTTTTTTGATATAGTTGTGATAGGTAAACTTTGATCTAATTTCAACTCATTACCAATAATATATCCTTTCTTTGCATGGCTTAATAATGCGATATCATTTTGATCATTACCAAAAGCGATGTAGTCTCGTCCGGAGAGTCGTTTTGATACTATCGTATATTTGTTGATGTCTTTGGCTGAAATATCAATGGTATTTTCCTTAGAATGAACAACTAAGGAAAGCTCTAACTTGGTTAATATAGTGTAAATTTCGGCCATGCTGTCCAAATTAAGAAGTAAAATCTTAATCGGATTCTTTTAGCAATTTTTTCTTGATCTACTTTTTCTAATATGTTTCGATCGCCACTAATTTTGTAAGCATAATCCCACTCATCATCAATTAAATAGTCTAAGTTATTTTTCTCAATTACTGTTTTTATCGTTGAAAAATCTTTAGTTTTGATAACATTTTCAACATGAATTTTATGATTTTGTTTAACAATACTACCATTGCCACCAATCCAAGTATGATCAAGAAAGTCTGTCAATATCCCTGTCATATCTCGTATAGGACGAGCAGAAGCGAAGATAATCTCGTGGTTAGAAAGCTTATATTTTAGAAGATGTTTAATATCTTCTGGGATATTTTTGCCATCAAAAACAATCGTACCATATAAGTCGAAAACGATTGGTAATGTTTCTTTATGCTTCATTTTCATATGGTTCTCCATTCATATAGTCATAATGGAATTATACGAAATTCTGTTTTTTAAAGCAACTAAGTTATATTTGTAACAACCCATAATTTTTTCAAAAAATCCCCCAATTTCCCGCAAAAAGTGATAAAATATAAGAAAATCTAAATTTTGCAAACAATACTGCAGCATCTAACTAGGAGACCAACATGGACATTTCAAATCTTTTCAATCCCAATCTCGATAAAATCCAAATTTCGGCGATTCGTCGTTTTGATCAGGAAGTGTCAAAGATTCCTGGGATGCTCAAGCTGACTTTGGGGGAGCCTGATTTTAATACACCTGAGCATGTCGAGGCTGCGGCTGTTGCGGCTGTAAATGCACATGAAAGTCACTATACGGGTATGGCTGGTTTACTTGAGCTGCGTCGTGTTGCAAGTTCATTTTTTGCTGACAAGTACGGCATTTCGTTTGATGCTGAGTCTGAGATATTGGTCACGGTTGGTGCCACTGAGGCAATCTCAGCTAGCCTCATGTCTATCCTCGTCGAAGGCGACAAGGTTCTGACGCCTGCACCATTGTACCCAGGCTATGAACCGCTCATCCAGCTTGCTGGCGCTGAAATGGTGGAGATTGATACGACGCAAAATGCCTTTGTTCTGACGCCTGAGATGCTTGAAGCGGCGCTAATCGCAAATCCTGAGACCAAGGCTGTCATCCTCAACTACCCGTCAAATCCGACAGGTGTGACCTATAATCGTGCGCAGATTGAGGCGCTTGCGGCTGTTATCAAAAAATATCCAGTATTTGTCATCTCTGACGAGATTTACTCGGAGCTCAACTATACAGACGAAAAACACATCTCTATTGCGGAGTTTGCGCGTGATCAGACCATTGTTTTAAACGGTTTATCAAAATCACACGCCATGACAGGTTATCGTGTTGGGTTTATCTTAGCAGATAAAACACTTACAAGTCAGATTATCAAAACGCACCAGTATTTTGTGACAGCAGCAACGACCGTGTCGCAATTTGCGGCGATTGAGGCGCTGGAAAATGGTCGTGATGACGCAGCAACTATGAAAGCTGAATATGTTGTGCGCCGCGACTACATCATCTCACAAATGACACCGCTCGGATTTGACATCATCAAACCTGATGGTGCATTCTACATTTTTGCAAAAATCCCAGCTGATTTGAATCAAAATTCCTTTGACTTTTTGATCGAGTTTGCAAATGCCAAACAAGTCGCCTTTATCCCCGGCTCAGCTTTTGGAAAATATGGTGAAGGGTATGTGCGTCTTAGCTACGCAGCAAGTATGGACGTGATCCGTGAAGCCATGGCACGTTTGAGTGATTTTGTGGCTGAAAAACGTGGGTGATTGAAAATTGGTCAAAAAATGCGTCGTCAGAATCACAAAGATGGCGCATTTTTTTTGATATAATCAAAGTAATATCAGTCATCAGAAAGGAGCAGCATGCAAAACGTAGAGACGCGTGGTTTGGTTTTGTTCAGTAGAAATTACCGCGAACAAGATAAATTGGTCAAGATTTTCACAGAAAGTTTTGGCAAGCGGATGTTTTTTGTCAAAAATGCTGGCAAGTCGAAGTTTTCGAGCAGTTTACAGAACTTCACGCAGCTTGATTTGCTTGCGGCTATTAACGAAGAAGGGCTGAGTTTTATTTCAGATATTTCTGAGGCGGTAAGTTACAAGTACATCAACGCGGACATTTTTGCGCAGGCGTATGCCAGTTATATCATCAGTCTGGCTGATGTTGCGATTGCCGATAACCAGTATGACGCCGCGCTCTATGGCTTTCTGATCAAGGCACTTGAGCTGATTGAAAACAGGGTTGACATGGAAGTTGTGACCAATATCTTTGAGTTACAGCTCATGAGTCGCTTTGGCGCACAGCTTGATTTTAGCCAGTGTGTCTTTTGTCACCGCACGGATTTGCCTATGGATTTTTCTTATAAGTTCAATGGTTGCCTGTGCCGAAACCATTTTGATCAAGATATGAAACGGGAGCATATAGCGCCCAACGTCATCTTTTTGTGCCATTCTTTTATGGCGGTAAATCTGGAGACGTTACCAAGTATCAACCTTTCTGATGATCTGAAAAAGCAGATTCGCAGTTTTATAGATGCACTTTATGACCACTATATCGGCGTTCACGTCAAAGCCAAAAAATTTATAGATGGTTTGGGCGACTGGGCAGATATTATGAAATAAAAACTTGAAATCATTGGCTAAACGTCTTATTTTTGTTATAATTAAAACAAGATAACGGAAAAGAGAAAGAGAACTAATGGCAAATAATAGAAAACTTTTTTCACTCAAGCTTTCAACGGCGTCGCTCGTGCTGATTCCTGTTGGCGTTGGGATTAACTATGTTGGGGCAACTTTTGCGCAACTATTAAAATTACCTTTGTGGTTGGATTCGATTGGGACGATTCTGACGGGGGTTTTGGCTGGACCAATCGTTGGTGCCTTAGTCGGCGCCCTCAACAATATCATTTATGGTTTGACGCAAAATCCGATCATGTTTGTCTATGCTCTTACGCAGATTGGAATTGGCCTTTTAGCGGGGATTTTAGCGCATCTGGGGGCTTTCAAAAAGCTGCCAGATGCCATCATCAGCGGCTTTGCGTTGGGTGGTATTGCGATTATCGTCTCAACACCACTGAACATTCTCTTTTGGGGTGGACAAACTGGCAATGCTTGGGGCGACGGTGTCTTTGCAGCACTCATTTCAGCCAATCGCCCTGTCTGGTTTGCGTCGCTTTTAGACGAAATTGTCGTTGATTTTCCTGATAAAGTCGTCGTTGCGGTAATTGCTTTCTTGATTTTCAAGGCATTACCAGAGACACTCAAGGCCATGTACGAAGATGAGGAGATTGAAACGTTCTGATGAAAACGCTCAGTTTATATCAGCCTGGCACGACAGTTGTCCACAAAATCGACGTTCTGACGAAGCTATTTTTCGTTTTGACGGCTGTTTTGACCGTTTATATATCGTCTAGTTTCTCTGTGATTCTAGGCGTTTTGGCGTTATGCATCATTTTACTATTGATTGGAAAAATCTTGCGACGGGCGCTACCGATTGTGCTCGTGTCAGCCTTTGTCATGCTGACGATTTTACTGATACAGGGCTTGTTTTTTCAGGGTAATGAAACGCTGTTGATTAAGCTAGGGTTTCTACATTTTTATCGTGAAGGTTTGTTGTACGCAGTCAGAATCTGCTTGAGAATCCTTGTCATTATCACAGCATTCTCAGTTTTTATCTTGACGACAAATCCTGCGACATTAGTCGCAGAGCTAGAAAAATCAGGCTTGTCACCACGTTTTGGCTATGTTGTGTTGTCAGTTTTACAGATTATTCCACAGATGTCAGCGACATTGTCACGGATTATGGATGCACAAAAATCACGTGCGCTTGAGCTTGATGGTAACTTTTTGACGCGGGTGCGGGCCTTTATCCCGCTCATGGTGCCTGTCGTTATGGACAGTCTGACGAGCACGCGTGAACGCTCACTCGCGCTTGAAGTGCGCGCTTTTAACTCGAAAAAGAAGAAAACGTATCTCTATGATGAGCCCAAATATCGCTTTAACCTCGTCATTAGAGTTGTTTTAGTACTTGCGCTTGTCGCAGTGATTGTGGGGAGGCTAGTATGAGTCGGATTATTGACGTAAAAAATCTCAAATATCGCTATCCCAAAACGGATAAAATCGTGCTCGATAATCTGACTTTTTCGGTTGAAAAAGGGGAGTTTATCGGGATTATCGGAGCCAATTCGGCTGGCAAGTCGACACTTGGACAGGCTTTGATCGGTCTGGTGCCGCATTTTTACAAAGGAACCTATGCAGGTGAGGTCACGGTCAATGGCATAAACGTCCTGTCTGCAAGCGTTGCTGAGATTTCTGAGCACGTTGGGATGGTCTTTCAAAATCCATTCACCCAAGTGACTGGCGCTAAGACGACGGTGTTTGACGAGGTCGCTTTTGGCCTTGAAAATCTTGGCCTGCCACGTGCTGAGATTTTTGGACAGGTGGAAACGGCGCTCAAAACGCTGGGTATATGGGAGTTTCGCGATAAAAATCCGTTTGAGCTTTCTGGTGGGCAAATGCAGCGTATGGCAATCGCAAGTGTCATTGCCATGAATCCTGAAGTTTTAATACTCGATGAGCCGACAAGTCAGCTAGATCCGGAAGGTTCTGAGCAGGTTTTTGAAGCCTGCGAACGCTTGCAAGCACAGGGCATGACCATCATCATGTTGGGGCAGAAAATGGATAAAATCGCACGTTTTGTAGACAAGATGATGCTGATAGATAACGGCAAAATCATTGATTTCAACACTGCAGAAGTGATTTTTTCTCGTGATGACTTGGAGGCACTTGGCGTTGACAGCCCGCCTGTCACAATCCTTGCAAAAAAAATGAACAAGAAAAAAGCCAACGGGTATTTTCCTGTAACCTTAGAAGAGTTGGAGGCGCTATTATGATGCAACTCGAGATAAAAAATCTGAGTTTTTCTTATGAGAAAAATCAGCAGATCTTGCATAACGTTAGTGTGAGTTTTCAAAATGGTTCAGATGATCAAACTTCTCTGCCTACAGCAATCATCGGGCAAAATGGTGCAGGAAAATCAACCCTCGTCAAGCTTCTAAAAGGCTTGATTAAGCCTGATCAAGGTCAGATATTGCAGGATAACCAAGCAATTTCGACTCAAAGCGTTGCTGAAATTGCCCGTCAGATCGGCATGGTTTTTCAAAATCCAAATGATCAGATTTTTAAAAATACCGTCTCAGCTGAGCTTGAATTTGGCATGAAAAACCTAGGATTTGACAAGATGAAAATCCGTGAGAATGTCGCTTTTGTTGCTGAGCTTTTTAGCCTAAATGACGTGCTGGATAAGAACCCCTATGATCTGTCGTTATCAACACGAAAGCTGATCACCGTGGCAAGTGTCATGGCCATGGATCCAAAGATTATCATCTTTGATGAGCCTACGATTGCGCAGGATTTACGAGGCAAAAAAGCGCTGTCAAAAGCAATCAAATTACTGTCAGAACAGGGAAAAATCGTCATCTCAATCTTGCATGATATGGAGTTTGTCTATGATAATTTTCCGCGCGTCATTGTCATGAATGAAGGGGAAATACTCGCTGACGATACGCGAGAACGTATTTTTGATGATGAAGCGCTGATCAAAAAAGCAGGACTTGACACGCCAGTTGCAGTCAAGATTGCCAAACTAAAAAAATAAGCCGAGTAAGGCTTATTTTTGATTATACATCTGCTTGATTCGCACAGCGAGCTCAGGATAGTCTGTCATGAAGCCTGCCAAGTGATGATCAAAAGCAAAGTGAATATCTGCGTCATTATTGGGCGTCCAAGGGCGCAGTGGCTTAGGGATTTGGGGCAGTTTCTTGGCATTTTTTTGTGCCCAGTCAAGTCTAGGATGCAAATGTGTGATGAAGTCAGCGGCCAAACCTTGCTGGATTTTCTTGTCAGAAGTCGACATGAGCAAGCACAGCTCGACCTCAGGTTCAAGCTGTGACAGGGTTTGCAGCGACTGGATATTAAATGAGCAGTAGATATGCGAAAAAGGCCAATTTTGTGACGTCATGAGCTCTGACGTGATCTGCTCGATATTAGGGTAGGGATATTTGTCAGTTTTGATCTCGATATTGAGCACGCCCTTAAAATCCAGCTCGCAAAGTAGCTCAAGCACTTCTGAAAGTAAAGGGATTTTTTCACGTTTATAGCGATCACTAAACCATGCTCCCGCAGAATAACTGCGGATTTTTTCAAAAGTCAGCTCCCGCACGAGCCCACTGCCATTTGTCGTGCGCTCAAGCGTCTCATCGTGGATGACAACGAGCTTTTGGTCGTGTGTCAGGTGCACATCAAGCTCGATGCCATCCGTCCCCACCCGAACAGCCTCGGCAAATGACGCAAGCGTATTTTCAGGTCGATTTGACTTGCTACCACGGTGGGCAAAAATCAACGTCTCTGTCGGTGTAGCAAACATTTTTTGCAAGCGTGGCGAGATTTTCGCCTGTAGCTTTGCACGCCTAGACTTGCGCGCCTCCCACGTCCTGCGGTACCATTTTTTAATCCCCGTAAACATCGGCATACTCCTCTTTGATCGCCGAAACAAAGTCCAGCATGATTTTATCGCGTGAAACCGCCATTTCTTGCGCTTTTTTTGTGTGCAATGTTGCTGAAATCAAGAACAACTTTTCATAAAAATGATTGATCGTCGTGCCCTTGGCGCCATGGTAATCAGCCTTCGAGTGGAAAGTCTGAGGCAAGCTATCGGGATTATAAAGCTCACGATTCCGTGCAAACCCATATTGCAAAGTCCGCGCGATGCCAAAGGCACCAATCGCATCCAGGCGATCAGCATCCTGAACAATCTGACCATTTATATCAAGCGGATAAACCTCACCTGAAAGTCCGTCAGAAAAGGACAGGTGATCAATGATGTCAAACAACTGTTTTTGCAGCGTCTCGTCAAAGTTAATCTTCGTCAGAAAATCTGCAACATTGGCCTTAGCAGCAGCGACATCAGTCACTAATTTTTCATCATATGTATCATGCAAAAGCGCTGCTGCAAGGACTAGTTCATGATTGACGTCAGAAAACGCATCCTCAGGAAAATCCATCAGAATCTTCTCAGCCAGATGATAAACCCGGAAAACATGGTCGTATCCGTGTCCGTCGTGATTATCAGCGTGGCTCTTTTTGGCAAAAGCCATGATATCAGTCATCATTTGAAATAGTTGATGCCCATGGCTGACTTGACTTCGTCCAAGGTCTGTGCAGCGACTGCCTGCGCTTTTTTAGAACCTGCTTTTAGCATGTCATAAACCTGTCCCATGTCTTTTGCAAACTCGAGGCGGCGTTTACGGATAGGTGCAAATTCGCGGTCTAGCACCTCTAGCAGATAACGCTTTGTTTTGACATCACCAAGTCCGCCTGCTTGGTACTGCGCCTTCATCTCAGCGATGGTCGCAGCGTCATCAGCTTTGCCGAAAATATCCAGATATTCAAAGACCATGTTGCCTTCAATCTTGCCTGGATCTTGCACGCGTATATGACCTGGGTCAGTGTACATGCTCATGACTTTCTTTTGGACGGTATCTGCGTCATCTGCGATGAAAATGCCGTTATTAAGCGATTTTGACATCTTGGCATTGCCGTCAAGTCCGGGTAGGCGGCCAGCGCTTTCATTTTCAGGATAAATGCCCTCAGGCTCAACTAAAACGTCAGTTTTGTAGGCATTGTTAAAACTACGGACAAGCTCGCGTGTCTGCTCAATCATCGGTTTTTGGTCATTTCCGACGGGAACGAGATTGGCCTTGAATGCCGTGATGTCAGCGGCTTGCGACACCGGATAAACGAGAAAGCCAGCAGGAATAGACTCGCCAAAACCTTTTTGTGCAATCTCCGTTTTGACCGTCGGATTGCGCTCAAGACGTGCCAAACTCACGAGATTCATGTAATACATCGAAAGCTCAGCCAGTTCAGGAATCTGCGACTGGATGAAAATAGTTGATTTTGCAGGATCGAGACCGACTGCCAGATAGTCGAGTGCAACCTCGCCAACAGACTGGATGATTTTTTCAGGTTCTTTGGCATGGTCAGTCAGGGCTTGCTGGTCAGCCAAAAAAACAAATAAATTGTACTTGTCTTCATTTTGTAGTAAGACACGATTTTTGAGCGAGCCAACATAGTGGCCGATGTGAAGCTGACCTGTTGGGCGGTCACCCGTTAAGATAATTGGTTTACTTGTCATGATCTATTCTCCTTAGCAAAGTAAAGTTGTTTACAACAAAAAAATCCTCAGCAAAAATAAATTTGCTAAAGGACGTCTAACACGCGGTGCCACCTTAATTACGGAAGATTTTCCGTCGCTTATCCCCTCATTTATATCAAGTAAAATAAGGGATGTGTTTAACGCGCACCACGTGACTAAAAGTCGATTATTAAAGCCTGTCACAGTCCATTCATTCGCGTGATTTCTTGTCTCGCAACGACCGACAAGTTTCTGAAAAAAACATAGCGAATTACTACTCTGTGGTATTATTTTACGATTATTTTACGTACTTGTCAAGAGTGGCGCGGTTGGATGGCTGTTTATGGAGATAACTCAAAAATGACATAGCAACCATTTAGTGATATACTTGTGTAAAAGCGTTAGATTAAAGTCAGTCACCTACTAGGAGAAATTGCATGAAGAAAAAAAGTTTAGTTGTGTTTCAATATCTCATTTTTTCCATTCCGTCATTCTTTGTTTGCCAATTTATTTATCAAAATTTTCTCATGATGAGGGTGTCAGAGTATCTCTTTGTCATTTACAATCCTGAAAATGGCGATTTCTGGGTGTCGCTTGCGATCATTTTGCTATTAACATTTCTGATGGCGACAGTCATTTATGCTTTGATTCATTCAGAAATTCCGAAAATCTCGTTTGGCGTGTTAGCGATCAGCTATTTTGTGACATTGGTATTTTTCTTATTTTTCAAAAGCGTTGGTAGTCAAGGGTTAAATCTGAATCCGTTTTCTTGGATCAGCCAGCTATTGACAGGAAATGGTATAGAAGTCCTGTTCAATGTCATCTACTTTTTGCCAATCGGTCTATTGATTAAACGCTTTTCTATTAAGGTGGTTATGATAGCAGTTGGGAGTCTATTTTTGATTGAAGGTTGTCAGTATTTTTTCCATCTAGGTATTTTTGATTTAGGCGATATTTTCTTGAATTTCAGTGGGATAGTCGGCGGTTATTTGCTAAGAAAAGAATCAAAAATCAATCGGATTTTTGGCAGTTTGAGATCATAGTTAGTCACGATAAATCGTCTTTATTTAGCTTAAAGGCGGTTTTATTTCACTTAAAATTGTGCTAAAATAGAAATAACACGTAAAATTGAAGATAATAAGAGGAAAATAATGCTACAAGTAAGTGATATTAGTTTGCAGTTTTCAGATCGAAAACTGTTTGATGATGTAAATATTAAGTTTTTGCCAGGTAACTGTTATGGGTTAATCGGGGCAAACGGTGCAGGAAAATCAACTTTTCTGAAAATTTTAGCAGGAGATATTGAACCGACAACGGGCCACGCATCAATGGGTCCTGATGAGCGGATGAGTATCTTGCGTCAGAACCACTTTGACTATGAAGATCAAACACCACTTGACGTCGTCATGTCAGGTAATGACAGTCTTGCGAAGATTGCCAAGGAAAAAGACGCCATCTACATGAATCCAGACTCGACGGATGATGATTTCATGCGTGCGGCAGAACTTGAAGCGCAGTTTGGTGAGATGGGAGGGTACGAAGCTGACTCGGAAGCCGCATCGTTGCTGCAAAATCTAGGCATCACGGTAGATCAACAAACGACACAAATGGCCAATCTGACAGCAGGTGAACACGTCAAAGTCCTGCTCGCAAAGGCACTGTTTGGTAAACCTGACGTGCTTTTGCTTGATGAACCGACAAATGGTCTCGACATTCAGGCTATCAACTGGCTTGAAGAGTTTCTGATCAACTTTGAAAATACCGTCATTGTCGTTTCCCATGACCGTCATTTTCTAAACAAAGTGTGTACACACATGGCAGATCTCGACTTTGGCAAAATCAAGCTTTTTGTCGGTAACTACGACTTCTGGAAAGAATCGTCAGAACTCGCACTCAAGCTCCAAGGTGACGCCAACCGCAAGTCTGAGGAAAAAATCAAAGAATTGCAAGATTTCATCGCACGCTTTTCTGCCAATGCGTCAAAATCTAAGCAAGCCACATCGCGTAAGAAAATGCTGGATAAAATCGAGTTGGACGAAATTGTGCCATCTTCTCGTAAATATCCATTTATCAACTTCAAACCTGATCGTGAGATCGGAAATGACCTTCTCAAAGTTGACAATCTTTCAGTTGAGATTGACGGCGAAGTAATCATTGACAAGATTAGCTTTATCCTGAATCCTGGCGACAAGACAGCCTTCATCGGTCAAAATGACATCCAAACAACGGCGCTAATCCGTGCAATCATGGGCGATATTGACTATACGGGCGAGGTGAAATGGGGCGTAACGACAAGCCAGGCCTACCTGCCAAAAGATAACTCGCGGGACTTTGCAGGTGGCGAGTCAATCCTTGACTGGCTGCGCCAATTTGCAAGCAAAGAAGAAGATGATAATACTTTTTTGCGCGGTTTCTTAGGTCGCATGCTCTTTAGTGGCGACGAGGTCAACAAGTCCGTCAGCGTCCTGTCTGGTGGCGAAAAAGTCCGCGTCATGCTTAGCAAACTCATGCTCCTCAAGTCAAATGTACTCGTCCTTGACGATCCAACCAATCACTTGGACTTGGAGTCAATCTCATCACTCAATGAAGGCTTGACCAACTACCAAGGCAGCCTCATGTTTGCCAGTCATGACCACGAGTTCATCCAAACCATCTCAAATCACATCGTTGTCATCTCAAAAAATGGTGTGATCGACCGAATCGGCGAAAGCTACGACGAATTTCTGGATAACGAAGAAGTCCAAGCAAAAGTCAAAGCACTGTGGGCTGATTAACATGATTTTGAAAACGTCTTTGGACGTTTTTTTGTTAATAAAAGCACAAGAGATGGTTGAAGTGCCTGATTTTCTGATATAATGGTCTCAAGGAGGAGATAATATGAAGAAAATCCTATTAACTTTAGCAGTATTACTTGCGACTGGTGCAGGCAGTATTGCACATGCAAGTGACTCTGTTGACGCAAAAGGTGCGCCAACAACTAACATCATGTACCGTGTCTACAATCCCAACTCTGGAGAACACTTTTATACAAGTGCAACTGCAGAGAGAAATAACCTAGTCAAACTTGGCTGGCGTTATGAAGGCATTGGCTGGGTTGCACCGCAAAAATCTAGTACACCCGTTTATCGGATGTACAATAAAAATGCTGGTGACCATCATTATACAACACTTGCTGCGGAGCGTGATATGCTTGTAAAAGCTGGCTGGCGCTATGAAGGCATAGGCTGGTATAGCTCAGACACGAAAACTGCCCCCGTTTACCGTGCCTATAACGCAAATGCTAAAAAAGCAGGTAGCCACAACTATACACTAAACGGTGGGGAACAAAGCGTTTTAGTTGGTCTGGGCTGGCGCAATGAGGGCATTGGTTGGTATGCAGCGACACCACTTAGTACCGTTATCACTTTTAACAAAGTCGCAACAAGCTTTGTTAAAAATGCAGATGGTTACACGATTGGCGGACCGACCCTAGACGAAGCCTCTAAAGCAATCGGCCAAGAACTTGCAGCAACGGGCTCAAGCGTCTTTACAAATAACAGAAATTACCATGTCTTGATCTCAAAAGCGACGATAGGGACGGTTGGCACAAACTCGGTTATCTTGACAACTTACTCTTATGACGCCTCTATCGATCTAGAGACAGGCAAACAAGGGGATCTACCAGATGATGCAAAAGACGGTCAAATTTTTGAAAAATTCTTGACACTTGTTCCGACTGAAACAAACACAAACGCGTTAGACTAATGAATACAAATATAAGAAAAACTCGAATTTTTTCGAGTTTTTTATTGACAAAATCTATCTATCTATCTATCTATAATAAAGTATAGCTTACTATAAGCTAAATATTTTAGAATTCATAAGAGGGAAAATTATGAAGAAACTACTTATTGCATTGGCGCTGCTGTTTGGTGCGGCAGGCGCAACGACGGTTGCACATGCTCAGGACAGCGCAAACTGGGTGAACATGTATCGTGTTTACAATCCTAACTCGGGTGAGCATTTTTACACAGCATCAACTGCTGAGCGTGATGGCTTAGTGAAAGCTGGTTGGAAATACGAAGGCCTTGGCTGGATAGCACCTGGAAAATCAGACGCACCGGTCTATCGTATGTACAACAAAAACGCTGGCGATCACCACTACACGATGAATGCGGCTGAAAAAAATAGCCTCATCAAAGCCGGCTGGAAATACGAAGGCATCGGCTGGTACTCATCAGAGTACGCACAACAGAACAGTAAATCCAAAAAAGAATTAGCCGTCTACCGTGCATATAATCCAAATGCTAAAGCAGGTAGTCACAACTATACGCTCAATCCAGCAGAACAAGCGTCACTCGTTAAAGCGGGCTGGAAAAACGAAAACGTTGCCTGGTATGCAATGATACCAAATACTGCAACACAAAAATGGAATATCGTTCTTACGAAAATTTTGAATAATAGCGGTAACACAGGTCTGAAATCTCCAAATGGTAACTATGTAAACAAAGGTGGTGCAACGCTTGCACAAGCTGAGAAATTACTTGGATTACCTGTAAAGTCGGTCACTTTAATTAATCCTGTTTTGGCAAATAGCGGCTTGACAAAATTACCAAATGGCCAAATAACGGCCAAATTATCAAATGGCGCAACAATAGATCTTAACACGAGCATTGTCACGCTTGAAAAGGTTGATTGTCCCGCTGGTTATGTACCTATTATTATTCGTTTTGAATCCAGTGCTTCTAAGCTAGTTGGCGGTAGTGGTATCGTAGGTACGACAGATGCAGTCAAAAAAGCAAATGCGAAAATAACTTACGCAACAATCTCTACTCCAGCATTGATTGATTATTATTAAGTTGGACAATAACAGAAAAAGTAAACGCCACAGTGAGTTTGCTTTTTTTTGTTATCAGTTAATTAGGCTATCATTGTTTCCCCAAAAAACCTCATTTTCAGCCAAACTCACGCCAAAGGTGTTATAATAAAACCATGATAAAAAAATTAGTAGCGACGGACATGGACGGGACTTTTTTAGATGATAAGGGTGATTATGACAAGGTGCGTTTTGCGCGATTGCTTGATCGATTGGCAGAGCAGGATACTTTGTTTGCGGCCGCGTCTGGGCGTCAGCTTTTGGCGCTAGAGGCTATGTTTGCCGACTTTTCTGATCGGATCGTGTTTGTGGCGGAAAATGGTGGTATCGTTAAGTATCAAGGTAAGGTCTTGTTTGAGGAACAGATGCCATTTGACAAGGTTTTAGAGATCGTAGATGTGGTTAGAAACTCAGACTACATCAAGGGTGACGCGGTTTTGCTGAGCGGTGCGCAGGGGTCTTATATCTTTGAGACAGCAAGCGACTATTATAAGAAAAAGGCGAATTTTTACTATGAAAATGTTCAGGAGCTACCTGACTTTTCTGGCGTGACCGACGATATCCTCAAGCTGACCGTGAATTTTTCGGCTGAAAAAGTACTCGAGGGAGAAGCCTGGGTCAACGCGCAAGTCGCTGGTGTTCGTGCGGTGACGACTGGGTTTGAGTCGATTGACATCATTCCTGAAGGAATCAGCAAGGCGACGGGGCTTAGGCATATCGCTGAAAAGTTTACGCTTACGCCTTCTGACATCACGGCTTTTGGCGACAATCTCAATGACCTTGAGATGCTGGACTATGCTGGACACGCTATCGCAACAGCTAACGCACGCGATGAGATTAAAGCCATTTCTGACGATATCATCGGTCATCATAAAGATGCTGCCGTTCTGAGTTATCTGGAAACGCATCTCATATAGTAAAAATCGTTATCTATTTGTCATGAAATTGAAAAAAACCGAAAAATATGGTATATTATTAGAATGAAAAAGAAACTAGCAATTGATGCGATGGGTGGCGATTTTGCACCCAAATCCGTTGTCGAAGGGGTCAAGCAGGCACAGGCTGCTTTTTCGGATACTGAGTTTATCTTGTTTGGTGACGAGGAAAAAATCCGCGCCTACCTAAGCGATGAGACCAATATCACGATTGTGCACACGCCTGATAAGATTGACTCTGGCGAGGCAGATCCGGTCAAGGCCATCCGCAAGAAAAAGTCAGCCAGCATGGTCATGGCAGCCACTGCTGTCAAAAATGGCGAAGCCGACGCACTCATCTCTGCAGGCAATACGGGTGCGCTTTTAGCGAGTGGTATCTTTGTTGTCGGGCGGATTAAGCAGGTTGATCGACCAGGCCTCATGTCCACTATGCCCACGGCTGACGGTGCTGGTTTTGATATGCTGGATCTCGGGGCTAACGCTGAAAATACGGCACGCCACCTGCATAACTTTGCTGTTTTAGGCTCTTTCTATGCCTCAAACGTCAGAGGCATCAAGTCACCACGCATCGGACTTTTGAACAATGGTTCAGAAGCCAGCAAAGGTGCTCCTTTGCAAAAAGAAGCTTACGACCTTTTATCGGCAGATACGAGCATTAACTTCATTGGGAACGTTGAGGCGCGTGATTTGCTGAGTGGTGTCGCTGACGTTGTAGTCACTGACGGTTTCACTGGAAATGCTGTCCTGAAATCTATCGAGGGCACCGCATCAAATCTGATGAAACAACTGATGACGGCCATCAATCAAGGCGGGCTGCGTGCGAAACTAGGCGCACTTTTGATGAAAAAATCGCTTTACAGTCTTAAAGACTCGCTTGACTATGAAAAAGCAGGCGGTGCGGTACTTTTCGGACTCAAGGCGCCAGTTGTCAAAAGTCATGGCTCATCTAATGCAGATGCGATCTTTGCGACAATCAAACAAACACACAAAATGCTTGAAACAGACGTTGTTGGGAAGTTAGTCCAGCATTATAACGCAGAAAATGGGGTAGCAAATGACTAAATCAGAAATTTTCAACAAAATCAAAGCAACACTGGTCGAGAGCCTGGATGTTGATCCAGAGACGATTACGGAGTCAACTAATATCGTTGATGATTTGCAAGCTGACTCGATCAGCATCATGGAGTTCACGCTGGCGCTTGAAGATGAGTTTGGCATTGAAATCTCTGATGAAGACGCAGAACACATTTTGACGATTGGTCAGGTTTCTGACTATATCAGCCAAAAAATTGCATAAAATAATAGCCTGACTTTTCGAAAAGTCAGGCTATTTTGTTGTTAGATTAACGATTGTCAAGTCCGCCTTGAAAGTCGGTGTCGATATCTTGGACGTAGTCTTTATAGTAGTTGACAAGGTTGCGTTTGAATTCTTGATAGTCGTCCTCGGTATAGTTGAGACTGTCGTCAATCTGCGCCTTAAAATGTGGTAGATTGAGCTCTGTTCGGATGCGTTTTTCCATTTCTTCTCTTGTCATTTTTGCTCACTTTCTTTTTGTTTGGGGATAAAATCCCAGGTGATATGCCCTTTTTTGGGTGGTTCTACCTCAACAGCAGGACGATCCTCAAATGGCGTTGAAGGGTCATAGGAAAGACCTGAGACAGGGTCAATGACTTGCAGTCTTGTCGGTGTTTCATCTGATTTTTCAAACGGAGTAGTAGCAACTTCGTCATGGTCATCATCTTCAGCATAGTCTGGCAGAGGATTCTGCTTTATGAAAGACATGAGAAAGTCAAGAGATGGTTCATCAGTTGTCGCTTGTGTCGGTGTTTTAGGGACGTCAGCAGTTGCAATAAAATCAAGCGCCTCCTGACCCATAATCGGCATTTTTCGCTCCCGCAAAACTCGGTGATAGTCATACTCAGCTGAGTCAAAGTCTAGTTTGGCGAGGTCATAAGCGGCTTGTGCCATGATGACCTTGCGAAAGGCATATTGGCCAGTAGCATTTTCGTTGTCTAATAGTTGTTTTGCGGCGTCATAGGCTGTTTTTGCATGGCTTAGCGTGTTATCTGCGGCGATGATTTCTGTTTCAGTGATGACATCCTGCGCACGAATCTTATCCGCCGCCTGAATGGCGAGAGAATAGGCTTGCGTTTTGGCTTCAAAGTCGCGTTTTGCTGCAGCTTTATTTTTTTCAGATTCGTTGAGGACGTCCAAGGCGACTTTGATTTCGGATGAGGCTTTCGACATTTCTTGATTGGCAGCTTCGAGACGCGTTTTGGCGTCTAATAATTTATCAGTCATAGATTAACCTTTTTTATATTTATTGATTTCGTCGAGTCGCATTTGCAGGGCGCGTTCGTATTTGCCCAAGCCATCAGAGTGAAAATACTGAACATTTTTTAGCTTATCAGGCAGATATTGTTGGTCGACCCAGTGACCTGGAAAGTTGTGCGGATACTGGTAATTCACAGCGCGGCCGAGTTTTTGTGCGCCGGCATAGTGACCATCTTGCAAATGTGCGGGCATATCAAGTGCGCCGTGCTGATGGAGATCAGAAATAGCATCGTCCATAGCGGCATAGGCAGCATTTGACTTGGGCGAAAGTGCAAGGTCGACCACAACATTTGCCAAAGGAATCCGCGCCTCTGGAAAACCGATCCGCTCGGCAGCAGAGACAGCAGTCACGGTTCGTGCGCTGGCATCAGGGTTTGCAAGGCCGATGTCCTCATAAGAAATGACGATCAGGCGTCTCGCAAGACTCTGCAAGTCGCCACCTTCAATCAAGCGCGCCGCATAGTGTAAGGCGGCGTTGACGTCAGAGCCACGGATGGACTTTTGTAGTGCCGAGAGCAAGTCGTAGTGGGCATCGCCATCCTTGTCAAATGTCGCAGCAGATTTTTGTAGCGAATTTTCCATATCAGAGAGTGTTACATGGTGCTCAGAGCTTGATAAAACTGCGAGTTCGAGCGAGTTTAGCGCTGCACGCACATCACCATTTGTCGAGTGGATGAGAAATTGTTTGGCATCCTCATCTAAAATCACGTCAAAGTCAAAGCCATTTTTATGGTCAGAAATGGCGCGTTCAGCCGCCACCGCAATGTCGTCAGGCGTCAGGGGTTTCAGCTCAAAAATCTGAACCCGACTTCTGATGGCGGGCACAACGCTAAAGTAAGGATTTTCAGTCGTCGCCCCAATCAAGATGATTTCACCATTTTCAAGCAAGGGTAAAAGAAAATCTTGCTTAGGTTTGTCAAGCCGGTGAATCTCGTCAAGTAGCAAGACGAGCTGACCTGAAAACTTTGCTTCTTCTGCAATTTCTTGGAGTTTTGTTTTCTTGTCAGATGTTGCGTTAAATGTCCGAAAGGCCATGTCAGCAGTGCCTGCAATTGCTGATGCAATCGACGTTTTGCCTATTCCTGGTGGGCCGTAGAGAATCATTGAGCTCAGGAGTTTTGTCTCAACCATGCGCCGAATAATCTTGCCCTCACCGACCAAATGGCGCTGGCCGATGATGTCATCAATCGTTTGCGGCCGCAATCGCCGCGCCAAATTTTCTTTCATTTTCATACTCCTTAAAAAAATGCTATACTTATATTATAACATTTTTTACCAAAGGAGAAATTATGTCAAAATTCGGCTTTTTAGATGTTTTGGATGAGGCCTTGACGCAGCAGTTTAGTTATGATTATGAGATAAATTGGGATAAGAAAAACCACGCCGTAGAAGTTTTTTATCTGATAGATGTTGAAAACCCAGGTGTTGCAGTCACTGACACTGAAAATGACGATGAGGCGTCGAGCGAGAACATCTCGTTTGAAGATGCGGTTGTCTTTTATAACCCTGAAAAATCAAAAATCCAAGCAGACGATTACTTGGCAAGCTTTCCATATGCGCCCAAAAAAGGCTTGTCAAAAGAATATATCCAGTATGTTGTCGCCTTTTTGCAAGAAACAGCGGATAATGAACTTGACGCTCTGATGGACTTTTTAGCTTCTGACGAAAGTGAATTTACGGGCACATTTGATCAAGAAGCCTTTGATGAAGGTGTGAAAAAGCTGGTTGAAACAGAGTTTTTTGCTTATCCTAGATATTGATTGAAAGGGAAATAAAAGGGAATAAAGATCACCATGAAGAAAAAAATAGGAATTATTTTAGGTGTTATCGCCGTGCTTATTATTACAACGGTCGCACTATTTGCAACGCACAAAAATGAGAATACAAAGAAGGCATCGTCGAAAACAACGCACTCTGTCAAAAAAACAAAGTCATCTCTATCTTCATCAGCCACTCAGGAAACGACAAGTTCTTCAACAAGCACAGTGAGTTCAGTAAGCGCTGCGTCAGAAGTTGGGTCGAGTGAATCTGTGATTGCGAGTTCGTCTGCGGTGTCTTCGTCAGAAGTCGTTGAGCACGGTTCAGCAGAAGAAAGTAAATGGTCAGAACAGTCAAGTGAGGCAGCAAAAGTGATGACTGTTTCCGAAGCACGTCTTGTGCTTCGGGAAATCAAGATTGATGACAGTGATTTTTCAAACGCAGACATCAACAGTTATATATTGGCAGCGCAAAAAGATGGCAAAGATTTCAAAACATATATGGCTGAGCAAGTGCTGCCCGGATTAAAATAGAAACAAAGTATCATAAACTACTGTATGCTTACGATACTTTTTGTGTTACAATATCAGTTATACTAAAGAATAGTTCAAGCAATTTAATCTCATGAAGATGAAAATAACATTGTTTGAAATAAAACAAGTCACGGGGTAAAAATGAAGTCCATAAACAAAAAAATCATAACAGTCATTATTTTTCAATTTGCGCTGATTTTAACAGTCATGACGGCACATGCAAGTGTGGTTAATCAGGCAATCATCTCACAAAAAATTCAGCCGGTGCAGGAAAAAATGCAGTTGGGTGGCATCTACAGTCAAAATTCAGCAAAAAATGGCGGTATCAACATGTCGTATGCTGCAGGTAAGCCGCAACTTGTCATTATCCATGATGTTGGTGTAGATGGTGGTAGTATCCAGAATTCCATTAGCTACATGATACGAACGCAAGAAAACGCCTTTGTTCATGCCTTTGTGGATGGTAGCCAGTTGATAACGATTGCCGATACAGCAAAAAAAGCATGGGGAGCTGGCATATATGGTAATCGCTATGGTATTCAGATTGAACAAATGCGAGTGGGGTCACGTGATGCCTTTTATAAACAAATCGCAACACTTGCAAATTGGACGTCAATCCAGTTACTAAAATATAACATGGGCGCTCCAAAACTCATGACATCACCGAATACTGTCAGTCCCAACCCAAGCTCACCACTTGATGGGAATATCGCCACGCATAAAATGATTTCTTACAAGTGGGGCGGAACAGACCACACGGATCCGGATGAGTACTGGGCAAGGTTTGGCTATGATGCCAATCAATTTACCGAACTTGTCACCTACTACTACAATATTAATAAAATCAACTACACACCAGAAATCAAAAGTACAGCCATCGAAGGTAATCCAGCCACAGGGACATTTAAAGTTCGTGTGAAGACAAATGCGGCAACGACAACTGTCAAGGTTCCGGTCTGGTCAAATCAAAACGGTCAAGATGACATCGTTTGGTATGATGCAAAAAAAGTAGGCACAGGCGAGTTCCTTGCGACGGTTTCATTAGCCCTTCACGGATATGAGAGCGGAAATTACTCGATTGCAGCTTATGCTTATGCAGGTAATAACACTGCCGGAGTGACAATCTCAAATGATTATGCCATCAGTTTACAAGCTTTGCCTAATGGACAAAATCGAATGTATCGTATCTATAATCAAAATAGCGGAGAGCACTTTTACACGGCTTCATTGCCAGAGCTTAGAAGTCTAGTCGTCACAAATGGATGGCACTATGAAGGTATCGGATGGCTTGCACCTGAAAAGTCAACGGTTCCAGTCTACCGCGTTTATAATAAAAATGCAGGCGATCATCACTATACCACGAACGTTAACGAAAAAAATAGTCTCGTTAAGGCGGGCTGGAAATATGAAGGCATCGGCTGGTACAGTGATGATAAAAAAACGGTTCCAGTCTACCGCGCCTATAACAAAAATGCCAAGGCAGGAAGCCATAACTATACGGTCAATCTCGCTGAACAGCAAAACTTGATCAAATTAGGTTGGAGAAACGAAGGAATAGGATGGTATGCCCTTGGTACAGGAAATTAAGCGTGTCATATTAGCAGGTATCCTTGCTGGTGTTGCGCTAGTGAGTACGAAATCCTATGCAGCAGAAAATGGGACCGTCACAATGGAGAGACTCTATAACCCTAACAGCGGCGAGCATTTTTATACGCAAAATAAAGCAGAGCAGACAAAGTTAGTCAAGCTAGGTTGGCACGATGAAGGTATCGGCTGGACTGCACCTGCGACATCTGCTACGCCAGTCTACCGTGTCTATAACAAAAACTCTGGTGATCACCACTACACGACAAGTCTTGCCGAAAAAAATAACTTAGTTAAACTTGGCTGGCGTAATGAAGGTATCGGCTGGTACTCTGCTGAGGCAGATGCAACACCAATATTTCGTGCCTACAACGCCAATGCAAAAGCGGGTAGTCACAACTATACAAAGAATAGTCAAGAGCAACAAATGCTTGTGACAAAAGGCTGGCGTAATGAAGGTATCGGCTGGTATGGCCTCGATGTTGATCTAACTGGTGTTCCACAGGCGCAAACCTCTTGGTACAAAACGATAGAAAGCCCTGCGATTTCAGTAGCAAATCGTAACAACCTCTATCCATCTATCATGGTCGCGCAAGCCATTCTAGAGTCTGGTTGGGGGCAAAGTGAACTCGCACAAAATGCGATGAATTTTTTTGGTATCAAGGCAGATCAAACCTGGTTAGGTGCTGGGAAACCCTATTATACAATCAATACACAGGAGTACGTTGATGGCACCTACATTACTGTGATGGCAAACTTTAGAAAATATAGCAGTGTCTCAAATGGTCTACAAGGCTACGCAGATAAGCTAAAAACAACGCTAAACGGCAATAGTCTTAGATATGCTAACGTCTTTAGAGATCAAGCAGATGACTATATCACAGCTGCAAAAAATCTCCAAAAAGATGGCTACGCAACATCACCTACCTATGCTGAAAAACTAATCACGGTCATCAAAAACTATCGATTGTACGTGCTGGATTGAAAATAGATCACAAACCCAAAAGCGAGCAATCGCTTTTTTTGCTATAATAAAGCTAACCCAACCAAACGAGAGGATACAAAAAATATGAATAACTGGAATGAATTATCAGTTAAGGTTTCACGTGAAACCGAGGAGACCGTGAGTAATATCTTGATTGATGCAGGAGCGCAGGGTGTAGCGATTGAGGACACGCAGGACTATCTGGATAATGAGGATAAGTTTGGCGAGATTTTGCCTGACATCACGCAGCTTGAGACAGTTATCATCAAGGCGTACTATCCTGAAAATCTGTCGATTATTGAGATTGCGTCAAGCGTCAAGGCACAGATTACTGGACTTACTGTCTTTGGTCTGGATCCTGGTTCGGACTTTAGTGTTGATGTACAGAGTTTGGCTGAAAACGATTGGTCAGATAGTTGGAAACAGTATTTTCTGCCCGCACGAATCTCTCATAACTTGACCATTGTGCCGTCATGGACGGACTATACGCCTACGTCTTCTGACGAAAAAATCATCCGTCTGGATCCCGGTATGGCCTTTGGGACAGGAACACATCCGACGACTAAGCTCTCACTTTTTGCGCTTGAGCAGACGCTACGTGGTGGTGAAACATTGCTTGATGTAGGAACCGGCTCTGGCGTGCTTTCTATCGCAGCTAGCCTACTTGGCGCGTGTGAGATTCACGCTTACGATCTGGATGACGTCGCAGTTAAAGTCGCTGAGGAAAATATCCAGCTCAATGCCGATATGACAAATATCAGCGTTGCAGCAGGTGATCTGCTGAAAAATGTCGACATCAAAGCCGATGTGATTGTGGCAAATATCCTAGCAGATATCCTCATGAACGTGGTAGATGATGCCTATAAACTCTTAAATGACGGCGGTTTTCTGATTATGAGTGGCATTATCGACAGCAAGTCACAGATGATTTTGGACAAGGCACACGAAGCGGGGTTTGCACTTCTGACACGCATGCAGCAGGGTGAGTGGCACTGCTTGATTTTTCAAAAAGCCGATGAAGACACAAGTGTTGTTGGAGGGTAGCAGATGCAACAGTATTTTTCCAAACAAGCGCAGCCAGCTGAAAACACAGATTTCACGCTAGACGCAGCTGACAGTTACCACCTATTTACCGTTATGCGCGCACAGGAAAACGAACAAGTTCAGGTCGTTTTTGCAGATAAAAAGCTGACCCTTTCTGCGGTCAATGCAGACTTAAAAAGCTTGCGCGTGCTGCATACACTTGAACGTCAGATAGAGTTACCTCTGGACGTCACGATAGCGGTTGGTTTACCAAAGAGCGATAAACTTGAGTTTATCACACAAAAAGCAACTGAGCTTGGTGCACATGAGATTTTAGCCTATCCTGCTGAGTGGTCAGTCACAAAACTTGACGCCAAAAAAATTGTCAAAAAAACAGAGCGCCTAAACAAGATTGCAAAAGGTGCAGCAGAGCAGTCAAAACGCCTGATGATTCCTGACGTTACGATCTTGCCAAGTCGCAAGAACTTGCTTACGTTATTTAGCCAGTATGATCAAGTCCTAGTCGCCTACGAAGAGTCAGCCAAGTCGGGCGAACTTGCAGCATTTGCCCAAAGCCTCAAGACGGCCGAAGTCGGACAGAAGCTCCTTGTTATCTTTGGGCCTGAAGGTGGCATCTCACCTGACGAAATCGTAGCCTTTACCGCAGAAGGCGCAAGCCTGATTGGCCTTGGTCCTCGCATCATGCGTGCAGAAACAGCACCGTTATATGTGCTGAGTGCTGTGTCGTTTTATCAGGAATTATTGAAATAGGAGCTTGCTCCTTTTTCTTTTCACCTGAAAATGTTAAAATAAGTATAATCTCTGAAAAGGAACTTAGTAAATCTATGGCATCAGAACCGAATTTAACTGGCGCAGAAGTCGTCAAATTAACAGAAAGTTACATGAACGAGCGCGACGTGATTTTGGTCAAAAAAGCGCTAAAATACGCGACAGAGGCACATAAGGAGCAGTATCGTCAGTCGGGTGAGCCGTATATCATCCATCCCATACAGGTAGCTGGGATATTAGCCAAACTAAAACTTGACGCCGTGACTGTGGCGAGCGGTTTTTTGCATGATGTGGTCGAGGACACAGAGGCGACACTGGATGACTTGGAACGCGAGTTTGGCGAGGAAGTTCGACTCATCACGGATGGCGTGACAAAGCTCGGCAAGGTTGAGTACAAGAGTCACGAAGAGCAACTGGCCGAAAACCACCGCAAGATGCTCATGGCCATGTCTAAGGATATGCGCGTGATCCTAGTCAAGCTAGCCGACCGACTGCACAATATGCGCACACTCAAACATTTGCGTCCTGACAAACAAAAGCGGATTTCCAGAGAAACGATGGCAATCTATGCGCCACTAGCGCATCGTCTGGGTATTTCACGTATCAAGTGGGAACTAGAAGATTTGTCGTTTCGTTATCTGGACGAAATCGAATTTTACCGCATTCGAGGCTTGATGAAAGAAAAGCGTGCCGACCGTGAAAAGTTGGTAGATGAAGTAATCAGTAAACTTAAAGAATATACAGAAAAAGTTGGTGTTGTCGGTGAAATTTACGG
Source organism: Pseudolactococcus insecticola (assembly GCF_011170065.1). Classification (GTDB taxonomy): domain Bacteria; phylum Bacillota; class Bacilli; order Lactobacillales; family Streptococcaceae; genus Pseudolactococcus; species Pseudolactococcus insecticola. The sequence continues at coordinate 109,645 of NZ_BLLH01000003.1, read as the reverse complement.
CAGGCCTAAGCATATCTATAGCATTTATCGCAAGATGCACGACAAGAAAAAACGTTTTGATGAGCTTTATGACTTGATTGCCGTGCGCTGTATTTTGGACACGACAAGCGATGTCTATACGACTTTGGGCTATATCCATGACCTCTGGAAGCCTATGCCTGGACGTTTCAAAGACTACATTGCAAATCCTAAGGCCAATGGCTATCAGTCTGTCCATACGACGGTTTACGGGCCCAAGGGCCCAATGGAATTTCAAATTCGGACTCGTGAAATGCATGAAATCGCAGAGTTCGGGGTTGCTGCGCATTGGGCATACAAAGAAGGTCGCAAGGGCAAGGTTTCAACAGATGAAATCTCGCAAAATCTGAACTGGATCAATGAATTAGTCGAGCTCCAAGATGAGAGTCATGACGCGCAGGACTTTGTCAAGGCGGTGCAAGAGGACATCTTGTCAGAAAAGATCTACATTTTTACGCCAGACGGTGCTGTTCAGGAGCTTCCTGCAGGGTCTGGGCCGATTGATTTTGCCTATGCCATTCACACGCAGGTCGGCGATAAGGCCGTTGGTGCCAAGGTTAATGGGCGGATGACACCATTGACACAGGTGCTAAAAACAGGTGATGTGGTAGAAATTGTGACCAATAAAACATCATTTGGGCCTAGCCGTGACTGGATAAAGCTGGTCAAAACAAACAAAGCACGTAATAAAATCAAGCAGTTTTTTAAAAATCAAGATAAAGAACTCTCGATTAACAAGGGCCGTGAACTTTTACAGGAATATCTGCAAGAACATGGGTTTGTCCCCAACCAATACCTAGATAAAAAACACCTAGAGCCAGTCTGTGATCGTCTGAATTTTAGAGATCCGGAGTCTCTCTTTGCGTCTATCGGTTTTGGTGAAACGGGTGTTATTACCGTTTTTAACAAATTAACCGAGGATGAGCGCCGTGAGATTGAGCGGGAAAAAGCGCGCAAAGAGGCCGAAGAGCTGATGAACGGTGAGGTCAAAACCAAGGGCGATATCATGAAGATTCGCCATGACGGCGGGGTCAATGTGGCTGGGATTGATAGTCTTTTGATCCGCATGAGTAAGTGCTGTAACCCTGTTCCTGGCGATGCGATTGTCGGCTATATCACCAAGGGTCGTGGCGTTTCGATCCACAGAACCGACTGTCAGAACGTCAAAAATCAGGAAGACTACGAGAATCGTCTGATTGCAGTCGAGTGGGAAGAAGAAGTTGGCAACAAGGAATATGTGGCTAATATTGATATTTTCGGCTTTAACCGAACAGGTATCGCAAATGACGTCATGCAAGTGTTGTCAAATACGACTAAAAAATTGATTTCGATCAATGCGCAGCCGACGAAAGACTTGAAAATGGCAAATATTCACGTCCAACTTGGTATCAAAAACTTGTCAGAACTGACAACAGTTGTCGATAAGATCAAGATGGTGCCTGACGTTTACAGTGTTAAACGAACAAATGGTTAATCTCCTATATGGTTTTGAGATGTGAACAAAGTAAGATATAATTAAAAATGTAGTAACGAGCTCGTTACGAACGGTGAGAATTCTTTACCCCTTTTGATGACTCACCGAATTTACCCTTTTTCCCATAAAACGCTCTGATGGACGCATCAGGGTGTTTTGATTTGCCAGAAAAAATGGTAAAATAAGAGCTATGAAACTTGTTATTCAGCGCGTCAAACGCGCTTCTTGTGTTGTTGAGGGTCAGATGATTGCACAGATCAAGCAAGGCCTTTTGGTATTTGTCGGTGTTGTCGATGAGGATGGGGACGACGATATCGCATACGCCGTCAGAAAACTTGCAAACATGCGTCTGTTTTCTGACGAAAACGATAAGATGAATCTATCAGTCAAAGCTATTTCTGACGGACAGATCTTGTCGATCTCTCAGTTTACGCTATTTGCGGCAACGAAAAAAGGCAATCGGCCTAGCTTTGATGCGGCTGGTCATCCTGATTTTGCACACCGCATCTATGATCAGTTCAATCAAGCACTTGCTCAAGAAATCCCGACTCAAACAGGTCAGTTTGCTGCTGACATGCAAATAGAGGCTGTCAATGATGGTCCTGTCACCATTATCCTAGATACGAAAAATAGATGAGCCGTGGGTTTGAGACCGTGTGCTTATTTTTTTGCTGTTTTTTAAACAAAATTATTGACAATTTTCAGATAATTTTGTATACTGTTTAAGAACTGAATTTTCAGAAAATTGGAACATAAGGAGAAGGATCAATATGAAATTTAAATCTTTAGGAATTATCGCAGCAGCAGGTCTTGCAGCGTTCTCACTCGCAGCATGTAGCTCAGCACCTGGAGGCAGCTCATCTGCCTCAAAAGGTAACACAATCGGTAAAGAGTTCAAACTGGGCTATGACTTGGAATTGTCAGGAGCTGTTGCGGCGTACGGTACAGCCGGCGAAAAAGGTGCTAACCTTGCCGTTGAAGAAATCAACAAAGCAGGCGGTATCGAAGGCAAACAAATCAAAGTCATCTCAAAAGATAACAAATCTGATAATGCCGAAGCAAGCACTGTTGCATCAAACTTGGTCAACAACGACAAAGTTGACGCCATCATTGGCTCAATGACGTCAGGTGCCGTGAAATCAATGACACCAAATGTTACCAAAGCTGCTGTGCCACTCGTGTCACCTTCAGGAACTGATGATACATTGACTGTCAGCAATGGCAAGGTCAACCAATATATCTTCCGCTCAACTTTCCAAGATAGCTACCAAGGTAAAGTTTTGTCAGACTATGCGACAAATAACCTGAAAGCTAAAAAAGTCGTTGTCTACTTTGATAACTCATCAGACTACGCCAAAGGGATCGCAAAAGCATTTGAAAAGAACTTCAAAGGCAAGATTGTTGACAAAGTGTCATTCCAATCAGGCGATAAAGACTTCCAAGCAACCTTGGCAAAACTTCAAAAAGAAGACTTTGACGCTATCATAATGCCAGGTTACTACAACGAAACAGGTTTGATTACAAAACAAGCGCGTGAACTTGGCTTGAATCAACCAATCCTTGGTGGTGACGGATTTGCCGATCCAACCTTCATCCAACTCGCAGGTAACGCAGGTGCTACAAACGTTTACTACGTTTCAGGGTATTCATCAAAAGCACCCGCAACAAAAACAACGACGAAATTCATCGCAGCCTACAAAGCAAAATATAAAGCTGAACCGTCAATGTTTGATGCTCTTTCTTATGATGCTGTATACATGGTCAAAACCGCAGCAACAGATGAGAAAGCTAAAACGTCAGCAGATGTTGCCAAAGGTCTTGCAAAAATCAAGGACCTCGAAGGTGCAACTGGTGAGATCACTGTCGATAAAAATCACAACCCAATCAAAGATGCAGTTGTTGTCAAATTGACTGACGGTAAAGAAGCATCAGCAACAATCGTTAAACCAAACTAAGCTAAATCAGCATAAAATAACAAAGAGAAGTCATAAAGTCGCGCTGACTTTGTGACTTTTATGCTAAAATAGAGTAAGTAGACAAAACAAAGGATATTTAGACGAATGAAAAAATTAGCAATTTTAGGCATTGCAGCTGCATCGTTATTGACGCTTGCAGCTTGTAGCAGTGCACCAGGAACTAGCAAAAGCAGTGCGTCAAAAGGAAATGCCATCGGAAAGACTTTTAAAATAGGTCTAGACATGGAACTGTCAGGGGCCTATGCGGCGCCAGGCAACGCTGAAAAAGACGCCATCAAACTTGCGGCTGACGAGATTAATGCAGCTGGCGGTATCAATGGTAAAAAAATTCAGTTGATTGTCAAAGACAACAAAACTGATAACAGCGAAGTCGCAACGGTCGCTTCAAACTTGACTAATAATGATAAGGTTGCAGCAATCATTGGGCCAATGTCATCTGGTGGGACGCTTGCAGCCACACCAAACGTGACAAAAGCAGAAGTGCCATTGATCACACCGACTGGGACAAATGACAGTCTGACGGTTAAAAATGGTAAGGTTCAAAAGTATATCTTCAGAACCATTTTCCCAGATTCATTCCAAGGGAAGATCATCGCAAACTATACGTCTGACACGCTGAAAGCTAAAAAAGTCTTGGTCTATTATGATAATTCGTCAGATTATGCGCGTGGTATTTTGAAGACGTTTAAGAAAAACTACGATGGTAAGATCGTGGATACACTGTCGTTCCAAGGTGGTGACAAGGACTTCCAAGCGGCTCTGACCAAGGTCAAAAATAAAGACTTTGATGCGATTGCACTCATCGGCTACTATGCTGAAGGAGGGCTCATCACCAAACAAGCACGCGAGATGGGCATTACACAGCCGATTGTAGGAGGTGATGGTATCTCGGATCCGACTTATACAGAGCTTGCAGGTGCGTCTGCGACCAATGTCTACTATGTTGCTGGATTTTCAACCAAAGCACCATTTAACAAAAATACAACGACATTTATCAATGCCTATAAAAAGGCGTATAACCAAGAGCCATCAGCCTTCTCAGCCTGCGCCTATGACGCTGTTTACATGATCAAGCAAGCAGCAGAAGACGGAAAGGCTAAGAACTCGGTAGAACTCGCCGAAGCGCTTGCCAAGGTCAAAGGCCTTGTCGGTGCAACAGGCACGATCAGTATCGACAAGGATCACAACCCTGTCAAGTCAGCGGTCATGGTCAAACTGACAGACGGTAAAGAAGCTTCAGCCGAAATCGTCAAATAATCTGCTAAATCCGAACATTCTGATAAAAATCAGGATGTTTTTTGATTATTTTTTGAAAAGCGCTTGACAATTTTCTGAAAATTGATACAATAATAAAAAACATAATTTAGGAGTCTTTTATGAAAAAAATGTCTAAAGTTTTTCTTGGTCTGACGGCGGCAGCAGCTGCCTTGACGCTTGCAGCGTGTAGCTCAGCGCCGGGTGCAACCACTGCTTCTAAAGGAAATGAAATCGGGAAAACCTTCAAAATCGGCTATGACTTAGAAATGACGGGTGCAGTTGCAGCTTACGGTAAGTCAAGCGAACGCGGTGCAGATATGGCTGTTGCTGAGCTCAATAAAGCAGGCGGCATTGACGGGAAAAAAGTTCAAGTCATCAAAAAGGACAACAAGTCCGATAACGCAGAGTCAGCAACGGTAGCAGCCAACCTCATGTCAAACGACAAGGTCGACGCTGTTATTGGAACCAATGCCTCGTCTCAAACAAAGGCTATGATTCCAAATGCCAATAAATTTGCCGTGCCAATCGTTGCACCAACGTCAACAAACGATGAGTTGACTCACAAAGGCAGCAAGGTTGAAAAGTACGTCTTTCGTGCAATCTTCCCAGACTCATTCCAAGGGAAAGTCATCTCTGACTTTGTGACAGGCACATTGAAATCTGACACAGTTGCTGTTTACTACGACAACTCATCAGACTATTCAAAAGGGCTTTTCCAAAACTTCAAAGACAACTACAAAGGCAAGATTGTTGACGTCGCGACTTATCAAGCAGGCGACAAGGACTTCCAAGCCCAACTCTCAAAACTGTCTAAAGAAAAATTTGGTGCCATGCTCGTCCTCGGTTACTACCAAGAAGCAGGTATCCTTGTCAAACAAGCACGTGAGATCGGTATCGACGTGCCAGTCATTGGCGGTGACGTCCTTGCTGACCCGACATTTGCCAAACTAGCAGGTCCTGAAGCTGCTAGTAATATCTACTTCGTCTCAGGATTTTCAAGCCTAAAACCAGCCAACAGTAACACAGAAACTTTCATCAAAAACTACAAAGCCAAATACGGCGAAGAACCTTCAGCTTACGCTGCCTGCGCCTATGACGCAGTGATGATGGTTAATAAGGCAGCAACATCAGAAAAAGCGAAAACGTCAGTAGACGTTGCAGATGGCCTTGCAAAAATCAAGAACTTCCAAGGTGTGACAGGCACGATCAATATCAATAAATACCACGATCCAGTCAAGTCAGCCTACCTTGTTAAACTCGAAAAAGGAAAAGAAGTCTCAGCAGAGATTGTCAATCCATCATAAAATGGTATCAAAGCATTCTGACCACAGATTGAAGTCGTCAGAATGCTTTTTTTGATTCAAAAAAACACTCGTCAGATCTGACAAGTGTTTTGAATGACAACAAGAATCATCAGGATTAATAATCCATGTGGATATAGGTTGCAGCACTTTTCGGTATTTCACGTGTGCTGATTTTACCTAAGCCTACAGCGTTCATCTCAGAGATAGTTACTGTGTCACCAGAGACGCCAATAACTACAGCGACGTGACCGTATGTGGCATCTGCGCCTGCACTTCCTGGTGCAAAGACAGCAATTGTCTTGTTGGCAACAGGATTGCCGTCAACTAGCAATCCTTCACGGCTGGCACTAGCAGCCCAGTCCTTTGCGTTGCCCCAGTAATCGCCCATACGTGTCTTGAAGACGTCTTTGACGTACCAAGTACAGTTGCCGGCAGCGTAGGTGTTGTTGCTGGTGTAAGGACCGTTATTAACATCTAGTGGCACATTGGCACTGCTAGCGTCAGAAACTGTATTTTCAAGGCTTGTAACGGCTGCCTTGATAGTCAGTTTTTGACCAACAGCGATGGCATTAGCGTTGCTGATACCAGAGTTTGTAACGATATCAGAGATGCTGACATTGTATTTTTGAGCGATTGCACCAAGTGTATCGCCAGATTGAACGACGTAGTAGACAGCTGGCGTTGTTGTTGTAACGGCGCCGTCAGATAGTATTTCGAACCATTTTTGTGCATTCGCTTGCAAATCGTTAGATTGGGTTTGGGAATCAGTGAGAGCAACGCCTTCGTAGTACTGTGACCAGTCCAAGCTTGCTTGCTTGGCGTCAGTGGCACTTGACATCAGTGTTTTGACGTTTTTGAAGTTGCTGTTTAGCTCAGTTGACACAAGTTTGAGCTGAACGTCTAAAGTCAATTTTTTCGCTTCAGCGCGTGCCCAGCGATTACCGTTGATCGTATTTGACCAGCCCGACCATTGGAAGATACCTGCTACACCGCCAGACGTGTTGACAGCTTCAGGATTGAAACCAGACTCGCGCTCAGCAACTGCAAGTGCACCAGCAGCACCTTGCAATGTGAAGCCTTCTTGACTTGTCAGATATTTGGCAATATCAAGGGCATTTTGGGCATTTTGCTCTGAGATATTTGCCTTTGTAGCAATGGTTTTAGCCGTAGCAGAGATAGCCCCTGTACTTGCTGTATCGCCATAGCTAACGCTTTCTTGTTTGATGATTAAAAATTGTCCGACATAAATCGTGTTAGGATCTGTGATGCCAGAATTTTTTAGGATCGTATCTACCGAAACCTGCTGACTTGCAGCGATACTTTCAAGTGTATCACCTGATTGTACTGTATAAAGCACGGCAGGTGTGACAGTTGGCTGAATATAGTCAACTTTTTCGCTCGCAGGCGTGATGGTGATTTCTTGACCAATCACAAGGTTTTGAGGATCAGTAATTTTGCTGTTATTGGCAAGTGCGTCAACAGTTGTATTATGTGCCTGTGCAATGTCCCAAAGTGTGTCGCCTGCTTTGACAGTATAAGTGACTGGAGGAACAGAGGTTGTCACACGTTTTGGAGCAGGAGCTGATGTTTCAAGCGTTTGACCAACTGCCAAATCTGAGGATTGACTATTGTTGATTTTCAGCAGCTCATCTGCCGTTGTTTTGTAAGTTTGCGCAATCGTTGAGAGCGTATCACCTGCTTTGACAGTATAAGTTTCAGCAGATGCCTGATGAGTCAGTGTCAAGACACCACCGACTGTTCCAACACCAATTGCGACTTTCGTGATATTTTTTGAGGTATTAATTAAATTTGGTTGTTCATGTTTACCCATTGAGTTTATGTTCCTTTAAATTTGAATATAATTCTACTTATACTCAATATTATCATATTTTTGACAAATAAGCAAAATATTTCCAGTGCTAATAATGTGAGAATGTTAATTAATATAAGAATGATATAAAAAACACCAGGTTTAACCTGGTGTTTAGCCATTATCTGAGATAAACAATCAATAATTCATATGTATATAAGAAGCGGCGCTTTTTGCAACAACACGTGTGCTGACCTTGTTATAGCCGACTGCGTTCATTTCTTTGATTGTAACATAGTCACCATTGACTGCGATGACTACAGCAACGTGCCCATAGGTTTTATCAGCCCCAGCGCTACCTGGTGGGAAGACTGCAATAGTCAGGTTTGCGACAGGATTGCCATCAACTGGCACGCCTTCACGCTTAGCACTTGCTGCCCAGTCTTTTGCATTGCCCCAGTAGTCGCCCATGCGAGTCTTGAAGACGTCTTTGACATACCAAGTACAGTTGCCAGCAGCATAGGTGTTTCTAGTGGTGTAAGGGCCCGAGTAGACATCGAGAGGCACACCGACACTACTATTATCAGAGGCAGTTGAGCCACCACCTGTATTTTCAACATTAGCAGCAGCCTTTATCGTCAGTTTTTGCCCGACGAAGATCAGGTTAGGGTTGCTAAGACCGGTGTTTTTGACAATGACAGCAACGCTGACGCCGTATTTTTGTGCAATGGCACCGAGCGTCTCACCAGACTTGACCGTGTGATAGACAGCAGCAGTCTGACTTGGCGCTACTGGAGCGGGTGCAGCAGGACTTGGACTAGGTGTTGTGGGAGTCGCGGAGCCAGCCTTGATGATCAGTTTTTGCCCGACGAAAATCAGGTTAGGATTGCTAAGACCAGAGTTCTGGACAATTGACGCAACTGAAACGCCGTGACGCTGCGCAATAGCTCCAAGTGTATCGCCTGATTTAACGATATAAGTTGTTGCTGTCGCAGCGGGCGCTGATGGTGCTGCCGGGGTAGGGGTAACTGGTGTCGAGGGAGTTGTTGTCACGTTTGATGTTTCAATTTTTTGCCCTACAAAAATCATGGAGGCATTTGACAATTTATTAATAGTCGCCAGATTGGCGACAGTTGTGTGATATTTTTGCGCAATAGCCCATAAACTATCGCCAGATTTGACCGTGTAGGTGTCAGCGTCAGCTGTGTTTGCGAGTGCGAGAGCTCCAGCAAATGTCCCTGCACCGAGTGCGAGTTTAAGAGCTGTTTGATTTGATTTTCGTGTGATGATTGGATCGTGCTTACCCATAGTTCATTTCTCCTTTTTTGTGTAATAATGAGTTCTCATTTAATTTTAACATTGTATTATTCTGACTAAAAATGATATAGGAGATTTGACTTATTTACGGTAAAAAGTAATGATTGACGTGCCTTCGAATTGGAAAATAAAATGAGTCAGGACGCTTGAATTTTCTGAAAATTATGGTAAAATAATACAATAAAATGTCTACTTAGACAAAAAATATTATTGAAAAATGGAGAAAAGCAATGCAAATTATTGTAAATGGCTTGATTCTCGGGAGTGTCTATGCGCTGATTGCGCTTGGTTACACCATGGTTTACGGGATTATCAAGCTCATCAACTTTGCGCACGGTGACGTGTATATGATGGGGGCTTTCATGGGCTACTACCTGATTAACGGCCTGCACATGAACTTTTTCTTAGCGCTTATCTTATCCATGATTGGGTGTGCGATTTTAGGCGTGGTTATCGAGTTTCTGGCCTACCGTCCTTTACGTAAGTCGACAAAAGTTGCGGCCTTGATCACAGCTATCGGCGTGTCATTTTTACTTGAAAATGTCATGATTTACTTTGTTGGTTCAGCTTCACGTCAATTTCCAAATGCCATCGCAGTTGAAAAATACACGCTGGGCAGCATTACGATTACAAATGTTCAGCTGATGATTTTGGTGACAGCTGTCATTCTTATGATTTTGCTCCAACTTGTTGTTAAAAAGACAAAAATGGGTAAAGCCATGCGTGCCGTTTCTGTTGAAGCTGATGCTGCGCGTCTGATGGGCATCAATGTGGACAGAACGATCAGTTTCACTTTTGCCATTGGTTCTGCCTTAGCTGGCGCGGCCGGTGTTCTGATTGGTCTCTACTACGGATCTATCGATCCTCTGATGGGAATGGCGCCTGGTCTTAAGGCCTTTGTTGCAGCTGTTCTGGGCGGTATTGGGATTATTCCTGGTGCGGCCCTGGGCGGTATCGTTATCGGCCTTTTGGAAACACTTGCTCAGTCACTCCCTGGAAAACTTTCATGGGTGGCAGGCTACAAGGATGCGGTTGTCTATGCGGTTCTGATCATCATCTTGTTGATTCGTCCTGCTGGTATCCTTGGCAAAAACGTGAAAGAGAAGGTGTAAGTAGATGAAAAAAAATCTTAAAACAAACATCATCTGGCTCGCCATCATTGTCGTGATTTATGCAATCCTGACAGCTCTGATTAACGCGGGTGTCATCAATGCTTTCGTCGCACAAATCATCACGCAGATTGGCATCAACCTGATTATTGCAGTTGGTCTGAACTTGGTCATTGGTTTTACAGGTCAGTTCTCGTTTGGCTCGGCTGGTTTCATGGCAATTGGTGCCTATACTTCAGCCATCGTGACAGCACACATGGCAGCAACATGGGGAACCATTTTCTTGTCAATGGCGATTGGCGCCATTATTGCTGGGATTGTGGCGGTTATTGTAGGCTATCCAACTTTGCGCCTAAAAGGGGACTATCTTGCGATTGCAACGCTTGGTGTTTCTGAAATCATCCGTATCCTCATCATGAATGGTGGTGATTTGACAAATGGTGCGGCTGGTCTGTCTGGCATCTTACTTTATACAAGCTGGGGCATGGTATTTATTTTTGCCATCGTCGTTATCGTTCTTATCTTGAACTTTATCAACTCGCCTTCTGGTCGCGCGACATTGTCAGTGCGTGAAGATGAGATTGCAGCCGAGTCTATGGGTGTTAATGTCACACGTGTCAAGGTTATCGCTTTTACAATCGGTGCCATGGTGACTGCGGTTGCAGGGAGTCTGTATGCTGGATTTATCGGGACGGTTACACCAAAAGACTTCACATGGATGAAGTCAGTCGACGCTTTGATCATCGTTGTGTTAGGTGGTCTTGGTTCAGTGACTGGGACAATCATTGCAGCTGTTATCTTAGGACTTTTGAACATGGTCTTGCAAGATTTCGGTGCTATTCGCATGATTATCTACTCACTCGTCTTGATTTTAGTTATGATTTTCCGTCCAGGTGGTCTTTTGGGCACATGGGAATTCAAACTTTCTCGCTTTTTCAATAAAAAAGAAAATAAGGAGGCTAAATAATGGCACTTCTTGAAGTTAAAAATCTCACAAAAAATTTCGGCGGGCTGACGGCCGTTGGCGATGTTAATATCGAACTGGGTGAGTCAGAGCTTGTCGGTCTGATCGGGCCAAATGGTGCTGGTAAAACGACATTGTTCAACTTGTTGACGGGTGTTTATGAGCCGACTGAAGGCACTGTAACGCTTGATGGCAAGATCCTAAACGGCATGCCGACTTACAAAATTGCAGCAGCAGGTTTATCACGTACATTCCAAAATATCCGTCTGTTTAAGGATTTAACAGTTTTGGACAATGTCCTCATTGCCATGGGAACACGCAAGAAATCAAAACTTTTTGAGTCACTTTTCCGTCTGCCTGGCTACTACAAGCAAGAAGAAACGATGAAAAAAGAAGCGATGGAATTGCTTGCTATTTTTGATCTGGATGTCAAGTCTGACAATCTTGCTAAAAACTTGCCTTATGGTGAGCAACGTCGTCTGGAAATCGTGCGCGCTCTTGCCACAAATCCGAAAATTCTCTTTCTAGATGAACCGGCAGCAGGGATGAATCCGCAAGAAACAGCCGAATTAACAACCTTGATCAAACAAATTCAGCAACAGTTTAACATTACCATTCTCTTGATTGAACATGATATGAGTTTGGTAATGAACGTGACTGAGCGCATCTACGTGCTCGAATACGGGCGCTTGATTGCGCAAGGTACGCCTGATGAGATTAAGACAAATAAACGTGTAATCGAATCTTACCTAGGAGGTGAAGCGTAATGGCTATGTTAGAAGTGAAAAATCTTGACGTCCATTATGGCGTCATCCAAGGTGTTCGTGATGTCTCTTTTGAGGTCAATGAAGGTGAAGTTGTGTCATTGATTGGTGCCAATGGTGCTGGGAAAACGTCGATTTTGCGGACGATTTCAGGTCTCGTGCGGCCATCAAACGGGACGATTACATTTGAAGGGCATGAAATCCAAAAGGTTCCTGCTCAAAAAATTGTGGCGAGTGGTTTGTCACAAGTTCCAGAAGGACGTCACGTCTTTCCAGGTTTGACGGTAATGGAAAATCTTGAGATGGGGGCATTCCTCCGCAAAAATCGAGAAGAAAATGCACAAAATCTCAAGCAAATCTTTGCACGTTTTCCACGTTTGGAAGAACGTAAATCGCAAGACGCCGCAACACTTTCCGGTGGTGAGCAGCAAATGCTTGCCATGGGTCGCGCGTTGATGAGCCAGCCAAAACTTTTGCTTTTGGATGAGCCGTCAATGGGGCTTGCGCCGATTTTTATTCAAGAAATTTTTGAGATTATCAAAGACATTCAAAAGCAAGGCACAACCGTGCTTTTGATTGAGCAAAATGCCAATATGGCGCTTTCTATCGCAGATCGTGGCTACGTTTTGGAAACAGGGAAAGTTGTTCTGTCGGGTACAGGTAAAGAGTTGCTAGCTTCTGATGAAGTGCGCAAGGCTTATCTCGGCGGATAAACGTGTTTAAAGTACGCATTTTTGCGTGCTTTTTTTGTTAATATCAGGTAAAATAAAGTTAGAAGATGATTAGATAAGGGAGACGGACGCTATGGCAGTAAAAGATTTTATGACAAAAAAGGTGATCTACGTGTCACCTGCAACAAAGATTGCAAAAGCTGCAGACATCATGAAAGAACAGGGCATTCACAGACTACCCGTCATTGAAAATGATCAGCTAGTGGGACTTGTAACGGCGGGGACAATCGAGAAAGCAAGTCCGTCAGTTGCGACGAGCCTATCGGTTTATGAGATGAACTATTTGCTCAATAAAACGACGGTTGGGGAGGTCATGCTCAAAGACGTACTTACGATTTCAAAATATGCGTCGCTTGAGGATGCAGTTTACAAGATGCGTCAGAACAATGTCGGCGTTTTGCCAGTCGTTGACAATGATCGTGTGAGCGGCGTCATCACTGACAAAGATGTTTTTGGTGCCTTCTTGAAAATTGCGGGCTATGGTGAAGCTGGCGTGCGCGTTCGCGTGCTAGTTCCAGATGCCGTAGGCTCTTTGGAAAAGCTGTCAGACGTGCTTGCGGCGAACGATCTTGACGTCAGAAGTATCGTGCAGATCAATGGCGACAATCGCAAAACGACGATTGAAGTTCAGTTGACAGGAAAACTTGGTGTCAAAGAGATTGAAACGGCCTTTACAGCTGCAGGTTTTGAAGTGGATGAGATTCACGAAACTGAAAGTAAATTGGTCAGATAAGCCAAAATATGTTAAAATAGTCGAAAGGCTATTTTTATTTGACATTAAAAAGGAAAAATCATGTTTTATACTTATCTTAGAAATTTCGTTGCGATTTTGCTTTGGATGCTAAATGGCAATGTGCACTATCACAACAAGGACAAGATCCCTGCGCTTGATGAGAATTATATCCTAGTTGCGCCGCATAGAACTTGGTGGGATCCGGTTTATCTGGCTTTTGCGACAGCACCCAAGCAGTTCATTTTTATGGCTAAAAAAGAGTTATTCAAAAATGTCTTCTTTGGTTGGTGGATTGAAATGTGTGGCGCTTTTCCGATTGATCGCGACCATCCTGGTCCTAGCACGATCAAACATCCGGTCAAGGTGCTCAAAAATTCTAACAAGTCGTTGATTATGTTTCCAAGTGGCTCCAGACATTCGAGCGATGTCAAAGGTGGTGTTGCGGTCATTGCGAAAATGGCGAAAGTCCGCATCATGCCGGCAGTTTATGAAGGACCACGTGGCTTTTCGGGGCTAGCACGTCGTGAGCAGATTGATATGAACTTTGGCAATCCTATCGACATATCAGACATTAAAAAAATGGATGATGCTGGGATTGCTGAGGTGGCGCGTCGGATTGAGCAGGAGTTCGATCGCTTGGACGCCGAGTCTGAAAAAATTCGTGGTGTCAAAAAAGCGAGTCCGCTAGGTTATATTCCGCGGATCATCCTGTTGATTCCAGTGCTTTTGCTGACACTTTTCACGGTATTGTTTACCTTGATTGCGGCACCGCTTGCACGTCTTTTCAAAAAAACTAAAACTAAATAACAAACGGTTGGGCTTAGGCTTCAAGGCAGATTCTTCTTAGGGCAGGAAGGATAGTGACTTGGCGTCTAGGCTCTTTTATTTTACGAAAAAAGAAAACGGAGCATTTTATGACAACATTATTTGATTCATTGCATTTGGGGATTATCGCGGTTATCTTTCTTGCTGCCTTGTTTATCTTGTCAAAATCCGCGGATTATCTGACGGATACGGCGATTGGCGTATCGCAGATTTTGCGCATTCCTGAGATGGTTGTCGGTGCGACGATTGTCTCGATTGGCACGACATTGCCTGAGCTTGCAACGAGCATCAGCGCGGTTCTGACGGGATCAAACGCCCTTGAATGCACTAGGCTCCGTCATCACGAATACCACGCTGATTTTGGGCGTCGGTGCGCTTTACGGCACGATTGCGGTTAAGAAAAAGTCCGCGTTAAATGTCTGGCTGATTTTAGGCAGTCTGACCGCCCTTTTTACGACCGTTTTGGTAAAGCGGACCATTTCTGGAAAGGCTGACATTCCACGGTTTCTAGGCATCATTTTCTTGATTGCGGTGCCGATTTATCTTTATAGCTATCTCAAGCGCTCTGACGAGCCCACAAACCTTGTCGCTAAAGATGGTGATGATGGTGTCAGAACGCCGAAAAAGGTTGTGATGGTGATGATTGCAGGACTTCTTGGATCGGCACTACTTGTTGCAGTAAGTTCTGCGGTCTTGGTTGCCACGGTTCAGGTGGCAGCAAAACGCCTGGGTATGTCAGAAGCTGTGATTTCTGCGACTATTGTAGCTCTTGGCACCAGTTTACCTGAACTTTCAACGGTCATTGTATCTGTCAAAAAAGGTTACGGCGGCCTTGCCTTTGGCAATCTTTTGGGTGCCAGTCTGATGAATATTTTTCTTGTCCTAGGCACGACCATTACATTTTCAAAAACCGCTATACAGGTTCCAATGTCGTTTTTACAAGTGATTTTGCCCCTTGCAATCGGCATAGTTACCTATATGATAGTTGCCATATATAATACAAAAAAACGAGAACTGACAAGGCTAGAAGGAAGTTTGTTTATCGTGATTTATCTGATCTATCTATTATTTAATCTAGTTTCTGCTTGAGAAAATTAGCACTCTAAAAAAAGAGTGCTAATTTTTTTGTCAAAAGCTGCATAAAATGGTAAAATAGAATTACTATAAAAATGTTAAAGAGGTTTTAGATACATGAATAACACAGAATTTTACGAACGGTTGGGCGTCAGTCAGTCTGCTAGCCAAGATGAGATCAAAAAAGCTTACCGGAAAATGTCTAAGCAATACCACCCAGACATCAATAAAGACGCGGGTGCAGAGGATAAATATAAGGAAATCCAAGAAGCCTATGAAACGCTAGGTGACGAGCAAAAACGTGCTGCATATGATCAGTACGGTGCTGCAGGAGCCAATGGCGGTTTCGGCGGTGGCGGCGGATTTGGTGGATTTGACGGCGGAGGCTTCTCAGGAGGCTTCGGCGGATTTGATGACATCTTTTCATCGTTTTTCGGTGGCGGTGGTGGCGGTGCGCGTAGCAATCCAACTGCCCCTAGGCAAGGGGATGACTTAGAATACCGCATCAATCTCAAGTTTGAAGAGGCGATTTTCGGTGTCGAAAAAGAAGTCAGCTACAATCGTGAGACTGAATGCCATACCTGTCATGGCAATGGTGCAAAACCTGGCACGCAGCCGATTACTTGTAGCAAGTGTGGTGGCCGTGGCCAAGTTCAAGTGGCGCGCGATACACCGCTTGGCCGCGTGATGACGACGGCGACCTGTGATGTTTGTCACGGCACAGGTAAGGAGATCAAAGAAAAATGTCCAACTTGTCACGGTTCAGGACATGAAAAAGAATTGCACAAAGTCAAAGTCACAGTGCCAGCTGGTGTTGAAACAGGTCAACAAATGCGCATGACTGGTGGCGGTGATGCGGGGGTCAACAACGGCCCCTATGGTGATCTTTATGTGACGTTCAACGTTGCGCCGTCTGATAAGTTTGAGCGTGATGGTGCTGAGATTTTCTACGAAATGCCGCTAGAATTTGTGCAGGCAGCGCTTGGCGATGAGATTGAAATTCCAACAGTTCATGGTGCGGTTAAGCTTAAAATCCCAGCTGGCACACAAACAGGTCAAACCTTCCGTTTGCGCGGTAAAGGGGCACCAAAACTTCGGGGAACGGGAAATGGCGATCAGCACGTGATTGTCAACCTTGTGACGCCTAAAAAACTCAATGACGCCCAAAAAGAAGCGCTCGCAGCCTTTGCAAAAGCAAGTGGTCAGAGTGTCTCAGCTCAAAAATCCGAAGGCTTTTTCGACAAGTTGAAAGATAAATTTTGAGTTTAAGGTTTGTTTAGGGAAAATTGGGTATACTTTAGTTATTCCTAAAATATTTTTCATAAATAACTCCCTTTTTCGAAAGAGCTTGTCAGTAAATGGCGAGCTTTTTTGATTTTGTTTAGTTGGAAACAGTGTGCTATAATATAACTATGGAAAAGTCACAAGCAATCATGTCAGGCATCACAGATCTCAATAACAAGCTACTACTAATCAGAAAGCCAATCATGGAGCGCGCGATGGCGGGTTTTAGTTTATCTGAGATTTCTTATATCGAGTATATTGCGACGCATCAGGATGCCAATGTGACAAGGCTTGCAAATGCGCTCTATATGACGCGCGGTGCCATTAGTAAGATCACTAAAAAGTTACAGCAAAAAGGCATTGTCGCAAGTTATCAAAAACCAGACAATAAAAAAGAGATTTATTTCACGCTGACGGATGAAGGACGCCGAATAGACGCTATTCATAATGATTTGCATGACAAATTTATCACATCAGATAAGGCTGTTTTTGAGCAGTTTTCGTCAGAAGCGCTGGACACTGTCATCGCCTTTGTAACAGCTTATAATCAGCATTTAGACCAAGAAATGTTGCCAAAAAAATGAATAAAGCGAGTTGCTTTATTTTTTTCTTTTTTATGTTGACAAAGAAACAAAAATAAGTTAAACTAATTATGTTGACAAGGAAACAATAAAGGAGTCAACATAAGAAAGGTAACTTATTTTATGACAACAACTCAAAAAATTCCACATAAAACAATGCTTGCAGCGTGGACAATCATGCTTGCTGCAATCGCCCCCATGCTTGACTCAACCATGGTCAATATCGCAGTCAAAGAGCTGACGCATGATTTTGCAACGACGCTAGGCGTTATCCAGTGGGGGATTACGGGATACGTCCTTGCACTTGCAGTCGCGGTGCCTGTTTCAGGCTGGCTGATGAACCGATTTGACGGCAAGAAGGTGCTCATGGCAGCCACTTTGGCTTTCGGCCTGACTTCCGTTTTAGCGGGATTTAGCTGGACGATTGAGACATTTATCGCTTTTCGACTCCTGCAAGGTTTCAGCGCAGGCATTATTACACCGCTAATGTCAACGCTCCTTGTCAAAACGGCTGGTCCTGAAAATATCGGAAAAATCATCTCGATTGTGACGACGCCCATGATTTTTGGTCCGATCTTTGGTCCTGTACTTGGCGGATTCATCGTCGAGTTTGCCTCATGGCGCTGGATTTTCTACATCAATGTTGCTGTGGTTGTGATCTCACTTGTGATGATGCGTAAAAATTTGCCAGATTTTCCTGCATTTGATAAGACGTCTAGGCTTGATATTCCTGGTATCTCGCTTTTGTCACTCATGAGTGTCGCGCTGATATTTGGCGTTTCAAAGGCTGCTGACCAGGCAAGTTTTGCAAATGCTAACACGCTCATCTGGCTTCTATTAGGACTCATATTTGCAGGTGCTTACGTAATCTACGACAAGAAAAATCACGGTCGCAGTATCCTGCCGCTGGCACTATTTCGTCACAGAACTTTCAAAGCAACAAGTATCGGTCTATTTCTAGCGAATATTGCCATCATGGGTCCTATGCTCATCTTGCCACTATTTTTCCAAAATGTGTTACATCTGACGACAATCGGTGCGGCACTTGCCTTGATTCCACAAGGTCTTGGCATGCTTGTCACGCGGCCTTATATCGGCAAGATGATTGACCGAATCGGTGCAAAACAAGTCGTGTTAGTTAGTCTGGTTGTCTGTTTGATTGGTTCTGTGCCGTTGATTTTCATCACGGCTCATACCAGCCTCATCTGGCTGTCAATCGTGCTTTTCATTCGTGGTGCGAGTTTTGGTGGTGTCAACATTCCCTTATCGAGCGATGCCTATACAGGTCTTGATGACAAGGAGCTGCCGCAAGCTGGCGTTGGAGTTAATATCATTGAAAATCTAGGTGCGAGTTTTGGAACGGCGTTACTTGCAACAATTGTTGCTGCAACAACGATTGGAAAAGGTATGATAGCTGGTTTTCACGCGGGTTTTCTAGCCTCAGCTATCGTCCTAGCCCTGATTTTTCTGCCAGCTGTATTTCTGACGAAAAAGTAAGGTTGGCTTAAGCTTCTGACAGTATAATAAAGTCATTCCTAAAATATTTTTTCATAAAACTCCCTTTTCGTAATGGCTCGTCAGATTCTGACGGGCTTTTATGTTATAATATAAAATATGAGCATTGAAAATTATAAGCCAGATTTTTTGCTTGAGGCTGCTTATCAGCTGACGGCGGAGAGCTTGAGACGACATGAGATTTCTGCGGTTTTTGTGGATTTAGATAACACCTTAACTGCCTGGAATAATCCTGATGGCACGCCTGAAATGCGTGCCTGGTTAGAAGAGATGAAAGCAACACATATCAAAGTTATCGTTGTCTCAAATAATAATCACGACCGTGTCAAACGAGCTGTAGAACGCTTTGATATTGACTTTGTCAGCCGTGCTATGAAGCCTTTTGACATTGGCATCAAAAAAGCTTTGGCGCAGCTTGACGGCGTCTCGCCGGAGCATGTAATCATGGTGGGGGACCAGCTGATGACGGATATTCGGGCGGCAAAGCGTGCGGGTGTGCGTAGCGTGCTTGTGAAGCCGTTAGTTGAGTCGGACGCTTGGAACACGAAGATCAATCGCGCGCGGGAACGCCGTGTGTGGCGCAAGTTGATAGAAAAATATGGAGAACCCAAGTGGCAGAACACGATTTAGAAACGTTGACGGATTTGCGGTGTATCGGCTGTGGCGCTGAGATTCAGACGCTAGATAAAACGGTGCTTGGCTATACGCCAAAATCTGCACTCGAAAAAGGGCTTGAAACAGGGGAACTGTACTGCCAGCGCTGTTTTCGTTTGCGCCATTATAATGAAATCGCAGACGTCAATATCAGCGATGATGCCTTTTTGAAACTGCTCACGGAAGTCGGAAATACCAACTCGCTTGTTGTCAATGTCATCGATATATTTGATTTCAACGGGTCTGTTATCCCAGGCCTGCACAGGTTTGTTGCTGATAACGATGTGCTTTTAGTAGGCAATAAGCGCGATATTTTGCCAAAGTCTGTCAAGGAAAGTAAGGTCAGAAATTGGCTACGCGAGCGGGCACATGAAGAAGGTCTACGGCCAGTAGACGTCGTGCTTGCAAGCGCTTATAACAAAGACGATATTGCTGATCTGATGGATGAGATAGAGCACTATCGCGCGGGACGCGACGTTTATGTGGTTGGCGTGACAAATGTCGGCAAATCAACGCTGATTAATGCCATTATCAAAAATGCCACTGGCGATTCGGATGTCATCACGACGAGCCGTTTTCCTGGGACGACGCTTGACAAGATTGAGATTCCACTTGATGATGGTAGTTTTATCATTGACACACCGGGTATTATTCATAGGCATCAGATGGCGCATTTTGTTGGGAAAAATGACCTCAAACTCGTCAGTCCGAAAAAAGAAATCAAGCCCAAAACGTATCAGCTTAATAGCGGTCAGACTTTATTTATGGGTGGTTTAGCACGATTTGATTATATCAAGGGCGACAAACAAGGATTTACAGGATTTTTTGATAATAACTTGAACATTCACCGCACGAAACTGGCAGGCGCCGATGAATTTTACGCGAAACATGCGGGTGGACTGCTAGTGCCCCCTTACGAGGACGAACTGGAAAGCTTTCCAAAACTCGTCAGAAAAGAGTTTTCACTCAAGGAAAAAACCGATGTTGTCTTCTCAGGCCTTGGCTGGATTCGCGTCGTAGAAGACGCCGTTATCGCCGCATGGGTGCCTGAGGGTGTTGACGTTTTGATTCGGAAAGCGTTGATTTGACGCAATAAATAATGGTGCAAGACGCCAAAAAGAAAGATTAACATGGACTTAACAGGAAAACAAAAACGCTATCTACGCGCTGAAGCGCACCATCTGACACCAATCGTGCAGATTGGGAAAAGTGGCTTGACAAATGAAATCAAAACAAGCATCCGAAACGCACTTGACGCGCGGGAACTCATCAAAGTTGCCATTTTGCAAAATTCTGACGCAGATATAAACGACGTCGCAGAAGAAATCGAAGAAATGTCTTTTGATGTGGTGCAAAAAATCGGTCGCATTTTAGTCGTTTTCAAAGTGGCAGAAAAACGGGATAATCGGAAGATTTCGTTGAAAGTTAAGGAGCTGTGAGCTTGTGATTGTGTGAGTTTGCTAAGTTTGCGATTGTTTTGAGTGCTAGGGAAGTGAATCAAGCTGTGACATAGCTATTTCTATGAGTTCGTCTCTTCGTTCCTAGTCCAGTGACTAGTATTTCTTATCAGAAATACAGTCTACTGTACATAGCGTGGCACGTAATGTGCTAAAGCGCAAAGTGCCAATGCTAACTAAAGGAGTAGCCAACCCAACGGCTAAGCGATAAATCGCAAAGCCACGTTGTGCATAGCTACTTCCCTAAGTTCATCACGACTTCGTCGTTCTTCACTAAAGGAGTAGCCATGGGAATTGAACTTCTCACACCATATACTAAAGTTGAACTTGAGATTCAAAAAACGCGTAATCGTAGGCAGATTGGGCTTTTTTCTGGTCGGTTTGCACCGATTCACATGGCGCATTTGGCGATTGCCGATCAGGTTGCTAAGGAATTAAATCTTGAGCGGGTTTTGTTTATGCCTGAGTTTGATGATGAGGAGGGGACGATTGTTGAGATGTTAGCGCGTGCGCTTCATGGTCAAACAGGTTTTGGCATTGAAACTGCACGACTCAACTCGCCTGAGACGCTTTTTGAAACGCTGCAAACATTGGTGAAAAGTAATCCCGAGACGGATTTTTACTTTATCGCAGGGAGTGATGTGATTGGCGGACTTTCGGCGCTTGAAAATGCAGCAGAACTTGTAAAATTAGTCCAGCTCGTTGGGGTGCAACGTCCGAGATTTAGGACGGGGACCTCATTGCCGATTCTCTGGATTGACGTGCCACAGATGGATTTGTCCTCAAAAGCTCTCAGGGATATGATGCGACGGGGCAATGAACCCAAGTTCTTAGTGCCAGATGCAGTGCTTGACTTTATAAAAGAAAGGGGACTTTATGGCCTTTGACTACTATCCTGAGGTTTTGATGACGCGTGATGCCTTACTCGAAAAGCTAGCTAATAACATGTCTGAAAAGCGCTTTCGCCATGTGCAAAATGTCGGTAAAGCTGCGGCTGAACTCGCTGAACGCTGGGGCTATGAAAACGTCCAAAAAGCAGAACTGGCGGGACTTTTACACGATTATGCCAAGGAAGAAAGCGAAGCGACGTTCAAGTCACTGATTGCAAAATATCAACTCGAGCCGGAGTTACTTAACTGGGGGAATAACGTCTGGCACGGTATGGTCGGCATTTACAAGATTCAGGAAGATTTAGGCCTGACAGACCCTGAGATTTTGCGGGCAATCGAGATTCATACAGTAGGCGATGCGAAGATGACTTTGCTGGATAAGATTGTTTATGTGGCAGACTATGTCGAAAGTGGTCGTAGTTTTGAGGGGGTTGAGCTTGCACGCGAGCTTGCCTATAAAAAAAGCCTTGATGCCGCTGTTGCCTATGAAACTGCACAGACTGTCAACTTCCTATCTGCTAAACGTGAGCGGATTTATCCGCAGACCTTAGCGACTTATAATGCCTTTATCCATGCCATCAAAGCAAACTAAAAAGCGACTTATAACAGGATTTGCCGCAGGAATCGCCCTGATCCATGTCGTAGAAAAAGGCTATCATGAAGTGCTTGCGCGTCGCTGCAAACGCATGTTCCAAAACTTACTCGCAGACGGCAAGACACGGACTTTCGGGCAGTTTCATCGTGCGTCAGTTTACGGTTACAAACACGTGAGGAGTTCTGACGACCATTACTTTGCGGTACAAAAGCTTTCTGACGCATCAAGAATCATCCATCGCAAGCAGCTCGATCACATGACGCTGACCTCAGACAAGGTCGCTCTGACGGACTTTGACAACAACTTTTTGAGCGATTTCGCCTATTACGTTGATAAAAAGATGGCGCTTCATGACAAGTTTGCGCCGATTAGTGCGGGTGACAGCTTTTCCGTGTTCATCAATGGCAACAGGCTTGATAAATGTTTTCAAGTCATCAAAACGATAGATGATACAGCCACAGGTCTGCAAGCCATGGCTGTCAAAGCAAGTAGCAGTCAGATTGTCATTGCGTATGCAGGAACAAATCCACTTGATAAACGTGACGTTCTGACGGATGTGACAACGATCGTCGTAAAGAAAAATTTACCCCGTCGTGACAATCCGCAGCAACATCTCAAGGCACTCGCATTTTTCAAAGTTATCAAGGCTGAAAATCCGACCTGCAACATTACACTGACAGGGCATTCTCTGGGTGGCTTTCTAGCTTTATACGTAGCGTGTTTGACCGCACGAACTGCCACGGTTTTTAACGCCCCTGATCCCGCTCAATTACTGAGTGATATCCCTCAAACACGAGACATTAGAAATTTTCGCCATCGCAAAGATAGCATGGGTAATTTTGCTGGAAATGGCACAGGCGCTGAGATTTTGAGTGACCCTTGGCTATTTTCAGCACGCACCCCCTTTGTCTACCACGGCGTTGCCATGTGGAAATTTGATAAAAACGGTAACATAGAAAGATAAAAATATGACAACAACACAAAAGACACTACAAACAGTCGTTACGGCTGCTGACGATAAAAAAGCACTGAATATCATTGCGCTTGATATGCGCGAAGTAAGCGGCGTGATGGATAACCTTGTTGTGATGGAAGCGATGAATGCGCGTCAGATTGATGCCATTGTTGATAATATCACAGAAGCCGTCAAGAAAAATGGTGACAGTATTCATGGCGTCGAAGGCGCTGGTGCAGACGGTTGGGTACTGATTGACCTGATTGACACCGTCATCAATGTCATGACGCATGATATGCGCCTGACTTACGGTCTTGAAAAACTCTGGCACGATGCGCCAGAAGTCGCAATTGATGCGTGGATCGCTGAGTAAAAATGACAGATAACTACCAATACCATGAGTTTGCGCGCGTTTATGATACGGTGATGGACGACACGCTTTATACGGCTTGGCACGATTTTTCGCGTAGGCATTTTTCGCTTGGCACGCCTGATAAGCCAAAAACTCAGACGATTTTGGAGTTGGCTTGTGGGACGGGTAAGCTCTCTGTGCAGTTTGCGCGTGATGGTTATGATGTGACAGGCCTTGATTTGTCTGAGGAGATGCTGACTATTGCCTACAACCGTGCGCTTGATGAACTTGACGAGGCGACTGGTATTGGCTTTATCGAGGGGGACATGCGCGATTTGAGTGACGTCGGCAGTTATGACGCCGTGACGTGTTATAGCGATAGCGTTTGCTACATGCCTGATCAGGAGGCCGTTCAGCAGGTTTTTGATGGCGTTTACAACGCCTTAAATGCGAGTGGAATTTTCATGTTCGATGTGCATTCGATTCACCAGATTGATGATGTTTTTCCAGGCTACAGCTACCATGAAAATGAAGACGATTTTGCATTTATTTGGGACTCATTTTCAGGAGATAAGCCACACAGCATCACGCATGAGCTGACATTTTTTGTGGCTGATAGTGACAATGACGGCAAGTTTGAGCGACGTGATGAGGTACATGATGAGCGCACTTATTCGATAGATAATTACCTGACCATGCTTGATAATGCTGGATTTGTCGCAAGTAAGGTCTATGCGGACTTCACAGATGAGCCAGCAACAGAAACTGGTGATAATGCGCGCTGGTTTTTTGTGGCACAAAAATAAGATCAAGTGAGCGGGGAAATCTAACATGAGTAGAGGTTCAAATTCAGACGGTGGTGGTTGTTGGGGGATCTTTGGCTTTTTGATAATTGTCGCAATTTTCATCAAAATATTGCCGTGGCTGCTTGGTTTTGCAGCATTGGTGCTGATTATCTGGCTGATCGTGCGTGCTGTCAAAAAAAATAAAGTCAATGCAGCATTTGAAGCGGCAGCAGAGCAAGAAAAACAGGCATATAAGATAGCAAAAAGCCCGATAACACGCTATATCTCAACGGATAGATGTCAGCTCGCTTTGCAGGAACTCAAGAGCACGCCTGACGAGCTAAAAAACTATAGTCATCAAGAGATTGACACCTTTTTCATGAACGAATGGGCCAAGATGGACGCTATCTATTCTGATGAAACGGGTCAGTTTGACGCGGATGTGCGTGACAATGCTTTCCGTCAGATGACCGAGATACTTGATGCAATTTTCGCCAAATTTGCCAAGAAAAAACGGGCAGAATTGATCGAAAAACAGGCCATCAACGAAGAACTCAAAGCCAAACACAAGGAAGAAATTGATATCGCGATGACCGTCTATGACAAGTGGCAGGATAAGTAGTCAGGCAAAACAGGCATTCACGAAAGGTTAGGTGAGTTGCCAATGGCTGAAAATGATGAGAATACAGAAAGAAAATCAGTGATGACAACTGAGATAACAGGCATCATCGCCGAGTTCAATCCATTTCACAATGGGCACAAATATCTGCTTGATGCAGCTGAAGGCCTGAAAGTTGTTATCATGAGCGGGAACTGGATGCAACGTGGCGAGCCAGCTATTATTGATAAGTGGACGCGTGCTGAAATGGCGCTCAAAAACGGTGCCGATCTTGTGGTCGAGTTGCCGTTTTTTGCAAGCGTTCAGAGTGCGGATTTTTTTGCAACTTACGCGGTTGACATGCTTGCAGGACTTGGTATCACGCAGTTAGTTTTTGGAACAGACTCAGAAAATGCTGATGCGATTGATTATACATCGCTTGCTCAGATTTACCGTGAAAAATCCGAGGAGATGGCTGATTTTCTAGACGCATTGCCAGACAGTCTGACCTATCCACAGAAAATGCAAAAGATGTGGCAGGCGTTTACGGGGATTCAGTTTGACGAAAATACGCCAAATCACATCCTTGCGCTCGCCTACACCAAGGCTGTGGCGCCTTATGGCATTAAGCTAGCGAGTATCAGGCGCAAGGGTGCAGGATTTCACGACGACAGCTTGCAGCGCTTTGCCTCAGCGAGTGCGATCAGGACGCATCTGTCTGAAAATCTCACCGACGTCATGCCTGATGCTGCAGCATTTGCCCTTGCGCCCAAGGTCAGCTGGCATGACTATTTTCCGCTGCTCAAGTACAAGATTCTCTCGCAGTCTGACAGCCTGACAGACATTTTTCAGGTCAATGTAGAGCTTTCCGTCAGAATAACAGCAGCCATCAGAACAGCAAAAGACTTCGAGTCACTGGTTGATGAAATTGCAACAAAACGCTATACGAAGGCACGCGTCAGACGACTTCTGACCCATCTGCTGATGGACGTTAAGCGAGATGCGATATTTACCGCACCAAAACCGCATGTGCTAGGTTTTTCAAAAAAAGGTCAGCAACATCTGAGAACGCAAGACGTTGTGACAAAAGTTGGTAAAGACTATGCTGACACGCTAACTTTGCGAGCTGACAGCATTTATCAGTTAGGAAATGCTGACATATCAGAGCAAAATTATGGCAGAAGGCCGATTATCATTGAATAATTGCCATTTAGCATAAAAATATGATAAAATAGAATGAAAATAATCTAAAACGAGGTATAAAAATGGGACGTAAATGGGCGAATATTGTCGCGAAAAAAACAGCGAAAGATGGTGCAAACTCTAAGGTCTATGCAAAGTTTGGTGTGGAAATTTACGCCGCAGCTAAACAAGGAGATCCAGATCCTGAGTCGAATTCAAAACTGAAATTCACGATTGAGCGCGCCAAACAAGCGCAGGTGCCAAAACACATTATCGATAAAGCTATCGACAAAGCCAAAGGCAATAGCGACGAAACCTTTACAGAAGGCCGCTACGAAGGCTTTGGACCAAGCGGCTCAATGGTTATCGTGGATACCTTGACGACAAACGTCAACCGCACGGCTGCGAATGTTCGTGCTGCTTACAATAAAAACGGCGGCAACTTTGGTTCATCAGGATCCGTTTCGTATTTGTTTGACAACACTGGGGTCATCGGATTTGTGGGTGACAATGCTGACGATATTTTTGAATACTTGCTTGACCAAGAAGTCGAAGTGCGTGACGTTGAGCAGCAGGATGACCAAGTCATCGTCTATACTGAGCCAGAAGACTTGCACAAGGCGCTTGCTGCGCTCCGTGAAAATGGCGTGACAGAGTTCACAGTATCAGAGCTTGAGATGATTGCACAAAGTGAAGTTGAACTTTCTGCAGAAGATCTTGAAATTTTTGAAGGCCTGATCGACGCCCTAGAAGACGATGAAGACGTGCAAAAAGTCTATCATAATGTCTCAGATTTCTGATTAAGGCTTAAATAGCACGATTTCAGGTCATAAAAGCATTGACATTGGCAGAAAAAATGGTATACTAATCTAGTATGCTTTTGGTTTTAGCATAACTACAAAACGGAAAAGAGGTGAAATCCTATGTCACAAACAATCGTACGTAAAAACGAATCGCTTGACGACGCGCTTCGCCGCTTTAAACGTTCAGTTACTAAAGCTGGAACACTTCAAGAAGCTCGTAAACGCGAGCACTACGAAAAACCTTCTGTAAAACGCAAACGCAAATCAGAAGCAGCTCGTAAACGTAAAAAATTCTAATCACTTGTGATTTGAAAAAAGAAAGCAAAGTCAGATTTTGGCTTTGCTTTTTTGTTTTCTAAAACGCTAATTTTATGTCATATTTTATAACACAAAATCAAAATTAACAAAAAAGATTGTATTTTTTCTATTTTGGTGTTAGAATATCTAACATAGAGTTATTTGGATATTTGCGATATTCAAATAACTCATACAAAAATAAAAAGAGGAAACGACCATGACAGCATTAAAAAACGCACTACCTGAAATTCACACAGCACTTCCAGGCGAAAAAGCAAGTCAATTTTTAGAAAAACGTGATCGCTCAACAGTTCAGGCCTTATCGACAATTTATCCAATCGTACCAGAGATTGCAGAAGGCGCGATGATCCAGGATGTTGATGGCAATATTTTTCTAGATTGGGTTGCAGGCGTCGGTGTTATGAATACTGGCTATGGTCAGCCTAAAATCATCAAAGCCATCCAAGAGCAGGCTGAAAAATACACACACTCGATGATCAATATCACAACAGACCCAGCCTACGCCGAGTTAGCTGATGAGATCAATCAAGTAGTGCCAACACGTGGCGAAAATCGGCGTACCATGTTTGCAAACTCAGGCGCGGAAGCCGTTGAAAATGCCGTTAAGATTGCAAAAGCAGCAACAGGACGACGAAATATTGTTGTATTTAGTGGTGCTTTCCATGGACGGACGCATTTTGCAGCAGTTATGACAGCTAAAAAGTCTTTACTTGGCAATATCTTCGCCTCAACAGACGGTGTCATTCGCGCGCCATTTCCAAACTTATACCGAAAACCGCAAGAAACGATGTCAGATGATGAAGCGATTTCTTATTATATCGACGAGTTCAAAAAAGTATTGGTTGATAGTGCCTTACCGCAGGATATTGCAGCAGTGGTCATTGAACCCATCCAGGGAGAAGGTGGATTCCTGCCAGTTCCCTTTGACTATATCGTGCAACTACGCAAAATTCTTGATGATTATGGTATTTTGCTGATTGCTGATGAGGTGCAATCAGGCTATGCTAGATCTGGTAAGATGTTTGTTTCTAACTACTGGGCTGAGCTTGGTGCGGCACCAGATATTATCGCACAAGGTAAGTCAATCGGTGGTGGTTTACCGCTTTCTGCTGTGACAGCAGATGCAGCAATCATGGAAAAAGTAGCACCAGGTCTGCTTGGCGGGACATTCGGTGGGAATGCGCTTGCTGTTCGCGCAGGTCTTGCCGTCCAAGAAATTATTAAAGAAGACCAGCTACTAAGCCGTGCTTTAGAGATTGGGGAAAAAGTTACAACCTTTTTTGAGCAATTAAAAACGAACTATTCAGTTATCGGAGATGTCCGTGGCATCGGGGCTATGATCGGTGTTGAATACGTCAAACCAGGCACAAAGACACCGTTTCCAGAATTTTCATCAGCGGTGATTAACGAAGCGGTTAAGCATGGTTTGATTATTGAAGGGGCTGGACTTTACAATAACGTGATTCGCTTTCTATCACCACTAGTGGTGACAGATGAGCAGCTAGATGCGGGACTTGCGATTTACGAGGCAGCTATCGTAACAGTCTTGTCTGAGCTGAAAGATTAAAAAATAGCATGTGACATGATTGAAAATAGGAGAGCTTATGGCGCAAACCACAAAAATGAAAATAGGCCAGAAATTATTGGCAGTTCTGATGATAGTTACCATGTTAGGAGGTCTGTCAAGCACGGTAGTAGCGGATACATTTCAGACGATCAAAAAAGCGGATATATTGACATTTGGCAATTCGGGGGATGCACCATTTGTTTTTAAGGACCCGTCATCTGGCAAGCTAGAAGGCGTTGATGCGGACATTGTGCGAGCTGTCGCAAAAGAACTTGGTGTTAAAACGGTTAAGAGCAAGCTTGTTAAGTTTGAAAATTTGCCACTTGAAGTGTCTAAAGGATCCGTCAATCTAGCGGCTGACGGCATGTATATCACAGATGAACGCAAAAAAATTGCAGATTTTACCAGCGTCATTTACTATGAGGCTGATGCACTGAGTGTTCAGAAAAACTCGACGATTAGAACACTAGATGACCTAAAAGGTAAAAAAATCGGTGTTCAAAAAGGTTCAAGCTTTGTTGATTATGCTGAAAAGTTGAAAAAATCTGGCAAGATTGCTGATTATGTGTTATTTGGTTCTCAGTCTGACGTACTCGTCGGCGTATCAGCGGGGAAAGTTGACGGCGGGATCACTGATAATTTTGTTGGCCCTTATTCTCTTAAAAGTAATCCAAATCTCAATGTGAAATTTCCATCAGAATACAAACCTGATAGCATCGCAAGTAGCGGCTATTTAATCCAAAAAGGAAATGAGCAATTTTTATATCAATTTAATCAAGCGCTTTACAAACTTGCTAAAAATGGGACACTGGCAAAAATTCTTGGTGATTACGGGATTCCGGCATCAGCGCTTGCTAAGCCAACTAAACCTGTGAAACTAACGGAGACGACAAGTTCTAACAATATTTTGAAAAACTTGAACTTTCCAAAAGCAACGCGACAACTTCTACCCAAACTAGCTAGCGGATTTGTGACTGCGATTGGTGCATCAGCTATTGGATTTTCACTGGCTATCGTGCTTGGTATTTTCATCGCAATTGGTCGTCTGTCTAAGCACAAATGGCTGCGTGGCATTTTACTTGTTTATGTAGAAATCATTAGAGGCACACCACTCATGGTACAACTCATCTACATGTACTATGTGGTACCACTGTTGATCATGCTCGTTGTGCAACTGATAGTGCCAAATTTTAATCTGTCTTTTTCACCATTTGTCGCGGGTGTTTTAGGACTAGGCCTTAACTATTCGGCCTATCTGAGTGAACTCGTGCGTTCAAGTATCCTCGGCCTACCCAAAGGGCAGCGAGAAGCGGCTTTAGCGCTGGGCTACACAGAGACAGAAGCACTGCACAGGATAATCTTACCACAGGCGGTACGTGGGTCAGTGCCAGTATTTGGTAATTATCTGAGTATGATGGTCAAAGATACGTCACTTCTTGCCTTTATCACGGTTGGCGAAATGTTGCTCGTCACACAAAACTACGCATCATCAAGTTTTCTTATGATTGAGTCATATACGATTCTTGCAGTTGCCTATCTGATTATCAGTTTGCCACTGGCACGACTCGTCGCACATCTCGAAAAACGGTATAAGGTAGGTAAATAAATGGAAAAACAAATCATGATAGAAGCTGAGGGCGTTTATAAAAGCTACGGCAAAACCGAAATTTTAAACGATTTTAATTTTAGTGTCAAAAAAGGTGAAATTGTAACATTTATCGGGCCGTCAGGCTCCGGGAAATCAACTTTCCTGCGCATGCTAAACTATTTAGAGACGCCAACAAAAGGCATTATAAAAGTCAAAGGTGAGCCGTTTGTCGCAGCGGGTAGTAAACCAAATGACAAGCATATTGCTAAAATGCGGACAGAGGTCGGAATGGTTTTTCAAAATTTCAATCTTTTTCCGCAAATGACGGTGCTTGAAAACATTATCCAGCCGCAGATTAAAGTTAGAAAGCTCGAAGGCATTGAAGCCAATCGAAATGCGCTTAATTTACTTGGACAAGTCGGTATGTTAGATCGCCAAAACCACTATCCAAGTCAGCTTTCAGGTGGACAGCAGCAACGTGTTGCGATTGCGCGTGCACTCGCGATGAACCCTGAGGTATTACTGCTTGATGAGCCAACCAGTGCCCTTGATCCTGAAATGGTTGAAGAGGTGCTCAAGGTCATCCAAAGTGTTGCTGAAAAAGGGATGACCATGGTCATGGTGACGCATGAAATGGCTTTTGCTGAGAAGGTTTCAGATCGCGTCGTTTTTATGGCAGATGGCAAAATTGTCGAGGAAGGTGCCCCCGAATCAGTCATGCACCATGCTAAAGAAGCGCGGACACAAGCATTTTTACAAAAATTTAGCCATGCAGGCTGATTGCAAACCTAAAAATAGAGAAGGTATCAAGATGATAAATAAAAAAGTATGGCTAGTCACAGGGACTTCATCTGGGTTTGGCCGAAAACTCGTTGAGGCACTCCTAGCACGCGACTATGCAGTCGTTGCAACTGCCCGTAAACTAGCAGACATCGCAGATTTTAACAAATATGATGATGTCCTTACAACAACGTTAGAAGTTACCAATCATGATGATGTCTTGCGTGTTGTCGCTGAGGCGGTCGATAGATTTGGCAAAATCGACGTCCTTGTGAATAATGCAGGTTGGGGCTATTTTGGTAATATTGAGGAATCAGATGAAACCACAGTTCGTGCCATGTTTGAGACAAATTTCTGGGGACTTTCAGATATGACAAGAGCAGTTTTACCTGTCATGCGTGAGCAGCGCAGTGGTCACATTCTCAACCTCACGTCGATTGCAGGGATTGTCGGCTCGCCTGCTTTTGGTTATTACAATGCGACAAAACACGCCGTTGAAGGCTGGTCAAAAGCGCTGGCGCAAGAGGTTGCTCCACTTGGTATCAAGGTGACAAATATCGAGCCTGGTCCATTTCGGACAGACTGGGCGGGGCGCAGTCACATTTCTGCTGAGCGGACGATCAGTGATTACGATGGCGGTGCAGCTGAAAAGCACAAAGCATTGACGGAAAGTATCTCGGGTAAACAGACAGGTTCACCTGAACTCGCAGCGCTCGCCATGATTAAGATTGCAACTATAAAAAATCCGCCCCTGCATTTTCTTGCGGGACAAAATGCTTGGCAGCGCGCCCATGATCAGCTGGACAAGCTCAATGCTGATTTTGACACATGGCAAGGTGTCACTAACCACTTAGATTATGGAGATGAGGCGTATTGGGCAGATTTTTAAGCAATTTGTGGCTAAGTCAAAATGTTTTGTTTCCCTTAAGCTAACCTCGGTATAATAAAGTCATTCCCAAAATATTTTTTCATAATACTCCTTAAAATCTCCTGCTTAGTTGTGATTAAGTGGGAGATTTTTATTAGTCTGAACTGCCATTTATGTGTTAAAATGAGTATGATAATCACATGCTTTGTCCAAATGCCAGCAAAATGATAAAATAAAGGCAAATACGAAAGAGGTGACCTTATGAAAATTGCAGTTATTGGCGCAACTGGTCAAGCTGGCAACTTGATCACAGAAAAACTTGCGGCAGCGGGAGCTGATGTGACCGCACTCGTCAGAAATGCGAGTCGGCTGAAACAGGACGTGCCTGCGATTGAAAAAGATATTTTTGATCTGACGTCGGCTGATTTGGCGCCATTTGATGTGGTGATCGAGGCCTTTCGTGCGCCTGACGGTCAAGAAGAAGGACATCTGAAAGCTATGCGTCATCTGATTGACCTGCTTGAAGGGACGCAAACACGGCTTGTCGCAGTTGGCGGGACAAGTTCACTCTATACTGATGCCAGTCGCACCAAGCGTTATATTGACTTGGTTGATCCGACCGCACCATTTTACCCCGTTGCGAAGTACATGAGTGATGCCGCAAGCCTGCTCAAAGACAGCCAAGTCAACTTTACCTACTTTTCACCGGCGTCATTTTTTGACCCGTCAGGTGCAGAAACGGGGGATTATAGCTTAGCAGGCGATATTTTCAAGACAAATGAAAAAGGGGACAGCTATATCTCGATGCGTGACTATGCTGCTGCCATGCGTGATGTTGTGTTAAATAGCAGCCACGAACGCGAACACATCAGCATTTATCAAAACTAACATAGAAAATAAAGAGAGAAACATGACAAAACAAGCAAAAATTGATTTACTCGAAACTTACCTGAGCCTTTATATCGACCACACGACCGTACTTGATAGCCTAGATGATCCAAACTCAAAGTATGTGGTTTTAGATGTGCGAAATGCGCCTGCATTTGTCAAAAAAGACCAGATAAAAGGTGCGATTGCCATGCCTGCTAAAGATCTGGCAGGACACTTACCTGAGTTAGACCACGACAAGATTTATGTTGTATATGACTGGACGGCGGGGACGACTTTGGGCAAGGCTGCCTTGCTCACACTTTTGTCAGCAGACTTTGAAGCTTACGAGCTTGCAAGCGCGCTTGAAGGCTGGAAGGGCATGAATCTGCCTACTGAGACAATCGGTTAATCGGATTTAAATCAGCTCTAAAAAATTTTAGAGCTACCTATACTTAATCTTGTATCAAATTTACATTTTGTGATATAATGTACTAGTATTATCATAATAAAACAAATATGGAGGCAACAACCAAAATGGCTAAACTTACTGTAAAAGACGTTGAGTTGACAGGCAAGAAAGTTCTCGTTCGTGTGGACTTCAACGTTCCTTTGAAAGACGGCGTGATCACTAACGACAACCGTATCACTGCAGCGCTCCCAACTATCAAGTACATCCTTGAACAAGGTGGACGTGCTGTCCTCTTTTCTCACCTTGGACGTGTGAAAGAAGAAGCTGACAAAGCTGGCAAATCGCTTGCACCAGTTGCAAAAGCATTGTCTGAAAAACTCGGTCAAGAAGTTGTCTTTACAGGGACAACTCGTGGTGCTGAGCTTGAAGCAGCTATCGACGCTTTGAAAAATGGCGAAATTTTGCTTGTTGAAAACACTCGTTTTGAAGATGTTGACGGTAAAAAAGAATCTAAAAACGATCCTGAACTCGGTAAATACTGGGCTAGCCTTGGCGAAGGTATCTTTGTCAATGACGCTTTCGGTACAGCTCACCGTGCGCACGCATCAAACGTTGGTATCTCTGCAAATGTAGATAAAGCAGTTGCTGGATTCCTCCTTGAAAATGAAATTGCTTACATCCAAGAAGCAGTTGAAGCACCTGAACGTCCATTTGTTGCCATCCTTGGTGGCTCAAAAGTTTCAGACAAGATCGGTGTGATTGAAAACTTGCTTGGTAAAGCTGATAAAGTCATCATCGGCGGCGGTATGGCTTACACATTCTTGAAATCTCAAGGCTATGAAATCGGTACATCACTTGTCGAAGAAGACAAACTTGATTTGGCAAAAGAATTGCTTGAAAAAGCTAACGGTAAACTTGTTTTGCCAGTAGACCACAAAGTTGCTAACGCATTTGCTGGCTACACTGAAACAAAAGATACTGAAGACCAAAACATCCCTGCTGGTTTCATGGGTCTTGACGTAGGTCCTAAAACAATCGCTGATTACAATGCACAACTTGAAGGTGCTAAAACAGTTGTTTGGAACGGCCCAGTTGGCGTGTTTGAAAACCCTGACTTCCAAGCTGGTACAGTTGGTTTGATGGAAGCTATCGTGAAACAACCAGGCGTTAAATCAATCATCGGTGGTGGTGATTCAGCAGCAGCAGCTATCAACCTTGGCTACGCTGAAAAATTCTCATGGATTTCTACTGGTGGCGGTGCCTCTATGGAACTCCTTGAAGGTAAAGTATTGCCAGGTTTGTCAGCATTAACTGATAAATAATCATCATCTTGATTAAACAGAAAAAACGTGTCAGATTATCCATTCTGATACGTTTTTTTAGTTGATTATCATGAATAAAAATTCACAAGCTCGAAAATTGAAAATTTATCAGTTTTTAAGTAAAATTGAAGAGTAACTAATAAAAAAAGAGGTAATTAAAATGGCTAACGTACTTATTATCAAAGGGCATCCTTTGACATCAGAAGAATCATTTACGCTTAAAGGTTTGGACAAATTTATCGAGGTTTATAAAGCCGCGAATCCAAGCGATGAGCTTACAATCTTGGACGTTTTCAATGACAACGTGCCAGAACTTGACGCGGACATCATCTCAGGCTTTAACGCGTTTGGTCAAGGTAAAGAATTTGGCGATTTGACACCGGCGCAACAAGCAAAAATTGGACGTTTCGGCGAATTGACTGAGCAATTTCTTGCTGCTGATAAAGTTGTCATCGCAAATCCACTTTGGAACATGCAAATTCCAACACGCTTGAAAGCATGGATTGATACGATCAACGTTGCCGGAAAAACATTCAAATACACTGCTGAAGGTCCAGTTGGCCTTGTTGAAGGAAAAAAAGCCCTTCATATCCAAGCAAATGGTGGTGTTTACGGTGGTGAAGAATTTGCCTCACAATATGTTGAAGGGATTCTCGCATTTATCGGCGTGACTGATTTGCAATCAGTCTTCATCGAAGGTCATGCCTATGCACCTGAAAAATCACAAGAAATTTTGGATGCAGCGCTTGACACAATCGAAACAGTCGCAAAAGCATTTTAAGTTAGAGAAAAGCACAGTCATATGGCTGTGCTTTTTGTTTTATCAAATTTCTTCATCAATCATTAATCAGTTCAGGCGTTTTCAAAAGCTCAAATGGATGGACTTTATGGATGGCGCGCACAAGGAACATGGCGATATTGAAATCAATCAGAGACTGAACAAATCCGCCAAACCCTAGAATCAAAAGTAGAGAGCCTAGATGTCTCCCGTCTAGGTGGCTGAAACCGGTCGTCAGAAGGCCATAAACCATGACCACCTCACAAAGTGTATGGATCAGTGCGATGATGAGGTTGAAGAGTTGGAACTTGATGCCGCGCGTGTAGTCGCGGTGGCGTGCTAAAAATGTTGCGCCAAAAAAGGCAAAGATGACGTGGGTCAGCGCGCGAAAGGTGATCTCGATCGGTAGGCCTGAGATGAGAAATCCAAACGTCGAGCCGAGAGCCACGGTCACGGCAACGGCAGGCGAAATCAGCATGCCTATCATGATGGGCACATGGCTTGCTAGGGTGAAGCTAGCAGGTGGGATGACGATTTTGGGCATGACTTGCGGGATGATGATGGCAAGCGCGGTCAAAATCGCTGCGGTTGTGAGTGTCGTCAGTCTTTTTCGGCTTTTAGTCATGGCTGGTTAGACAACCTTTCTGACGAAAGGATCTGACGAAATGCCGCGCTCGAGAATGAGTTTTGACCATTCTTTTGCCGTCCAAAGTGAGTGATCTTTGTAGTTGCCGCAAGACTCAATGGTCGTACCTGGCACGTCAGACCACTCAACGACGTTTACAATCTCTTCAAGTGAAGACTTGATAACGCGCGCGATGCTCTCAGGTGTATGCTCGCCCCACATGATCATGTGAAAACCAGTCCGGCAGCCAAATGGTGAAAAGTCGATCATGCCGTCAATCCGGTCACGAATCAAGCTCGCCATGAGATGTTCAATCGTATGCAAGCCAGCTGTTGGGATTTCTTGGACGTTTGGCTGTACCAAACGAACGTCAAAGTTTGTGATCACATCACCGCTAGGCCCAGACTCAGCGCCAATCAGACGCACGTAAGGGGCCAAAACTTTTGTGTGATCGAGTTGAAAAGATTCTACTTCTGCCATAATAACTGTGTTCGGTGCCATTTTGCGCCGATACTCCTTTTCTTATATTGAATTCATTATACTGTAATGTGAATGTTTTTACAAGTATCTGGGATGCTTTATGTCAGAATATTTTTAATATCTGCGTTTCAAATCACTGACAAATTCACCGCAGATAGGTTATAATATTCTTGAGAGATGATTGTTCAGCCATCACCTGTTATAAATGCTCTACATTTACTAAATGGAGGTCTAACATGACTTTAACAGACACTTACACATTTTCAAACGGCGAAAAAATTCCCGTTGTTGGCTTTGGTACTTGGCAAACGCCTGACGGTGACGTTGCTGAAAGTTCAGTGATTGAAGCAATCAAAGCGGGTTATCGTCACATTGACACCGCAGCTGCTTACGGCAACGAAGAGTCAGTCGGTCGCGGTATTGCGAAATCTGGCGTTGCGCGTGACGAGCTTTTTGTGACGACGAAACTTTGGAACAAAGTCACGACTTATGACGAAGCGGTTGCGGCTATTGACGAAAGTATTGCAAAACTTGGTCTTGACTATCTGGATCTCTATATCATTCACTGGCCAAATCCAGCACCGATTCGTGAAACAATCGGTTTTGAAAAACGTAACGCGGATGTTTGGCGTGCCATGGAAGAAGCCGTAGAAGCAGGAAAAATCAAGTCTATCGGCGTTTCTAACTTCCACCCGTATCATCTGGATGCGCTTTTGAAAACAGCGAAAATCAAACCAGTGATTAACCAAATCTACGTGAACCCGAGCGATCAACAAGAAGAACTCGTTGCCTATAATAAAGCGCATGACATCTTGACTGAAGCCTATTCACCGCTTGGTACGGGGAATGTTTTGGACTTGCCAACATTGGTTGAAATCGCAGCAAAACATGGCAAATCATCAGCGCAAGTCGCCCTCAAATGGTCACTGCAAAAAGGCTATCTGCCATTGCCAAAATCAGTCACACCAGCACGTATCGTGCAAAATGCTGACCTGTTTGACTTTGAGCTGTCAGCCGATGAGATTACAGCGATTGACGGGCTTCACGGTGCTGCAAAACTTGCCAATAATCCTGACGAAGTTGGCTTTTAATCACCGGTCAGCTATCCAAAATGAGGACATCGTGTCAGATTTGAGACGATTAGCTATTGATAATCAGTCAAAATATGCTATAATAAAATAGAACTCAAGGGAGTAGCAGACGAGTGGCTTAGGTCATTTGTGGCAATATCGTCATTACGAAACGAAAGTTTTCCGGTATTGTCTTAAACAGCGAGACTTGTAGCAATTGTGCTACAAGTCTCTTTTTATTTCTGTTTCCTTCTATATCAACTGAGACAAAAGGAGAAAAATATTGTCGAAAGAAAAATTTTACACGCAGTCTTCTGACGAAGTGCTGTCAAGCCTGTCGACCACTAAAAAGGGTCTGACGACGAGTGATGCGCAAGCGCGCCTTGAAAAATACGGTAAAAACGAGCTTGATGCGGGAGAGAAAAAATCCCTACTTGCAAAATTCTTGGAGCAATTCAAGGATTTGATGATCATTATTTTGATTATCGCTGCGATCTTGTCTGTTGTGACATCAGGCGGTAAGGATATTTCTGACGCCATCATCATCATGGCAGTTGTTATCATTAATGCTGTTTTCGGAGTTTACCAAGAAGGTAAAGCAGAAGCCGCAATTGACGCCCTCAAATCAATGTCAACACCATCAGCACGTGTGCGTCGTGACGGTCACGTTGAGGAAATTTCGTCAGACTTGCTTGTGCCTGGGGACATCATTTCACTTGAGGCTGGAGATGTTGTGCCAGCTGACATGCGCCTGATCGAAGTGAACTCGCTTAAAATCGAAGAAGCAGCGCTCACAGGCGAATCTGTCCCAGTTGAAAAAGACTTGGCAGTCACAGTTGCTGAGGATGCTGGGATTGGCGACCGTGTCAATATGGCTTATCAGAACTCAAACGTGACCTATGGCCGCGGTCTGGGTGTGATTGTCGCAACGGGTATGTCAACAGAAGTTGGTAAAATCGCCTCAATGCTCCAAAATGCTGAGGAAACGGATACACCGCTCAAACAAAACTTGAACAACTTGTCTAAAATCCTGACTTATGCGATTTTGGCGATTGCTGCAGTGACTTTTATAATTGGCGTTTTTGTTCAAGGGCATGCGCCACTTGAAGAGTTGATGACGTCAGTTGCCCTTGCAGTTGCGGCGATTCCTGAAGGATTACCTGCTATTGTAACGATTGTCCTTGCGCTTGGTACGCAAGTTTTGTCTAAGAAAAATGCTATTGTCCGCAAGTTACCTGCTGTTGAAACGCTAGGGTCAACTGAGATTATCGCCTCTGATAAAACAGGGACGCTCACGATGAATCAGATGACAGTTGAAAAAGTCTTCACAAATGGTGCACTGCAAGACGCGACAGATGATATTTCATTTGACGATATGACTTTGCGCGTGATGAATTTTGCAAATGACACGAAGATTTCACAAGATGGTAAACTAATCGGAGATCCGACTGAAACGGCGCTTGTCCAATATGGCTTGGATCATAACTTTGAATTGCGTGAAGCGCTGAAAGCTGAGCCGCGTGTTGCTGAGTTGCCGTTTGACTCTGATCGTAAGCTCATGAGCACCATCCACAAAATCACAGATAACGAGTATCTCGTTGCTGTCAAAGGTGCACCAGATCAGCTTTTGAAACGCATTAGCAAAAAAGTCGTGGGAGATGACGTTGTTGCGATGACCGAGGCTGACCGTGAAGAGATTCTCGCACTGAATAAATCACTTGCCAAACAAGCGCTGCGTGTGCTGATGATGGCCTACAAATACGACGACAAGGTGCCTGAGCTTGAAAGTGAAACGCTTGAAAATGACCTGATTTTCGCAGGTCTGATCGGGATGATTGACCCTGAGCGTAAGGAAGCTGCGCAAGCAGTCCACGTCGCAAAAGAAGCGGGCATTCGTCCGATCATGATCACAGGTGACCACCAAGATACTGCTGAAGCGATTGCAAAACGCTTGGGTATCATTGACGAAGGGGACACGGAAGATCACGTCTTTACAGGCGCTGAGCTAAATGAGCTCTCTGACGAAGAATTCCAAAAAGTTGTTACGCGGTACAGCGTTTATGCGCGTGTATCGCCTGAGCACAAGGTGCGTATCGTCAGAGCTTGGCAAAATGAAGGCAAGGTTGTTGCCATGACAGGTGATGGTGTCAATGATGCACCGGCGCTTAAAACGGCTGACATCGGGATCGGTATGGGGATTACAGGGACAGAAGTGTCTAAGGGCGCGTCTGACATGGTCCTTGCTGATGATAACTTTGCGACGATCATCGTTGCAGTCGAAGAAGGTCGGAAGGTCTTCTCAAATATCCAAAAAACGATTCAATACCTGCTTTCAGCAAATACAGCTGAAGTGCTGACAATCTTCCTTGCAACCTTGTTTGGTTGGGACGTTTTGCTGCCAGTTCACTTGCTCTGGATCAATCTGGTGACAGATACATTCCCAGCGATTGCCTTGGGTGTTGAGCCGACTGAGCCTGGTATCATGACCCACAAACCTCGTGGTCGTAAGGCGTCGTTCTTCTCAGGTGGTGTCCTGTCATCTATCATCTATCAAGGTCTGCTGCAAGCAGCACTTGTGCTAGGTGTTTACGGTGCGGCGCTGATTTGGCCTGTTCACTCAGGTCATGCCATGCACGCAGATGCCCTTACCATGGCCTTTGCAACGCTTGGCTTGATCCAACTTTTCCATGCCTTTAACGTGAAATCAGTCTACCAATCAATCTTTACGGTCGGACCTTTCAGTTCTAAGACATTTAACTGGTCAATCCTTGTATCATTTATCTTGCTTGGTGTGACGATTATCGTGCCTGGCTTTAACAAGATCTTCCATGTGTCGCATCTTGACGGCTACCAATGGGCGATTGTGCTGATTGGCTCAGTTGCTATGATTGTGATTGTCGAAATTGTAAAAGCAATCCAGCGTGCAATGGGCTTGGATAAAAAATAAAGGTTTCAAATCAAATACCTTGTCAATTTGGCAAGGTATTTTTTGTTGTCAAATTAAAGGTCAAAATCTTAGTCAAATAGTTTGACCTTTACTGACCAAAGCGTTATAATAGGATTTAGAGATAAGGAAATCTCTCATAAACTTCTAGAAACAAAAGGAGGAAATGAGTTTGACTGATAGCAGTCAGCTCAGTAACTATCATGCAAATTGAAAAAATGACAACAACTTTACAACAATCACTCGCTGAAGCGCAGAAAATCGCTCAGGTGAGACAACATCAAACTATCGAAATCGCACATCTCTGGAAATTTTTGATTCAGCCTGGGCAGTTTGCCCATGACTTTTATCAGGATCTGGGCGTCAATCTGACGGCTTTTGAATCTGAGATTGACAAGGAACTAGATAAGATTTCAGTCGTGACAGGTAGTAACATTGCCTATGGTCAGAGCTTTAGTCAGAACTTGTTTAATTTATTTAACGAGGCTGAAAAGATTGCTGGGGACTTCAAAGACGAGTTTTTATCAACTGAGACGGTTCTGTTAGCTCTCTTTTCACAAAGCCACAATCCGTTGGCACAGTATCTGGTCAAAAATGGTGTGACTGAAAATGAGGTGCGCGCAAAAATCGAGAGTATGCGAGGAGGTAGCAGTGTGACAAGTCAAAATCAAGAGGAACAATACGAAGCGCTCAAGAAATACGGCGAGGATCTGGTCGAAAAAGTGCGTGCTGGCAAGATGGATCCTGTCATCGGGCGTGATGAGGAAGTGCGTGATGTCGTGCGGATTTTGTCGCGCAAGACGAAAAATAACCCCGTCCTGATCGGTGAGCCTGGTGTCGGAAAAACCGCCATTGTCGAAGGACTGGCACAACGGATCGTCAAAAAAGACGTGCCGACAAATCTGCAAGATAAGACTATTTTTAGCTTGGACATGGGTTCTCTGATTGCGGGCGCCAAGTTCCGCGGGGAGTTTGAAGAGCGCCTGAAGGCTGTGCTAAATGAAATCAAGAAGTCTGACGGTCGGATTATTCTCTTTATTGATGAGATTCACACCATCGTAGGTGCCGGGAAAACTGAAGGCGCTATGGATGCCGGAAATCTCCTCAAACCAATGCTTGCGCGTGGTGAGTTGCATCTAATCGGTGCGACAACATTGGATGAATATCGTCAGAATTTTGAAAAGGATAAGGCTTTGGAACGTCGTTTTCAAAAAGTTCTGGTCAAGGAACCAACGGTTGAAGACACGATTTCTATCTTGCGTGGTCTCAAAGAGCGGTTTGAGGTGCACCATGGTGTCAAGATTCATGACAATGCCTTGATTGCGGCAGCAACGCTGTCAAATCGCTATATCACAGATCGCTTTCTACCTGACAAGGCGATTGACCTAGTGGATGAGGCGAGTGCAACGATTCGTGTGGAGATGAATTCATCTCCAACTGAGCTAGATCAAATCACACGTAAACTCATGCAGCTGGAAATCGAAGAAGAAGCGCTGAAAAAAGAAACAGATGATGCCTCTAAAAAACGTCTGCTGAGCCTGCAAGAAGAACTGGCAAACACACGTGAAAAGGCAAATACGCTCAAAATGCGCTGGGAAACTGAAAAAGAAGCAGTCGAAGCCATTCATACCAAACGGGCTGAGCTTGAACAAGCACGTATTGAGCTTGAAACGGCTGAGAGCGACTACAACCTTGAACAGGCAGCTATTTTGCGCCATGGGACGATTCCAAAACTGGAAAAAGAAGTGGCTGACTTAGAAGCCGCTCAAGAATCTGATGATAGGACGCATCTGGTGCAAGAATCAGTCACAGATAACGAAATTGCTGAAGTCATCGGACGTCTGACGGGCATTCCGGTGACAAAACTAGTCGAAGGTGAGAAGGAAAAACTGCTACATTTGGCAGATACCTTGCATCAGCGCGTCGTCGGTCAAGACGAAGCGGTCGATGCCGTGTCTGATGCCATTATCAGAAGCCGTGCGGGGTTGCAAGATCCTAACAAACCGCTGGGCAGTTTCCTATTTTTAGGGCCAACGGGTGTCGGTAAGACTGAGCTTGCAAAGAGTCTCGCCGAGGATTTATTTGACTCTGAGAGCCACATGGTGCGCATCGACATGAGTGAGTACATGGAAAAACACAGTGTCTCACGTCTGGTCGGTGCACCTCCAGGCTATGTCGGCTATGACGAAGGTGGTCAGCTGACTGAGGCCGTACGTCGTAATCCTTATACCATCATCTTACTCGATGAGATTGAAAAGGCACATCCCGATGTCTTCAACATCCTGCTGCAAGTCCTTGACGACGGGCGTCTGACAGACTCGAAAGGTGTGGTTGTTGACTTCAAAAATACCGTGATGATCATGACGTCAAATATCGGCTCAAGAACCTTGCTTGATGGGATTTCTGATGATGGTACGCTTGAAAATACAACAAAAGAAGCCGTTTTGGACGAGCTGAAGCTGCATTTTAAACCCGAGTTTCTAAACCGAATTGATGATACGATCTTATTTACACCGCTGACCTTGAACGTGGTGAAACAGATTATCGACAAAATCGTGGTGCAGTTGTCTGCACGCTTGGCGCATCAAGACATCTCACTTGAGCTTACGGATGCGGCGCTTGATTGGATTGCTGAAAATGCGTATGAACCCGAATATGGGGCACGCCCAATCAAACGCTTTATCACCAAACATCTGGAAACACCGCTTGCAAAGGAATTAGTAGGAGGCAAAATCATGCCGAACTCAGTTATTCTGGTCGGTCTAAAAGATGATGCGCTCATCTTTGACATCAAATAAAAAGAAAAAGCAACTCGTCGATATAACACGACGAGTTGCTTTTTTGATTTGTTATGCGGAGAAAGGGATTTGAACCCTCACACCCGTACGGATACATGCACCTGAAGCATGCGCGTCTGCCATTCCGCCACCTCCGCTAACTCTTTTATTATATCAAAAAAATGGGAAAAGTGCGAGGAAAAATTTACTTGGTGTATTTTGATAGTTGCTGCGTTTGCATCTCAAAGCTCCTATTGCCTGTTTTTGGGAATAACATCATAGCATCTTTGAGGTGTTTTTTTGTTGGGGACAATTTCTTCCTAGGGTGGCTAACTTCATTTTACAAATTGTGCTTTTTTTCTTTTGCCTAAATATGCGAAAAATCTGCCGTTTCGTCCATTGTTTTTGAGCAGGATATTCAGTAGAATAGCTTTATAGTCAACAGACAAAAGGAGAACATCACATGGGAAAAGCCCTACACAAACTCGCAGGTGGCATTTATAACCACGCGAAAATCACTATTTTTGCTGTGATTGCAGTCATTGCAATTGTAGCTGGCATCGGTTTACATGCCGGCGTCAATTTTTCTGGCGCATCACTAGAATTGCCTGATTCAGAATCAGCTAAAGCAATGAAAACGTTGGCCAAAGAATTTCCAGCGATGAGCCCAAAAGGCGGACAGATGAA
Organism: Pseudolactococcus insecticola; assembly: GCF_011170065.1. Taxonomy (GTDB): domain Bacteria; phylum Bacillota; class Bacilli; order Lactobacillales; family Streptococcaceae; genus Pseudolactococcus; species Pseudolactococcus insecticola. Next base: position 65,555 of record NZ_BLLH01000003.1, on the reverse strand, counting down.
AATCGTTTTTCACAGTAAAACGAATTTAACTTCTGAAGCAAATACGAAGGCGATCAATGCCACGCTAGCTGAAATTCAAAAGCAAGCTGGTGTGACGACGGTCGCTGCACCAGAAATGATCCACAGTTACGATAAAAAAGGTACAACAGCTTATGCGATGGTTATTTTTAAGCAAGAAGCAGCTGATGTGTCCGCAAAGCAGGTGAGTCGCGTGCGCGACGCAATCAAAACCACAAAAAATGCTGGTATTCAAACAGAATTGAGTGGCACAGTAACCATTTCACCAATGGATCAAGGTGAAGAAGCAGAAGGCTTTGGTGTCTTGATTGCCTATGTGATTTTGGCTATCACTTTTGCGTCATTGTTAGTTGCTGGTTTGCCAATCTTGTCTGCCTTGCTTGGCTTGGCTTCTTCGATGATGGTAATTATCTTCTTAACGAACTACTTGGATATTCCAACGGTGTCATCTTCATTGGTTGGTATGATGGGCTTGGCTGTTGGGATTGATTACGCATTGTTTATCATTTCACGCTACCGTCAAGAATTGACCACAGCACCATCTCGTAAAATTGCCTTGCAAAAAGCGATGGCATCTGCTGGCGTGGCGGTTATCTTCGCCGGCATGACCGTTGTGGTGGCCATGGTTGCCATGACAACATTAGGTATTTCGTTCTTAGGCACAATGGGAATTACCGCCGCAATTGGTGTCGTATTCGCCATGTTTATGTCATTAACATTTGTACCAGCCCTCTTGACGTTGATTGGTGACCGTGTTCGACCTGGACATGGGAATCGTCTCTTATCAGCTTTCGCTAATTTGCGCATTGTTGGTGGTTGGGGTCGTTTCGTCACAAAACATAAAATCATTTTGACATTGGTGACGGTTGCCGGATTAGCGATGGCTACTGTGCCATTTGGTCACATGAACCTTGGTTTGCCAAATGATGGCGGCAAGTCAACATCATTAACCGAACGCCGCGCTTACGACCTTGAAACAGCCGCTTATGGCGAAGGTAGTGAAGCAACGCTGGTTGTAATTGCGCAAGGTGATAGCGCTGAAGCAGTTGCAGATACGCAAAAAGAAATTACAGATCACATTGCTGATGTTTCTAGCGTCAGTCCAGCACAACCAAGTGCTGATAACAAGTATTATTTCTTCACCGTGATACCAAAAACGGACGCCAACAGCCCTAAAACTAAGAAACTTGTCCATGATATTCGCGACTTGTCTAAAAAAGGCGACGTTAAGATGGAAATAACTGGTGCAACAGCGATCAGTATCGATTTGTCTGACACAATTGGTAAAGCTTTGCCAAAATTTGCCGTCATCATCGTTGTCTTTGCCTTTATTCTTCTGGTAGCCGTATTCCGTTCACTCCTGATTCCACTAGTAGCCGTGGGTGGGTTCGCCTTATCACTCGGCGCAACACTTGGTGCCTTGGTTTGGATTTTGCAAGACGGCCACTTGATTTCATTGCTTGGTATTCCAACAAAAATCGCGGTGTTGAACTTTTTGCCAGTCTTGGTTATTGGAATTATGTTCGGGCTCGCGATGGATTACGAAGTGTTCCTGGTGAGTCGGATTCGTGAAATTTACAAGGAACATGGCGACACGAAGTTAGCGGTTCAAGAAGGTGTGAAGGCCAATGGACCAGCCATCATGGCTGCAATCTTCATCATGGTTGCGGTATTCTCAGGTTTCGTCTTTGCAAGTGACGCCACAGTTAAATCGATGGGCTTGGCCTTATCAGGTGGCGTGTTGTTTGACGCCTTGCTCGTTCGAATGATTTTGGTTCCAGCAACAATCGCGTGGTTCGGACGCGCTAACTGGTATTTGCCAAAATGGTTGGACCGTATCTTGCCACAAGTTCATATTGATTAATAGGTATGACAATATATAAAAAAGCTAGTCAAGAAAATTGGCTAGCTTTTTTTGTTGGCAAATTACCGCAACTATATTTGATAGTTTTTGATAGAAAATGCTTGACAATGACAAATTTAGATGTATAATAATATTTGTAAGCGATTTCAAAAACAGAAAGAGACAACAAGATGTTAAAAAATGAGCGAAAGCAGAAAATTCTGACCCTGGTCAATCAAAAAGGTTATGTGGATTTAGAAACATTATCTCAAGCGCTTGATAGTAGTGAGTCGACCGTCAGACGCCATTTGACCGAGTTAGATGAAGCGCACAAACTCAAACGTGTTCATGGAGGTGCAGAAAGTTTAGCGACCATGACCCATGAAGAAAATGTGGCTGAAAAATCTATCAAAAACGTTCAAGAAAAACGAGAAATCGCACAAAGAGCCGCAGAAAAAGTCTTGGATGACGACGTGATTTTTATGGATGCGGGCACGACCGTTGCCATGATGACAGCATTTCTAGGGGATAGGCGCAATCTGACGGTTGTGACAAACTCGGTGCATACGGCGGCTGCGCTCTTAGATAAGCAGATCAAAACAATCATCATCGGAGGTGCCGTCAAATCTGCAACGGATGCTGTCACGGGCAATGTCGCCGTGCAGCAGCTGATGAGTTTTAACTTTAGCAAGGCATTTGTCGGCTGCAACGGTATCTCAGCAGAGGTCGGCATTACAACGCCAGATGAGGAAGAAGCCACGATCAAACGGCTTGTTTGCAAGCAATCACGTGAAAAATTCATCCTGGCGGATAGCTCAAAATTTGATAAAATATACTTCGCCAAATTCGCAGAATATGACGATGTAACGATTATAACGGAGGAAAATCATTGATTTACACAGTAACACTTAACCCATCCATTGACTTTTTGGTCAGACTACCTGAGTTTAAAGTTGGTCAGGTCAACCGCATGACAAGCGACGATAAATTTCCAGGAGGCAAAGGCATCAACGTCTCGCGCGTTTTATCGCAGCTTAACACGACGTCAACTGCACTTGGCTTTCTAGGAGGCTTTACAGGAAAATTCATAGAAGAAAAACTGCGTACTGAGGCGATTACGACTGACTTTGTAGCAATTGACGCTGACACGCGGATCAATGTCAAAATCAAGTCTGACGAAGAAAGCGAGATAAACGGTGCTGGTCCTGATATTTCGTCAGAAGCGCGTGCGCATTTTCTTGAAAAATTAGACGTTCTGACGTCAGATGACATCGTTGTTTTGGCTGGTTCAGCGCCAGCCAGCCTTGGTCAGGCGTTTTACCTAGAAATTATCAAAAAAGTCGTTGCCAAACAGGCTGAGTTTGTCATTGACATCGAAGGCGACGTACTCGTGACGTCACTTGCGCAAAAGCCGCTTGTCGTCAAGCCAAATAATCATGAACTTGAAGCCATTTATGGTGTGAGCTTTTCAAGTGTCGATGAGCTTCTGCCTTACGGGCGTCAGTTGCTAGAAGATGGTGCTCAAAACGCCATGATCTCGATGGCGGGCGACGGTGCTTTGCTATTTACGACTGACGCAACTTATTTTGCAAAGGCCATCAAGGGTACGGTCAAAAACTCAGTCGGTGCGGGCGATTCGATGATTGCAGGTTTTGTTGGGCAATTCGCTGAGACTGGCGATGCGCTTTCCGCCTTTAAGATGGGGGTGGCATGTGGGAGCGCGACCGCATTTTCAGACGACCTAGCAACCGCTGATTTTATCAAGGAAACTTATCAGAAAGTAGAAGTGGAAAAATTATGAAAATACAAGACTTACTTAACAAAAAAGCCATGATTCTTGACTTGAAAGCAACAAACAAGCAAGAAGCGATTTCAGAAATGGTACAAAAACTCGTTGACACGGGTGTTGTGACTGACTTTGATACGTTTAAAGCGGGGATTGATGCGCGTGAAGCACAGACGACGACAGGACTTGGCGACGGGATTGCGATGCCGCACAGCAAAAATGCTGCCGTGACTGAAGCAACTGTTCTCTTTGCAAAGAAAAATGGCGGACTGGACTATGACAGTCTAGATGGTCAACCGACAGATCTATTCTTTATGATTGCAGCGCCAGATGGTGCCAATGATACGCACTTGGCAGCTTTAGCTGAGCTTTCTAAATATCTGATGCGTGACGGCTTTGCAGATACACTTCGCAAAGCAACGACGCCTGATGATGTCCTTGCGACATTTGACGAAGTTGAAACTCAAGCACTTAAAGAAGACATCACGTCGTTTAACGACGGCCAAGATTTTTTGGTAGCGGTTACAGCATGCACGACAGGTATCGCGCACACCTATATGGCTGAAGAAGCGCTCAAAAAGCAGGCCAGGGAAATGGGCGTCGGGATAAAAGTTGAGACCAACGGCGCCTCAGGTATCGGAAACAAGCTTTCGGCTGACGACATCAAGCGTGCAAAAGGCGTCATCATCGCAGCTGATAAAGCAGTCGAGATGGATCGTTTTGATGGTAAACCATTGATTTCAAAACCAGTCGCAGCGGGCATCCGAGAACCTGAAAACTTAATCAATGAAGCGCTGTCAGGAAAACTACCTGCTTATCAAGCATCAGGTGAGGCACAAAGCGAGTCATCAGAAAAGCTGACGCCGGGGAAAGCATTTTACAAGCACCTCATGAGTGGCGTTTCATCTATGTTGCCATTTGTCATCGGTGGTGGGATTGCGATTGCCATCGCCTTTCTCCTTGATAATGCGCTCGGTGTGCCAAAAGATCAGCTGAGTAATCTTGGGAGCTATCATGAGATTGCGAGCATTTTCAAACAACTAGGTAGCGCAGCGTTTGGCTTTATGTTGCCAGTACTTGCAGGTTATATCGCCTATTCTATCGCTGAAAAACCGGGTCTTGTCGCAGGCTTTGTGGCGGGTAGTATCGCCTCAACCGGTCTTGCTTTTGGCAAAGTACCATTTGCAAGTGGTGGCGAAAAAACGCTTGCCCTTGCAGGCGTACCGTCTGGTTTCCTAGGGGCTTTGGTCGGTGGCTTTCTCGCAGGTGGCATCATCCTTGTCCTCAAAAAACTCTTTGCAAATGTGCCTAAGTCACTCAATGGTATCGTATCAATCCTGATCTATCCAGTACTTGGCGTACTTATCACAGGTTTCTTGATGCTTTTTGTCAACATTCCAATGGGTGCAATCAATACAGGTCTCAGCAACTTCCTTGAAAGTCTATCTGGTGCGAATGCTGTTGTATTAGGCGCTTTACTGGGTGGTATGATGGCGATTGACATGGGTGGACCGTTCAATAAAACAGCCTATGTCTTTGGGACAGGAACACTTGCAGCAACTGTTGCAACAGGTGGTTCTGTGGTCATGGCATCAGTCATGGCAGGCGGTATGGTGCCGCCGCTCGCAGTCTTTGTTGCGACATTACTGTTCAAGGATAAATTCACAAAAGATGAACGGAACTCAGGATTGACAAACATTGTCATGGGACTTTCCTTTATCACTGAGGGGGCTATTCCATTTGGCGCAGCTGACCCAGCACGTGCCATACCGTCATTTGTCATTGGATCAGCCGTAACAGGTGGTATCGTGGGCGCTATTGGCATCAAGCTCATGGCACCTCACGGCGGTATCTTCGTTATCGCGCTCACGTCAAACCCGCTCATGTACCTCGTTGCCATCGCAATCGGTGCAGTTATTTCAGGCATCCTCTTTGGTGTCCTGCGTAAAGCAAAATAATCGGGAATAGTTGAAAACGTCTGCGGACGTTTTTTTTGTTGTGGCTGTTTATACAGGTGCAAATCGTTTGACAAATATCTGGGCAAGTATTAAAATAGTTAGGTAGACGAAGTAAAGGAGATGCCATGACGGAACAAACCAGAGAATTAACCAACCTAGATCCGAGGATACGTGAGTTTCAAGATCAGATTCGTGCTAAGTATGCGCAGGAAAATTTGCAGGCTGAAAAAGGACAGATTGATTTTGTTGGCTCGTCATTGATGGAGATATTTCCGATTGAGAAGATGCAGGTTGGTCTGGGACTTGACTTGAAGATATACAACCGTGGCGTTCGTGCGACAACGACGGCGGATTTAACGTCCCTGAGACTGTTTTTTTGGAAAATTATGATCAGATTTTGTCGCAAATACAGGCACGATTACCAAAGACAGCGGTCTATGTGATGGCTTACTATCCAATCAATGAAACAACGAATTTCGGTGAAGAAAAAGGCGAACACAAGTCCTTGTTTGAGCACCGAGGTAATGAGATAAACGCCCAATACAGTCAAAAAGTAGCAGTATTAGCAGAAAAGCACGGATACACCTTTATCAATGCTAATGCAGGATTAACCGATGAAACGGGTAATCTGAAAGCAGATTTGACATTTGACGGGGCACATATGTTGCCTGATGGCTATGAGATTGTCCTTGATAATCTGCTGCCGTATCTGTAAGAAAAAAACGTTATCCGTAGAGGATAACGTTTTTTTATGTGGTCATTTATTATTTCATAGTTGGGAATAGCAGCACATCACGAATGGAGCTGGCATTTGTCAGCAACATGACTAGGCGGTCAATACCGATACCCAAACCACCAGTTGGCGGCATGCCGTATTCTAGGGCTTCGACAAAGTCATAGTCAACGCCAGTCGCTTCGTCGTCCCCGTTTGCCGCATCGCTCGCCTGTTTTTCAAAGCGTTCAAGTTGGTCAATCGGGTCATTTAACTCTGTAAAGGCATTACCAAATTCACGGCCTACGATAAAGAGCTCAAAGCGGTCAGTAAAGCGCGCATCGTCAGGGTTTTTCTTAGCAAGCGGTGAAATATCAACGGGATGTCCGTAGATAAATGTTGGCTGTACTAGCGTTTCTTCGACGTATTTTTCAAAGAATTCATTGACGATATGCCCCCAACGAAAATGCGGTTCGACGTGAATGTCGTGTTCTTTTGCAACGGCCTTAGCAGCCTCGAAATCAGTGATGTCAAAGAAGTTGACGCCAGTTTTTTCATTGATGGCATCCACCATATGGACACGTTTGAACTTGTCGGCGAGGTTGATGGCTTGACCGTCATAGTCCACGATGTCTTTACCAACGGCGGTTTTTGCGACGTGTTGGATCAGGCCTTCGGTCAAGTCCATGACGTCGTTGTAGTCGGTATAAGCCGTGTAGACTTCGAGCATGGTAAACTCAGGGTTGTGCGTCGTGTCCATGCCTTCGTTACGGAAAACACGACCAATCTCATAGACTTTCTCCATGCCACCAACAATCAGGCGTTTCAAATGGAGCTCGAGCGCAATGCGCAGGACCATGTCGATGTCCTGAGCATTATGATGCGTAATGAACGGTTTTGCCGCAGCACCACCTGCTTCGTTATGGAGCACGGGCGTTTCAACTTCGAGGTAATCGTTGCTATCAAGGTAACGACGGACTTCAGAGATGATCTTGCTACGGGTCACAAAACGCTCAAAACTCTCGCGGTTAGAGATCAAGTCCAAGTAACGTTTGCGGTATTTGGTCTCAGTATCTGTCAGGCCGTGGTATTTTTCAGGCAATGGGCGCAGAGATTTTGACAAGAAAGTAATCTTATCAGCTTTAATCGACAGCTCACCCATGTCAGTGCGCATGACTTCGCCTTCAACGCCATAAAAGTCACCAAGGTCAGCATGTTTGAAAATGTCGTAAGCCTCATCGCCAACATTGTCTTTTCTGACGTAGATCTGGATTTGACCTTCACGGTCTTGGATGTGGGCAAAAGAAACTTTACCTTTGCCGCGTTTTGTCATGATACGGCCAGCAATGGTCGCACGTTCCTCTAACTCATGGAGTTCTTCTTTTGATTTGTCAGCGTATTTGGCATTCAAAGATGCGGAATTTGCTGTACGCTCAAAGCGTTTGCCAAAAGGGTCCAATCCTGCTTCGCGGATTGCTTCCAATTTTTCGCGACGCACGAGCATCTGGTCGTTTAATTCTACTGTGTTTTCGTCAGCCATCTTGTCTCCTAATATTCAATAAAAGTCATTCTTTTAATTTTACCATATTATAGTAAGTTTGTGTAGGTGGATGACTAAAAAACGTGTTTGGACTTGCGAATTTGCCAATAATAATTATCAAAAAGAATTATTTTTCAGAAATGCAGTGACTTTCGCATAGTAGCCGCTTTTGTCTTTTTCTAAGGCTTGGGCGTGTTTGGCGCCTTTCACAATGAATAGTTCTTTGGGGCCTTTTGTTGCGGCGTAATTTTGATAAACCATTTTTGTAGGGACAAAGTCATCGGCGCTGCCGTGGATAAATAAAACAGGTAGCTTGTTGTGTTCGAGTGCTTTGACTGAACTTGCGCCCGCTTCACCATATGAGAAGCCAGCACGGATTTTTGAAATGGCAGAGACTTCATATAAGAGCGGGAACTTGGGCAGGCCGTACATTTCTTTCGCCTGATAAGTCAGCTCGCCCCATACTGAGCTGTAGCCGCAATCTTCGATGATGTTATGGACATTTTCGGGCAGTTTTTCGCCGCTTGCGAGCATGACCGTCGCAGCGCCCATAGACAGGCCAAAGTAGGTGATATCGGTCTTTGGATCTGCCTTGATGAGCTTGTTTGTCCATTTGATCAGATCGCGTTTATCTGTTACGCCGTAGCCGATCAGCGTGCCTTCCGAGTCGCCATGGGCACGGTTGTCGGGCATGAGGACGTTGTAGCCGAGCTTGTGGAACATCATGCCGTAAGCGGTCATCTTTTCTTTGCTACCGTTGAAACCGTGGACGACGATCACGGTTTTATCAGTTTTCGTCTCAGCAGGCACATACCAAGCTTTGAGCGTCAGATCGTCATTTTCCAGAGTCAGCGTTTGTTTACTTAGCGTCAGAAAATCTTTTTCATCTTGGTAAATGGGGGAGGATTTTGGAGTCGGTTTTTTGCTGATAAACGACTTATCTTCGCGCACCTGCGCCACGTGGAAAAAGTAGAAGCTCGCACCAACCGTTGCCGCAACTAAAACGAGAAGAAAAGCGATCAGGATTTTAACAAATTTTTTCATACTTTTTATTGTAACAGAAAATATAAGATTTCGTCAGAAGAAAAAAACTGAAAAAATATGCACAAATCACTTGACAAATGTATTTTTATGCACTATACTGTATATATAATCAAAAAACAAAATAAATTGGAGTAACTTATTCATGGCAAAAGAAAAAATTGTACTCGCCTATTCAGGCGGACTTGACACATCAGTCGCAATCAAATGGCTCGTTGACGAAGGCTACGACGTCGTTGCAGCATGTATGGACGTGGGCGAAGGTAAAGATTTAAACTTTATCAAAGAAAAAGCCCTCAAAATCGGCGCAATCGAGTCTTACGTGATTAACGCTAAAGATGACTTCACGCATAATTATGTGGGATATGCCATCAAAGGTAATCTTATGTATGAACAAAAATATCCACTTGTTTCAGCGCTCTCACGGCCATTGATCTCAAAAGCTTTGGTAGAAGTGGCGCGTGAAACTGGTGCGGCTGGCATTGCGCATGGCTGTACAGGTAAAGGCAACGACCAAGTTCGTTTTGAAGTAGCGATTCACTCGCTTGCGCCTGATCTTAAAGTTTTGGCGCCAGTCCGTGAGTGGAAATGGTCACGTGAAGCAGAAATCGAATACGCGAAAGAAAACGGCATTCCAGTTCCTGCGGACCTTGACAATCCTTACTCAATTGACATGAACCTTTGGGGACGTGCTATCGAAGCGGGTATTCTTGAAAATCCATGGAATGAATGTCCAGAAGATGCGTTCTTCATGACAACGTCCATCGAAAATGCACCTGATGAAGCCGAATTTATCGAGTTGACATTTGAAAAAGGGATTCCAGTTGCGCTTAATGGCGAAAAAATTCCTTTGTACCAATTGATCAATGATGTAAACATTATCGCGGGTAAACACGGCATTGGCCGGATCGACCATGTGGAAAATCGTCTGGTTGGGATCAAATCACGTGAAGTTTACGAGTGCCCAGGTGCGACGGTTATCCTGAAAGCCCACAAGGACATTGAAGATATTACCTTTGTTCGTGAAGTGTCGCATTTCAAACCAGTTATCGAAAACGAACTGTCTAACACGATTTACAACGGTCTTTGGTTCAATCCAGCGACAGATGCACTCAAATCATATATCGACAGCACGCAAGAAGTGGTTAACGGAACTGTAAAAGTCAAACTTTACAAGGGTAACGCCATCTGTGTTGGTCGTAAATCACCAAACTCACTTTATGATGAAAATTTGGCAACATATACAGCTGCAGACGAGTTTGACCAAGACGCAGCAGTTGGCTTCATCAAACTTTGGGGCCTACCATCACAAGTAAATGCACAAGTGTGGGATAAACTAAAAGGTTGAAGCGCCTGCTTTGAGTTGTAGAAAATTAGGGAATCGCCGTAAGCGAACGCAGTTCGTGCGGATGAGTCCTCTATTTTAAACGACTTGAGACTGAAAATGAGATAAGTCATCAAATAAACCTAGTCAGTGAACAGGATTTGAGACGATAAAACCAATAATTGTCACAGAGAGGGCGATTGGTCGGGTTAAGAAATTCAGTGAAATTTCACCTAAAACAAGAAATTAAACGTAATCAGAGAATTACAATTTCGCATTCTAAGCGTGATGAGCGCTTTTTTTGTTATAATTAAAGACGAAGAATAAGTGTTACTAAAAATAAAACTAGAAACCAGAGGAATACCATGGCAAAATTATGGGGCGGTCGCTTTGAAGAGGGACTCGACAAGAAAACAGAAGCGTTTGGTGCTTCAATCACGTTTGATAAGAAAATGGCGCGTCAAGATTTGAAAGGCAGTTTGGCACATGTGACGATGCTTGCATCAACAGGCATTCTGACGGCTGACGAGGCTGATCAGATCAAGGCTGGCATCAAAAAAGTTGAAGAAAAATATGAAAAGGGTGACATTGAGTTCAAGATTGAGAACGAAGACATCCATATGAACATGGAGACCTATCTGCATGCCGAAATCGGTCCTGTTGCGGGGAAACTCCACACGGCGCGTTCGCGTAACGACCAGGTCGCAACGGACATGCACCTCTGGATGAAAGACACGCTGACAGAGACTTTAGAGAAGCTCCATAACCTGCGTGAGGTGCTGGTTGCGCTTGCGTCAGAACACGTTGAGACGATCATGCCAGGCTACACGCATCTGCAACATGCGCAGCCGATTTCTTTTGGGCACCATCTCATGGCCTACTATAGCATGCTGACTCGCGATTTTGAGCGTTTTGAGTTTAATATCCAGCATGCCGACATTTCGCCGCTTGGTGCGGCGGCACTTGCCGGGACGACTTTCCCGATTGACCGCAAAGAAACAGCCAGTCTCATGGGATTTAGCGACGTTTATGTCAACTCCATGGATGCGGTGAGTGACCGTGATTTTATCCTTGAGTTTTTGAGCAATGCAAGCATTCTCATGATGCACCTGTCGCGTTTTTGTGAGGAGATCATCCTTTGGTGTAGCAATGAGTACAAGTTTGTGACCCTGTCTGATGCCTTTTCAACGGGATCGTCGATCATGCCTCAGAAGAAAAATCCAGATATGGCTGAGCTGATTCGCGGCAAGTCTGGCCGTGTTTATGGTAATCTGTTCGGTTTGCTTACCGTCATGAAATCTCTGCCACTCGCCTACAATAAAGATTTGCAAGAAGACAAGGAAGGCATGTTTGACACGGCAGACACGATTCTGACGAGCCTTGACGTCATGGCTGGCATGCTGTCAACCCTGTCTGTCAACAAGGAAATCATGAGCAGCTCGACTGAGAAAGACTTTTCAAATGCGACAGAGCTTGCGGACTACCTGGCTGCTAAGGGACTGCCCTTTCGTCAGGCGCATGAAATCGTTGGAGAAATGGTACTAGAATGCACGAAGGCGGGTTATTATTTGCAAGACGTACCACTTGAGCGCTATCAAGAAGTGTCGCCCTTGATTGAAGCTGATATCTATGAAACTTTGAAATCTAGGACAGCAGTTGAACGGCGTGATTCATTTGGCGGGACAGGGTTTGAACAAGTCAAAATGCAAATTGAGCGCGCTAAAGATACCCTTGAGTCAGAAAAATAAATAAATAGAATAACAGATGAAAATCTACCGTTAGGGTGGATTTTTTGTTTTCCTTGCAAGAATAAGCACATGAAAACTCCGATATGATTTTGTACATAAAAGTTCTAATGATATTATAATAATATAAACACTTACATCTGCAAATAAAACGAAAAAAATGAGAAGGAGATAGGCATGAAAAAAATACTAGCATTTCTCGCTATCTTGACGACATTTTCGGTCACACATATTGTCAAGTCGGATGTTGTTGTGACGATCAAGCACGTAGATAAAATCTCACAAGAGGTTGTCAAAACTGAGAAAAAAACTTATTTTTCTGACGATCTGGTCTATGTTGAAAAACCTCAGATAGCAGGTTACATAAAACCTGACAGCACAATTGGCGCAATTGCTAAAAACGGCAAAACGTTGACTTTTTACCATACTAAGGCAATTACTGTAACACTCGAGCTTGTCGGTAAAGATGGCAAAGTCCTTGAGACGCAGACCCTGACTAAACCGCAAAACACGGCTGAAACTTACAGAGCCAAGGCTGAGCTAGCGGGGCAAATCCTAGCTAGCGCACCGTCGCAAGACATCAACTTTGACAAAGACAAAAAAATTGTCGTCAAATACAAGGAAAAGCCAGCGCCTGCACCGGCACCCGTCGCAACGCCTTCAGAACCAGTAGCACCAGCTGAACCAGTAACACAGCCGTCACAAGAGCAGTCAAGCGTGGCTAATCAAGCGCCACAACAAGCGGTCACGCCCGCACCGAGTCAACCAGCTCCCTCGCCCTATACGATCGACATCTCGGCGCCCTACACAGGTTACGTGCCAGACACAGGCTTTGGCCAATGGATGGCAAACCACATCGTTGCGCATAATCCTGGATCAGGCGCTGCATTTTTAGCGCTGAACGTCGGCAGTCTAGCACGAATCAACGGTGCTGTCTACCGTGTTTCTGAGATTTATCGCATCTGGGGACCACCTGAAACCTATCCAGGTAGTTCTGAGGCTAAACGCTACAAGGATGTTTATAGTGGCGTTGACCGTGCAGCCGTGATATTTGATGGCCGCATGACACTCCAAACCTGTGCTGACGACGGGTACAGTCAAGTCTGGATCTACAAACTTGCGCCAGCATAATCAGAAAATGAAGAAAAAAGGTGCCGAAAAGGTGCTTTTTTCGTACATTTGTGGTAAAATTAACTAGATAAATTACCCTGGGAGAGTGTGTGTTGGCAATCAAAAAAGCGTTGAGAATCAAGAAAACAACAGACTTTGATAAAATTTTCCTAGCGAGAAATTCAGCTGCCAATAAAAAATTTGTCATCTACCAAGTACCGTCAGAAACCAATCATTTTCGTGTGGCGGTCTCAGTCAGCAAAAAATTAGGCAATGCTGTCGTCAGAAACCGTGTCAAACGTCTGGTCAGACATGCTGTCATGGCGATTTCTGATGATCTTTCAACGACAGATTTTGTTATCGTCTGTCGAAAAGGTGTTGAAGAATTGAGCTTTGAAGAGGTTCAAAAAAATTTGACGCATGCATTGAAGGTTTCGAAAATTTACAAACAGCAATAAAATATTATAGTAAGAAAATAGGGAATACGTGTGAAAAGAAAACTAAAACTATCAGGACTAGCTAGCCTGGCAATCTTTATTCTGACGGGCTGTGGTCGCTCAGACATAACCTCAAAATCAAGCGGCATCTGGGATCAATTCGTCTTTGGCTTTGCACAGATCATCAAGTTTTTGTCATTTGGTGGTTTGGTCGGACTCGGCATTATCTTATTTACCATTGTCATCAGAACGGTTTTACTACCGCTCATGCACGTGCAGACAAAGTCAACGCGCAAGATGCAAGACATCCAGCCTGAGCTGAAAAAAATTCAAGCTGCGCATCCCGGAAAAGATACGGAGAGCCGTCGCATCGTTGCTGAGAAAACGCAAGAACTTTACGCAGAAAATGGCGTGAATCCCTACATGGGTTGTCTGCCGTTAGTTGTTCAAATGCCGATTTTGTGGGCTTTGTACCAAGCGATTACGCGAGTTGATTTTCTGCGTGATGGGCATTTTCTCTGGTTTGACATCTCGGGTCACGATCCCTACTTCGTCTTGCCCGTGCTTGCGGCGCTCTTTACCTTTGCGAGCTCGTGGCTGGCTATGAAAGCTGCGCCTGAGCGTAACACGATGACAACCGCCATGACCTACATCATGCCCGTCATGATCTTCTTCATGGGGATCAGTGTTGCAGCAGGGGTTGCGCTTTATTGGACGGTGTCAAACGCCTACCAAGTCTTCCAAACGCTTTTACTCAATAATCCGTTCAAGATTCAAGAAGAGCGTGCGCAAAAAGTAAATGCTGAGAAAAATAAAGAAAAAGCGCGCCAGAAAGCATTAGCAAAGGCTAAAAAGAAAAGATAAGGAGATAGTTATTATATGGCTATTTTTACGGGGAATACAGTGGAAGAAGCGATTGAGCGTGGCTTGAAAAAGCTAGGTGCAAAACGCGAAAATGTCCACATCCAAATCGAACAAACAGATAAAAAGGGATTTCTAGGCATTGGCAAAAAACGTGCTAGGATCAACATCGAGCCCATCCAAGAAGAGACGGTTCGTCAGGCAGATCGCCTAGCTACACGTGGTCTTGACGCTGAATTTATCGCTGAAGCGCCAAAAGTTCAGTCAGCAATGGAAGCAACGCTTGAGTTATCACAAGTCGTTAAAGCCGTCAGAGCAGCTGAAAAAGCAAGTTCAGGTGATTTGTCAGAAGCTGAAAAAAATGCAGTCATCGAAGAAGCGCAAAATGAAATTGCAGAACGTAAAATCGCAGAACAAGATGACCTTTTGCTTGACGATGAAGCACTAGCAATCGTCAAGGCGCAAGAAATCACATCTGGTCAGAACAAAGTCATCAAGGAAGTTTCAAAATATCTGACTCTGATCACGCAAGACATGGGCGTGCCAGCGTCAGTCTCAGTCAAAAATGAAGGTAATCTCATTGTTTTCAATCTACAGTCGTCTCAAGACGGTCTCTTGATTGGTAAACATGGTAAAATCTTGCAAAGCCTGCAAGTCCTCGCAAAAGCCTATGCCAACGGCTTGACTGAAGAGCGTGTTGCGCTTGCTATCAACGTTGGCGACTACCACGAAAAACGCAAAGTCTACGTGACAAGCCTTGCCCATCAGGCGGCTAAGCGTGCACGTAACGGTGAAACTGTCTATGTCAATGACTTGCAAAGTAACGAACGTCGGATCGTTCATGCTATTATCACACGTGAAAATGGCGTCTCAAGCCGTTCAGAAGGCAGAGATAACGCACGCTATATCGTCGTGACAAAAGATTAACGACATTATAACTCAAACAGTCTTGACAAATGCTTGTAAATAAAGTAGAATATTAAGGTATGTTTAGTAATTGATCAAAAGCCTAGGCTAGACATGTTAATCTTGTACAGGAGGAAAATATAATGAAACGCACTTACCAACCAAGTAAACGTAAACGCCAAAAAACACACGGTTTCCGTAAACGTATGTCAACTAAGAACGGCCGTCGTGTCGTCGCTAGTCGCCGTCGCAAAGGACGTGCTGTATTGAGCGCTTAATCTTACAAACAAAAAATAATGCAGAAACTCGAGTCTGTGTTATTTTTTTGTGCAAAATTTGCATAACTGCTTTGTTTTGTGATATAATGGAAACGGTTACATTGTTATTATTTTATATAGAAAAGAGAACTTATCTCATGAAACACATACAACTCGCAAACACGGATATCAAGGCTAGCCAGATTATTCTTGGCTGCATGCGCATGAACGAAGACGGGAAAAATCCTGCTGAGATCATTCAAACTGCTTACGACAATGGTATTAACTTTTTTGATCACGCTGACATCTACGGTGGCGGTGAGTGCGAAACGATTTTCGCAAAAGCGCTCAAAGAAACAAGTGTGTCACGCAGCGATATCTATCTTCAGTCAAAATGTGGGATTATCCCAGGTGTGAGCTTTGATTTTTCCAAAAAGCATATCATCGAGTCTGTTGAAGGCATTTTAACACGTCTGGACACGGATTATCTGGACACACTCCTCTTGCACCGCCCTGATACATTGGTCGAGCCTGAGGAGGTTGCTGAAGCTTTCAGCGAGCTCGAAAAATCTGGTAAAGTTCGTGCCTTTGGCGTGTCAAATCAAAATCCTGGTCAAATCGAGTTGTTGAAAACAGCTGTTAAGCAAAATCTCAATATCAACCAACTTCAGTTTGGGCTCAAACATACAGGGATGATCGACGCTGGCCTCAATGTCAATATGGAAAATAACGCCGGCCTCAATCGTGATGGTGGCATCCTTGAGTACTCACGTATTCACGACATGACCATCCAAGCCTGGTCACCCTTCCAATATGGCTTCTTTGACGGCATTTTCATCGGTAACGACAAATTCCCAGAGTTGAATGCCAAACTGGTTGAGCTGGCAGATAAATATAACGTCACACCTAGCGGTATCGCTGTTGCCTTTATCAATCGCCACCCGGCAAATATCCAAACGATCATCGGGACAATGACTCCAAGTCGTATCATCGAAGCAACAGAGGCGGCAGATCTCGTCCTTACCCGT
Source organism: Pseudolactococcus insecticola (assembly GCF_011170065.1). Classification (GTDB taxonomy): domain Bacteria; phylum Bacillota; class Bacilli; order Lactobacillales; family Streptococcaceae; genus Pseudolactococcus; species Pseudolactococcus insecticola. The sequence goes on along the minus strand of NZ_BLLH01000003.1, from coordinate 48,989 downwards.
GAAGAATGGTACAGCCTTTACATGAGTGCTGGCAACATCTTACCATAAAATATAAAAATTTTTGCGATACACGCGCAGAAATTTTCGTTTTTTTACGGCTGCTGCCACAACAAATCAAAAACAATAAGAAAAATATTTGAAATTTTCCAGAAAATACCTTATAATGAATCTAACTCAAAAAAAGTATAAGAGAAGTGAGGAACACATATGAGCTTTACAGATGAAACAGTCCGCTTCGAGTTCGATGACTCGAGCAAAAAAGAGATCGGCGAAACGCTTGTCAGTGTTTACACGTCTTTGGGTGAAAAAGGATACAATCCTATCAATCAAATGGTCGGCTATGTCTTGTCAGGGGATCCTGCCTACATTCCGCGCCATAATGACGCACGCAACAAGATTCGCCGTTTTGACCGCGATGACATCGTTGAAGAGTTAATCAAAAGCTACCTGAAAGATAAGGGTGTTGCACTTTGAGCTTTCAACGACTGATTGGGCTTGACGTTGGGAGTGTGACAGTTGGTGTGGCGGTCAGTGACTTGCTGGGCTATACGGCGCAACCCGTTGAGACGATTCGGATCAATGAAGCGAGTCAAGACTACGGTTTTGAGCGCTTGACAGAGCTTGTTGCTGAGTACCAGCCTGCGCGTTTTGTGCTAGGCCTGCCAAAGCACATGAACAACGACGAGGGCGTCCGCGCCAAAGCCAGTCGCCACTATGGCGATCTGCTTGAAAAGCGTTTCGGGATTCCCGTTAGCTACCAAGATGAGCGCTTGACATCTGCGCAAGCCGAAAAAGTCCTGATAGCTGGGCATACACGCCGTGAAAATCGCAAAAAATATATCGACAAACTAGCAGCCGTCCTAATCTTACAAAACTATCTGGATAGCCATAGCTTGTAAAAGTTAAAGAAAAATATAGGAGTACTCAAAAATGACTGAACATACGCATCATGATCACCATGGACACGACCACGACCACAATCATGAACACGAGCAAGAATTCATCACACTGGTTGATGAAGCAGGTAATGAAACCCTGTTTGAAATCCTCTTGACCATCGACGGTCAGGAAGAATTTGGCAAAAACTACGTGCTTGTCGTGCCAGCAGGCGTCGAAGAAGACGAAAACGGCGAAGTTGAAATTCAAGCCTATGCCTACACACAAAACGAAGACGGCACAGAAGGCGACCTTTTGCCAATCGACGAAGATTCTGACAAAGAATGGGATATGATCGAAGAAGTTTTCAATACTTTTGTTGAAGATGAGGAAGCTTAAGACAGTACCGATTTTGAAATATCATATGAAAAAGCCGATATCGATGGTTTATCGATATCGGCTTTTTTATTTATTGGAAAATGTTATAAAAAATCTTGCTAAACGCCTTGATTTATAGGATAATAAGTATATAGGAAAAGGAAAGAAAAATTACAAAGAGGAAAATTATGAAAAATAGTATAAAAGTAGCACTTGGGTTATCAGCAGTACTCGTAGCTGGTGACCTGTTTGTTGGCGAAACGAAAACTTTTGCATCAGTTGTTGGTAGTCAAGGTATGTATCGTGTTTACAATAAAAATAGCGGGGAACATTTTTATACGGCGAGCGTTGCAGAGAAAAATAATCTCGTCAAACTTGGTTGGAAGTACGAAGGTATTGGCTGGAACGCCCCAACAAGTAGTAATACGCCAGTTTATCGTGTTTATAATAAAAATGCAGGCGATCATCACTATACCACGGATAAAGGTGAGAAGGACGCGCTCGTCAAACTTGGTTGGAAATATGAGGGGATTGGCTGGTATTCAGACGATGCAAAAGGTGTTAAGCTTTTGCGTGCCTATAATCCCAATGCTAAGGCGGGGAGTCATAACTATACAGCAAATGCTGCCGAGCAGAAAATGTTAGTCAGTGTCGGCTGGCGTAATGAAGGAACAGCTTGGTATGGGTTGAAGACTAGCGTTCCCGCTACTAAAACGCCTTATATACCAGTAACTAAGACTGTTAACAAAACAGTAAATGTTTCTGATACAGGTGAAACATTAGCAGCTACAACTGGATATACAAAAGTATCTTCAAAAGCAACAACCGTTTCAACAACAGCCAAGAATGGGGATGTTACAAAGACAGTAACGACAACAGTAACTTGGCATAAACCAGTAACCAAGACTGTTAACAAAACAGTCAATGTTTCAGATACAGGTGAAACATTAACAGCTACAACTGGATACACAAAAATATCTTCAAAAGCAACAACCGTTTCAACAACAGCCAAGAATGGGGATGTTACAAAGACAGTAACGACAACAGTAACTTGGCATAAACCAGTAACCAAGACTGTTAACAAAACAGTAAATGTTTCAGATACAGGTGAAACATTAACAGCTACAACTGGATACACAAAAATATCTTCAAAAGCAACAACAACTTCAACAACAGCTAAGAATGGTGATATTACAAAAACAGTAACGACCACAGTAACTTGGCATAAACCAGTAACTAAAACTGTTAACAAAACAGTAAATGTTTCAGATACAGGTGAAACATTAGCAGCTACAACTGGATATACAAAAGTATCATCTAAATCAATAACCGTTTCAACAACAGCCAAGAATGGGGATGTTACAAAGACAGTAACGACAACAGTAACTTGGCATAAACCAGTAACTAAAACTGTTAACAAAACAGTCAATGTTTCAGATACAGGTGAAACATTGACATCTACAACCGGATACAAAAAAGTTTTATCTAAAGCAACAACCGTTTCAACAACAGCCAAGAATGGTGATGTTACAAAAACAGTAACGACTACAGTAACTTGGCATAAACCAGTAACTAAAACTGTTAACAAAACAGTAAATGTTTCAGATACAGGTGAAACATTAGCAGCTACAACTGGATACACAAAAATATCTTCAAAAGCAACAACCGTTTCAACAACAGCTAAGAATGGTGATGTTACAAAAACAGTAACGACTACAGTAACTTGGCATAAACCAGTAACTAAAACTGTTAACAAAACAGTAAATGTTTCAGATACAAATGAAACATTAGCAGCTACAACTGGATACACAAAAATATCTTCAAAAGCAACAACTGCTTCAACAACAGCTAAGAATGGTGATGTTACAAAAACAGTAACGACTACAGTAACTTGGCATAAACCAGTAACTAAGACTGTTAACAAAACAGTAAATGTTTCAGATACAGGTGAAACATTAACATCTACAACTGGATACACAAAAGTATCATCTAAATCAACAACCGTTTCAACAACAGCCAAGAATGGTGATGTTACAAAGACAGTAACGACTACAGTAACTTGGCATAAACTATTTATAGTTGCATATAATTCAAACGGTGGTTCAACTACCCCAGCGAGCCAAACCATAACAAGCGGAACAAGTATTACCGCCCCTACCGCTCCAACTAAATTTGCATATACATTCGTAGGATGGAAGCGAAGTGATGATAATGCTATTGTTCAAGCAGGAGTGTCATTTACTCCAACTGCAAATACAACATTAACCGCTCAGTGGACAGCTCCAACTACAATTACTTCACCATATAATGGAACAAATAATATCAATACAGCTGGTAAGAACGTTTACTATAAATTCACACCAAGAACTTCTGGTTCTTACACAATTTTATCAACTGGTTCAGTTGATTCATATGTTACTTTGTATGATGCCAGTGGAACTGAAATTTCATCTGATGATGACAGCAATGGTAGTTTTAACTTTAAATTAACCGCTAACTTAACATCAGGAACTACTTATTACTATGTAGCTAAATTATATAATCCTAATGCAACTGGTAGTTATTCAATTAACTTAAACCAAGGCGTAACTGTTAGTTATAATGCGAATGGAGGCTCAGCTGCTCCAGCTAGTCAAACTGTAGGTAATGGATCTTCAGTAATTTTATCAACAGATGCTCCTACTAAAGATAGTTCATCAACTGGGTATAAATTCTTAGGCTGGTCTACTTCTTCATCAGCAACGTCTGCTTCTTATTCTGCAGGTGCTACGATTTCAAATGTTACTTCTGATATAACTTTATATGCAGTTTGGCAATCATATGCAAAAGTAACATTCACAAGTGCTGAAAAAAACACTATCAATGCGAATAATACTAAATTAGCTAGTTTAAGAGCTAGAGAAACTGCATTAAATGGCAATTACTATCAAACACAGCCTTCCGCTTCAGGTGCCACAACTTATGTAACTGGAAAATTAACTCCAACTGCAGTACAACTTGCTGTAGATTGGTTGAACTATTATCGCAATTTGTCAGGAATGGGTAATGTAAGTAATACGCAAACATTAACTGATATAGCCCAAGTAACTGCATCCGTTGAGTCTTATATGCGCGTAATGACACACAGCTTATCGTACAATTATCCAAACAAACCAGCTGCAATTTCAGATGCTGATTGGTCTACAGCAAATACTGGAGCTTCAAGTTCTAATTTATATAGCTATGGATTAGGTGGTGGAGCTACCATAGAATCTCTAATGAATGGATGGTTTACCGATTCAAATAATGCGATGGGTGGGGCAGCTTCTGTGGGCCATCGTCAAACAATGCTTGGAGACGTAACTGGTGTTGGATTTGGAACGGCACCAAATTCATCGGCATTATATATGCAAGATATGGGATACGCACGTAGCAGTTCAAAAATTCTTTCAGTTCCCGGTAATAGTTTATTCTCAGTTCAAGATGCAACAGATATTAAAAATAAATGTAGCATTGACTTCGGTTCAAACAGCGGATATTCATTCACGTCATTACCAACCGTTACTATTAAAAATAATTCTCAAAATATAACAGTTAATGCTGAATCAGTTACTGATACGAGTATGTATTCTAGGTTAGGAGGAGATTCAATAACCTTTTCAATTCCAAATTCTCTTCCATTAGCTGCTGATAACTCATATACCATAACTGTTAATTTAGGTTCATCAACTTATTCTTATACATTCAAGCTTTATGACAATACAAAAAGCTACTAATTAAAATGTACAAATCTAGACGTACTTTAGAAAGTCTTTACTAAAATAATGAAATCAAAATCTCCTTCAAGTAAACTACTATTGCTGGTCGCAGCCGTATTTTCGGCACTCCTCATTTTAGGAATTACCACTATAACGACAGTAGTAGCAGATGAGCCATCTCCAGCAGAAAAAACAGTTCTGGTCTATCGTTTATACAATCCAAACTCAGGAGAACATTTTTATACAACATCAAGCGCTGAACGAAACTCTTTGGTGTATAACTCTAAATGGGAGTATGAAGGTATAGGATGGGTAGCACCAGAAAGCTCTTCTGTTCCTGTTTATCGTTTGTATAATAAAAATGCTGGTGATCATTTTTATACGCTTGATGCTAATGAAAAAAATTCATTAGTAAAAAAAGGTTGGCGATATGAAGGCGTTAACTTCTATTCTTATACAGATAATAAAAATGTTCCTTTGCTGAGAGCTTATAATCCTAATGCTAAAAAAGCAGGAAGTCATAACTACACGACTAACAGCGGAGAACAAAACAATCTAGTTAAAGCAGGCTGGAAAAATGAAAACATTGCTTGGTACGCTTATGGCGCGGGATACCAGGATAATAGTGATAAAGGGCTGGTTGATCAGAGCAACAAAAATAAAGCGGATTGGGAACAGCAAAAGAAACTCAGTGATGAATTAGCCAGAATCAAAGCAGCGATTGGGAAACCTGTTTATTATTCTCAGCTTGATCCGCGCTGGTCAGGTGTCAGGTTTAACGCATCAACAGTTGGCCCTACGGGCTGTGTACCAACAAGTTTGGCGATGATTTTAAAAGGAAGTTACGGTTTAAATGTTACGCCGATTGATGTTGCACGCCGCATGGACGGTTATAGCGGTTGGGCATTTGGTGCATCAGGTAAGGACATTATCGCAACAGCGAAATCTTACGGGAGATCGGTAGAAGTTGTCACGTCACAGCAAGTTGCTGAGCAACGCCTAAAAGAAGGCTATCCTTTGATTTGGCTGGTAAATGTCGGTATCGGACATGCAGTTGTTTCTTTTGGGGATAGTGGCGGTAGGACCGAAGTCCTTGATCCTTATGGACGAAAATTTTTTAATGGCTGGTATAGTATCAGTTATTTGTGGTCAATACCTTCTAGAGAGACAATGGATTGGGATGCGGGAAGACCAGTATTTGTGATCAAATAAAAGTGCAAATTTAATTTAGAAAGTCTTCACTAAAATAATGAAATCAAAATCTACTTCAAGTAAACTACTATTGCTGGTCGCAGCCGTATTTTCGGCACTCCTCATTTTAGGAATTACCACTATAACGACAGTAGTAGCAGATGAGCCATCTCCAGCAGTAAAAACAGTTCTCGTCTATCGTTTATACAATCCAAACTCAGGAGAACATTTTTATACAACATCAAGCGCTGAACGAAATTCACTAGTATATAACTCTAAATGGGAGTATGAAGGTATAGGATGGGTAGCGCCAGAAAACTCTTCTGTTCCTGTTTATCGTTTATACAATAAAAATGCTGGGGACCATTTTTATACGCTTGATGCTAATGAAAAAAATTCATTAGTAAAAAAAGGTTGGCGATATGAAGGTATTAACTTCTATTCCTATACAGATAATAAAAATGTTCCTTTGCTGAGAGCTTATAATCCTAATGCTAAAAAAGCAGGAAGTCATAACTACACTACTAACCAAGCAGAACAAAATAACTTAATTAAAGTAGGTTGGAAAAATGAAAATGTAGGTTGGTACGCTTATGGCGCAGGATACCAGGATAATAGTGATAAAGGGCTGGTTGATCAGAGCAACAAAAACAAAGCGGATTGGGAACAGCAAAAGAAACTCAGTGATGAATTAGCAAAAATTAAAGCAGCTTTTAATAGTTCAAGCAATGTTTGGGGCGCAGGATACTATGATCTAACAACAGGCGCTAGCGTATTTAAAAATCAGAATTTAATTGATACATCTGCATCAACTTATAAACTTTTTATCGCTCTCTATGTGTTCCATCTTTTTGATACGGGTCAAGCAAGTTGGAATAGTAGTTATAGTGGTGGAAGTTGGCGCTCTGGCTTTTACGATATGATCCACAATTCTGGGAATACTTTTTCCGAATGGATTATCAATCATTATGGTCAATCTGCCATTGGTAGTTATTTACGAAGTAAAGGATATGCTGGTTTATGGACGCAACCGGTACGTTCAACAACTTCTGCCAATGATCTTGTCAATATTTTAAGATATTACTATGCAAATAGAAACAATGGCAATGTGAAATACTTGCTTGGGTTAATGCAAGGTCAGATCTATCGTTCGGGTATTCCGGCAGCAACTGGAAAACTAGTATCAGATAAAGTTGGCTTCTTGTGGGATATTCGTAATGATGCAGGCATTGTATTTGATGGCGAACATCCATATATTCTTGTCATATTGACCAGAAATCAATCAAATTTTTCGCAAATAAATACAACTGCCAAAATGGTACAAAAGGCATTTTAATCAAGTATTTAGATCATGTCTAAAAGGCTCATCTGCGGATGAGTTTTTTGTTTGCCATGAAAAATCAAATAAAATAACAAAATCAAATCTTGAAAACGCTTTAAATATCTCCTATATCATTTCTTAATATAAGCTGAATCGATTATAATATGATTATAAACAAATAAAACCAAGAAAAGAAAATGGAGATTTAACACATGGTAAAGAAACGTTCGTTTAAAAAGATGATGGCTGCGGGCCTCATCACTCTGGCTTGTAGCTCGGCATTGTCAACAATCGCTGGTGCTGCAACTATCGAAATCACTAAAGTTCAAAATGATGTTGGCACACTACATGTCAATGATGGTGTGACTAATCCGTTCGGTGCGGACGTGATAAAGCTTAATGGTGCTAAGTTCACAACAGTTGATTTAACAGCTGACTATACGGCATACTATAAAGAGAATAAAACATCAGGAGAAACGCCTCAAGATGTTTATGAAGCCTACGTGGCTAGTTTACGTGGTAAAACAAACGAGGAGATTGCGGAGCACGCCGGAATCAAGCCTGAAAACTTTGAAGCCTATGTTAATACAAATCAAACAGCTGCAACAGGTGAAACTGTAGGACTTGGAGATGGTCGTGTTGACATCACTAAATTGCCTGAAAAATCAACAGTTGACGGAAAAGAAAAGGATGCCGTTTACGCGATTTTAGAAACAACTTTGGCTAATCATCTTATTAATGCCGATGAAACAGAAAGCATTGTTATCGGTTCGGCACCGGTATTTATCGCCTTTCCGTTTACAAGTGATTACTATACCGCGGAAGATGCGGTAGCGGGTAGAGCAATCAAAATCTACCCGAAAAATGAGTATGGTGAAGCAGTCAAGACACCAACGAAAGGATCTGAAGATTTTGAAATCGGCGATGAGGTTGGATACACGATCGACATCGATATCCCGAGTGACTTTGCACTTGAAAAATACAAAAACTTCACCGTGACAGATGTGCCGGGTACAGGATTGACCTTTACAGGATTTACAGGCATAACAGTCGAGGGAAGTGAAATGACTTGGGCTGAGTTCTTGGAAGATTACGATCCAACGATTACACCAGATCCTGTTACCGGAGATGGAGAAACTGCAGCTACGCTTAGTGTTGACTTCAAATCAACAGATGCAGATCTACGTGAAGCGCTTGCTGGCAAGAAATTGACATTTAGTGTTACAGGTAAGATCAACGATAATGTTATCATCTCACAAACGACAGACATGGTTGTTAAAAATACAGCGACATATAGCATTACAAACAGTAGCGGGAAAACTATCACGTCTGAGCCATCAACGCCAGATATCGAAACATTTAAATATATCTTCCAAAAAAATGATGCTGTAGATGGTAAAGCTTTGACAGGTGCTGTGTTCCAAGTGACACAAAAGGTAGAAGACGAAGATGTCCCCTTAACATTCAAGAAAGTCATATTGGACGGGAAAGATGTTTACCGCGTGTCTAAAGATGAAGGTGAAGATGAAGATTCGGAAAAACTTGTGACAGATCTCGTAGTCAACGAAGACGGAACATTGCCGCTTTACGGATTGGACAATGAAGAATATACCCTTGTCGAAACAAAAGCGCCAGACAACTACCGTTTGGAAAAGACGTCTTACGACTTCACGCCAACAGATAAAAAATCAGATGCAAATGGCTGGGCCGGTGACTTTGACCAAACAGGTGAGTTGGAAATCAACAAAGATGATGGTTACTACAACATCTACAACACGCCAGAAACAGTATTGCCATCAACTGGCGGTAATGGCTTCATGATCTTCACATTTGTAGCGGCAGCTGGTATGGCTTCAGCGGGTGGTTTCTACATCTTAAAGAAAAAATCTAGTCAAGCTTAATCGCTAAATATGGCATAAAGGGGTTTTATGACAAAGCAAAAGCGCAAAACGGGGTTGCGAGATGTGCTACTAACGCTTGGAATGGTCGTGAGTTTGACGATCGGTGCGGCTGCACTTGCCTATCCGAGTCTGGCTAACGCCTATAGTGACTGGTATGCGGATCGTTTGATTGCAAAACGAACGCAGGACAAAAAGTCGCAAGAAGCGTTAGCAGCACAAATGGCAAAGAGACAGGAAGAGGCTCGAGGTGAGGCTCTTCTTGATCCCTACTCTGATGAGAGTTTAAACGGATTGGTGTCTGATCCGATTTCGATCGACATCTATGCTAAGCATATGATTGGTGAGATATTTTTACCGGCGATCAGTCAGTATTTACCAGTGTTTGATGTGGCGAGTGATCAGTTTTTGGCTCGCGGGGCAGCTTGGCTTGCATCGTCGAGTAAGATCACAGGTGGTGCGGGAACGCACTCCGTGGTCAGCGGACACTCCGGCATTCCCAAGGCAAGTTTGTTTAATAATATCGCAAAACTCAAAAAGGGTGACTTGATCATCTATAAGGTAGGCGATGTCTATGAGGCATACCAAGTGTTTCAGAAGAAAACAGTCAAGCCTGAGGATTCAAAGGCGATTGCTGTAAAGTCAGGTGAGGATCTGACGACGCTCGTCACTTGTACGCCAATCGGGATCAACTCTCATCGCTTGCTTGTCACGGGACGACGTGTGCCATTTACACCCAGCATGCTGAAAACGGTAAAAAATATCACAAAAGAAACGAAGACGAAAAATCATCTGATGATTGCAGGCGCAGCGGCGTTTGTGGTTGCGATGATCGCAGTCGTCGCGACCACGCTCAAAAGTTATTTGAAGAAAAGGTCTAAAGGACGGCGGAAAGGAACGGTTGCAAATGTTGCAAAAATATAAACAATTTATCGCAATGCTTGCGTTGCCTCTGCTCGTGATTTTGGGCGGTATGACTGCGAGCGCAGCAACGACAGACGTCCATCTAAATGACTTGACGCCAAATACGACGGTCAAAGTCTATGATGTGACAGCGATAAATGACGGTGTCAAATCACCTGAAACATTGGCAGAAGAAGTCGCTGATGCAGCAGCTGTCACAACAGCGAGCGACGTCGCAAGCACGGTAACACTCGAAAATGTCAGTGCGGGCAAACACGCAAGCTACCTCTTTGTTGAGGAAAATGCTGTGCAGACGGCGATGCAGCCAATCATCTTGAGCTTGCCTCAATATGATCAGGAAACGGGTCAACGCTTGTCGCAGGTTGAGTTATTTCCCAAGCATTATGCGCTTGATTTTACCTTGCGGTTTCAAAAACATGCTTGGAATATGACGACGCAGTCTGATGCGGGTGCACTTTCGGGAGCTGACTTTGTTCTGACGAAAAAAGATGGGTCAGGTAAAACACTTTATCTGAAAACGTCTTCTGACGGCAGCTTGACATGGTCTGATAAGGCTTCTGACAAGTCGCTTGAGCAGTTCACGTCTGATAAAAAAGGTCTTGTGTCAACTGGTGATTACAAATTGCCAGCGGGCGACTATACTTTTGTCGAAACAAAAGCACCAAACGGCTATGAACTGAACCATTTTGGTGACGTTAGTGTAGCTGTCGCTGAAAATGGCGAAGTACGCTATACCTTGCCTGATGCATCTGGCGCAAGCTTGACAACCAGTGACAGCGACGCTGCCATCTACTATAACTATCCTGCAAGTCAGGTGACATTTACAAAGTGGGGCGTCAAGCAGATCCAGGACGATAATGGTAATGTGATTGACTCGATAGATGTCGGTGCACAGGCTGGTTTTGAGTTTTTGGCCTATCGTGTGGACGAGGATTACAACTATACTTGGCTACAAGCTGATGGCAGCTTCAAGGCGTCTGAGTTTGATGATGACTGGAATGATTTGTCGCAGCTTTCTGCAAAACGCTTTGTTTCTGACGAAAATGGTCAGGTCACGCTCGACTTGCCGACTGGCGAGTACTATCTCTATGAGATGGTAGCGCCGCGCGCGAGTGATGATGCAGACGACCTTGGCTGGACGCAGTCTTATATGACTGATGTCCGTGTTGTGGTTGCAAATGATGGTCAGGTTACCTTTTATACGGCAACATTTGACGACGACTATAACCTGGTTGAAACGGCGATAAATGCGGCGGATGGCTTCAAGTTTATCAACTGGAACATCTGGAACGACACGGGAACTGATCCATCAGATCCGTCAGAACCAAGCACACCGCCAACAACAATCCCACCGACGACGCCACCGTCAGAGCCCGAACCAGAGCTTGAGTTGCATCCTGTATCATTTACAAAATGGGGAGTGCATCAGACGCTTGACGCAACGAGCGGGGAAATCATTGACCAGTACGATGTTGGTGCGCTTGCTGGCGCTGGCTTTGTCGTCTACAAACTAGACGATGCTGGCAACCAGTATTTCTTGCAACCAGATCATAAAACTTGGAAAATGTCTGAGCTTGACGCCGACTATAACGATGTCTCAATGGTATCTGCAGAAAGATTTATCTCAGACGCCGCAGGTCAAGTTGCACTTGATTTGCCAGAAGGAACTTACTATTTCTTTGAAACGGACTATCCGCAAGAAGAAAATCCTGAAAAATACGGTAACTGGGTTGGTGCGCAATATATCAACGATGTCAAAATCGAGATTGCGGCAGACGGCAGCTATCAGTTCACAACAGACGAATTTGACGCCGACTACAATGAAATCGAGACAACGGTGACAGACGCAGAAGACTTCAAATACCTGAACTATCGCCTGTTCTTGCCAGATACTGAAGGGGAAGACCCGTCAGATCCGACACCAGAACCAAGTACGCCAGTGCCGTCAGATCCGACGCCAGAACCAAGCACGTCAGTGCCGTCAGATCCGACGCCAGAACCAAGCACGTCAGTGCCGTCGGACCCGACACCAGAACCAAGTACGCCAGTGCCGTCAGATTCGACGCCAGAACCAAGCACAACAACATCGTCAGAAGTACCTGCTGTACCGTCAGATAATATCGACCCGCCAGCAGAACTTGTGCCAGCTTTGCCAGAACCTGAAAGCTTCTTCGGCGAATTTGGTGAAAAACCTGAGATGTGGCTGACGACAGGTGTTGGTTGTATGGTGATCGGTATGATGCTGTTCATCTTCAAACGTCGTGGTCAGAAAGATCATGCAAAAGACTCGAAAAACATAGAAAGGTAGCAAGATGATGAAAATTTTCAAAAATTGGCAGCAAAAGCTCATGCTTGCTACCATCCTAAGCACATATGTGTCGGGCTTTGGTGATCTGAAAATCACAGCAGATACGACTAATCCAGCAGGATCTTCTATCGCAAACACCCAGGGCGTGCCAAATAGCTTTGAGGTCAGAAACAACCTGCCTGATACTATCTCAGTGCCCGTCACGTATTTTGACCAAGCAGAAGATATTATCAACTATTCGGAAGGGTCAACTTGGCCTACACAAGCTGTCAAAAACTCGAACGCCCGATTTACAAGGTTTAAAGACGGCGTGATGTTCGAGGGTGGCGCCATTGTCGGTGATACGACGCGCCACGCTGGACTTGTCGCAGTAGATCTCGATGATGAGGGGCTGCCTGTACCTGCGGGGATTAACCGTCCTGCAAACAACGCCAAAGCGCAGATCAACTATGGTTGGGGTGCGACTGGGCTTGAGGGTACGCCGTTTTACCGCTGGTTCCACACGGCTTATCAGCCAGATGTTGACTCAACGGCCTATACGGCAGAAAATACAGGCGCAAACTCGCGTCAGGTCAGCCAGAAATACGATAGCAGTCTGTCGATGACAAAACAAACTGACGGGACTTACCAAGTCTCAAGCAATGCGTTTTATCCGCTTGACACCTACCGAAATGCTGGCGTCAACACCGGTGATACCGGTAATAACCCGAACAATAACCTGAACGGCAACGCGCATAACTTCAACTTTACCATGAAGATGGAAAAAGAGTTTACCTTCACAGGTGAGCGCGAAACCTTTAACTTTTCAGGGGATGATGATGTTTGGGTCTTTATCGACGGCAAATTGGTCGTGGATATCGGTGGACAGCACGAAAACACGGCAGGCAACTTTGTGATTAACGCTGATGGCACCATTGTTGCGGGGACTAACGCGACAACTGCCAACATCGCAAGCATTTCTCAAGGTCGCCACAAACTGAGTTTCTTCCTTGCTGAGCGCCACACGACGGAGTCAAACTTTACCCTGACGACGTCGCTTCTCGCACCAGAGGTGACAACGTTGAAAGAGGGCGTGCGTGACAGTGAAAATCCTGAGATTTTCCATTATACGGCGGCTGTTGTCAACCAAGACCCGAAAAATACGGTCAGCCTTGACAAGATCGCCGACTACATGAATCTCGGTGATAACTATGATGCAAATGGTGTCTTCCTTGATTTCAACGATGGTGCTGATGACGGCGTGAGCCTTCTGAGCTATTCAGTTGGAGACTCGCCTGAGCGTCACACGGCGATTGTCGATGCGCAAAGCGGTCAGATTAAGATTGACGGCAGCAATGAAGCGGGCAGGATTACTATTCCGGCTGGCGGATATGTGACATTTTACTATGACATTGACCTCAGCAAGGACTTGGGTCTAGGCACGCAGGATACCTATCAGAACAATCAGCTTTACAATAAATTCACGGCTCACGTGCGCTCAAATGACGGGATCGGGATGGCGAACGCTTCAGATTCAGAAGTTGTCTTGATTGCAAACGTTGCGATTACAAATAATGTTGCGACGACTAAAACACGTCCGACAACGCTTGACAATGTAGCTGCACTTGATTTTGCACCAGAAAAAGACGTGACTTATGGCGACTATCTGGTCTACAAGGTCGATCTGACGAAAAACTCAAACTCAAACACGGTAAATGGTCTCTTGAAAGGTGCCCTTGACACATCAGTGGCAGGAAAATATTATCGTGTGGACAATGGCAATCTCGTTGAAGTCGGAACTGATCTTAACACGAGCTTCTCGCTACATGACACGGCGACCTACTACTTTATCAGTGATGTACCCATTACAAGCTACCAAGACGTGACTTATCAGCTGGTCGCAAGTGCTGAGCCAACGTCACTCAATGACTGGGAGTCGTGTGACGCCGCAGCCATTGCGACACCGAAAAAAGCTGAGCTTACGATCAACTATCACTTGGATAGTGTGGCACATCTGCATGACGGCTATGCCTATCCAGACGAGTCATCGCTATTAGTTGGCACGCCAAGCGACAAGTTTACGTTTTATAACGAAAGCTATGCAGATGCTATGACGGCTATCCCTGCACTTGCTGCTCTCCCAGCTGGCTATTCGCCACACGTGACGAATCCAGATATAACGGCAAACTTTGTCTTACAGGAAGGTCAAAATACTGTTGACTTTATCTTGAAAGCCTACACGCTGAAAATCGTCAAGACCACATTTGGCTTCCGGCAACTTCTCGATGGTAGTGAGTTTTCACTAGAAAACACGACGACACATCAGACGCAGACGGTTATTCCAGGTGATGAAGGTGTCTTTCTTGACCTTGCTGATGGTGATTATCGCCTAACAGAAACGATTTCACCGACGAATTATCAGCTGCGCGAAGACGCGATTGCATTTACAGTAACAAATGGTGTTTTAAGCATTAACGACGGCCAAACCGATAGCAAAACAGGTGCCGGCATTCGCTGGAACAATACGACAAGCACGCTTGAAATCGCAAACGGTCTGTTGAGTGATGTGATCTCGATTCGCAAAGTCGGTGCTCGCACGGATAACGGTAGTCGCGTTGGCATCGCTGGTGCTGAGTTTAAAGTTTACGGTGAACCTGATGATTCTGCGGGTTCAGACGACTATTTTAAGGCAGTAGATAAAGATAGCAAGCTTGGTGGGACTGAGTATGACACACTTAGTGAAGCCAGGTCAGCTGCAGCCAGTCTGCCTGCAGGTCAGCTTAACATTGCTGACTTGACACCAGGTCGCTGGATACTTGAAGAAACTAAAACGCCAGACGGATATGAAGATGCTGTTGGCGAAAAAACTTACTTCATTGTTGAAAAAAATGAAAATGATGCAGATGAAGGGCATACGCTTCATGTGACTCTGACAGATAGCACGTTTACGCCACTTGCAGATGCAAGTGATAACGGCAGTAACATGGCCTATGCACCGAGTGGTCTGACACGCACGATCGAAGTGATCAATACACTTAAAACATTTCCTATCAAGGCAATCAAGCTGTCAGAAGACGCTGTGACGCCACTTGCTGGGGCAAGTTTCCAGCTGACAGGTGCGACAAATGAAGGCATCGCAATCACACCGAGTGACATCGCAGTAACGGATGAATCAGGTGAGCTTGCTCTGCCAAATCTTGCGCCGGGTAGATACGTGCTACATGAAACGGGTGCGCCGCAAGGCTATGCACCACTTAGCGAAAACATCTACTTTACCGTAGCGGTCGATGGCACACTTTCAGAGTCATCTCAAAGTGCAGGCATCGACTCAAATGGCACGCTCTACATCATCAATAACTTCAATACCTATGACGTTCTAATCAATAAAGTAGACGCGTTAGGCAAGAAACTGTCAGGTGCGAGTTTTGGTATCGCGACGGCATCTGATGGCTTGCAAAATGCTTATACAGCTGACGGCGAACGACTCGTTTCTGCAATATCGGATACGATTGTGACCACAGGCGATAGCAATCTCAAGTTTGTCGGACTCAAACCTGGCACTTATGAGATTGAAGAAAAAGACGTACCGACAGGATTTGCGAAAATTGATAATTTCTTTATCAAAGTTGCACTTGACGGGACAGTTACACTTGTGACTGACATCACGGGAACAACGCTAGCTAGTCCTCCTGACGTTAGCCTTGAAAACAACGTCATTGAAGTTGTTAATCAGACGAAAAACTTTACATTGACCGTGACGAAAACAGATAGCATTTCTGATGAACCGCTGGTCGGTGTTGAGTTTACACTGACAAAATCAGGCGAGTCTGACGACATTTTCAAAGCAGTGACGACAGGGGCAAACGCCTCTATCGAGACGCAAAATCTGGCACCTGGCACTTATACACTCGCTGAAACAGGGACAAAAATCGGCTATGCCGAGCTAAATGTGCCAAGTGTTGATTTTACGATCAACGCTGACGGAACGGTTAGCTTCCCTGACGATGCGGTGACGGGTATCTGGTGGCAGTTTAGCACGAGTACGCACGGCGGTAGTAACCAAAACCAGATCAAGGTTGCGGTTAAAAATCAACCGCTTGGCTTGTTACCAGCAACTGGTGGCAATGGCCTTGCTGCTCTGATGATGATAGCCTTTGTTGCCCTCGCAACAAGCGCAGGCCTCATGATCCTAAAACGCCAACAAGGTTAAACATGCAAAAATCTCTGATTTAGATAAAATCAGGGATTTTTTGTTTTAGAGCTGATAAAAAATTTCAATGGTGTCATAAAAAATCGTGAACACGAAACATGCTATTCTCACGGTATAATAATGTTTATCAAACTGAGCAGGTGGGAGAAAATCATGGCAATAACAGCAGCGCGCGGGACAGAACTTAGGGCAAAAGGATGGCGTCAGGAGGCGCTTTTACGCCTGTTAGAAAATAACCTTGAAAATGGTGAAAATCCTGATGAATTGGTTGTTTACGGGTCTATTGGAAAGGCAGCGCGTGACTGGAAAAGCTACGACGCGATTGTTGCTATTTTGAAAACGATTGAAGAAGATGAGACACTGATCATCCAGTCAGGAAAGCCGATTGGTGTGATTCCGACACACAAAAAAGCGCCGATTGTCATCATGGCAAATGGTAATATCGTCGGGCACTGGGCAACGAGTGCAGAATTTTATAAACTTTATGATCAAAATCTGACCATGTGGGGCGGTCTGACGGCTGGCGATTGGCAGTATATCGGCAGCCAGGGTGTCATTCAAGGGACGTATGAGATTTTTAAGGCAATTGCGCGCGAACATTTTTCTGGGGATCTCGCAGGTAAGTTTATCTTGAGCGCTGGTCTTGGTGGCATGAGTGGTGCTCAGCCACTTGCGGGTGTACTTGCGGGCGCTGCCATTCTCGTTGTTGAAGTGGACGAAGAAAAGGCGGACAAGCGGATTGCGACGGGATTTTTGCAGAAAAAGACGACAGATTTATCGCAGGCGCTTGCTTGGATTCGTGAGGCGCAGGCGCAGAAAGCAGCGATTTCAGTTGGTTTGATTGGCAACGCCGCGGACATCTATACGCAGTTACTGGACTCAGGTGTTATTCCTGATATTGTGACCGACCAAACTGCGGCGCATGATCTGCTTTATGGCTATGTGCCAAGTAACATCGCGCTTTCTGAGATTGCGCAGCTGCGTAAGGAAGATCCTGATTTCGTGATTGATTCTGCTGGCAAGGCGATTGCTAAGGAAGTTGCAGCGATATTGGCTTTCCAAAAAGCAGGCAGTATCGTTTTTGACAATGGAAACAACATTCGCACGCAGGCAAAAGCTTATGGTGTTGACAAGGCGTTTGACATTCCGATTTTTACAGAAGCCTTCTTGCGGCCACTGTTTGAGCGGGCGATTGGGCCATTTCGCTGGGTTGCACTATCTGGGGATCAGGCAGACATTCAAAAAATTGATCAGTTTTTACTGAAAAATTTTGCGGATAATCCAATCGTGACAGACTGGATTCGTCTGGCTGAAAAAAATGTCCCTGTTCAGGGCTTGCCAGCACGGATTTGTTGGCTAGGGCATACAGAACGTAGCCGTCTAGCTGTCGCGGTCAATGATATGGTAGCAAACGGCGAGATTGGACCAGTAGCTTTCACCCGAGATCACCTTGACGCTGGGGCTATGACGCATCCAAATATTATGACGGAAAATTTGCAAGATGGTTCAGATGCTATATCTGACTGGCCTTTGCTAAATGCTTTGGTGGCGACGAGTTCGCAGGCTGATCTGGTTGCCATCCATGCAGGTGGCGGTGGCTATGCTGGCTATATGCAGTCGGCTGGGCTTACAATCACTGCTGATGGCACAAAAGCTGCACGCGAACGCTTGCTATCAGCCATTGACAATGATACAAGAACGGGCTTGCTGCGCTACGCTGATGCGGGTTATGCCGGAGCAAAAGAAGAAATCGCAAAACATGAAGTGAGACGAGTAGATTTATGAGAAAACTGACGAGAGAAGATGTGCTTGCTGCCGTTGAAGGCGGGAGTGTTTATGCAAGTGGTGGCGGTGCTTTTTATGCACACGGCCTTGAGATGGGGAATGCTGCTTTGAGTTTGGGAGATGTTAATCTCGTAAGTCTTGATGAGCTTTCTGATGACGATATTATTCTGACGCAAACGGCGATTGGTGCACCAGGCGGTACGACAGATTGGCAGATGACGGGGCGAGACTATATTCGTGCAGTTGAGCTTGTCAAAGAAAAGTATGAGTCAAAATATAACGGCAAAATCGTTGGTCTCATGACGCCACAAAACGGAAAATCTAGCTCAACTAACGGCTGGATTTCAGCTGCTGCACTTGATTTATTTATCGTTGATGCGACTGGTGATATTCGGGCGCATCCAACAGGTGAAATGGGCGATATGGGGATCAACTCGGATCTGAGTTATCGAACGATTCAGGCGGCCGTTGGTGGGAAAAAGGAAACTGGACGCTATACGGAAGTGCTTGTTGAGGGGCTATCAAAACATACCTCGAAAATCTTGCGTACGGCAAGTGATCAGTCAGGTGGCTTTATCGCAACGGCGCGTCATCCACTGACTGTCAAATATATCAAAGAAAATGGTGTTGTCGGCGGTCTGTCTACCGCGATTGCACTAGGACACGAGATTATCAAGTCGAAAAAACGCGGTCCCAAGGCAGTGATTAACAAGATTGTCAAAAAGACGCAGGGCGAGATCATTGCAAGCGGTCGTGTTGTTGAAAAAAATGTTAACTACACAAACGAAGCCTTTGACATTGGGACCATCACCGTTGAGGATGCAACGAGTAAGAAACGCGTGATACTTCATGTGCAAAATGAATTTATGGCGATTGATGACGAGGCAGGTAACCGTTTGTCGACTTATCCGGATGTGGAGACGGTTTTCAAAGCTAGCACTGCTTTTCCATTGTCGACAAATGAGATAGAGGTTGGCGAGGAAGTAGTTGTGTTCAAGATCGACAAGCAGTTTCTGCCACTTTCGACAGGTGTCAAAGATCCTGCAGTCTATCCAGATGTGGAGCGGGCGCTGAATATCTCGCTTTATGACCATAGTTTTCCAAACTCATTAAAGGAGCAGCATGATGACTGAGACTTTAACGCTAGATGGTTTTACTCTGACGATTGCCACTTTGATCGCAGCAACACATAGTCATCATGTGCAGGTGAGTTTAAGTGCAACTGCACTAGAAAAGGCGCAGAAAGCACACGCGATTGTGCAGGCTGCGGTGCATGGTGACGCGCTGATTTATGGCCTAAATACAGGCGTCGGTCAAAATAAAGATAAGAAAATAGCACCGGATCAGATGGCAGATTTCAACCGTGATTTGATCTATTCGCACCTGGTTGCGGTGGGAGATAATGTGTCTGAACTCGTTGCGCGTGCGACTTTGATCATCAAGCTCAATGCCTATTTGCGTGCCTGCTCAGGCGTGTCGTTAGAGTTGATAGAGTTACTTAAAGTTTTGGTCGAAAAAAATATCACACCAGTCATGAAAAAAACGTCATCACTGGGAGAGTCAGACCTAGGAACTCTTGCCTTTGTTGGGCTAGTCGTGATTGGCGAAGGGGAGGTTTACTATCAAGGTGTAATCCGAAAAACAGCTGACGTTTTTGCTGCACTTGCGATAGAACCACTGAAATTGGGCGCAAAAGAGGGCTTGAGCATTGTAAGCTCAAACGCCTATTCGCAGGCGCAAGCTGCTTTTGTCAGTTATCAAAGCCATCAGTTTGTTGACCAGCTTGAGCAGATCTATGCGCTGAGCATGGAGGGCTTTGATGCCAATAGCAACTTGCTTGTCCAGTCGCATCCCAGAACAACCAGATTTACTGGCCTTGCAAGAACGACTGAAAATGTTTTGAAGCACCTAGAAAATTCCTACTTACTTGACGGGCACAAGCGGACCTATATTCAGGATCCATTATCTTTCCGTAATTTTACGAGTGTGGCGGGAGCTTTCAGGGATAATCTGACCTATTTTAGTCGCCATGTGACAGAAAGTCTGCAGGTTTCTGACGAGAATCCCTATGTTGATCACACGTCAGAACAGATTTATTCAACGGCAAACTATGATACGACAGCTCTTGCACTTGCAGCGCAGTTATTATCGAGTTCTTATGTTCAGCTGGCAAGATTATCAGCCTTTCGGATTTTCAAGCTGGCTGATAGTCAGGTGACAGGGCTACCACGTTTTTTAGCTGCCAATGAACAAATGCTAGGCTTTCAAACGGTGCAAAAAACGGTTGCAACGCTTGATGTGACCATACAAGATTTGGCAAGCCCAATCGCACAAAATTTTTATGCGATTTCCTCAGGCGTGGAAGACTATGCGACCAATTTGCCCGAAATCTTGCAGAAAATCGAAGCTATTCTTGAACAATTTAGCTATTTATCTGCGATAGAGCTGATTCACAGCACGCAGGCGATAGATTTGCGAAAATTGACGACGGAAAACTTGCAATTAGGCAAAAAAACACAGGTGTTGTATGACAAAGTACGTGTGCTGTCACCATTTTTTGACCATGACCGAAATATCTCACTCGATATTACATTACTAAAAAAGGAGCTTTATGAGCCAATTATTTAAGACCATTTCTGAGCGAAGAGGCGATATTGTCACGGCTGTTTTCGAGCATTTGACGATTTCATTTTTTGCACTTTTGATTGCCAGTGTGATTGCGATTTTTCTGGCAATCGTACTTAGCCATCATAAACGAACAGCTGGTATTGTATTGCAGATCACGAGTATCTTGCAGACGATTCCATCGCTTGCGCTTTTGGGGCTACTGATTCCACTTGTCGGGATTGGTACGATTCCAGCCCTGATTGCGCTTGTGATTTATGCCTTATTGCCTATTTTTCAAAATACTTTTGTCGGGCTTTCGCAGATCGATCCTAGTTTATCAGAAGCTGCGGATGCTTTTGGCTTATCAAGGCTGCAAAAGCTGATTAAACTTGAGATTCCGCTTGCTTTGCCTGTGATTGTATCGGGCGTCAGAACGGCGTTAGTTTTGATCATCGGGACGGCGACACTCGCCGCCTTGATTGGTGCTGGCGGACTTGGTACTTTCATACTTTTAGGGATTGATCGCAATGATACAAATTTAATTATTATTGGTGCGGTTTTATCGGCTTTACTTGCTATTATTTTTTCAGCCCTAATTGGCTTTATGCAGAAGAAACGACCAATTGTTGCGGTCATCTCGCTTTTGAGTTTGACAGTTGTTTTAGGCGGGATTAGCCTTGCACAAAGCGATATTTTTAAACCAAAAGTCAAAGAAAACATTGTCATTGCAGGAAAACTCGGCAGTGAGCCAGAAATTTTGATCAATATGTATAAAGATTTGATTGAGGCACAGGATAAAAATGTGACCGTGACGCTCAAGCCGAATTTTGGCAAGACCACCTTTTTGTTCAATGCCCTCAAATCTGATAAAATCGATATCTATCCAGAGTTTACAGGGACAGTACTTGAAAGCATTGTCAAGGTGCCTGAAAATGAGAAAGGCAAAGTTTTCTCGTCAGAAGCGACGTATCAAAAAGGTAAGAAATTGCTCAAGTCTCAGTTTGACATGGACTTTTTGAAGCCGATGAGCTACCAAAACACCTATGCTGTTGCTGTTAAGAAATCATTTGCCAAGGCAAATCACTTGACGACCATTTCAGATCTCAAAGCCATTCAGGACAAGGTGAAAGCTGGATTCACACTAGAATTTATTGATCGCGGGGATGGTTACAAAGGGATTCAAAGCAAGTATGGTGAAAACTTTGCCAGCGTGAGCAGCATGGAGCCTGCGCTTCGCTATCAAGCCATCAACAGTGGCGCCGTCAATGTGATTGATGCCTATTCAACTGATAGCGAGATCAAGCGTTATGATCTGGTTGTTTTGAAAGATGATAAACAGCTGTTTCCGCCTTATCAAGGAGCACCAATCTTGAAAGCAGATTTTGCTAAGGCGCATCCAAAGATTGTCAAGGCGCTGAACAAACTTGCAGGCAAGATTTCTGAAAGTGACATGAGCGAGATGAACTATGATGTGGCTGTCAAGAAAGTTTCAGCTGAAAAAGTCGCACAAGACTATCTTGAAAAACATGGATTATTGGAGAAATAAATGACAGATATTATCAAATTTGACAAGGTTTCGAAAATTTTTGAGGGTAAAAAGGTGATTGATTCACTTGATTTGACCATTGAAAAAGGTGAGTTTTTTGTCATAGTAGGTCCCAGTGGTAGCGGGAAAACAAGCACGCTAAAGATGATCAATGCCCTTGTCGCACCTGACGAAGGGGATGTTTATTTTGAAAATAAGCGGATCATTGATTATGATCTCAAAAAGCTGCGCCTCAAGGTAGGCTATGTGTTGCAGCAGATTGCGCTCTTTCCAAATTTAAACATTCAGCAAAATATCGAGCTGATTCCAGAAATTTTGGGTTGGTCAAAAGACAAGCGTCAGGCGCGTAGTTTGGAATTACTTGAAAAAGTTAAGCTGGACGCGACGTATCTGAAGCGGTTGCCAAGCGAACTTTCAGGGGGCGAGCAGCAGCGTGTTGGCATATTGCGCGCCATAGCTGCGGATCCTGATGTGATCATCATGGATGAGCCATTTAGTGCGCTTGATCCGATTTCACGTAATAACTTGCAGGAGTTGGTGCTTGATATTCACGAAAATCTTGGCACGACCATTGTGTTTGTGACGCATGATATGAAAGAGGCACAGCGACTGGGAGACCGGATAGCAGTAATGCAAGAAGGCAAGCTGCTTCAGTGTGCCAGTCCAGATGAGATTCGGGAGCATCCGGCAAATGACTTTGTAAAATCATTTTTTGAATAAATCAAAATCTCTGAGTAAAATCAGGGATTTTTTCGTATGTAAAAGTATGACTAAACAAGACGATATCACCTTTCTACGCCATTACCAGCACAAACGATTTCATACATTTCGGGAAATTGAGCGTTTTGCTAGCATTTACAAGCGGGTCCAAAGATCAAATATTAGTCAAACAAGCCGCAAGCCAATGGCAATCAGAGAGCAAGAACTCTATGATCTGATAAGAAAAAATCAAGTGCTGAGCAAATGACAATCTGACTTGACGCCGCACAAAAAAAGTAGTAAACTAACGTTAGTCTAAATTGACTAACGAGGTGCAAATGGACATAAAACAAAATTTAATACGATTAAGAGAAAAAGCAGGCTTTAGCCAGGCGGAAGTCGCAAGGAAACTAGGCGTCTCTAAGCCGTCTTACTGGGCGTGGGAAAAAGGGAACGCCAAACCAAAAGAAAAAAGTCTCAAAAAAATTGCCACATTATATCAAGTAGATTTGAGTGAATTGACGGCTGAAACTAACGGAGCTAACGAAACGGTAGAAAAAAAGATGAAAGTATTTGAAAAATCAGATAAACTTGAACATGTGGCCTATGATATCCGTGGTCCAGTGTTGGATGAAGCCAATCGCATGCGGGCAAATGGCGAGAAAATTTTACGTCTAAATACGGGTAATCCTGCGGAATTTGGCTTTACAGCGCCTGATGAGGTTATCCGTGATCTGATCATGAATGCGCGTGATAGCGAAGGTTATTCTGACAGCAAGGGCATTTTCAGTGCACGCAAGGCAATCATGCAATACTGTCAGGTGCAAGGTTTTCCAAACGTCGATGTTGAGGATATTTACACAGGAAATGGTGTGAGTGAGTTGATTTCTATGTCAATGAACGGTCTTTTGAATACCGGTGATGAAGTTCTTGTACCTATGCCTGACTATCCGCTTTGGACGGCGTCGATCAGCCTTGCTGGCGGAAATGCTGTGCATTATCTATGTGATGAGTCTGCCGAATGGTACCCAGATATTGCGGATATCAAGTCAAAAATCACATCAAATACCAAAGCGATTGTCATCATCAATCCTAATAATCCGACGGGAGCTGTTTATCCACGTGAGGTTCTGATGGACATTGTTGACGTTGCGCGTCAGAACGATCTGATCATCTTTTCTGATGAGATATACGATCGCATCATCATGGACGGCATCAAACACATCCCGATTGCAACACTGGCGCCAGATCTATTTGTTGTGACCATGAATGGTCTGTCAAAATCACATCGTATCGCTGGATTCCGCGTTGGCTGGATGGTCTTATCAGGCGACAAATCTCGCGTCAAAGGCTATATAGAAGGTCTTGACATGCTTGCCAATATGCGGCTTTGCTCAAATGTTCTTGCCCAACACGTCGTGCAAACGTCGCTTGGTGGCACGCAGTCTGTCGATGAACTATTATTACCCGGCGGTCGGATCTATGAGCAACGTGAGTTTATCTACAAAGCCATGAACGAAATCCCTGGCATTTCAGCAGTTAAGCCCAAAGCGGCCTTTTATATCTTTCCAAAGATTGATACAACCATGTACAATATCCACGATGACGAGCAATTTGTGCTTGATTTTCTCAAACAAGAAAAAGTCATGCTGGTCCATGGTCGTGGGTTTAACTGGAAAGATCCTGACCATTTTCGTATCGTTTACATGCCAAGGGTCGATGAACTCGCACAGATTCAAGAAAAAATGACACGTTTTTTGGCGAAATACAAACAGTAAAATGTAAAATGACGTTAGTTACCCCTTATAGAAAATTCTAAAAACATATTGGATATTGAGCAAGCTCAAAGCTAAAAAAAGGGAAGACAACTGATGTGCCCCCCAAAAAAAAAAGCTAGACTTTTGAAATCAAGTATTTGTTACTTGATTTTTTTATTATTTTGAATCAGCTAAACAGTATTGAATTGAACTCATCCAGTTCGTTTTTTTTGATTCGTTTCGTTTCATATTTTTGCGCAATTAGCCACAAGCTATCACCAGATTTCACAGTGTGGTTTTCAGCAAAAGCCTTATCAGAAAAATACCAGTCGTTACTGCTGGATAAACCATTGTTAAAGCAAAGGACTACTTATCATAGACGAAAAAGTACAAGAAGTTAATGAAACACTACGCATTTAAAAATTAGCGAAAACAACTTTGTAGAAGCCGTCTTCATTTGAAAATGTACGCTATATGTGCTATAATTAAGTACATAAAAAGATAGGTGGAACAGAATCATGGCTATTACAGCGACAACGCCAACAAACATAAGAAAAAATATCTTTTCGATATTAGCAGATGTGACAGAAAACGATACAGAACTTCATATCGTCAATTCCAAAGGAAAAAATGCCGTACTGATCTCAGAAAGCAGCTTAAATTCCCTAAATGAGACACTCCATTTGTTAAGCTCAAAAAGTAACCGCAACCGATTAGATAGCGCCATGGCACAATTTAATCAAGGTAAGGGAGCGAACCACGATATAATTGAGGTAGAAGATGATTAAGCTATGGTCTGATGAGGCATGGGAAGATTATCTCTATTGGCAACGTGAAGATAAGAAAACACTAAAGCGCATTAACTTGCTAATCAAAGACATTGATAGAACACCTTATACAGGGCTTGGAAAACCAGAGCCTCTAAAATATAACTTGACGAACTACTGGTCTAGGAAAATAACAAGTGAACATCGTTTAGTTTATCGAATATCAGATGATGGTATGGAAATCTTGCAATGTCGCTATCACTACTAATATCAGCTGCTCAAGCGTTTATACAATCGTCAACCAGCTAATCAGGTTTCAAGGGCCTGCCGTTTGATGTTGTGCGTGAAATATCAATATAGAAAATTCACTGAAGTGAAAAAGAGTCATTGCCAGTAGAAATTTCTCAAGCAACTAAATTTGACAATTCCAAACTGAATAATCTCCCATAAGTAAACTAAATTGTTTTCAAGATAAAAACAATAAATAATTTTCTGAATATTGTTGCTTTTACGGATTTGAACTGTTATAATGAAAGTATCAAAACTTTCAAAAATAGGAGAAGTATGGCTACTTTATTAGAAAAAACAAGAAAAATCACAGCTATTCTGCAGGAAGGACTCAATGATTATCATGACGAATTGCCTTACAATGGCTTGTCAGAACGTCTTTCAGCCGTAATCGACTGTAACTCAGTTGTCATTGATGGCAAAGGCCAAGTTTTAGGATATGCAATGCCTTATAAAACAAACAACGACCGTGTTGAAGCCATGTTTGCTGAACGTAAACTAACAACAGAATACGTTCAAGCGGCATCACGTACTTATGATACAGAGGCTAATTTGCCTGCTGATGCAACCTTGTCACTTTACCCGCAAGAGGTCATCCAGGATTTTCCGGAAGGTAAAACAACAGTCGCACCCATCTATGGTAGCGGTCTGCGTCTAGGTACTTTTGTCATCTGGCGCAATGAAGAAAGTTTTACTGAGGAAGATCTAGTCTTGGTTGAGCTTGCAACGACGGTCATCGGGATCCAACTGTCTAACCTGCAAATCGAGTTGATGGAAGAAAATATCCGTAAAAATGCCGCTGTCAATATGGCGGTTAGTACCCTGTCCTTCTCTGAAATGAAGGCTGTTAAAGCCATTTTGGAAGAACTTGGTGGCGATGAAGGCCGCTTGACGGCGTCAGTAATTGCTGATAAAATTGGTATTACCCGTTCAGTTATCGTAAATGCTTTGCGCAAACTTGAGTCAGCTGGGATTATCGAGTCACGTTCGCTTGGTATGAAAGGCACTTACTTGAAAGTTGTCAACAAAGGCATCTACGAAAAACTTGAAGGTCGTAACTTCTAAAAAAATAGCAGTAAACAAGATAATATCAGCTAAGAGAGCGCCTGGTGCTGAAAATGGCGTCTGATAATTTTGTCGAAAAACACTATTTTAATCCAACTCAATAACGTAAAATAAGGTTGTCAATTCTGACAACGAATTAAGGTGGCACCACGAATTTCGTCCTTTTCTGACGAGATTTGTGGTGCGCTTTTTTATCACAAAATGATAAGGAAAAAAAGATGAGAACAAAAGCAACACAGACGATTTCAAAACTAGGTGAAACACTCACGGTTAAAGGCTGGGTCAATTCACGGCGAGACCATGGTGGCGTGATTTTTATCGATTTGCGTGATTATTCAGGACTTTTACAGGTTGTTATTCAGCCTGAAAATGTGGCTAATTTTGAAGCAGCTGAGCATTTGCGTGATGAGTACGCAATTTCAGTGACAGGGATCTTGCGCGCCCGTGGTGAAGGCCTTAAAAATCCTAATCTTGTCACAGGTGATGTTGAGCTTGTGGCTGAGCGTTTTGAGATTCTAAACGCCTCACAACCACTCCCAATCTCACTAAACGAAGCCAATAAATCAAGTGAAGACTTGCGTTTGAAATATCGTTATCTGGATTTGCGTCGTCCGAAAATGCAGGAGACTTTGAAACAACGGGCAAAATACCTGTCGTTTATCCGTCGTTTTATGGAAGACCAAGAATTTTTGGAAGTTCAAACGCCGATTCTCGCAAATTCATCTCCAGAAGGTGCGCGTGATTTCTTGATTCCAAGCCGTTTGCAAGCTGGTAAATTTTACGCATTGCCACAAGCCCCACAACAGTTCAAACAGTTGCTTATGGTTGGTGGCATTGACAAATACTATCAAATTGCGCCATGTTTCCGCGACGAAGATCCGCGTGCTGACCGTCTTTATGGTGATTTTTATCAACTTGACTTGGAGCGTGCCTTTGTCGAAGATGGCGAAGAAATCCGCTCTGAGATGGAAGTTTTGATCCAAAATTTGGTCAAGGATTTTGCCGGAAAAGAGCTTGTCACGACTGAAATTCCACGTATTTCCTATGAAGATGCCATGAATATCTACGGTAGCGATAAGCCTGACTTGCGTTTCGGTATGACTTTGATTGACCTTGACGAAACGCTTGCAAATACTGAGTTTGCAGTCTTCAAAAATGCGAAAAAAGTCAAAGCTATTGCTGTCAAAGGCGCAGCGAGCATGACACGTTCACAGATTGACAATTTCACTGAAATTGCCAAAAAAGAAGGTGCTGGCGGCCTTGCTTACCTGACTTATGTGGACGGCGGCATCAAATCACCGATTGCTAAGTTCTTGAGTGAGACGGAACTTGCTGAAATCACTGAAAAAACTGGTGCTGAAGATGGCGATATTGTCTTCTTTGGTGCGGGAAAACCGGCTGTTGTCAATCGTGTGCTGGGTCGCATGCGTAATGAATTTGCTGACTTTTATGATCTGAAAGATAAAAATAAAGTCGCACTTTGCTGGGTGGTTGATTTTCCATTTTACGAGTTTGACGAAAGCAACCGCAAAGTCGACTTTGGTCACAATCCATTTTCAATGCCAAAAGGTGGCGTGAAGGCACTAGAAAGTGCTAAAACAGATGCTGATAAACTTGCAATCAAAGCCGATCAGTTTGACATGGTCATGAATGGCTATGAGATCAGTTCTGGTGCGGTTCGTAACTACAATCCCGAGGTCATGTATAAGGCTTTTGAAGTGCTTGGCTATGACAAATTCTTTGTTGAGCAAAAATTCGGCGCTATGCTTGAAGCCTTCAAATTTGGTGCGCCACCGCATGCTGGCTGTGCTTTTGGCTTGGAACGTATTTTCATGGTGTTGACTGGCGAAGATAATATTCGTGAAGTTGTTGCCTTTCCAAAAAGTGCTGCCGGTGTTGACTTGATGATGGATTCGCCAAGCGACGTTGATCCAAAACAATTGAATGAGTTGAAATTACAGCTGGATATTGATTTTGAGTGAGATAGCTTGAGCGAAATGCGATAAAAACTGGTATAATTGAGAATGAAAATGACAGTTCAATTGTCCCGAAATATGAAGGAGAAACTCCCTTATGGAAATCACAAAAGATGACGTGAAACACGTCGCAAATTTATCAAAGTTGGCCTTTGATGAGGCTGAGACTGCTGAATTTGCCACAACATTGACCAAAATTGTCGACATGTTTTTGATGTTAGAAGAAGTTGATACGACTGATGTGCCATTTACATCAAATGTCGCAGATAATGTCAATGCTTGGCGCGAAGATGAAGCGGTTGCAGGCTGGAATCGCGATGAATTGTTCAAAAACGTTCCTGAAACCGAAGATGGTTTCATCAAAGTCCCTGCAATTATGGAGGATAACTAAACATGACAACAATCAAATCACTCCACGAAAAGCTGGTCAATAAAGAGATTTCAGCAGTTGAATTAACCAAAGAAACCCTGAAAAACATAGCAGCTCGTGAAAGCAAAGTTGACAGTTTCATCACGATCACAGAAGATGCTGCCCTGCAGGCTGCTGCTGCCATTGACGAAAAAGGCATCGACGTAAGCAATCCAGTGTCAGGTATCCCGCTTGCTGTCAAGGACAATATCTCGACAAAAGGGATTCTGACGACGGCAGCATCAAAAATGCTTTATAACTATGAGCCGATTTTTGATGCGACTTCTGTCGAAAACCTTTACGCAAAAGACATGATCATCGTTGGGAAGACCAACATGGATGAGTTTGCCATGGGTGGATCGACTGAAAACTCAGCTTTTAAAACCACTAAAAATGCTTGGGACGAAAGCAAGGTTCCTGGTGGCTCATCTGGTGGCTCTGCGACTGCTGTTGCCTCAAACCAAGTCTTGCTCTCACTCGGCTCTGATACAGGTGGCTCAATCCGTCAGCCAGCGTCATTTAACGGTGTAGTTGGCTTGAAACCGACTTATGGTCGTATTTCACGTTTTGGCCTGATCGCTTTTGGTAGTTCGCTTGATCAAATCGGACCATTTTCACAAAATGTCGAAGATAATGCGC
This sequence comes from Pseudolactococcus insecticola, assembly GCF_011170065.1. Lineage (GTDB taxonomy): Bacteria > Bacillota > Bacilli > Lactobacillales > Streptococcaceae > Pseudolactococcus > Pseudolactococcus insecticola. Next base: position 18,629 of record NZ_BLLH01000003.1, on the reverse strand, counting down.
TCTTGCTCAATGCTGTGGCAGGATATGATCCTAAGGATTCAACGTCATCAAAAGTTGCCGTGCCTGATTTTACATCAAAAATCGGTCAAGACATCAAAGGCTTGAAAATCGCTTTGCCAAAGGAATATCTGGGCGAAGGAATCGATCCAAAAGTCAAAGAACAAGTGCTCGCTGCGGCAAAACACTTTGAAAAACTAGGTGCGACAGTTGAAGAAGTCAGCTTGCCACATAGCAAATACGGCGTTGCCGTCTACTACATCATCGCCTCGTCAGAAGCGAGCTCAAACTTGCAACGTTTTGACGGCATTCGCTATGGTTTTCGTGCTGAGGACGCGCTTGATTTGGAAGATATTTACGTCAAATCTCGCTCGCAAGGCTTTGGTGAAGAAGTGAAACGTCGGATCATGCTGGGGACATTTAGCCTGTCATCAGGTTATTATGATGCTTACTTCAAAAAAGCTGGGCAAGTTCGCACGCTCATCATGAATGATTTCAAGCAGGTTTTTGATAAGTACGACCTCATCATCGGCCCAACGGCGCCAAGTGTGGCTTACGATCTTGACACGCAAGGACACGACCCTGTTGCCATGTATCTGGCTGATTTGTTGACGATTCCCGTCAACCTAGCTGGCCTTCCTGGCATCTCGATTCCTGCGGGGCAAGTTGACGGCCTACCAGTCGGTCTGCAAATCATCGGTAAAGCTTTCGGTGAAGAAACGATTTATCAAGCAGCAGCAGCGTTTGAAGCGACGACTGAGTTTCATAAGAATAAACCGGTTATTTTTTAAGAAAGGACTTTGATCAAATGAATTTTGAAACAGTCATTGGACTTGAAGTCCACGTTGAGTTAAATACCAACTCGAAGATTTTCTCACCTGCGCCTGCGCATTTTGGTGCTGGACCAAATGAGAATACGAATATTGTCGATTGGAGTTTCCCTGGTGTTTTGCCCGTTATGAATAAAGGCGTGATTGAGTCTGGTATCAAGGCTGCGCTTGCCCTTAACATGGACATTCACCAAAACATGCACTTCGATCGCAAAAACTATTTCTACCCTGACAATCCAAAAGCCTACCAAATTTCGCAGTTTGATGAACCAATTGGTTACAATGGCTCGATTGAAATTGAGCTTGAGGATGGGACTAAGAAGACGTTGCGGATCGAACGCGCGCATCTGGAAGAAGATGCCGGTAAAAACACGCATGGCACAGATGGTTATTCCTACGTCGACCTCAATCGTCAAGGCGTGCCGCTGATTGAAATCGTGTCAGAAGCAGACATGCGCTCGCCCGAGGAAGCCTATGCTTATCTGACGGCTATCAAGGAAATCATCCAGTACACGGGCATTTCTGACGTAAAAATGGAAGAAGGCTCAATGCGCTGTGATGCTAATATCTCCCTGCGTCCTTACGGTCAGGAAGAATTTGGTACGAAAACGGAGCTGAAAAATCTGAACTCTTTTAACTTTGTTCGCAAAGGTTTGGAGTATGAAGTACAACGTCAGGCAAAAGTTTTGCGTGCTGGCGGTGTCATCCAACAAGAAACACGTCGTTATGACGAAAAAACGGGTGAAACAACGCTCATGCGTGTCAAAGAAGGCTCATCAGACTACCGTTACTTCCCAGAACCTGATCTGCCACGTTTTGAGATTTCTGACGAGTGGATTTCTGATGTCAAAGCAACATTGCCAGAGTTTCCAAAAGAACGCCGTGCGCGTTATATCGCTGAACTCGGCTTGTCAGACTACGATGCTGAGCAGTTGACAGCAACAAAAGAAACGGCTGATTTCTTTGAAAAAGCGATTGCAGCAGGTGCTGATGCAAAACTGGCATCAAACTGGCTGCAAGGTGAGGTTGCACAATACCTCAACGCTGAAGGTAAAAACCTATCTGAGATTGGTCTGACGCCTAAAAATCTGACAGAAATGATCAAACTCATTTCTGACGGCACCATTTCAAGCAAAATCGCGAAAAAAGTCTTCGTCGAACTTGCCAAAAATGGCGGCTCTGCTGAAGCATTCGTCAAAAAAGCAGGTCTGGTTCAAATCTCAGATCCTGCTGTCTTGATTCCAATCATCACTGAAGTCCTTGGTAATAATGAAAAAGCTGTCGCAGACTACAAAGGTGGCAACAAAAACTCTGCCAAAGCCTTGATTGGACAGCTCATGAAGGCAACAAAAGGTCAAGCTAACCCGCAAGTTGTACAAGAATTATTGTACGCAGAACTAGATAAATAATAATAATCGACAGTTGCCTTTGCAAAAATAGAAAATGGCGGTAGTGAAATGACGAGTCAAGCAGATAAAATCAGAGAATCACTGAAAAATCACAAGTGGGAACCCAGTCGGCATTATATGGATTTTCATATCGCAGGTTTTGCTTATTATGACGGGCTCGACGTGATTGACCAGCTGATGCTTGGGCAAAATGTGACCTTGGTGGTTGAGTCGGATAATCCGCATGATCCTGAAGCTGTTGCGATTTACTTTGGCAGTCACAAGCTTGGCTACGTGCCAAGCAATAAAAATAGCCTGCTTAGCACGCTGCTTTACTATGGTCATGCTGCTATATTTGAGTCACGGATTCAGTTTGTCAATCTAGAAAGTCATCCTGAGCGACAGTTTCGCGTTGTTGTCAAGATAAAAGATGACCGTGACGCCGAGGCATGGGCAGGATTTTAGAAATGAGTCGCAGTCACAGCCAAAGTGATTGCGGCTTTTTACGTTGAAATTATGCTAAAATAGAAACATGACTAAAACAGAGAAAAAATTGTTGCTGATTGATGGCTCGTCGATCGCTTTTCGTGCTTTTTTTGCACTTTATACGCAGATTGACCGCTTTATTGCGCCTTCTGGCTTGCATAACAACGCTATTTACGCCTTTCATACCATGTTGCGCAACGTCCTTGAGGCGGAGCAACCGACGCATATTTTGGTAGCATTTGACGCGGGCAAAACGACTTTTCGCACGGAGATGTACGCCGACTACAAAGGCGGGCGCGCGAAAACCCCTGACGAGTTCAGAGAACAGATGCCATTTATCAAAGAAATGCTTGAGTCGCAAGGTATCAAACACTATGAGCTTGCAAACTACGAGGCTGATGACATCATAGGAACGCTTGCGACGCGGGCTGAAAATGCGGGATTTGATGCGATTACGGTTGTTTCAGGCGACCGCGATTTGACCCAGCTGACCACAGAAAAAACGACGGTGGAAATCACGATAAAAGGTGTAGCCGAACTTGAAACTTACACACCTGATTATCTGCTTGAAAAACTAGGTCTTACAACAGCGCAATTTATAGACCTCAAAGCACTTATGGGTGATAAGTCTGATAATATTCCAGGCGTGACCAAGATTGGCGAAAAAACAGGTATCAAGCTTCTTTTGGAACACGGCTCGCTCCAAGGTATTTATGACAATATTGACGGCATGAAAGCCTCAAAAATGAAAGAAAACCTGATTAATGACCGTGAGCAAGCCTTTTTGTCAAAAACACTTGCAACAATTGATCTGGATGCGCCGATTGAACTCACGCTTGACGAGACCATTTACAACGGCGCCGACTATGATAAGCTCAAAAAGTTCTATCAAGAAATGGGCTTTAATAAATTTCTGGAGGAACTTGATGGTGCGACTGAAAAACCAGTTGAAGTCATCAATTTTACCATCGTGAACGATGCGATTTCTGACGACATGGTATGCGACGACCAGTTTTTCTATCTGGAGATTTTGGACGAGGATTACCATAGAGATGACATCATTGGCTTTGCCTGGGGTGATGCAGAAAATGGCATCTATGTGTCAAATAATCTCGCGCTTCTTGCGACTTTTCCATTTCCGAAAAACACCTATGATTTCAAGAAAAACAAGGTCTTGCTCGCCCGTCAGAACATCGACTACCCGCTCGTTTCATTTGACAGCATGCTTGCGAAATACTTGTATTCAACGATTGAAAATAATAAAATTGCGACCATTGCATCGCTTTTTGGAGAGCAATTGGCAGAAGATGACACCGTTTATGGGAAAGGTGCGAAACGTGCTGTCCCTGCTGACGCCGTGCTGTTTGAACACCTTGCACGCAAGATTAATGTGCTTGCTAAAACAAAACCGTTGCTTGTCGAAAAACTCCGTGAAAATGATCAAGAAAAACTCTTGTCAGATATGGAGCTGCCCCTTGCAAACGTCCTTGCCAAGATGGAAATCGCAGGTATCAAAGTATCGGGTGGCGTATTGAGCGAAATCGGCCTTGAAAACGAAAAAGTCATCAGTGAGTTGACAGCGGAGATCTATGAGCTCGCAGGTGAGACGTTTAATATCAACTCGCCCAAGCAACTGGGAGTTATCTTGTTTGAAAAAATGGGCTTGCCAGTCATAAAAAAGACGAAAACAGGCTATTCGACGGCGGTTGACGTCTTAGAACAACTCGCACCACAAGCACCAATCGTTGATAAAATCCTACGTTTTCGCCAGATTTCAAAGATTCAGTCGACCTATGTCACAGGACTTTTGGGCGACATCATGGGTGATGGTAAGATACACACACGTTATGTGCAGGATCTGACGCAGACAGGGCGCCTGTCGAGTGTCAATCCCAACCTGCAAAACATCCCCGTCAGACTACCTGAGGGTCGCAAGATTCGCAAGGCTTTTCTCCCTGAAAATGCCAACTCAGTCTTGCTATCAAGTGACTATTCTCAGATCGAACTGCGTGTTTTGGCACATATCTCTGGCGATCAGCACTTGATTGACGCCTTCAACCATGGCGCCGACATCCATACAGCGACTGCCATGCGGGTGTTTGGTATCGAAAAAGCTGAGGACGTGACGGCAAATGACCGCAGAAATGCGAAAGCGGTCAACTTTGGCGTGGTTTACGGCATCTCAGATTTCGGTTTGTCAAACAATTTGGGTATTTCCAGAAAAGCTGCTAAAAACTATATTGACACCTACTTTGAGCGCTACCCTGACATTAAAAATTACATGGAAAATATCGTCAGAAGTGCGAAAGATACAGGATTTGTCGAGACACTCTATCACCGCCGCAGGAATCTGCCAGACATCAATGCGAGAAATTTCTCTGTTCGATCATTTGCTGAAAGAACAGCGATTAACAGCCCGATTCAGGGCTCGGCAGCTGACATTCTCAAAGTTGCTATGATCAATCTGGACAAAAATCTGAGTGAGCGCAAGCTCAAGACGAAAATGCTGCTGCAAGTCCACGATGAAATCGTTCTTGACGTCCCAGATGATGAGCTTGAAACCGTCAAAAAACTCGTCAAAACCACCATGGAAGACGCCATCGCACTCAAAGTCCCGCTTTTAGTCGATGAAAATAGTGGGAAGACGTGGTATGAGGCAAAATAAATAAACAAAAAACACTAACGCCAGAAAATGCGTCAGTGTTTTTCTGATTTTATTTACTTGCGGACAGGTTGTGTGCCCATGGCAGACTTGATGTTGTAGCGACGTTTGAGAAAATAGCGCAGGGCGAGTGCGATCAAACCAACAGCAGCAACGAGATAGCCAGCAGGGGAAACGTTTATGCTGCTAGGCAAGAGCATGGTCGCCATAAAGAGCAAAATCCAGGCTAGAAAGGCGAGCGTTAGCGGACCAAATGAGCGCAGCCAAGGGACTTTTTTGCCCTCAGCCTGTGGCTTGTAGACAAGGCGGTACATGAGATACATGACAAAACCAGCAGCAAAACTCATGATGATCAGAGTGATAATACCGTAAGTTCGTGCATTTTTGCTGAAAAGCGCCATGATGCCGTTAATGACAGCAAGCACGCCCAACATCAAAAGGGAACTATCCAGCCACATCAAGACAGGCTTATCATTGGTAAATCTGTCACTTGCGGGAGTTGTGTTTTTGGCACCTTTAGCAGCAGTTTTCGGAGCGTATTTGCTGGTGAATTCGTTTGGCGTGCCCAAAATATCCTTGGCTAACTTGCGTTCTTTTTGCGCAGCGACAATTTGCGGTAGGATCTCTGACAAGATTGTTTTGATCTCGTCGTCAGATTTGCCGATTTTGACAAGTTCTCGGGTGACAATGTGTACATATTCGCTATTTTTAGCGGTTAATTGGTCGATAAAATTTTCCATAAGATAATTTTACCATAAAATCAGGCAAAAACACTTGCAATCTCGTGAAAATATGATAAAATAATCTAGTATGTTATCTAAACGATAAAATAAGAAATCAAATAAGGAGAAATATAAAATGGCTAAGGTATGTTATTTTACAGGTCGCAAGACATCATCTGCTAACAACCGTTCACACGCAATGAACAAAACGAAAAAACAAGTGAAACCAAACTTGCAAAAGATCAAAATCGTTGAAAACGGTAAAGTTAAAACAGTATGGGCATCAGCTCGTGCACTTAAAAATCTTTCAGTTGAACGCGTTTAATTGAGTAGAAAACCGTGAAAACACTTCACGGCTTTTTTATTTCTTAAAATATGGTAAAATGGGGAAAAGGTATCTTTAGATACCCACCCTAAAAACGAGGACAATTCTATGACTGTTACAATAAATACAAAAAACGGCACGGTTGACATCGAAAACGACGTGATTTCTACGATCGTAGGTGCGTCAACAACTGAGATTTTTGGTGTGGTCGGCATGACCAGCAAAAACGCTGTCAAAGATAATTTCAAAACACTGCTACGCCAAGAAAACTACTCGAAAGGTGTTGTGATTGCAGCAGGAGATAATGGCGTTGATGTTGATATTTACGTGATTGTATCATTTGGTGTGAAAATCTCTGAGGTCGCAAAAAATGTACAAGAGCGCGTGAAATTTAACCTAGAAAACCAACTAGGCATCACTGCAAACTCTGTCAATGTGTTCGTACAAAACGTGAAGGTGGTGGCTGAGTAACATGGCAAATACAATCAATGCAAGCTTGTTTCAAGAGATGATTCAAGCGGCAAGCACACGCTTGAACAAGCAAGCCGAATATGTCAACTCCCTCAATGTTTTTCCTGTGCCTGATGGCGATACAGGAACAAACATGGGCATGACCATCACAAATGGTGCAAAAGCAGTTTCTGACAGCAAAGCAGACACTGTTGGTGACGTTGCAGCAGTCCTTTCAAAAGGCCTTCTTATGGGCGCGCGTGGCAACTCAGGCGTGATCTTGTCCCAGCTTTTTCGTGGGTTTGGTCAAGCTGTCAAAGACGCTGACGAATTTACAGCAGAAAACTTAGCCAAGGCTTTCCAAAATGGCGTCGAAGTCGCTTATAAAGCTGTTATGAAACCTGTCGAAGGGACGATTTTGACCGTTTCTCGTGGAGCGGCATCATTGGCAGGAAAAAAAGCTGAAACAACTGATGATGCGATTGAAGTGCTGAAAGCCGCGCTTGAAGGGGCAAAAATCGCGCTCGCAAAAACGCCAGACATGCTGCCCGTACTCAAGGAAGTCGGCGTTGTCGATTCTGGCGGTCAAGGGCTTGTCTACATCTATGAAGGCTTTGTGGCGGCAGCGACAGGTGACTATATCGCTTCTGACGAGTTTGAAGCGACACCAGCTGTTATGGATGAAATGGTCAATGCTGAGCACCACAAATCTGTGGCAGGCCACGTTGCGACTGAAGATATCAAGTTTGGCTACTGTACTGAAATCATGGTCGCAATCGGCCAAGGACCAACGGCAACCAAGTCGTTTGACTATGATGAATTCCGCAACTATCTTAACGAAATCGGGGATTCACTCTTAGTTGTCAACGACGATGAGATCGTCAAAGTCCACGTCCACACTGAAGACCCAGGTATCGTTATGCAAGAAGGTTTGAAATATGGCTCACTTGTCAAGGTCAAAGTCGATAACATGCGTGAGCAGCATGATGCGCAAGTCATCAAAGAAGAAACAGCAGCAGCCACAAAACCAGTAGAAACAAAAGAGTTTGCGGTTATCGCAATCGCAGCTGGTGATGGTCTTGCGAAAATCTTCAAAGACATGGGTGCTGACTACGTTATCTCTGGCGGTCAAACGATGAATCCATCAACAGAAGACATCGTTAAAGCGATTGAAGATGTTAATGCGCGCAACGTCATCATCTTGCCAAATAACAAAAATATCTTCATGGCAGCGCAGTCTGCAGCAGATGTTGTCGATATTCCAGCCAAAGTTGTCGAGTCAAAAACTGTCTCACAAGGTCTGACGGCGCTTCTTGCCTTTGACGCAACAAGTAAAACGCTTGATGAAAATGCAAGTGACATGACGGCTAACCTGTCAGAAGTCATCAGCGGTCAGGTGACAAATGCCGTCCGTGATACATCTATCGAAGGCATTGACATTCATGAAAATGACTGGCTTGGCATGATTGATAACAAGATTGTCGTGTCTGAAAAAGACATTCATAGTGTCCTTACAACGACTTTTAGTAAAATGTTAGCGGACAATGAAGACGCAGAAGTTGTTAGCATCTATGTCGGTTCTGACGGTAAAAAAGAACTGGCTGAAACCTTGTCAGAAGAGCTTGAAACGAGCTATCCAGATATCGAAGTCGACATTTTTGACGGCGGACAACCCGTTTATCCTTACCTTTTCTCAGTCGAATAAAAGGAATTTTAGATATGGCAAATATGGCCTTAATTTCCGGTGCCAATAAAGGCATTGGCTTTGAAACTGCTCGTCAACTCGGACTTTTAGGTTGGACGATTTTACTTGGCGCGCGAGATGAAACACGCGGCCTTGAAGCAGTTGCTAAATTACAAGATGAAAACATTGCAGCTGAATGGATCAAGATTGATTTGAATGATTTTAACACCATTCACCAAGCAGCTGACAACGTGCGCGCCAATCATCCTGAACTTAATCTATTGATTAACAACGCCGGTATTCCTGGCGATATGCAAAAAGCACCATTGGACTTTACCGTTGATGAATTGCGCGAGGTCACTGACGTGAATTTCTACGGCAATTTTGAAATGATTAAAACGTTTACCCCGATTTTGGCGGAAAATAACGGTCGCATTGCGAATTTAACCATTCCAACCGCCGCGAGCGCGTTTTTCTCACCGTTCGCCTACAAAGTCAGCAAGGCCCCGCTTAATATGATGATTGAAGCCTTTGGTCAATCATTCACTAAACAAGCGATTCCGGTTGAAATTTTCGGGATTATGCCCGGCGGTATTACCACGGATTTGAACGGTAACGCCACTGGTCCACACATGAAAACTGTGGTTGAAGGTGGCAAGCTCATCGTTGATTTGCTTACCAATGGTAAAAATTTCCAAGGTCAAGTCATCAATGAATACGGCGTGGCAATGGCCTATGAAGCGAATTATATGTTGCAAACTGACCCAGATTCGAAGTAAGTATAGCCAAAAATAAGCGTATCCACTTTGCTGGATACGCTTATTTTTCGTTTTAAATATAATTCCCGCTCTCAATATCAGCCAGCAGACTGTCATGTGTTGGCGTCCAGCCGGTGACATCACGTGTCTTATCACTGGTCGCAATCGCGTCGACCCCGATTAAATTACCCGCTAATCCAGCTACACGCTTCTGTGCTTCATCAGCGTCAACTTGGGTAACCGGCACTTGTAAAACTTCGCCAATTGCCGTAGCAATCGCTTTAAACGGCACGTTTTCCGCCACACCATGCAAGACACTATCGGCCGGTGCACTTTCAACCGCTAAACGATACAAAACAGCTAAATCAGCCACATTGACCGCTGCCCAGCTATTCGCGTCACTGATGTAGATGCTTTCTTTGTTGGCTGCCGCCGCATCAGAAATCATTTTAACAAAACCGTGATCACCTACACCATGAACGGTTGGTGCAGGTCGGACAATCACCGCTCGAATGTCCTGTTTAGCCAAATCATGGATTAGAAATTCACTCGGACCACGCATTGAATCGTGCGCTGGTAGATCAACTTCCGTCACGGCGCCTTGCGTTTGTACAATCGCTACGCCAGACGTGATGACCAAGGCTTTGTTCGTGCCTCGCAAAGCATCTCCGAAGGCGTTAATCGCTGCTTGGTCAGTCGGCCCAGACTGTGACATATCTGCCCAATTATGAATAAAGGCGAGATGAATTACTGCATCAACTTTACCTGCTGTTTGCTTTAGCAAATCAATGTCAGCTAATGTGCCCAGCACTGGTGTTGCGCCTTGTGCTTCTAATTGAGCCGCTTTTTCTGGTGTGCGGGCTAGTGCTAGCACGCTGTGACCATGCGTTAATAGTTCTGGTACCACATGTGAACCAATAAATCCTGTACCGCCTGTAACAAAAATTTTCATTGCATCCTCTTTTCATGTCTTATAGCAATTTACGCGAAATATTGCTATAATTGATAGTATAAGTGTCAGTATCTGACACAACTAGTATAACACTGTCAGTAACTGACGTCAAGTATTTTGTCAGTTACTGACAAAAATGAGGTTAAAAATATGTCTAGTCGAGAAAAATTAGAACAAGCAGCCATTGAGTTGATCACGCAACAAGGCTACCAACAAACCACCGCCCAACAAATTGCTGATCGCGCGGGCGTTACCGAACGTACGTTTTTTCGGCAATTTTCAGATAAAAGCGATGTGCTGTTCAGTAAAACCGAAGATTACATCGCACACTACGCTGATGGTTTAAGTCGGAGTACAGCTGATACCTTGCTAAGCAAGGTCTATGATGTTTATTATTTTGTCGCATCGACCTTGTTTAAAAATTTGCATGGGCATGCTAAACAGCGTCAGTTGATTATTCAATCCGAACCAGCACTTATCGAACGCGAATTATATAAAGCCTATGAAGTTGTCCAATTTTTAACCGAACAACTCAGCGTCGAGTTTGAACCATTAGCCACGCGTCTCTCCGTGCAATCCATGAACGTCGTGTTTCATACCGCTTACGAAAAATGGCTGGCACAGCCAAATGACGATGCGGTATTAGCTGATATTTTTGCTGATACGTATCATGCTTGGCAGCAATTGAATCAGTAAGAAAGCCACAACTATCAAGGCTTTTTAAGTTATTTTGCGTAATAGCTCACAAAAGATGCTATACTAGTAAAAACTAACAAAAGCGTAAACTAACAAAGGGAGTAACCGATGAAAAAATATCTTTTGCAAAATAAACTTGCTAGTCTAGTTGTCCTGATATTATCAATCGTAAAAACATCCTTTGCTATAGGAAATTCATTATTACTTAATCAACTGGTTAATTTTTTAACATCAAGAGATGTGATGCATTTTTGGATGTTGATTGCTTTTCAGTTCGGGTTATATATCGTCTGGTCTTTTCTCTTGCCATATTTTGATTATGCGACTGAAAACATCGCACAAAAGATGAACAACTCAGTTCGTCGTGATATCGTTGCGTCGCTAGCTGAGATGGAGGTTTCGGAGTTTAACAAAAAGAAGTCGAGTGAGTATGTTTCTTGGCTGACCAACGACATCACCATGATCTCAAACGAAGTCTTTATTAACTTTTTTGACATGGTTGACATGGCTGTCTATGTAGCTTTTGCGGCGGTTACCGTCTTTATTTATAACTCAGTGCTTGTTGTCGTCATGATTGTTTTAGCGTTTGCCATGTTATTTGTCCCTCGGATTTTTGATAAAAAACTTGCTAAAACGGTTAATGATGTCTCAACGGCAAATGAAAATCTGACCAAGGTATCAAGCGACTATCTGACAGGATTTAGCCTGCTATTTCATCATGAAAGACTCAGTCTGCTAAAAGAAAAGATTGCAGAAAGCTATGAGATATTGCGTCAGAAAACCATGACAAATGAAAAAGCGCAAACCGTCATGGCGACGGTTTTAACGCTTTTTAGTATGCTATCTCAGCTTGCTATGAGCGCAACCGCAGGTTATTTTGTTTTGAGAGGAGATTTGACGGTTGGTTTTGTTTGGACGATTGGCAATCTCTCAGGGCCGTTTTTCAATAACCTGAGCAGTTTTACGAAGTTTTATGCCAAAGTTAAAGCCAATGCCAATCTGCTTGATAAATTTCCCAAAGTGGCACCACGTGATGTGACGTCAGATTACAAGTTTGAGCGTCAGCTTGTCTTAGAAAATCTAGCGGTGGTTTTTGATAAAAAGAAGATTAGCTTTCCAAATCTGACATTTGAACACGGTAAAAAGTATGCGATTACTGGTCAGAGTGGCGTTGGGAAATCAACGTTGCTCAAGATTTTGGCAGGAGATTTGACGGACTATGAGGGTAATGTCTTAGCTGACGACAAAGTTTACAGCGCACTGTCATCAGCTGATATTCATGGGAATCTGACTTATGTGGAGCAAAGTTCGCATTTATTTAACGAATCAGCCGTTGACAATATCACGCTTGGCGTTTTGGATCCAGATAGACTTGCGACCAGTTTATCACAAGCACAGGCAGGAGATTTTAGCGACAAGCAAATCGCAGAGTTATCAGGGGGCAAGCGCAACGGATTTCACTTGCGCAAGGGCTTTACGATGCCAAACCGATACTCCTCATAGACGAGGGAACGAGCGCCCTGGACGCAGAAAATGCGCATCTGGTCGATGAAGCCATCAGCAAACTAAGCGACGTGCTCGTCATCGTCGTGACGCACCATCTGACAGAAAAAAATCAAGCATTTTATGATGAGGTGATTGCTTTTTGACTTTCACTTGTGTTGTAGTGCACTTATTTCATAACCAGACAATCAGCCTTTTTATTGGCTGATTGTTTTATTTTATTTGCCTAAAATTATGGTAAAATAGGAAGTATACGATTATACAAATGCTAGTTTAAGGATGAACGAAAATGAACGATAAATTATTAGTCGCAAAGACGCTTGCTGCAGTGCTTGATGGTGCTTTGAGCGAGAGCGAGATTACAAAGCTACTTGAAACACCGAAAAAATCAGAGATGGGAGACATCGCCTTTCCTGCTTTTACTTTGGCAAAAAGCCTGCGCAAGGCACCAAATCTCATTGCTAGCGATCTGGCTGAAAAAATCAGTTCTGATGCCTTTGAAAAGGTTGTCGCAACAGGGCCGTACGTCAATTTCTTTCTGGATAAGTCAAACACAGTCGCAACCGTTCTGACAACCATTTTAAAAGACGGTGCAGCCTATGGCACACAGCCGCAAAATGGTGAAAATATCGCGATTGACATGAGTTCACCAAATATCGCGAAACCCTTTTCTATCGGGCATCTGCGCTCGACTGTCATCGGCGATAGCCTGGCTAAGATTTACCAAAAAATCGGCTATAATCCTGTAAAAATCAACCACCTAGGAGACTGGGGCAAGCAGTTTGGCATGCTCATCGTAGCCTATAAAAAATACGGCAGCGAGGCGGCTATCCGCGAAAATCCGATCGCAGAGCTACTCAAACTCTATGTGCGAATCAATAAAGAGGCAAAAGTCGACCCGACAATCGATGTTGCCGCGCGTGACTGGTTCCTGAAGCTGGAAAATGGTGATGATGAGGCGCTTACGCTCTGGCAATGGTTCCGTGATGAGTCGCTCGTTGAGTTTGACCGTATCTATACGGAGCTTGGCGTCGAGTTTGACAGCATGAATGGCGAAGCTTTTTACAATGACAAAATGGATGAGATTGTAGACATCTTGGCAGAAAAAGATCTGCTCACAGAGTCAAACGGCGCAACAGTTGTTGAGTTGGAAGGCTTTGAAATTCCAGCATTGATCAAAAAGTCAGACGGCGCAACGCTTTATATCACACGGGACCTAGCAGCAGCGCTTTATCGCAAACGCACTTACAAGTTTGAAAAAGCCCTCTATGTTGTCGGAAATGAGCAGTCGGGTCACTTCAAACAGCTCAAAGCAGTCCTTAAGAAAATGGGCTATGACTGGGCTGATGACATTTTCCATGTGCCGTTTGGTTTGGTCACAAAAGATGGCAAAAAACTCTCAACGCGTGAAGGTAACGTTATCCTGCTTGAACCGACCCTTAAGGAAGCTGTCAAGCGTGCCCAAACGCAGATCGATGCCAAAAATCCTGATCTGGCAAATAAAACCGCAGTTGCACACGCAGTCGGTGTTGGTGCCATCAAGTTTTATGACCTGAAAAATGAACGTCTCAACGGCTATGACTTCAACCTTGAAGAAATGGTGTCATTTGAAGGGGAAACAGGGCCATACGTACAGTACGCACACGCCCGCATCCAGTCAATCTTACGAAAAGCTGACTTTTCTCCTGAAAAGGCTGACCTGTCAGCGCTTAGCTTGCTAGATGATGAAAGCTGGGAAATTATCAAGTTATTGCAGGCGTTTGACGCGACTGTGGCACGTGCTGCAAGGACTTTTGAGCCGTCGGTCATCGCCAAATATAGCATCAACTTGGCGCAAGCCTTCAACAAGTACTATGCACACACGCGGATTTTGGATGAAAATGACGAAAAGAACGCACGTTTGGCGCTGGCATACGCCACAGGCGTGGTGCTAAAAGAAAGCCTCAGACTGCTAGGCGTCGACGCACCAGAAGAAATGTAATAATTATACAAAATATGGTATAATATACATATGAAGAAATCAGAACGTCAACAAATCATCAGACAACTCATCCAAAACGAAAAAATAGAAACACAAGATGATCTGTCGCAACGCCTTTTGAAGAAAGGTATTTCGACTACTCAGGCCACTTTGTCGCGTGATATTCGGGAGCTTGGTATCATCAAAAATCGATATGACGAAGGTAGTTTTTATACACTTTTTGAGTTTTCTCAAAATAGTCCACTTGCGGATCATGTTGGGGGAAGTCTTGTGACGGGACTTCTTGCGACGTTTAAGAACTATGTGCTGCGAGTGGATCGCACCATGTTTATGATTGTCGCGCATACTGGACTTGGGGAGGCTGATTTGGTGGCAAACGCCATTGATGCTGCTGAGCGTTATGATATTTTGGGCACGATTGCTGGCGCAGATACCCTGCTCATCACCTGTCGTGACATTGAAAGTGCCGAGCGCGTTGAAAGAGAAATAAAAAATGCCATCACCTGAAAATCAATATGAAGCGGCAGTTTCAGCCCTAAAAGCAAAACTAGCCCAACATCCTGATATTATCAAGTTTCAAAAAGCGGAAAGGCGCTTGAAAGCTGCTAAAACGCTCTATGATCTGGAAACAGAAATGAAAGATCTGTCGCAAGACGCAACTTTATACAAAAAAATCAACAAAAAAAATGCCTATAAAGCGACGATGGCACGTGCAAAAGAGATTGAGCTAACGCTCAACGAAGAGCCACTGATCATCGACTATCGCAGACGTTTAGTCGCGGCAAATGCTGTTTTACAGCATGTTTTAGAAAACTTAGAAACACAAATCAACGAGGAATTACACTATGGCAACTGACAAGATTTCGCCGGGCATGCAGCAGTATCTGGATATTAAGCAAGACTATCCAGATGCTTTTTTGCTTTTTCGGATGGGTGATTTTTATGAGCTCTTTTATGACGACGCCGTCAAAGCAGCGCAGATTCTTGAGCTGACTCTGACCAGTCGCAATAAAAATTCTGACAATCCAATCCCGATGGCAGGCGTCCCGCATCATAGTGTACAGCAATATATCGACGTTCTGATCGACCTTGGTTATAAGGTTGCCATTGCTGAGCAGCTAGAAGATCCTAAAAAAGCAGTTGGCGTGGTCAAGCGTGACGTGGTCCAGGTGATTACGCCAGGGACTGCGGTGGATGCATTAAATACCGGTAAGGACAATAACTTTCTAGCCGCAGTAGATAAGATTGCACAAGAGTATGCGCTTAGTTATCTGGATCTTGCGACGGGTGAGTTTTTTGTGACATTGCTGTCAGATTTTGATGCAGTTTTGGATGAAATTGCTTCGCTCAAGGCACGTGAAGTCGTGATGGGCTATGCGCCGTCAGATGCCGAGATGCAGATTTTACAGACTCAGCTCAATGTTCTGGTTTCACGTGAAACCATTACTATTGATAATCCTGAGCTGATTTCTGATAATCTGTCAGATCTTGAAAAACAGGTATCAGGTAAGCTGCTGAACTATATCATGTCAACGCAAAAACGTCATCTCACGCATTTGCAACCAGTTAAACACTATGAGATCAAGGACTTTTTGCTCATGGATGCAGCGAGTAAAAAAAGTCTGGACTTGATTAGCAATGCGCGAACGGGAAAAAAACACGGCAGTCTTTATTGGCTTTTAGATGAAACACGGACGGCGATGGGGACGCGGATGCTTCGGACGTGGATAGATCGTCCACTGGTCAGTGAGCTTGCTATCAAGATGCGTCAGGCGATTATTCAGTGTTTTTTGGATCATTTTTTTGAGCGTTCCGATCTGACGGAGACACTCAAGGGCGTTTATGACATTGAGCGGCTG
Source organism: Pseudolactococcus insecticola (assembly GCF_011170065.1). Taxonomy (GTDB): domain Bacteria; phylum Bacillota; class Bacilli; order Lactobacillales; family Streptococcaceae; genus Pseudolactococcus; species Pseudolactococcus insecticola. The sequence continues at coordinate 2,336 of NZ_BLLH01000003.1, read as the reverse complement.
GCGTCGCGCGTGTCTTTTGGTAAGGCAAACCCTAAAGACTTACTGCAACTGGCGCAAACGCTGTCAAATGTCCCAGCCATCAAGGCTGTTCTGACGGATATGGCAAGCCCAGTGCTCGCTTCTTTGATCAGTCAACTTGATGAGATGCCAGAGCTTCTGACGCTGATCACACAGGCCATTTCACCAGATGCGCCGGCCGTCATCACGGAGGGCAACATCATCAGAAGTGGTTTCAATGAAACGCTGGATGAGTATCGTGTCGTCATGCGAGATGGCACCAGCTGGATTGCAGCGTTAGAGGCAAAAGAACGGGAAAATTCAGGCATCAACAATCTCAAGATTGACTATAATAAAAAAGATGGTTATTATTTTCACGTGACGGCGTCAAACTTGTCTCAGGTACCGGCGCATTTTTTCCGTAAGGCGACACTGAAAAACTCGGAGCGCTACGGGACAGAGGAGCTTGCGCGACTGGAAAGTCAGATGCTGGATGCTAGAGAAAACTCGTCAAATCTGGAGTATGACCTGTTTTTAGAAGTCAGAAATCAGACAGAAGTTTTCATCGCAAGGATTCAGCAGTTAGCAAAAATCATCGCAGAAATCGATGTCTTGCAGTCGCTTGCCGTGGTCGCTGAAAACAACCACTACATCAGACCTGACGTTATCAAAAATACCCAGGAAATCCATATCAAAAACGGTCGTCACGCCGTTGTTGAAAAAGTCATGGGCGCACAAGAATACGTGCCAAATTCGATTGATTTTGACGCATCGACCATGATTCAGCTGATTACGGGACCAAATATGTCAGGGAAGTCGACCTATATGCGGGAGCTTGCGCTGACCGTTGTCATGGCCCAGATGGGCAGTTATATCCCTGCTGATCAGGTCGAGCTGCCGATTTTTGATGCGATTTTCACCCGCATTGGCGCAGCTGATGATCTGATCAGTGGTCAGTCGACCTTTATGGTGGAGATGATGGAGGCTAACCACGCCATTCGTCGCGCCACCAAGCACTCTCTGATCTTGTTTGACGAGTTGGGGCGTGGGACGGCGACTTATGACGGGATCGCGCTTGCTCAGGCGATTGTCGAGTATATCCATGAAAATGTTGGCGCAAAAACGTTGTTTGCCACACATTACCATGAACTCGTGACGCTTGAAAACACACTTGACCACTTGAAAAATGTCCACGTTGCCACACTTGAAAAGGATGGAGAAGTGACATTTCTACATAAGATTGAGCCAGGTGCTGCAGACAAATCCTACGGGATTCATGTGGCGAAAATCGCAGGTCTACCGTCTGCATTGCTAAACCGAGCGCGTGATGTACTCGCTGGTTTAGAATCTGACAGCGTAGCAGTAGTTTCTGCGCCTAGTCAAACAAGTGGGCAGCTAGATTTGTTTAACGCACCCGAGTCTGAAGCGTCGCGCGCCATTGTTACCGCAATAGATGAGTTAGATGTGATGAATCTGACGCCGCTTGAAGCGCTCAATCAGCTTTTTGAGCTTAAAAAGATGCTGTAAAGTCTTGTTAAACTCACCTAAATATGCTATTTTTGATTTAGGAAGTGAAAAATAGCATAAACATGCAAACGCCGTGCCCTCAAAGAAAAAGGCTGGACACAAGACGACCTCGAGAAACACGTTGCTGATGAAGAATCAGAAAAAACGGCGAGTTAACTGAAACTAGACAAAGCGCGGCTCTTTGTCAAATTGTGTGGGAAAAATTTCCATGCGATTTTTTGCAAAAAAAAATCCTTCCCTCTATAATGTAAGTTAGTAAACCACACAAAAAAGAAGGAAAGATATGTTTTATCATATCCTAAGTCACTATCATTTACAAGAGAAAAACAGGTCATGCAAAGAGCCAGCGCCTGTTCCCGTTGGGAATCACTTTGAGCTCAGAGTCTCTGGTGTTCTTTTGAGTCCTGTCCAAAATACCAGAAACCAAGCTATATCCGTACGGTACAACGCCTCGCCCGAGAAAGATACGACATAGGCCTCCTTGCTTTTGATGGGGACAATTGCACGTTTTCGCTGCGTTTCATGTGGCAAAACACAATCCTCGCAAATGCCTGAACAGCAAGCCCTACAGTTTTTATCGTTTACTTAAAAAAATAGCGCATATTGACAACCAGCAAAAGGCTGATACAACGCCATGAAAATAATTTGTCTAACTTCTTTGAAGCTCTTCAATATTGTTAAAACATCTATTTTACTACACTATATCATTAGAAAGCAACTGATAGTGTGAAACGCTCCGTTAAGCCATTTCGTAAAAAGTGATACTCACTGAATCGCAATACATTTCAACAAAAGGGTAATTAAAAGGGTAG
>NZ_BLLH01000002.1 GCF_011170065.1 Pseudolactococcus insecticola | reverse complement strand
GATCTTCAAGCATTGATTGATGATCCAGACGCAACAGAAACTGAAATCAAGGCTGCCCAAGATGCATTAGACGATGCTGTTAAACAAGCTGAACAAGAAGTTGAAGATGCTAAGTCTGCCGCAACTGATGACATTAACAAAATCCCAACAAATGTTTCAGATGATGACAATGTAAACAAAGCTAAAGATGATCTTCAAGCATTGATTGATGATCCTGATTCAACGGAAACTGAAATCAAAGCTGCTCAAGATGCACTTGACGATGCAGTAGCTCAAGCTGAACAAGAAGTTGAAGATGCTAAGTCTGCCGCAACTGATGACATTAACAAAATCCCAACAAACGTTTCGGATGATGACAACGTTAATAAAGCTAAAGACGATCTTCAAGCATTAATTGATGATCCAGACGCAACAGAAACACAAATCAACGATGCTAAAGACAAACTTGACGATGCTGTTAAACAAGCAGAGCAAGAAGTAACTGATGCTAAGTCTTCTGCTACTGATGACATTGAAAACATCCCAACTAACGTATCCGATGATGACAATGTCAATAAAGCTAAAGATGATCTTCAAGCATTAATTGATGATCCTGATGCAACAGAAACTGAAATCAAGGCTGCTCAAGATGCGCTTGACGATGCAGTAGCTCAAGCTGAACAAGAAGTTGAAGATGCTAAGTCTGCAGCTACTGACGACATTGCTAAAATCCCAACTAACGTTTCAGATGATGAGAATGTCAACAAAGCTAAAGATGATCTTCAAGCATTGATTGATGATCCTGATGCAACAGAAACTGAAATCAAGGCTGCTCAAGATGCGCTTGACGATGCAGTAGCTCAAGCTGAAAAAGAAGTTGAAGATGCGAAGACTGTAGCTACTGATGATATTGCCAAAATCCCAACAAACGTTTCGGATGATGAGAATGTCAACAAAGCTAAAGATGATCTTCAAGCAGTAATTAATGATCCTGATGCAACAGAAACTGAAATCAAGGCTGCTCAAGATGCTTTGGACGATGCAGTAGCTCAAGCTGAAAAAGAAGTTGAAGATGCGAAAACTGCAGCAACAGATGACATTAGCAGCATCTCAACAAATGTTTCAGATGATGATAATGTCAATAAAGCTAAAGATGATCTTCAAGCAGTGATTGATAACCCAGATTCAACAGAAACTGAAATCAAGAAAGCTCAAGATGCTTTGGACGATGCAGTAGCTCAAGCTGAACAAGAAGTAACAGATGCTAAGTCTGCCGCTACTGATGACATTGAAAACATCCCAACAAATGTTTCAGATGATGACAATGTCAATAAAGCTAAAGATGATCTTCAAGCATTGATTGATAACCCAGATTCAACAGAAACTGAAATCAAGGCTGCTCAAGATGCACTTGACGATGCTGTTAAACAAGCTGAACAAGAAGTAACAGATGCTAAGATTGCCGCAACAGATGACATTAACAACATCCCAACTAACGTAACTGATGATGACAATGTCAATAAAGCTAAAGATGATCTTCAAGCATTGATTGATGATCCTGATGCGACTGAAACACAAATCAAAGATGCACAAGACAAACTTGACGATGCTGTTAAACAAGCTGAAAAAGAAGTTGAAGATGCTAAGTCTGCAGCGACTGACGACATTGCTAAAATCCCAACAAATGTTTCAGATGATGACAATGTCAACAAAGCTAAAGATGATCTTCAAGCAGTAATTAATGATCCAGATTCAACAGAAACTGAAATCAAGAAAGCTCAAGATGCTTTGGACGATGCTGTTAAACAAGCAGAACAAGAAGTAACAGATGCAAAAACTGCAGCAACAGATGACATTGCCAAAATCCCAACTAACGTTTCAGATGATGACAATGTCAATAAAGCTAAAGATGATCTTCAAGCATTGATTGATGATCCTGATGCAACTGAAACACAAATCAAAGATGCACAAGACAAACTTGACGATGCTGTTAAACAAGCTGAAAAAGAAGTTGAATATGCTAAGTCTGCAGCGACTGACGACATTGCTAAAATCCCAACAAATGTTTCAGATGATGATAATGTCAATAAAGCTAAAGATGATCTTCAAGCAGTGATTGATAACCCAGATTCAACAGAAACTGAAATCAAGGCTGCTCAAGATGCACTTGACGATGCTGTTAAACAAGCTGAAAAAGAAGTTGAAGATGCTAAGTCTGCCGCAACAGATGACATTAACAAAATCCCAACAAACGTTTCGGATGATGACAATGTCAACAAAGCTAAAGATGATCTTCAAGCATTGATTGATGATCCAGATGCAACAGAAACTGAAATCAAGGCTGCTCAAGATGCACTTGACGATGCTGTTAAACAAGCAGAGCAAGAAGTTGAAGATGCTAAGTCTGCAGCGGCAGATGACATTGCCAAAATCCCAGCAAATGTTTCAGATGATGACAACGTTAATAAAGCTAAAGATGATCTTCAAACATTGATTGATGACCCTGATGCAACAGAAACAGACGTCAAGAAGGCTCAAGATGATCTTGATAACGCAATCAAGACAGCCGAAAATACTGTTAAGCCAGTTGTGACAAATACTGATCTAGCTGATGCGGTTAAGGCTGCTCAAGATGCACTTAACAACACTGCACCTGTAAGTTTGGAAAACGCTGTTTCAAAAGCTGCTGATAATCTTAAGAACATTCTTAATGATCCAAACGCAACTGTTGAACAAATCGAGAACGCAACTAAGGCTCTTGAAGATGCAACTGCGGATGCAAAAGTAATCCGTGACGATGCAAACAAACAAGCTGCTGTAGTTGAAATTCCTAGCTCAATTGCTGGCAATCAAGATGTAATCAATGCTAAAAAAGCTCTTGATGATGCCATTAAGAACGCCGCAAATGACAAGGGAACTACTCAAGATATTCTTGATGCCTTGGCAAATCTTGAAAATGCAATTACAATTGCTGAAAATGATAAAGATTCTGCAATCAAGAAAGCTCAAGATGCTTTGAATAACGTTCATCCAGTTGGTAACGAAACTGCTGTTAAGAATGCTGCTGACGCACTTGAAGATATTTTGAATGATCCAAATGCAACAGTTGAACAAATCGCTGATGCAACAAAGAATCTTCAAGATGCGACTAATGCAGCCAAAATCGATCGTGGTAATGCAATTTCAGATGGTAACAGTGCAATTACAACTATTCCAAGTTCAATTGCCGATGATCCAGCCGTTTCTGCAGCAAAAGATGCTTTGAATAAAGCAATTGCCGATTCGAAGAATGAAAACGCAACTACTGCTGATATTCAAAAAGCAATCGATGATCTAAATGATGCAATTATCATTGCCCTGCAAGGAACTGGAGATGCACGTGCTGCTGCTCAAGTAGCAATCAACGCAACTCACCCAGTTGGTAACGAATCTGCTGTATTTGATGCAGTTAAGAGGTTACAAGATTTGCTTGATGATCCAAATTCGACAACAACGCAAATTGAAGATGCAATTAAAGCACTTCAAGATGTAACTAAGCCTGCTAAGTCAGATCGTAACGCTGCAATTGAAAAAGCAAATTCAACTAAGATTCCAGCTAACGTTGTAACTGATCCAGCAGTCAAAGCGGCGCAAGACAAACTTGCAGCCCTGATTGCAGCATCAAAAGATGAAAAAGCAACGACGCAAGAAATTCTTGATGCGATTGCTGCTTTGAATGCTGCAATTGCTTCAGCAGAATCTTCAAACGATTCTGCAAGAACAGCAGCTCAAGCGGCACTTGACAACGTGCATCCAGTTGGTAATGAATCAGCTGTAGCGGATGCGGTTAAAGCGCTTCAAGATTTGCTCAATGATCCAAACGCAACAGCAGATGCAATCAACGCAGCGACAGACGTACTTGTCAAAGCGACTGAATCAGCTAAAGCAGCTCGTGATGAAGCGATTGGAACAGCAGATGCGATCACGATCCCGACAGACGTTGCGGCAGATCCAGCAGTCAAGGCAGCGCAAGAAAAACTTGCAGCGTTGATTGCGTCATCGAAAGGTGAAAAAGCAACGACACAAGAAATTCTTGATGCGATTGCGGCGCTTAATGCAGCGATTGCGACAGCGCAAGGCAATTCAGTTGTCCCAACTGTTCTACCAACAACTGCAAAAGCGAAAGTAACACCGATTTTGTCTACAACTGCTAAAGCAAAATCAGTTCAACCAATACCTAGTGCGAAAATTTTGCCGAAAACAGGTGAAAGTGACAGTAAAGCAACGCTCCTTGCGGGTGTAGCAATGCTCTCAGCCGGGTTCTTGGTAGCCTACAAACGCCGTAAGAAACAAGACGGTGAAGGTGAACAAGTTATTGACCAAATTACTGGTAAATAATCAAAAAAGACGCGTAACGTGTGAAAACGTTATGCGTTTTTTGGGCTCTATAAAAATTTTTGCTTTAAGCTTGATTTTAGTTAAGAATATGTGTCACAATTTTCAGAAAACATGATATAATTGAAAAGATGATGGTTTATTTTGCCATCGCTGATTTTATAAATTGGAGAAGTTATGTCCTATATATTAGAAATTTTACCGCAATTATTGGACGGGACTAAGCTGACCTTGCTTGTCTTTGCCTTGACATTGGTGCTTGCGATTCCACTTGGCATCTTGCTGTCATTTTTACTACGCGTGCCTGTTGTGAGCTGGTTTGTGAACATTTACGTCTGGATCATGCGTGGCACACCGCTTCTTGTGCAGCTGATCATCATCTTTTATGCTTTGCCAATGATTGGGCCAACTTTACCGCGTTTTCCATCTGCGCTCCTTGCTTTCACGCTGAATTATGCAGCGTATTTTGCAGAAATTTTTCGTGGCGGGATCAAGGCCGTGCCAAACGGTCAGCTTGAGGCCGCAAAAGTGCTGAAACTCAGCAGATGGCAGACCATCCGCTATGTACAACTGCCACAAGTTATCAAAATCGTTTTGCCGTCAGTTTTTAACGAGGTCATCAATCTTGTCAAAGACTCGTCTTTGATCTATGTGGTCGGGCTTGGCGATCTGCTGCGGGCTGGAAAAATTGCGATGAGCCGTGATGTATCGCTTGCGCCCATCATGATGGCAGCTCTGATTTATTTGATCTTGATTGGGATTCTGACTGTCTTATCGAAAAAAATCGAGCAACGATTTGACTATTACAAGTAGGAGTTTTTATGCTAAAACTTAAAAATATTTCTAAAAAATTTGACGATCGTGTGATTTTTGATGGTTTTGATTTGACAATCAATGCGGGTGAAGTCGTGGCGATTGCGGGTCCCTCAGGCGGCGGGAAAACGACCTTGCTCAGGATGCTTGCGGGGCTTGAAACGATTGACTCAGGTCAGGTCATTTTCGATGACGAAACGATCAACCTAGATGAGCTTATCACGCGAAATTTACTGGGATTTGTCTTCCAGGATTTCCAGCTCTTTCCACATATGACAGTGCTTGAAAACTTAACCTTGTCACCTGTTAAGACGATGGGCATTTCAAAACCAGATGCTGTTGCAAAAGCTGAGGCCTTACTTGAAAACTTGGAAGTCATTGAGCAAAAAAATGCCTATCCGTATAGTTTATCAGGCGGTCAGAAACAGCGTGTGGCACTTGCGCGTGCCATGATGATCGACCCGAAAATCATCGGCTATGATGAGCCGACATCTGCGCTTGATCCAGCCCTGCGAGATCAGGTTGGTAAGCTGATTTTGGAAAATAAAGCGCTTGGTATCACGCAAATTGTCGTGACGCATGACATGACTTTTGCAGAAAAGATAGCAGACACTATTATCAAAGTCAATCCAAAAGAAAATAAGGAGAATTAAGATGACGTTTAAAAAAATAATAGGATTCGTGGTTGTTGTTGCAGCATTTATCACATTAGCCGCTTGTGGTAATAAATCAAGCAAGGACAGCTGGGCTGCCATCAAAGACAAAAAAGAAGTCGTTATCGGCTTTGATAATACATTTGTGCCAATGGGCTTTAAAAATGACAAGGGTAAAAATGAAGGCTTCGACATTGACCTAGCTAAAGCAGTCTTCAAACGCTATGGCATCAAGGTCAAAATGCAGCCAATCGACTGGGACATGAAAGAAACTGAGCTCAAAAACGGCTCAATAGACCTGATTTGGAATGGCTACTCAGTGACGAAAGAACGTGAGAAAAAAGTCTTGTTCAGCGACCCTTACATGAAAAATGAGCAAGTGTTAGTCACGAAAAAATCAAGTAAAATCGACTCGGTTTCAGGCATGAAAGATAAAATCCTCGGTGCCCAACAGGGCTCATCAGGCTACGACGCTTTTACCAATCAGCCGAAAATTCTAAAAGATATCGTCAAAGATAATGACGCCACACAGTACGAGGATTTCAACTCAGCACTTCTTGACTTGAAAGCGGGTCGTATCAACGGTCTTTTGATTGACAATGTCTATGCTAACTACTATCTGACGAAAAATGGCGAGATCAATGACTATAACATCATCAAAACAGGTTATGCGTCAGAAGACTTTGCCGTTGGTGCCCGCAAGTCTGATAAGACATTGGTGGCAAATATCAACAAATCAATCAAAGCCCTCCATGCAGACGGTGAGTTCCAAAAAATCTCTGAAAAATGGTTTTCAGAAGACGTTTACCCAGGCAAATAACTAACCGAATTTTCAAAAAATGCCATCTTTTTACTTGACAAAGATCTGACAAAGCGGTAAACTGTAATAAAATAAGAAAGGTTCCATTGAAAGATGACACAGTCAAACAAAACATTGCGATTGTTGATGAAGGACACGTTTTAAGGTTTATCCTTAATTGTACGTGTCCTGTTTGGCGTTCAGTCATCTAGTGGGACAAAAGACTTGCGTCCCGCACTTTGATGGGGCGTTTTTCTTTTATAATTTTATACCTTTCCCAAAAATAAGGAGAATATGCTATGCGTAAAATCGAATTTCTAGACACCAGTCTTCGTGATGGTGAACAAACACCTGGGGTCAACTTTTCTGTTAAAGAAAAAGTTGCCATTGCAAAACAGCTTGAAAAATGGGGTATTTCAGCCATTGAAGCTGGCTTTCCAGCAGCGAGTCCAGATTCATTTGAAGCGGTTCAACAGATCGCTAAGACGCTGACAAAAACAGCTGTCACTGGCCTTGCACGTGCGGTCAAATCCGACATTGACGCAGCCTATGAAGCGCTTAAAGACGCGAAATTTCCACAAGTTCACGTTTTTATCGCGACAAGTCCTGTCCACATGACTTATAAACTGAAAAAAACACCAGACGAAGTGATTGCCTCAATCACAGAGCACGTTAGCTATGCCAAATCACTGTTTGATGTGGTCGAGTTTTCGCCAGAAGATGCGACGCGGACAGAAAAAGATTTCTTGCTCAGGGCTGTGCAAACAGCAGTTGATGCGGGTGCGACCTATATCAATATTCCTGATACAGTCGGTTTCACAACCCCGTCAGAATACTATGAGACATTCAAATTTTTGATTGAAAATGTGACATCTGATCGTGAGATTATTTTCAGCCCGCATTGTCATGATGACTTGGGCATGGCGACGGCAAATACACTTGCAGCCATCAAAGGTGGCGCAGGACGTATTGAAGGCACGATTAATGGTATCGGCGAACGTGCGGGAAATGTCGCACTCGAAGAGGTCGCAGTGGCGCTTGAGATCCGTAAAGACTATTATCAAGCAACGTCAGACATTGTGTTAAACGAAACCTTTACAACGTCAGAACTCGTATCACGTTTTTCAGGCATACCAGTGCCTAAAAACAAGGCGGTTGTCGGTGGCAATGCTTTTGCACATGAGTCAGGTATTCACCAGGATGGCGTGCTTAAAAATCCTGAAACCTATGAAATCATCACACCAGAAATGGTTGGGGTCAAGAAAAATTCACTGCCACTTGGGAAACTTTCAGGTCGCCATGCCTTTGTTGAAAAACTGCATGAGCTTGACATTGAGGTGACAGACTCAGAAGTCCAAGATCTTTTTGCTAAGTTTAAAATCCTGGCTGATAAAAAGCACGAGATCACAGATACAGATATTCGGGCGCTGGTTGCTGGGACAACCGTTGAAAATCACGAAGGCTTCCAATTTGATACCTTGACGATTGCGTCAAACCTTGATGGCACGCAAACTGTGACAGTGGCCATGCGCAATGTTGACAATGAAAGTATCGAAACGATTGCAAATGGTAGTGGTTCAGTGGAAGCGGCGTTTAACGCGATTGACAAGTTCTTTAATCAAACGGTTAAACTTGAAAGCTATACCATTGTTGCGGTGACAGACGGGATTGATGCCCAAGCAGAAGTGCATGTGACGGTTGAAAATGTGGACACAGGTACCATTTTCAATGCGAGTGGCCTTGACTTTGACGTATTGCGCGCGAGTGCTATCGCCTACTCAAACGCAAATACTTTGGTGCAACGTGAAAATGCGGGTATCATCACGAAGAAAATTTCTGAAAAAGACACGATTTAAGACAAAGTTTAAGTAAATAGAAAGACGATTATGACGAAAAAAATAGTAACACTTGCAGGTGACGGGATTGGTCCTGAGATCATGGCAGCAGGCCTTGACGTGCTTGCTGCAGTTGCACCGAAAATCAATTTTGACTACGAAATTGAAGCGAAAAATTTCGGAGGCGCAGCCATTGATGCGGAAAATCATCCATTGCCTGAAAGTACGTTAAATGCTGCTAAAAACGCAGATGCCATCTTACTTGCAGCGATTGGTGGACCCAAATACAACGATGCGGCTGTTCGACCAGAACAGGGCTTACTTGCCCTCAGAAAAGAGCTGGGCTTGTTTGCTAATATCCGCCCTGTGCAAATTTTCGATGCGCTCAAGCATCTTTCGCCACTCAAACCTGAGATTATCGAAGGTGTTGACTTTGTCGTGGTGCGTGAGTTGACAGGTGGCATTTACTTTGGCGAGCACACGCTGAACGCGCGTGATGCGCGTGATGTCAATGATTATAGCTATGAAGAAATCGAGCGCATTATCAAAATTTCCTTTGAGATTGCACGTGGACGTGGTAAAAAAGTCACCTCTGTTGACAAGCAAAATGTGCTTGCAACTTCGAAACTTTGGCGTATTGTCGCTGAAGATGTAGCCAAAAGTTATCCTGATGTGACGCTTGAACACGCACTTGTTGACAGCCTTGCTATGAAGATGATCACGAATCCGAGCGACTTTGACGTGATTGTGACTGAAAACCTGTTTGGTGACATCTTGTCTGACGAATCAAGTGTTTTGCCTGGAACTTTGGGCGTCATGCCGTCTGCCTCTCATGCTGCAAATGGGCCTAGCCTTTATGAACCGATTCACGGCTCAGCGCCTGATATTGCAGGCTTAGGCATTGCAAACCCAATCTCGATGATTTTATCAGTTGCCATGATGTTGCGTGAAAGTTTTGATGAAACAGCAGGAGCTCAGTTTATCGAAAATGCGGTTAATAAAACCTTACTTGACGGTGTTCTGACGAAAGATTTGGGTGGCACAGCAAGCCTGTCAGAAATGACAGCAGCTATTATCAGTAATCTATGATGATGGGGTTATTTGCCATCCTCGTCATCTGGAATCTAGTTGTTTTTGTCATTTATGGTGAAGATAAACGGCGTGCCAAGCGTGGCCTTTGGCGTATTAGTGAAAAGACATTATTGCTATCAGCCGTCTTATTTGGTGGCATTGGGGCACTTTTGGCAGGTCATGTGTTTCATCATAAAACTCGAAAAGTATATTTTCAGATAATTTGGTGGATTGGTGTTATAATAGATTGTGTTGCAATAGTTGCAATTATCAGAAATTTGACTTAAATTAGGTCAAATAAAAATAGAAGATAGAAAGAAGAACTTTATGGGACAAACAATTTTTGATAAGCTTTGGGATCGTCACGTCATTACAGGCGAAGCAGGCGAGCCACAACTGCTTTATGTGGACTTCCACATGATTCATGAGGTAACCAGCCCTCAAGCTTTTCAAGGTTTACGTGAAACCGGACGTAAGGTACGTCGCCCAGATTTAACATTTGGCACGACAGACCACAATGTACCAACTGTTGATATTTTCAACATTTCAGATTTGATTTCTAAAAATCAGATTGATACACTTGCGCGCAATGTCAAAGAATTTGGCATTGATGCTGCCACGCATGGCTCTGCCCGTCAAGGCATTGTCCACATGGTTGGCCCTGAAACGGGAAATTCACAGCCAGGTAAAGTCGTTGTTTGTGGGGATTCTCACACGGCAACGCATGGTGCTTTTGGGGCAATTGCCTTTGGGATTGGTACGAGCGAGGTTGAACACGTTTTTGCAACACAAACCCTTTGGCAAGTTAAACCTAAACAAATGAAAGTCGAGTTCATCGGAAAACCTGCTAAAGGGGTCTACTCAAAAGACTTTATTTTAGCACTGATTGCTAGGTATGGCGTTGATGCGGGTGTTGGCTATGCGGTTGAGTTTACAGGCGAAGCCATCGCAAATCTTGAGATGGAAGAACGCATGACCATCTGTAACATGGCAATCGAATTTGGCTCAAAAATGGGTCTGATGAATCCTGACCAAAAAACATATGACTATGTCAATGGCCGCGAATTTGCACCAAAAGATATGGCAGCAGCTATTGCTGACTGGGAAACACTGCCGTCAGACGCGGATGCTGTCTATGATAAAGTCATCACAATCGACGTGTCAGAACTCGCACCAATGGTCACTTGGGGGACCAACCCTGAGATGGGCATTGAGTTTACAGAAAACTTCCCAGAAATCAAAGATTTCAATGATGAACGTGCTTACAAATACATGGACTTACAACCTGGTGGTAAGCCTGAAGATATTGACCTAGGCTATGTTTTCATTGGTTCGTGTACTAATGCGCGTCTGAGCGATCTTGAACTCGCTGCTGAAATTGTCAAAGGTCACAAGATTTCTGACAAACTGACAGCCATTGTCGTGCCAGGCAGCCGTCCAGTCAAAAAAGCAGCTGAAGCGCTTGGCCTAGATAAAATTTTTATCGACGCTGGTTTTGAGTGGCGTGAACCGGGTTGCTCGATGTGTCTTGGCATGAACCCTGACCACGTGCCTGAAGGCGTGCATTGTGCATCAACAAGTAATCGTAACTTTGAGGGGCGTCAAGGTCACGGTGCTCGCACACATCTGTGTAGTCCAGCCATGGCAGCGCTCGCTGCAATCAACGGCAAGTTTGTAGATGCACGGGAGGTGCTTGCATAATGGATAAATTTACAGTCTATAAAGGCACAACAGTGCCACTCATGAACGATAATATCGATACAGACCAGATCATTCCCAAACAGTTTTTGAAGGCGACGGATAAAACAGGCTTTGGAAAAAATATGTTTTTTGAGTGGCGTTATCTGGATGATGGTGAAAATGAAAATCCTGATTTTATTTTAAATCATCCAGAATATCAGCAGGCAACGATTTTGATTTCTGGGGATAACTTTGGTTCAGGGTCGTCACGTGAACATGCTGCTTGGGCGATTAAAGATTACGGTTTTCGTGCGGTTATCGCAGGTTCATTTTCAGATATTCACTACAACAATGAACTAAAAAATGGCATTCTGCCAATTGTTCAACCACTTGAAAATCGTGAAATCTTGGCAGCCTTATCACCAGACGAGTCAATCGAGATTGACTTACCAAACCAAGTGATCAAAACCTCAAAAGGGGAGTTTACGTTTGAAATCGACGCCGAATGGAAGCGTAAACTGGTCAATGGTCTTGATGACATCGGTATCACGCTGCAGTATGAGGACATGATCACAGCCTACGAAAAACAACGGCCGGCTTACTGGCAATGAGATTCAAACAACCAAAATGTGCTACGCGCATCGGATTATCAAAAAAGCCACAAATGCTAGTGGCTTTTTATGTTATAATAGAAAGACGACTACTAGAAAAACGAGAACACTATGCAATTCACAGAATTTAATTTCAAACCATTTATTAACGAGACGTTAGAGAATATCAAGTTTAAGACAGCTACACCAGTCCAAGAAAAGCTGATTCCGATTGCTTTATCAGGCCGTGATATTGTCGGTGAATCAAAAACAGGATCGGGCAAAACGCATACATTTTTGCTGCCGATTTTTCAGCAGATTGACACGCAGATTGACGGTGTGCAGGCCGTGATTACAGCGCCGTCACGCGAACTTGCGACGCAAATTTATAATGCGGCGATGGCATTTACCAAGTTTGATGATACGATTCGTATCACAAACTTTGTTGGTGGCACAGATAAAAAACGTCAGATTGAAAAACTATCTGGCAATCAACCTCACATTGTCATCGGAACGCCCGGTCGGATTCTTGACTTGATTGATGCACAGGCGCTTAAAACTTATACAGCCAATATCTTTGTCATCGATGAAGCTGATATGACACTAGACATGGGATTTTTAAACGAAGTTGACAAAATCGCTGGCACCTTTGACAAAAAAGTGCAGATGCTTGTTTTTTCAGCGACTATTCCACAAAAGCTACAACCATTTTTGAAAAAATATCTCAATAATCCTGTCATGGAAAAAATCGCAACCAAGACGGTTATCAGTGATATGATTGATAACTGGTTGATTTCGACTAAGGGTCGTGGCAATAATGCAGCGATTTTGGAAGTACTACAAACGGTTAATCCATACCTTGCCATGATTTTTACCAATACCAAGGAACGTGCTGATGAGCTGCATCGCTTTTTGGTCAATAACGGTATCAAGGCCGCTAAAATCCATGGTGGCGTACCACCACGTGAACGTAAACGCATCATGAAAGCTGTCCAAAATCTCGACTACCAATATGTGGTTGCGACTGATTTGGCGGCGCGTGGCATTGACATCGAGGGCGTGAGCCATATCATTAACGACGCCATTCCTAGAGACTTGGAATTTTTCGTTCACCGTGTTGGAAGAACTGGGCGAAATGGCATGTCTGGGACAGCGATTACGCTCTATCAGCCGTCTGATGATGCGGCAATTCATGAGCTTGAAAAAATCGGCATCAAATTCACACCAAAAGTCATCAAAAATGGTGAAATCGTAGATTCCTATGACCGAGACCGCCGTGATAAACGGGAAAAATCAAAGGAAGCACTTGACATTACCATGATTGGGCTTGTCAAAAAGAAGAAAAAACATATCAAACCAGCTTATAAGAAAAAAATTGGCTGGGAAATTGACAAGCAAAAGAAAGCGAAAAAACGCATTGAAGGTCGTGCACAAGGCCGTGCGGAGCGTAAATCAAAACGTCAAAGTTTTTGAGATAGCTGTAGGATAAAAGAGACTAGGCATGTTGTATAGAAACAATGTGCTTTTTGTCTGTTTTTGAATGAAAGCGTTTTCGTTATAATAAAGGTATCAAATAAAGATAAAGAGGAATTATCAGATGACAACATTAGCCCTAGAACATGTTGATAAAGTGTATCCAAACGCCAAAATCAAGGCAGTGGAAGATTTTAACTTAGATGTCAAAGACAAAGAATTTATCGTATTCGTTGGCCCTTCAGGCTGTGGTAAGTCAACGACGCTACGCATGATTGCAGGACTTGAGGACATCACAAATGGTGAATTTACGATTGATGGCGTGCGGATGAATGACGTTGCACCAAAAGATCGTGACATTGCCATGGTTTTCCAAAACTATGCCTTGTATCCACATATGACTGTATTTGACAACATGGCATTTGGTCTGAAATTGCGCAAATACAAAAAAGATGACATAAAAAAACGCGTGGAAGAAGCAGCAGAAATTCTTGGCTTGACTGAGTTGCTTGACCGTAAGCCCGCAGATATGTCAGGTGGTCAGCGTCAACGTGTAGCGATGGGACGTGCCATTGTCCGTGATGCGAAAGTCTTTCTTATGGATGAACCTTTGTCTAACTTGGATGCCAAACTGCGTGTGTCAATGCGTGCTGAAATTGCGAAAATTCACCGTCGTATTGGGGCAACAACAATCTATGTTACCCATGACCAAACAGAAGCGATGACGCTTGCTGATCGTATTGTCATCATGAGCGCGACAAAAAATTCTGATGGCACAACAGGACGTATCGAACAAATCGGTGCGCCAAAAGAGCTTTACAATGAGCCTGCAAATAAATTTGTCGCAGGATTTATCGGTAGTCCAGCTATGAATTTCTTTGAAGTGACAGTAAATGGTGATCGCATGACAAATGGTGCGGGTCTTGACATCATGATTCCAGAAGGTCAGGTCAAATTGCTCAGAGCAGCAGGCTATGATAAGAAAAAAGTTTGGTTTGGCTTGCGTCCTGAGGATATTTCAGCTGAAAGTATCGTTCAAGACGTCTTCCCAGATCAAAATGTTAAAGCAGAAGTTGTTGTTTCTGAGTTGCTTGGTGCTGAAACCATGCTTTACTCTAAAATCGGCGACACAGAGTTTGTCTCAAAAGTTGATGCGCGTGATTTCCGTCAACCGGGCGAACATGTTGATTTGACGTTTAATGTCAACAAAGGTCATTTCTTTGACTATGACACTGAGAAACGCATTACAGAATAAGCAGATGAAAATGCCATTGAGTTGGCATTTTTTATTGCCTGGAAATATCTTTCAGATAAGCAAAATAGTTGAAATTATATTACAATAAACATATAATATAGTCAAAGGTCAAAAATGGTCAAAGTCCGTTTTACCTTTTATCAAATAATGAAGGAGTGACTTCTATGCTCTGTCACAATTGTCAAATAAATGAAGCAACGATTCACCTTTATACGAATGTGAACGGTGTTAAACAACAAAATGATCTCTGTCAGAACTGTTATCAGATTATGAAAGCGGGCGGTCGCGAAAATCTTTTTGGCGATGCCTCAGCTAATGGAGCGCAAAATATGTCAGATAATAATGACTATACACCAAATAATCCATTTGATGACCTTTTTGGGACATTAAGTGGGGATCTCAACCGACCAAATGGTCGACCAAATCATACACCACCAACGCAATCTGGTGGTGGCAACGGTGGCAATCGTCCGCCGCGTGGTCGTGCGGGGGCTGCTCAACCTAAAGGTATGCTAGAAGAATTTGGCTTTAACGTCACTGAAAGTGCACGCAAAGGTGAGATTGATCCGGTCATTGGCCGTGATCAAGAAATCACACGTGTGATTGAAATTCTCAACCGTCGTACGAAAAATAATCCCGTCTTGATTGGTGAGCCTGGTGTTGGTAAAACAGCTGTGGTTGAAGGGCTTGCACAAAAAATCGTTGATGGAGATGTGCCACAAAAACTACAAAATAAAGAAGTTATTCGTTTGGACGTTGTCAGCCTTGTTCAAGGTACTGGTATTCGTGGTCAGTTTGAAGAGCGGATGCAAAAGTTGATGAAAGAAATCTCTGAACGTAAAGATGTGATTTTGTTCATTGATGAAATTCATGAGATTGTTGGTGCTGGTTCTGCCGGCGATGGCAATATGGATGCGGGAAATATCCTGAAACCTGCACTTGCTCGCGGTGAACTACAACTTGTTGGTGCAACGACATTGAACGAGTATCGGATCATCGAAAAAGATGCGGCGCTTGAGCGTCGGATGCAGCCTGTCAAGGTAGATGAGCCTTCTGTTGATGAAACGATTACTATTTTGCGAGGGATTCAAAAACGTTACGAAGACTACCATCACGTCAAATATACCGATGAAGCAATCGAGCAGGCAGCAATCCTGTCAAATCGCTATATCCAAGATCGTTTCTTGCCAGATAAGGCGATTGACTTGCTAGATGAGTCAGGATCTAAGAAAAATCTGACCTTGAAATTTGTCGATCCACAAGAAATCGCAAAACGCATTCAGTCGTCAGAAGACGCTAAAAATGAAGCTTTGCGTTCAGAAGATTTTGAAAAGGCGGCGCATTTCCGTGATCAAATCGCAAAATTGCGTGAGTTGTCTAAACAAGAGCTGACGGACGAAGAAACGCCAATTATTTCTGAAACAGACATTGAAGCCATCATCGAAGAGAAGACGCAAATTCCTGTCGGCGACCTCAAAGAAAAAGAACAAACGCAGTTGATCAATCTCGCTGATGACTTGAAGAGTCATGTCATTGGTCAAGATGAAGCGATTGATAAGATTTCTAAAGCGGTGCGTCGTAACCGCGTCGGACTTGGCAAAGCCAATCGCCCAATCGGTAGTTTCATGTTTGTTGGTCCGACTGGTGTCGGAAAAACGGAGCTTGCAAAACAGCTCGCCCTTGAGCTATTTGGTAGCCAAGAAAGTATGATTCGCTTTGACATGAGCGAATATATGGAAAAACACAGCGTGGCAAAACTCATCGGTGCGCCTCCTGGCTATGTTGGCTACGAAGAAGCAGGACAATTGACTGAAAAAGTCCGCCGTAATCCTTATTCGTTGATCTTGCTTGACGAGATTGAAAAAGCGCATCCTGATGTGATGCACATGTTTTTGCAGATCCTTGATGACGGGCGTCTGACGGATGCACAGGGCCGTACGATCAGCTTTAAGGACACTATTATCATCATGACGTCAAACGCTGGGACTGGTAAGGTTGAGGCAAATGTCGGATTTGGTGCAGCACGTGAAGGCACTACAAACTCTGTTTTAGGTCAGCTCGGTGACTTCTTTAGTCCTGAGTTTATGAACCGTTTTGATGGTATCATTGAGTTCAAGGCTTTGAGTAAGGAAAATCTGCTCAAGATTGTTGATTTGATGTTGGCTGATGTTAATGCTCAAATCGCGCGCAATGAAATTCATCTGGAAGTGACGCAAGCCGTCAAGGAAAAATTAGTCGACTTGGGCTATGATCCGAAAATGGGAGCGCGTCCACTTCGCAGAACCATTCAAGACAATATAGAAGATGCTATTGCCGACTTCTATATTGAACATCCTGAGCACAAAGAACTTGTGGCAGACGTGATTGACGATAAAATCGTGATTAGCAATGTCACAGAAACCCTTGATGACACTGCAACAGTTGAGGAAAACTCCGCTGCAAGTGATGCTGAAGTAAAAGAAGATTGATAAAAAAACTAGCTTACTCTAATATAAGCTAGTTTTTTGTGAAAATGATAATCTGGAATATGTTATATAGGGAGAACTAAAAAAGAAAGAAAGCTTTTATCATGAGAATATTTCCACTACCAAGCAGCAACACACCTATGTCCTTATCAATCTTTGTAGGTATGGCAGTTTTATTGGTTATCAGTACCATCATTTCAATGGTTTGGGGTCAGATCAAACATGGCTCATTTTTGTTTGGCGCCAAGTCCTTTGGCAAATGGCTCTGGCAATCAATCGTCTGGGCCTTTCGAACTGTTATCATGCAGTTTTTCATGCAACTGATCTGGACGGTCATTCGTCAGATTGGCGATAGTATTTTAGGGAATAATAAAAAGAATTGAGCAATTGGCTCGATTCTTTTTGAGTTTAGTTAATCAGCTATTCAATAATCAGCATGCCATCTTTGACGGCAAAAGGATTAGTTTCATTGATACGGTCATAAAACATAATGCCGTTTGTGTGGTCAATCTCGTGTTGGACGACCATGGCATCATAACCTTTTAGTTTGAGGCGTTTTTTCTCATTGTTTTTGTCGATATACTCGATTGTCACACGGGCGTGGCGGACGACGTAGCCAGGGACTTCGCGATCGACAGATAGGCAGCCTTCCCCGTCTGCAAGAGCCGCATCCTGTACGCTGTGGCTGACGATCTTAGCGTTGTACATCACAGTGGCAAGGGTGTAGGCATCATTTGCAGGTGCGCCTTCGCTTTCCAAATCTTTTGGCACGAGGCAGGCGATGATTTTTTTAGAGACGTCAAGCTGTGGTGCAGCAAGGCCAACACCACCACGGAGGCCCATTTTTTCAGCAGTGACGGGATCTTGCGAGTTGCGCAAGAAATCAAGCATTTTCTCACCTAG
Organism: Pseudolactococcus insecticola; assembly: GCF_011170065.1. Taxonomy (GTDB): domain Bacteria; phylum Bacillota; class Bacilli; order Lactobacillales; family Streptococcaceae; genus Pseudolactococcus; species Pseudolactococcus insecticola. Next base: position 324,356 of record NZ_BLLH01000002.1, on the reverse strand, counting down.
GATAATGTCCTCGTCAGATAGCGGTAGTGTGACGTCAGATGCCACTTCACGAAGGGTTGGATTGCCTTCACGGATTACGTCAGTCATGTCGATCAAATGACTGGCTTTAACTAAGTTTTCTTGTCTTGTCATGATAACCTCTTCTTATTACATTCAAATCTATTATATCACAAATGAGGCGCCAAATATGCTAAAATGAACCTATGATAGAAAAAGATACATCAAGAAAATTTGAACTAGTCTCAAAATATTCGCCTTCTGGGGATCAGCCACAGGCCATTGAGCAGTTGGTTGACGGGCTAGAAAATGGTGAAAAAGCACAGATTTTGCTGGGGGCAACTGGGACCGGCAAGACCTACACCATGAGCCAGGTCATCGCGCGTGAAAACAGACCAACGCTTGTCATTGCACACAATAAGACACTCGCGGGTCAGCTCTACGGCGAGTTTAAGGAATTTTTCCCGAACAATGCGGTAGAATACTTCGTGTCCTACTATGATTACTATCAGCCTGAGGCCTATGTGCCGTCAAGTGATACGTATATCGAAAAAGACTCATCTGTCAATGATGAGATCGATAAACTGCGCCACAGTGCAACGAGCTCGCTTTTAGAGCGAAATGACGTGATTGTCGTTGCTTCCGTCAGCTGTATCTACGGTTTGGGTAATCCAAAAGAGTATTCTGATAGCGTGGTGAGCTTGCGGCCTGGTATGGAAATCTCACGGGATCAGCTTTTAAATAACCTAGTTGATATTCAGTTTGAGCGCAATGACATTGATTTTCAACGTGGGAAATTTCGAGTGCGTGGGGATGTTGTTGAAGTCTTTCCAGCGTCACGTGATGAGAATGCCTTTCGGGTAGAATTTTTCGGCGATGAGATCGAGCGCATCCGTGAAATAGAGGCACTCACAGGTCATGTCATCGGCGAAGTTGAACATTTGGCGATCTTTCCTGCGACCCACTTTGTGACAAATGATGACCACATGGAAGAGTCGATTTCAAAAATTGAAACGGAGCTTGAAAGTCAGCTCAAACATTTCAACGAAGAAGGGAAGCTTTTGGAAGCGCAGCGTTTGGAGCAACGGACCAACTATGATATCGAGATGTTGCGTGAGATGGGCTATACCAATGGCGTTGAGAACTATTCGCGCCATATGGACGGACGCAGTGAGGGTGAGCCGCCGTATACCTTGCTTGATTTTTTCCCGGATGACTTTTTGATCATGATTGACGAGAGTCATATGACCATGGGGCAAATCAAGGGCATGTATAATGGTGACCGCTCGCGCAAGGAAATGCTTGTCAACTATGGTTTTCGTTTGCCGAGTGCGCTTGATAACCGTCCCTTACGCCGTGAGGAGTTTGAAAGTCACGTGCATCAGATTGTCTACGTGTCTGCGACGCCTGGTGACTATGAAATGGAGCAGACTGATACGATTGTTGAGCAGATTATTCGCCCGACAGGCTTACTTGATCCAATCGTTGAAGTGCGGCCAATTATGGGGCAGATTGATGACCTTTTAGGTGAGATCAACTTGCGTGCCGAGCGCAATGAACGGACGTTTGTCACGACATTGACCAAAAAAATGGCGGAAGATCTGACGGACTATCTCAAAGAAATGGGCGTCAAGGTCAAATACATGCACTCGGACATCAAAACGCTTGAGCGAACCGAGATTTTGCGGGATTTGCGGCTGGGTGTGTTTGATGTTCTGATCGGTATCAATCTCCTGCGTGAAGGCATTGATATTCCAGAAGTCTCGCTGGTTGCCATATTAGACGCCGATAAGGAAGGCTTTTTGCGCAATGAACGTGGGCTGATCCAGACGATTGGCCGTGCGGCAAGGAACTCTGACGGCCGTGTAATCATGTATGCGGACAAGATGACAGAATCTATGCAAAAGGCGATTGATGAGACGGCCCGCCGCCGTGAAACGCAGATTGCCTATAATACTGAACATGGTATCACACCAACAACGATCATCAAGGAAATCCGTGATAAAATCGGTATCACCAAGAAAACAGATGATGGTCAAGAAGTCGAAGTGGACTATGAAACGATGTCGCGCAAGGAAAGAAAAGCTGCCGTCAAGACCTTGACTGAGCAGATGAATGAAGCAGCTGGCAATCTAGATTACGAGCTTGCGGCGCAGATTCGTGATACGATTTTAGAGATTAAGGCGATTGATTAAAATTGTGTTTGGATATTTTTGCAAATTTTATGCAAAAACGCTTGACAACATCTGGAAATCGTGTATAATTATGCTATAAACTAATAAATATACAGAAAAGAGTGTGTGATGAAATTGAAAAAAGTTCTTTTAGGAATGGTTGCTGCGGCAGCAGTTGTGGCATTGACAGCGTGTGGCTCAGATAAAAAAGCGAGTCCTGACAAGTATTTGGATAAAATCAAAGACAAAGGTACCTTGACCGTTGCCATGAATCCTGAGTTTGCACCATTTGAGTTTCAAATGATCAAAGACGGTAAAAACACGATTGTAGGCTCAGACGTCGACATGGCAAATGCAATCGGAAAGGCGCTTGGCGTCAAGGTTAAGTTCCAGTCTATGGACTTTAACAACGTCCTTGCTTCTGTCGAATCTGGTAAGGCTGACATTGCGATTTCAGGGATTTCAGCAACACCTGAACGTAAAAAAGCCTATGATTTTTCAACACCCTATTATACGGCAAATAATGTCATGATCGTCAAAAAAAGTGATCTGACGAAACTTGATAAGCTGACAGCCTTCAAGGGCAAAAAAGTTGCAGCTCAAAAAGGGACTGTCCAAGAAACAGTAGTGACAGATCAAATCAAAAGTGCAGAACTTGTAAGTCTGACGAAAAATGGTCAGATGATTAACGAACTCAAAAATGGCACAGTTAATGGCGTTGTTTTTGAAGAGCCAATTGCGAAAGCCTATGTGGCATCAAATAGTGACCTTGCGATTGTGGACGCCATTAAATTTGACTCATCAAAATCTGACAGCTATGCCATTGCGATGCCAAAAAACGCGGGCAAACTTAAAACTGAGATTGACAAAGTCATCACGCAACTCAAGAACGAAGGCAAGATTGACCAATTTGTCAAAACAAACTTTGAATTGTCACAAAAAGCAAAATAAATTGAAAAAAATCATCAAAATTGATGGTTTTTTTGTGTATATCAATTCACAATATGATATAATAGTATCAATATTTAGTCAATTCTAAATATTATGTCAATAATGACGCACTATAAAACTCGGAGGTTTTACCAAATGACAGTTTACAATTTTTCAGCAGGACCAGCCGTCTTGCCTAAGGCTGTGCTTGAACAAGCACAAAAAGAAATGCTTAACTACCGCGATAGCGGCATGAGTGTGATGGAGCTGTCCCATCGCTCGTCCGAGTTTGATGAGATTATCAAGGCTGCTGAGCTGCGTTTGCGTGAGCTCATGGCGATTCCTGATAACTATAAAGTGCTCTTTTTACAAGGCGGCGCATCATTACAATTTTCGATGATTCCGCTTAATCTTGCAAAAGGCAAAAAAGCTTATTATTTAGTCGGTGGGTCATGGGGCAAAAAAGCCTATACTGAGGCTGTTAAACTCTCAAAAACGATTGATTTTGAACCCATTCTTTTGGCATCATCAGAAGACACGACATTTAACCATATTCCAACATTTGACCCAGCAACGATCGATAAAGATGCGTCTTATGTACATTTGACGACCAATAACACGATTGAAGGCACGACGATTTACGACTTGCCAGATACAAATGGTGTGCCGATTATCGCTGATATGAGCTCAAACATCCTTGCTGTGCGTTATAATGTTGCTGATTTTGGCATGATTTATGCTGGGGCACAAAAAAATATTGGTCCTGCTGGTGTGACGATTGCTATTATCCGCGAGGATTTGCTTGAAGGTAATGACCCAGTTTTATCAAGCATGCTTGACTATAACATCCAAGCTGACAATGGCTCGCTTTATAACACACCGCCAACTTACGGTATTTATATCGCACGTCTTGTATTTGACTATGTGGCAAGCCTTGGTGGTGTTGACGCCATGGAAGCAAAAAATGTTGAAAAAGCAAACTTGCTTTACAACTTTATCGACAATTCTGAGTTTTATTCAAATCCTGTTTCTGTCACGGCTGACCGTAGTATTTCAAATGTACCGTTTGTGACGCCTTCTGATGACCTGGACAAATTATTCAATAAAGAAGCGTTAGAACATGACTTTAAAAATATCAAAGGACACCGTTCAGTTGGTGGTATGCGTGCCAGCATTTACAACGCTTTCCCGCTTGAAGGCGTGCAAGAATTGATCGCCTTTATGGCTGATTTTGAAGCTAGAAATAAAGCCTAACTGATCACATCATCTGATCAGAATGCTCTAGCAAATCGTTTTTGGTGCTTGTCATCATTTTCAAATAGAAAAAGGTAATCTATGGTTTATACAGTAAAAACATACAATAATATCAATAAAATCGGCCTGCGTGAGCTGGGAAATGGGTTTCAAATCGATGGTGAGCTGAAGGAAAATCCAGACGCCTACATCATTCGCTCAGAAAATCTCCACGAAACGGAGCTGCCGAGTAATCTCAAAGCTATCGCCCGTGCAGGTGCTGGGACAAATAATATCCCGATCGATGCGGCAACAGCGCAAGGTGTCGTCGTCTTTAACACGCCTGGTGCGAATGCCAATGCGGTGAAGGAAGCCGTCATTGCGTCAACGCTATTGAGTGCGCGTGATTACATCGCAGCCAACAAATGGACCAACACGCTGACTGGTGATGATGTACCAAAACAAGTCGAAGCCGGCAAAAAACAGTTTGCAGGTAGCGAGATTTTGGGTAAAACCTTTGGTGTCATCGGCCTTGGTGCCATTGGTGCACGAATTGCAAATGACGCTTATCGCCTGGGTATGAAAGTCTATGGCTATGATCCATACGTGTCGATTGAGACCGCTTGGAATATCTCAAGCCACGTCCGTCGTGTCAATGATATCAAAGAAATTTTCACCAACTGTGACTATATCACGATCCATGTGCCGTTGACTGATGAGACGAAAAACACCTTTGACCGTGCGGCGTTCGATCTCATGGGAAAAGACGTGACGATCATTAACTTTGCACGTGGCGAGCTTGTGGATAATGCTGCCTTGTTTGATGCGATTGAGACAGGTGTTGTCAAACGCTATATCACGGACTTTGGGACGGAAGACTTGCTGAATAAAGACAAGATCACAGTCTTTCCGCACGTTGGTGGTTCAACGGCTGAAGCTGAGCTGAACTGTGCTATCATGGCGGGTCAGACCATTCGTCGTTTCATGGAAACAGGCGAAATCGTAAACTCGGTCAATTTTCCAAATGTCAAACAGGCCTTGTCAGCACCGTTCCGGATTACGTTGATCAATAAAAACGTACCCAATATCGTAGCGCGCATCTCGACTCGCGTGTCTGATAATGGCATCAATATTTCAAACATCATCAACCGTTCAAAAGGTGATTTTGCTTATACACTCCTTGATTTGGACGAGGCAGATGCAGCAAAGGTGCAAGCACTTGCTGATGAGTTTGAAGCATCAGACAACATTGTTAAAGTTCGGATTATCAAGAAATGACACAGACATTTTACTGGTATCCAAAGTGTTCAACCTGCCGTAAAGCTCATAGAGAGCTTGATACGCTAGGTATTTCGGTAGATGAGATTGATCTAAAAACGGCGCCACCAACGGCTGATCTGATCAAAAGCTGGATCCTATCGTCTGGACTCGACAAAAAGAAGTTTTTCAATACATCAGGCATGAGCTATCGCAGCCTCGGACTCAAAGACAAGGTTGATGGGATGTCGCTCGATGAAGCGGCAGCTTTACTTGCAAGCGATGGTATGCTGATCAAACGCCCGATATTACTTGACACATCTGGAAAAGTTGTGCAAGTAGGCTACCGAACGACATATGGGGAGTTGGATTTAAAATAATACATCAAATCGTGTCAAAAAATCCTGAGATTTCTCAGGATTTTTTCTTATTATCAAAGTTTGATTTCAAGCAAGAGTGGCGTGTGATCTTGTCTGGCGCCTGAGTCGATCATCTCTGATCTTGTGACCTTGTTTGCGATGCGTTCTGATGTCAAAAAGTAGTCAATGCGCCAGCCAGAATTATTGATTTTGCTGGTTTTTGAACGCTGAGCCCACCAGGAATAAACGCTTGGCACTTGCCCATGAACATGGCGGAAAGTATCTGTGAATCCTGCCGCAAGTAGCTGCGTAAATCCAGCACGTTCTTCGTCTGTAAAGCCTGGTGAGTTGCGGTTATTGTTGGGATTTGCGAGGTCGATTTCTTGGTGAGCAACATTGTAGTCGCCTTGTGCGATGACGGGTTTTATTTTGTCAAGTTGCATGAGATAATCACGGTATTTTTCGTCCCAGATTTGGCGTTCTGCAAGGCGTTTTAGGCCATCACCAGCATTTGGTGTATAGACTTGGGTCAGATAAAAATCGTCAAACTCAAGGGTAATGATGCGGCCTTCACAGTCCATTGTCGACGGGGCATCAATCTCTGGAAAACTGACAAGTGGCGTCAAGTTATTTTTATAGAGAAACATGGTACCAGCATAGCCTTTTCGTGCGGGTTCAACTGATGAGCGAACGGCAATCTCGTAGTCAGGAAAGCGCTCGGCTAGGATCTCAAGATGCTTTTTTGTTGGGCCTTTGGATGAGAGCTTGGTTTCTTGCAGGGCGATGATGTCCGCGTTTTGTGCGGCGAGTGTCGTGAGCACGGCCTGTGAGAGCTGGGCGCGAGGAGAGTCGCTTGTGAGCGCAGCGTTTAGGGAATCAATGTTCCAAGAGATAAATTTCATATTCATAGTCTTAATTATAACAAAAATATGGTATAATAAAAGGGATTAGGGCGTCTCATTTGACGTCATGAAAGAGGACATTATTTTGACGACTCAAGCTAACAATAAAAAAGAAACTTTTTACATCACAACCCCGATTTATTATCCATCAGGCAAGCTCCACATCGGAAATTCGTATACGACGATTGCCTGCGACGTGCTTGCGCGTTACAAGCGTGCCATGGATTTTGACGTTTTCTACTTGACAGGAACCGATGAACATGGGATGAAAATCGAGGAAAAGGCAAAAGAATTGGGCATTTCGCCTAAGGCCTATGTCGACGGTATGGCGGCAGATATGAAGGCTTTGTGGCAAACGCTTGATATTTCCTATGATCACTTTATCCGGACGACGGATGATTATCATGAAAAAGCCGTACAGGATATGTTTGAGCAGCTGCTTGCGCAAGATGACATCTATCTGGGCGAGTATGCGGGTTGGTATTCGGTTTCTGACGAGGAATACTTTACAGAGTCTCAGTTGGCTGAGGTTTTTCGTGATGCTGCGGGCAATGTGACGGGTGGTAAAGCGCCGAGTGGTCACGAAGTTGAGTGGGTTAAAGAAGAATCTTATTTCTTCCGCATGGGCAAATACGCCGATCGCTTGCTTGCCTATTACAATGAACATCCAGAGTTTATCCAACCAGAATCTCGTAAAAATGAGATGATCAACAACTTTATCAAGCCTGGATTGGAAGATTTGGCGGTATCACGGACGTCATTTACCTGGGGAATTCCTGTCAAATCAAATCCGAAACATGTCGTCTATGTCTGGCTTGATGCGCTGACAAACTATATCACAGCGCTCGGTTATGGTTCTGATGATACGACGAATTTTGATAAATATTGGCCAGCCAATGTCCACATGGTTGGGAAAGAAATCGTGCGTTTTCACACGATTTACTGGCCAATCATGCTGATGGCGCTTGACTTGCCGTTACCTAAGCAAGTTTTTGGTCACGGCTGGTTGCTGATGAGGGACGGCAAAATGTCGAAATCAAAAGGCAACGTGGTCTATCCTGAAATGCTGGTTGAACGCTATGGTCTTGATGCGCTGCGCTATTATCTCATGCGCGCCGTGCCATTTGGTTCTGACGGGATTTTCACGCCTGAAGACTTTGTCAATCGTGTCAACTACGACCTTGCAAATGATCTTGGAAACTTGCTCAACCGCACAGTTGCTATGATTAACAAGTATAATGGTGGTGAGATTCGGACGCCGAAAACTGCTACAGCGTTTGATAGCACACTTAAATCTGTGATTGAAGCTGCGGTTAAAAACTATCACACGGCCATGGACAAAATGGAGTTTAATATCGCCTTGAGTGAAATTTGGACAATCATCTCACGGACCAACAAATATATCGATGAAACAGCGCCGTGGATCTTAGCTAAGGACGCTGAAAAAGCGGCTGAACTTGATAGTGTCATGTACCATTTAGCTGAGAGTTTGCGTGTGGTTGCAGTCCTTTTGCAACCTTTTATGCGGGCAACATCTCAAGCGATTTTTGAACAACTAGGTCTGACATTTGACGCACCAAGCTTGCTTGATTTGAGTTTTGGTTATACGTTCACTGCACCTGTTGTGGCAAAAGGTCAACCGATTTTCCCACGTCTTGATACAGATGAAGAAATCGCCTATATCAAAGAGCAGATGGCACTTACGACCCCTGTGGAAACATCAGAGACGACATTTGACCCGGAAGCGACGACTTTGTCTTCTGACAAGAAAGCCATCAAGTTTGATGACTTTGAAAAAATCGAGATTAAAGTAGCAGAAGTTATTGCAGCCGAAAAAGTTGAAGGTTCTGACAAATTATTGAAATTTGAGCTGGACGCAGGCGACGAAGGACACCGTCAAATTCTTTCAGGCATTGCAAAATTCTATCCAAATCCTGATGAATTGGTCGGGCTTAAGTTGCAGATTGTCGCCAATCTCAAACCACGTAAAATGATGGGACTTTTGTCACAAGGCATGATCTTGTCAGCCGAATCTGACGGCGAACTGACCTTGCTTGCAGTACCAAATGATGTTGCAAATGGCAGTATCATTGGCTAATCCGGTCATCTAGGAGTAAATCATGCCAATCGTTATTGCTGATATTTTGGAATTTTTGATTGCTGTAACAAGCCTTGTTGCTGTGATCATCCTAATTTGCGGGATTGTAAAGGCTGTTTATAAGTTTGTCAAAAATGAATTGGCCGACACGGAAGATGCGATCAACCTGCGTCTGATCAAAAATGAATTGGGTGCTTATGTGTTACTGTCTCTTGAGATTTTGATTGCAGCTGACATTATTGAAAGTATCGTCAGACCAACATTTTCAGACATCGGCAAGCTTGCAGCACTCGTTGTGATCAGAACAGTCATCTCCTACTTTTTAGGTCAGGAGATTGATCAGGAAAATAAGAGATAATCAAGGACGAAAGTCCTTGTTTTTGATAAAAAGACGCGTTAGAAAGGATATGCTTTGAAAAAACGACAGAAATCTGCTATGTTTACGATTACAGGCCTGATTTTAGTGCTAGGTGTCGTTTTTGGCCTAGTTTATGTATCAGGTCAGTTATCAAATGATAGTGAGCAGGCTCAGGTACGTGCTTATTCGTCGCAGCTCACCGCGCAAGATGCCAAGCAAACGAGTAGCTTGAGTCAACCAGATCATGAGGTCAGCTATGATTTTTCGACGGATAATTTTGCAGATCCTTCGGCAATAAAAGTAGGCAATCACTATTATGCCTATGCCACGTCGACAGATGGTTTGAACATTCCGCTTGCCACATCTGACAACGGTAAAAAGTACCGTGTCAAGTATGATGCGCTGCCTGTATTGCCAAGCTGGGCGAAAAAGGGCATCTGGGCGCCACATATTCTATCAAAAAACGGTAAATATTTTCTGTATTTTTCGGCAAAAGATAAGGTGACTAATAAGCGAAGTATCGGCGTTGCGACATCGCAGTGGCCGGATGGTCCGTTTATCCCAGATGATGAAAAAGTGGCTGAAAATGATGCGTTGGGTGGCTTGATTGACCCCGCAACATTTTCAGAAAATGGTGACACTTATCTGCTTTATAAAAATGATGGCAATGCAATCAACCTGCCCAGCAGCATCTGGATTCAAAAATTAACTCAGAACGGTATGCGAACCGACGGTGCTGCGTATAAACTTCTGACCAACACGCAGGTGCCTAATCCAGTGGCAAGTGGTGTGAGTCACCCGATGACCATAGAGGCACCGTTTCTGACGAAAACGCCTGATGGTCGTTATTTGTTGCTATTTTCTGGTAATTCCTATGCCACGACCAACTATTTTACAGGATATGCGACGAGTACGAGCTTGCTTACGGGTTATGTGTATCAGTCGGCATTGCTCACAACGGCGGGGCTTGAAGGACAGATCAAAGGACCAGGTGGTGCTGAGCTTGTAGCAGGTGAAAAGTCGCAACAACAGCTGGTTTTGCATGGTTGGGTAGGAGATCCTAAAGATAAAGCAACGCGCAAGCGCAAGCTCTATATATTACCATTTTCATGGACGACAACCAATCAACCCCAGATACCCTAGCTGATAAAATACAGTGACAAGGTGCGTATGGCCTTGTTTTTTGGTATAATGATAATAATGGAAACTTTACACGAAAAATTACGCGAGTATCAGATATTTTTTGATAATGAAGCGCTTTTAGATGAAGCGTTTACGCACAAATCTTACTTTTTTGAGCATAAGGCGACGAGCTTGGCGCATAATGAACGGCTGGAATTTCTAGGCGATGCAGCGCTTGGTTTTATCATCGTTGAGTACCTGTATAAAGCCTTTCCCGAGGAGCGCGAGGGTGTTTTAACAGAGAAAAAAATCTCGATTGTTCGCAGGGAATCTTTGGCGGATTTTTCGCGTAAACTCGGCTTTGACCAGTACCTCAAGCTTGGTAAGGGCGAGGAGAAAAATGGTGGCAGAAAAAATGACGCCAATCTGGAAAATTTATTTGAGTCATTTTTGGGTGCTTTACTGATGGATCAAGGACTTGACGCGGTAAAAAGTTTTATCTACGCAGTTATGATTCCTGAGATTGAAAATGGTAGCTATGACAAGGTAACAGACTACAAGTCAGCTTTGCAGGAGGTTTTTTACACGGCAGGCCAGATCGATCAGCACAATAAAATCCCGCTCGACTACGTGATTACGGCAAAAAGCGGTCCTGTGCATGATCCGATGTTTGAAATAGCAGTCGTTTTTGAAGGACGCACCATTGGCCACGGCCGTGGCAAATCAAAGAAAATCGCTGAGCAAGATGCCGCGCGTGATGCTTTTGAGCACCAAAAAAAGCTGCGGTTAGCAGACGAATCAACCGCAAAGGAAAGCAAATAAATGTATCTGAAACAAATCGAAATGGTCGGTTTCAAGTCTTTTGCTGATCGGACAAAAATTACATTTGATACGGGTGTGACGGCGATTGTTGGGCCTAATGGTTCAGGCAAGTCAAATGTCACTGAAAGTTTGCGCTGGGCGCTGGGTGAGCAGTCGGCAAAGAGCCTGCGTGGTGCAAAGATGCCAGATATTATTTTTGCAGGAACGCAAAAACGTCGTGCGCTCAACTATGCTGAAGTGATTGTCACTTTTGACAATAGTGATGACTATCTGCCGAGTGAAAAAACAGTGATGATTACGCGGCGCCTGTATCGCAATGGTGACAGCGAGTTTTTGATCAATGATAAAAAAGTCAGACTAAAAGACGTGCATGAGCTGTTTACGGACACGGGCCTTGGTCGCGATAGTTTTTCTATCATCTCACAAGGCAAGATCGAAGCGATTTTTAACAGCAAACCCGAAGAGCGTCGCGCTATATTTGAAGAGGCGGCGGGTGTTTTGAAGTATAAAAACCGCAAGAAAGAAACGGAGTCAAAACTTTCAGCGACTCAGGAAAATATAGACAGGCTTGATGACATCATCTATGAGCTTGACGGGCAATTGACACCATTGCGGGCGCAACGTGATGTGGCTTTGCAGTTTCGTGAGCTTGATGAGGTGCGCACAAAACTTGATATGTCAGTTTTAGTCGCGCAAATCATGGCTGAAAAAATCAAGTATGACAGTGCGCAAGCGCAACTTTCAGAAGTAAATAATGAGCTTGCTCAGCAAGAAGCACAACAGATCGCTTTTGAAGCACAGGTGCAAGAGTTGAAGACAGCGCGTTTGCGGGTAGAGACAACTCAGGAGTCGTTGCAAACTGAGATATTACAGCTGACTACTGCTAAGTCTGACTTTCAGTCAAAAATCGATATTTACACCAATCAATCGCAGATGTCACAAAAATCAGCAGCTGAGCGTTCGGCGCGCATTGCGACGTTGACCGAAAAACTCGTAGAAATCTCTGAGACACTTGCGGCTTTGACAGAAGCCAACACAGCAAATCAAGCTAAAAAACAGGCGCTAGATGCTGAGATTGTCGATGTTAAGGGGAAGTTAGACCAGTTATCTGAAAATCCGGATGACGTCATTGAGCGCCTGCGCGCAGACTTTGTCAATCTGGTCAGTAAAGAGGCAAAACTCTCAAACGATGTGACGAAAAACACGTCAGAACTTGCCAATATCAAGGCAAATGCGGCAAGTAAATCTGACGAAAATCAAGCCTTGGCAGATAAATATGCCGACCTTGAAAAAGAGTTAGATGCGACAAGTAAACAGGCAGATACAGCGAAACTTGAACTTGATGGGCTGATTTCAGACTATCGGACGGCAGATCAGGCACTCAAAACACAAGAAAGTACGATTAGTCAAGCGCAAAATCAGCTTTTTTCTGCTATGGATGCGCAAAACAAACTAAAAGCAAGTCTGAATAGCTTGGAAAATATCCGTGCTAGCCATGATAATTTTTATCAAGGAGTCAAGGCTGTACTGAAATCAAGTGACAAATTGCCAGGCATCATCGGTGCGGTGGCTGATTTGGTGACTTTTGACACGCAGTATACGACAGCTATGGACATTGCGCTTGGCGCTGGTGCGCAAAGTATTGTCGTTTCTGACGAACAGGCGGCCAAATCAGCCATTTCATTTTTGAAAAATCAACGTCTGGGTCGGGCAACTTTTCTGCCTTTAACCACCATTAAACCGCGCTATTTTGCAAAATATAACCAGGTTGCAACAATGGCTGGGTTTATTGACACAGCACAAAATCTGGTCAGCTATGATGAAAAAATTGCGCCAGCGATTGCGAATCTACTGGGTAGTGTACTCATCGTTGACAATAATGACAATGCGACGAAAATTGCGCGAGTATTGAACTTTTCAGCTCGGATTATCACACTTGATGGTACGCAAATTAATGCTGGTGGCTCATTTACAGGTGGGGCAAATAAGCGCAATACAACAACCTTTACAAATGTCGCCATTGATGATCTTAAAAAACAAGTCGCAAGTGCAGATATCACAGTCAAGCAGCTCGAGCATGGGCTTGAACAAGCACAAAAGGACAAGTCAGTTCTGACGGAAAGTCTTTCGGACCTGCGTCAGAAGGGCGAAAATGCTAGATTTGCCAGTCAAGAATACGAGCTAAAAACGCAGTCGCTGCTCACTGCTAAGGCTGATCTGGAGAGTCGCCTTGCGCTTTCTGGGACGTCTGACGAGGCCATGCGTATCAAAGTCTTGACGGATGAAAATACCTCGCATGAAAGTGATTTAGCGGCTATTGCTGAACAGAAAAATCAGCTCACAGCTGACATTGAACGCATCAAAGAAAATCAAACCGAAATCAAAACGATGACTGAAACGCTCAGAAATAGCCTGCAGGACAAGCAATTGGCGCTTTCTGAACAGATGTCAGAAATCCGCCATGAAACGAGTGAAATCGGGCGCCTAACACAAGAAAAAACGGCATTCAATCAGGAAATTGCGACGCTTAACTCGCAAAATGATACTGAAAATTCGGATATGCTGGATGTTGATGGCATTGAGCGGTTACGTGCGCATCATCAGACGGTGTCTGACCAGCTTGAGGCGGCAAATATCAAGCTTGTTTCGCTACGTTTTGAGCGGGATGATCTGACGGCACAAATCGAGGATTTGGATGTGGCAAATGCCAGCAACATTGAAGCACGTCAGAAGCATTTTTCTCAGAAAACACGGTTGGAGCTGGCACTTGAAACTTCAGAAAATATCTTGAGAACCCGTCAGAACAAACTGGTAAATGAGTATCAGATGAGTTTTGAAGCAGCGAGTGATCAGGCTGAAGACTTACCAAACTTGGCAGAAAGCGAGCGTCAGCTGCAAAGTTTAGAATCACAAATTCGCCGACTTGGCCCTGTCAATCTGGCATCTATCAGCCAATTTGACGAGGTCAATGACCGCAGAGGATTTCTCAATACACAAAAAGATGACCTCTTAGCTGCCAAACAACTGCTCGAAACGACCATTCATGACATGGATGATGAGGTGAAAATTCGATTTAAGACAACATTTGAAGCTATTCGGACGTCATTCCAACAGACCTTTACGCAGATGTTTGGCGGTGGTCAGGCCGACTTAGAACTGACTGATGAGGCTGATTTACTCAATGCCGGCATCGAGATTGCGGTGCAGCCACCAGGTAAAAAACTTGCCAGTCTCAATCTCATGAGTGGCGGTGAAAAGTCGCTGACGGCGCTTGCTTTACTGTTTGCCATTATCCGCGTTCGGACGGTACCTTTTGTGGTGCTAGATGAGGTTGAAGCAGCCTTAGATGAGGCCAATGTCAAGCGATTTGGTGACTATATGACGCGCTTTGACGAGGGCTCAAACCAGTTTATCGTCGTCACCCACCGAAAAGGGACGATGAAAGCCGCAAAAGCCATGTACGGCGTGACAATGCAAGAAGGTGGCGTCTCAAAAATCGTTTCTGTCAAGCTCAAAGACTATGTCGCTGAACCTGAGCAAAAATAGCCTGAAAGTCATCAGAAACATCATCCAAGCAAGGCAATGTCCTTGCTTTTTTGCTATAATAAAAGCATGACTAAAATAAAATTACTGGCGTTGGATCTTGACGGCACGCTATTGCGTGATGACAAGTCGATTTCTGACGAAAATAAATTGGCGCTCAAAAAGGCCAAAAGAGCAGGTGTCAAAGTTGTGATCACGACAGGACGCCCGCTTAAAGCAATTGAACACATTCTTGATGAGCTTGATCTGCGTGACGATGCGGATTATTCGATCACGTTCAATGGTGGTTTGGTACAAAAAAATACGGGCGAAATTCTATCCAAAAAATCATTTACTTATGAGGAACTCGCTGAGATTTATACGGCGGTGTCAAAACTCGGCTTGCCGTTTGATGTTCTGAGTGATGAGCGCGTGTTTGAAACAAATAGCAAGTCACTTTATCGTGGCGTCAGCCCATTTTTAAGCTTTACGGCGACGACTTTTGAGGCGATGCCACGTGATCGCGTTTTCAACAAAGCGATTACGGCCTTTGACGCTACCTATCTGGATCAGAAAATTCCTGAAATTCCGGCAGAACTTTTTGAGAAATACGAAATTTTCAAAAGTCGTGATATTTTACTGGAATATATGCCAAAAAATGTGGTGAAGTCTTACGGACTTGCGAGTCTGATTGACATTTTGGGGATTAGCCGTGAAGAAGTGATGGCGATGGGCGATGAGGAAAATGATCTGCCCATGCTAAGCTGGGCCGGTCACAGCATTGCCATGAAAAATGCGGTTCCTGCAGCTAAAGCAGCAGCAAGCGAAACAGCGCCTTACACCAATGAGGAAAACGGTGTCGCTTGGGCGGTTAATACCTATATTTTGGAGGATTAAATGGGTTTATTTGATAAGATTTTTGGCAAAAAAGATATTGCAGATGAGGTTGAAGAAACGCTTGCTGAGCAAAATGTGTTTGCCTTTGATATGGATGAGTTAGATGATGCCGAGATTGAGGTTGTTCCGACAGAATCAGAAGCTGAGCCTGACCCTACAGAAACACCAGTAATTGCTGAGTCTGAAGCTAAAATTGAAGCTGAACTAGCGCCAATTGTAACTGACGACGTGGCAGAAATTTCTGAGCAAGAACCAGTTCCGGAGCCGGCTACTGAAGC
This sequence comes from Pseudolactococcus insecticola, assembly GCF_011170065.1. Classification (GTDB taxonomy): domain Bacteria; phylum Bacillota; class Bacilli; order Lactobacillales; family Streptococcaceae; genus Pseudolactococcus; species Pseudolactococcus insecticola. The sequence goes on along the minus strand of NZ_BLLH01000002.1, from coordinate 308,407 downwards.
CAAATACGAGAAATCGCTACAAAAAACGAGCAAAAGTTTCGGGGCACGTTTCAATGAATTTCTATCGAATTTTCGATCAGTCGACGAAGCATTTTTTGAAGATTTAGAAGATACGCTCATTATGAGCGATGTTGGGGTCGATGTGGCTGCACAATTGAGCGAGGATCTGCGCCACGAAGTCAAACTGCAAAATGCTAAATCAAAAGAGGATGTTAAACGTGTTATCATCGAGAAAATGGTGGATAATTTTGGTGAATCGCATCTTGAAACGCAGCTGAATTTGCAAAAAAAACTGACAGTTATGATGTTTGTCGGCGTAAATGGTGTTGGCAAAACCACAACAATTGGCAAACTCGCTAATCGCTATCAACAGGCAGGGAAAAAAGTCCTGCTCGCAGCAGCCGACACATTTCGTGCTGGGGCAACAGATCAGCTTGTCGAGTGGTCACGTCGCAGTGGCGTTGACATCGTTGTCGGTAAAGAAAAGTCAGACCCAGCAAGTGTCGTGTTTGATGCCGTCAGAAAAGCGACTATCGAAAATTATGATATTCTCTTGATTGATACGGCTGGACGGCTGCAAAACAAGGATAATCTGATGAAAGAGCTTGAAAAAATGGGCAAAATCATCAAACGTGTGCTGCCCGATGCACCGCACGAAACTTTGTTAGCGCTTGATGCGACGACTGGTCAGAATGCTATTTCACAGGCAAAAGAATTTTCAGCTGTGACGCCTCTGACGGGTATTGTTTTGACCAAGCTTGACGGTTCAGCAAAAGGTGGGATTATTTTGAGCATTCAGCAGACTTTGAAAATACCTGTCAAGCTTGTTGGCCTTGGCGAAGGCATTTCTGATTTGGCGGATTTTGATGAAACACTGTTTATCAAAGGCTTGTTCCAATCCCTTTTGTGAGTTAATATCAGAAACGTTCTGACAAAAATAGGCGAAGTCAGGCTGTGGTAAGCATTTACAAAAGCCGCTAAAAATAGTAAAATGGAAATAAGAAAATCTCGGAGGATGACATGTCGTACGCAAACTTGAAGTTATTTGCACTCAGCTCAAACCAAGAATTAGCCCAAAAAGTGGCTAAAAACATGGGCGTTGACCTTGGAAAATCTAGCGTTGAAACGTTCAGCGACGGTGAAATTCAGATCAATATCAAAGAATCAGTCCGTGGCAGCCACGTTTTTATCTTGCAATCGACATCAAGCCCTGTCAATGAAAATCTCATGGAGCTTTTGATCATGGTTGATGCGCTAAAACGGGCGTCAGCTGAGACGATAAATGTTGTCATGCCTTACTATGGCTATGCACGCCAAGACCGTAAGGCACGTCCGCGCGAACCCATCACATCAAAATTGGTCGCAAATATGATTCAGATGGCAGGAGTCAATCGCTTGTTAACAGTTGACCTTCATGCTGCGCAAATCCAAGGTTTCTTCGACATTCCTGTTGACCACTTGATGGGTGCGCCGCTGATTGCTGATTATTTTGACCGGATGGGCTTGACTGGGGAAAATGGGGATGTCGTTGTCGTTTCGCCTGACCACGGTGGCGTGCAACGTGCCCGTAAGTTAGCTGACTTCCTCAAAGCGCCGATTGCGATTATTGATAAACGTCGGCCACGTGCCAATGTTGCTGAAATAATGAACATCATCGGTGATGTTTCAGGTAAAAAATGTGTCTTGATTGATGATATGATTGACACGGCAGGAACGATTACACTTGCAGCAAATGCGCTGAAAGAACTTGGTGCAACAGCAGTGTATGCCTCATGTACGCATGGTGTCTTATCAGGTCCAGCGCTTGAACGTATCGAAAATTCAGCGATTACAAAATTAGTCGTGACAGATACAATCGAGCTGCCTGACGCCATTCGTGAATCAAGCAAAATCACTGAAATTTCGATTTCAGCTTTGATTGCGGATGCCATTGTGCGTATCCACGAAAAACGTCCGCTGTCGCCATTGTTCAAGATGCGCGTCAAATCAGAAGATATTTAATTGAGAACGCCAGCTGGCGTTTTTTGGTAAGATCATGAACATCCAAGAACTAATGAAACTCTATCCTGTCAAATCAGGGCAAGGCCAAGCAACTGCAGAAAATAGTCAAACGTTTTTTGACTTTGAAAATGACGGGCAGCACTATTATATTGAAAAAAGTGATCTGACGACGCGTGAGCAATTGCTTTTTGAGCGTGTTTTATTTGCTGATGTGAGTCTGACGGATTTTGAGCATCTGACGGCGGGGACTTATCGCCTGATTCAGTTACGCTCAGCGAATTTTGATGACTTGTCAGAAAATCTATCGCTCATCTTGCCCGAACTTCGTGAGATTAAAAAAATCTCGCAGGATAGTGGTTATGCCATTGAACGCCTGTCTCAGGATCATCTAAGTGAGTTTGAACTTAAAAATGCCTTAGAGACTCTGACGCAGGATTTGGGCATCAAGGCCTCTTACTATATCGGATTTTTTGCAGATAAGACCGAATTATCCGCACTATTTCAGCTCGAAAAGGCGAATTTTGATCAAGACCTGACATTTTCAGAAAGCCTGATAAAATCAGGACTAAGTCAGGAAAGTAATCCACCGTTTGATAAAATCAAGCAAGCCCTTCTGACGGATTTTGAGGCGCAGGAGCTGATTTTAGCGCTATATCAACACGATGGCAATCAGCTTAAAACGGCTAAAGCGATGTTCATTCATCGCAATACCTTGACGCAAAAAATCAAGAAATTTGAAAAAGCATATGGACTAAGCTTGTCAGGTAGCGATCTGGTTTTGCTTTATGCGCTTGCTAAGCATTGAAAAAAAGCGCAAAATAGCGTAAAATAATAAAGAAAAGACGATAAATTGGAGTAATTATGACATTTAATCACAAAGCCATCGAACAAAAATGGCAAACTTTTTGGGCTGAAAATCAGACCTTCAAAACAGGAACAGATAGCTCAAAGCCGAAGTTTTACGCCCTTGATATGTTTCCATATCCGAGTGGTGCTGGATTGCACGTGGGACATCCAGAAGGTTATACAGCGACAGATATTCTCAGCCGCATGCGCCGTGCTCAAGGCTACAATGTCTTGCACCCAATGGGCTGGGATGCATTTGGCCTACCTGCTGAGCAATACGCCATGGATACGGGCAATGATCCAGCTGAGTTTACAGCAAAAAATATCGCGACTTTCAAGCGTCAGATCAATGCGCTTGGCTTTTCTTACGACTGGGATCGTGAAATCAATACAACCGACCCTGACTACTACAAATGGACGCAGTGGATTTTCACCAAACTTTATGAAAAAGGCCTCGCCTATGAAGCAGAAGTTGCAGTCAACTGGGTGGAAGAGCTTGGCACTGCCATCTCAAACGAAGAAGTTCTGCCTGATGGGACGTCAGAGCGTGGCGGCTATCCTGTCGTCAGAAAACCGATGCGCCAATGGATGCTGAAAATCACAGCCTATGCTGAGCGTCTGCTCAATGATTTGGAAGACGTTGACTGGCCTGAGTCTGTCAAAGACATGCAGCGCAACTGGATTGGTAAGTCTGTCGGTGCCAATGTTGATTTCAAAATCAAAGATACGACTGAAACATTTACAGTCTTTACGACACGTCCGGACACACTTTTTGGTGCGACCTACGCCGTCCTTGCGCCCGAACATGCGCTTGTAAACAAGATTGCATCAGAAGGACAGGCGGAGTTTGTCAAAGAATATCAGCACCAAGCGAGCCTCAAGTCAGACCTCGCTAGGACCGATCTTGCCAAAGATAAAACAGGCGTCTTTACAGGTGCCTATGCGATAAATCCGGTCAATGGTCGTGAAATTCCGATTTGGATTTCTGACTATGTCCTTGCAAGTTATGGTACAGGGGCTATCATGGCGGTGCCAGCACACGATCAACGTGACTGGGACTTTGCGACAACATTTGACTTGCCAATCATTCCTGTTATCGATGGTGGCGATGTGACGCAAGCTGCCTTTACAGAAGATGGCCTTCATATCAATTCTGACTTTTTAGATGGTCTTGATAAACAAACAGCGATTACCAAAATGGTTGAATGGCTTGAAACGCAACATGTTGGTCAGGAAAAAGTGACCTATCGTCTGCGTGACTGGCTCTTTAGTCGTCAGCGTTACTGGGGTGAACCAATTCCGATTATTCACTGGGAAGATGGGACATCTACGGCAATTCCAGAACAGGATCTGCCACTCATCTTGCCTAAAACACGTGATATAAAGCCGTCAGGCACGGGTGAGTCACCACTTGCCAATCTGACAGACTGGCTCAGTGTGACACGTGAAGATGGAGTGAAAGGGCGTCGTGAAACCAATACCATGCCACAATGGGCAGGTTCAAGCTGGTATTTCTTGCGCTACATTGACCCGAAAAATCCGGAGCAGTTAGCTGATCCGGAGCTTCTAAAAGAATGGTTGCCAGTCGATATTTATATCGGTGGTGCTGAGCATGCTGTTTTGCACCTGCTTTATGCGCGTTTCTGGCATAAATTCCTTTATGATATTGGCATTGTGCCGACTAAGGAGCCCTTCCAAAAGCTTTATAATCAAGGTATGATCTTAGGAACGAGCTATCGTGATGGTCGCGGGGCGCTCGTTGCGTCTGATAAGGTTGAGGCACGTGACGGCGGTTTTTATCATACAGAAACAGGTGAAGCGCTTGAAGAAGGCCCAGCGAAGATGTCTAAGTCGTTGAAAAATGTCATCAATCCTGATGACGTGGTCGATCAGTACGGTGCGGATACCCTGCGTCTCTATGAGATGTTCATGGGGCCACTTGATGCTAGTATCGCCTGGTCGACTGAAGGCCTTGAAGGCGCGCATAAGTTCCTTGAACGTGTTTATCGCTTGATCACTGAAAAAACGATTACAGCTGAAAATGACGGCAAGCTTGACCGTGTTTATAACGAAACTGTCAAGTTTGTCACAGAGCATCTGGACTCGCTCAAGTTTAACACCGCGATTTCACAGCTCATGATTTTTGTCAATGCGGCGAACAAGCAAACAAGTTTACCGCTTGACTATGCTCGTGGATTTGTCCAATTGCTGGCACCATTTGCACCGCATCTGGGCGAAGAACTCTGGGAGATTTTGACGGGTGATGCTGGGATTTCTTATGTGGCATGGCCAAGTTTTGACGCTAGCAAACTCGTTGATGATGAAGTCGAGATTGTCCTGCAAGTCCTAGGCAAAAACAAGGCGAAAATCATGGTGCCAACAGGTCTTTCAAAAGCTGACTTAGAGAAAATTGCTCTGGAAAATCAAGTCATCAAAGATCTGATTGCAGGCAAAACCGTTAGAAAAGTCATCGCAGTACCTGATAAATTAGTTAATATTGTTGCAAACTAAACGGCAAATAAAATACAAAAAACGTATCAGAACACTTTCTGATACGTTTTTCTGTCAAGTTAGACCTGACGATAATCAAGGATTTGAACGTTGCTATCAATGACCTCGCCTGATTCTTTTAGCTGCACACGTCTGACGCTGTCCTCGCTCAGGGTCATGTCTTTTGTCAGAAACATCTGACCATATTTTTTGAAATGCAAGGGCGCAAAGTTTGAATCGATCACGGTGTCAAACGATTCTGGCACTGTGCCTTTGTTAATGGCAATCAGCCGGTAGTTTGTACCGATTGAGCAGCCTTCGACAGGTCGGCCATTTTCGCCGATGGTATTATCAAAATCAAGCACCAGATCAGCATCAGAAAAGTCAGCCACCTTGGCAAGTATCTTGTCATCAAATGTTATTTTCATGTGTCTACCTCCTATCTTTATTATAACCCTCTATATCATTTTAATAAAGCCAAAAGAATTGTTAAAATAGTATTAGAAAGTAATCATAGCAGAAAAAGGAAAGAGGACTAAAATGACAAATTCGATTGATTATCAAGTGATGAAACTGGTGGCTGATGCCTACATGAATAACACGACAACATGTGTGCTGTGTGGTGCAGATTTGCTAGGGGTGACGATAAAAAAGGATAATTCAGACTTGATTTACCTGTTTGTTAATAATCATCAGACTGCAACAGTCAAAGTAAAAGGGACACGCAGCCATATCATCAGCATTGATCAGCAATGTTTAGACAATATCAAATATATTATACCGTTTGCAAAAAGCCTAGGCTTGCCCGAGTCGACAACCCTGCGCTGCTTTGAAAAAGTGCCAGAGGTGATTTGAGATGATCAGATAAAAAGCAAAATGCTTGCACAGGTGCGGGCATTTTTTGCTATAATAAAAACATGACAACAGCACAGGAAATCTTAAAAACAGTTTATGGCTATGATGCGTTTAGAAGTGGGCAGGAAGCTATTATTGGTAGCGTTATGGCGGGGAATCGCACACTTGGCATCATGCCGACAGGTGGCGGTAAATCGCTGACCTATCAAATTCCTGCGCTCTTGCAAGATGGTCTGACGATGGTTGTGTCGCCTTTGATTTCTCTGATGAAAAACCAGGTTGATGAACTTGTCGCAGCAGGCGTTTCTGCGACCATGATCAATAGTGCGCTTGAGTTTGATGAGATGCAGGAGCGGATTTATGACATTCGAAAGGGCGTTTATAAACTCTTTTTTGTTGCACCAGAAAGGCTTGAAGATAGCTATTTTTATGAGTTAATTCAGACGCTTGATCTTCGTTTGGTCGTGATTGATGAGGTGCATGTCTTGTCCCAATGGGGGCACGATTTTAGACCGTCATATCTGAGTGCGGTCGGATTGATTGATAATCTGACCAATCGTCCAAACGTCATGGCGCTGACGGCCACGGCGACTGAAAAAGTACAGTCGGATTTGGAGCGGATTTTGGCCATTGACAAGACCGTCAAAACAGGCTTTGCCCGTGCCAATCTCGCAATAAAAATCGAAAAAGGCTTGTCAGATGCTGACAAAAAGAAATATATCATCAACTACGTCAAGGCGCATCCGGCAGATGTCGGGATTATCTATGCTGGCACGAGAAAAAAAGTTGATGAACTCGCAGAAACGTTGAATGCGGCGGGTATTTCAGCGGGACGCTATCATGCGGGGATGACTGATGTGGCGCGTGAAGCGGCGCAAAATGGTTTTCTCTATGATGAGTTTCAGGTCATTGTTGCGACGAACGCTTTTGGTATGGGCATCAATAAGACGAACGTGCGCTATGTACTGCATCTGAGCATGCCTGGCTCGATTGAGGCTTATTATCAGGAGATTGGGCGTGCTGGGCGTGACGGCTTGCCTAGTGAGACCGTGCTTTTATACTCGGCGCGTGATATTGCTTTGCAGCGATTTTTCATCGATAATTCTGATAATCAAGACAGCGATTATCGGCACAATGAACTCAAAAAATTACAGGAAATGACGGCATTCGCAGCTACCCAGATGTGTTTGCAGCGCTATATCATCCAGTATTTTGGGGAAGATATGGCTGATTGCGGTGTCTGTACCAATTGTACGGATGAGCGGGAGTTGCTGGATGTGACAGTGGACGCACAAAAAGTCTTGTCAAATGTCGTCAGAATGGCGCAACTGCGTGAGGGCACCTATTCGCGCACGCAAGTCGTCAATGTTCTACGTGGCAAATTGCCTGAAAAAATGCTCTGGACAGGATTTGATGCGCTATCGACCTATGGACTGATGGCGAGCTGGACTATCAAAAAACTGAGCTCATTTGTCGATTATCTGGTGGCTGACGGCTATCTGGACGTTGCAGGCGAGTACAATGGTCTCAGCGTCTCAAACAGGGGAGTCGCCGTCTTAAAAGGCGAAGAAACGGTCACCATGCGTGAGATTCACGTTGTCGAGCAGGCTGAAAAATCACGCGCCAGCAAAAAAACAGTCGGTGGCGACTTGTTTGAGCTTTTGCGCAGCGAACGCACGAAATTTGCCAAAGCACTTGCTATTCCGCCGTTTATGGTCTTTTCTGACCAAGTCCTTATGAATCTAGCCGACGCCCAACCGCAAAGTTTGTCAGACATGCTAAATGTCTCGGGCATCGGGCAGAAAAAAGCTGACCAGTTTGGCCAGGCATTTTTGGACGTGATTGCGAGCTATCGGGGGTAGAAATTACGGAATAAAGGTTCAGTAGTTTTGATTGTGTTGGCAAAGAAAAGCCTTAAATCTCATAATCTCAGTAACTAAAAAAACGTGGCATAATAAATCGTGTGGGAAAAATTCCAACACGATTTATTTGCATAAAAAAGATGGTTTAGATGGCATTGTTTCTTGGTAGAAAATTAATACTTGAAGATGGATTTGAAATTTAGATTTTTTTTACTGACGCTTAGGAACAGCACCATTTTTTTGGATCTCAACAATTTGTGTAAGCTTTATTTAAAAAGTTCGCTATTATTCCGTTAATTCTGTCTGTGTTATTCCGATAAGTTGATACTATTCCGATAAAAGGTTATAATTAGGGAAAAAAAGCAGGTGTCACTATGTACATTACAGTCAAACAAGCTGCCGAAAAGTGGGGGATTTCCGATAGACGAGTTAGGCTTCTGTGCGCTGAAGGAAAAATAGTAGGTGCAATTCAACAAGGACGTGCTTGGAAGATTCCCTATGATGCTGTAAAACCTTCTGATGGCAGGTTCAAGTCAGAAGAAAATCTATTGAAAAAAATTGATGAGAAAAAAAGAGAACTTGATTCAAGACGTCCGCTAACGTCTGGGGAATTAGAGAGATTAACAGAAGAGTTCACGGTAGAGTATACTTATAATTCTAATGCGATTGAAGGGAACACCTTGACGCTTCGTGAAACAGATATGGTTTTGCGTGGTCTTACAATTGATAAGAAACCGTTGAAAGACCATATAGAGGCGATTGGGCACAAAGAAGCTTTTGACTTTGTTGGCAGCCTAGCGAAGGAAAACAAACCGCTTTCTGAAAGCGTCATCAAACAGATTCATTACCTTGTCTTGGCTGATAAGAAAGAAGATAGGGGAATCTATCGAAAAGTTCCTGTCCGCATCATGGGAGCAGCGCATGAACCTGTTCAGCCATATATGATTGCACCAAGTATGGAGCAGTTATTGGAAAAATATCGTGAAAGCGATGAACCTATTATTCCACGATTGGCACGATTTCATATTGAATTCGAGGGTATTCATCTATTCATTGATGGAAATGGCAGAACAGGTCGATTGCTAGTCAACTTAGAGTTGATGAAAGCAGGTTTTCCGCCAATTGACATCAAGTTCACTGATAGGGTCAATTATTATACAGCTTTTGATGACTATCATGTTAAACACAAGTTAGCTACTATGGAGAAATTGTTTGCAGGATATGTAGATGAAAGACTGGATTCATATTTGACAATGCTATCTGACTAATATATCATCATAACTAAGGAAAAAAGTCTCTATAATAAATCGTGTGGGAAAAATTCCCATGCGATTTGACAAAGAGTTAAAAACCGTTAGACTTCTTGCTAGTCTGACGGTTTTTTGTTAATCATTTCTCGTGTTACCTTTTTGATCGTGGATGGGTTTGACAGCAGCATTGCCGGGACGACCTGTACCTGTGTAGGGTTTGTAGTCGTCAAAGTAAATGCCTTGTTCAGCATACCATTTTTGGAGTTCATCACGATTGCCATCAAAACGTGGCGGCATGGCAAAAGTAGTGCCTAGATTTTCAACAGACTCGTCCAGTGTAAATCCTGGGTTTGTCGTTGCAATCTCAACACGGTTGCCACCTGGCTCGATCAGATAGACTGAGTTAAAATAGCCGCGATCGACATAGACTTCGCGTGTCCAGCCGTGTTCACCCGCGCGCTCCCAGATATAGTCAAGCTCAGATGAACTTGTCACACCCAGGGCAAAATGGTCGGTAGAACCACGGCCAAACTTAGATTCTGGTGCATCAGGAGCAGTTTGATAGAGATAAATCGCCTCAGGACCATCAAGATTGATGACATTACCTTTGACAGTCACGCCAAACTTCCCAAAAATATCTGCAAAGAAATTTGCAGTGGCATCAACATCTGGTACGTGAAGCTCGGTGCCAATGACACCTGTGACTTGATTTTCAGCAGGTACATCACTGAGGAAGTTGACATGCCAGTCAAACGCTGCTTTGTCAACTTCCTTGAGTTCGATTGGGATGGCATCAAAATCTTGCGTGTGTAAGATATTTCTGGCGTCAACCGAAACAGCTAAGCCAAAGCTTTCAAAACGTGCTTGCCAATAGCCAATTGTGCCAAATGGGACACCAAAATGCAGACCAGAGAAGTACATGCGACCATCTAGGCGATCACGGTCGAGTTTTTTATCAGGAAAGAAAGTGACAACAGTCCCAGGCGTTCCGACAAAATCACCGTAGTAGACGTGGCGCATATGTGGATTGGCTTGATTGATTGAGTTTTTGATAAAGCGCAGGCCCAAAATATCAACATAGAAATGGGCATTTTGCTTGAAATCGCCAGTCAATAATGAAACGTGATGTGTTTGCATAGAATCATCTCCAATATTTTTTTCTTATCATGATTATAAAACATTGACCAGAAAAAATATAGTAATATGACTTACTTGTGCAAGGTTGCGATCAAACCGATGCTAAACAAAATCATATCGTAGGCGTAGTGCGTCAGAAAACTTGCCCAGATGCTCTTGGTTCTGATGTAGACGGCACTCAGGAAAAATCTGACAACGCCGATGACTAAAATGCTTTGTGCGACATTATAGCCGTAAGTTGGCAAATGATACAGACCAAAGACAAGACTAGAGCCAATAAGCGCAAGAAGTATCGTCGTCTCACGGTTCAGTTTTTTGATAGCAAGGCTATAAATCAGGAAAAAGACGATCAGCGTCAGCAACTCTTCGCCGAGAAGACCGCCGATAGAATTAAGCGCCACCGTGATAAATTTGCTCAAGGCGCCTGTTTTATCCTCGACAACATGGGCGTTTGTCGTCATTGGACCAAAAAGTTTGGCAAGGTCGCCTGCAACGCTTGACCCAAAAAACGCTGCAAAAAACATGCCAATCATAAACTTGATCTGAGAGCTATGAAAAGGTTTGAAAAGGCCTTTAATTGCACGGCCTGCAAAGGCACAGAGCGCTAAAAATGGTACAATAAAAAGTGAGCTATTCATGAGGAAGTTGAAAATCTCAACGCCAAGGGGCAGTTTTTCAAGCACATGAATTAAACCAGTAGGGAAAGTCACAAAGGTGGCAAATAAAAACCAAGCCAGAGATATGAGCCAGATAGTGCCCCATTTGACACTGTTTAGACCAAGTGGCAATGTTTTTGTCTTATCATCGCCAAACGGTAGGTCAATCAAGCGTTTTTTATCTTCAAAAATAGCAGGTTTTGTCATAAATTTTCTCCTATACTTAGCTTAAAATAAGCTTAAATGATAAATTTATTATGCGATCTTTTTTAGAAAAATGCAAGGAAAATGATTAGAATAAGATAAGGTAGTTCTCATAAAAATAAGGGTTTACTTTTTCTTGTGAAAGCGCTATAATTATTATTGTGAGATTACTATCAAACATCTCAAGAAAAAGACGGATTATCAAGTTATTACTTACATATTACATACATAGGAGACAAGATGTCTAAGAAAAAAATCGTTGTCATTGGTGCTGGTTTTGCAGGTATCAAGGCGGCAAAAACACTCTCAAAAAAGCTGAAAAATGACGCTGAGATTACACTCATTGACAAACACAGCTACCACACGATGATGACGCAGCTCCACGAAGTTGCAGCAGGTCGTGTGCCATTTACAAATGCGCAGTATGATTTGCAAAAGCTTTTTGCGCACAGAAAAAATGTGCAAATCCTGACGGATGAAGTGATTGGTTTGGATAAAGAAACCAAAACGATTGCGACAAAAGCAAGCGGCGTGCTTGATTATGACTACGTGATTGTAGCGATTGGTGGCGAGCCAAACGATTTTGGTGTGCCCGGCGTCAAGCAAAATGCCTTCACGCTTTGGTCAATGGAAGATGCGCTTAAAATCAAGCGTCATCTGGAAGCCGTTGTCGAAGCTGCATCACTCGAACATGACGATGAAAAACGCAAAGCCTTGCTTAACTTTGTCGTTGCAGGCTCAGGCTTTACCGGTATCGAAATGGTTGGTGAGCTGATTGATTGGCGTGCTGTTGTGGCGCGTGATTACAAGCTTGATGAGTCTGATATTACGCTCAATGTTGTTGAGATGATGCCTACAATCCTAAACACACTTGATCGCCCTGACGCAGATAAAGTCGTTAAGTACCTGACTAAGAAAAATGTTAATCTTCTGCTCAATCAAGCGATTACAGAAGTTGCTGCTGACCATATCAAGATCAAAGATGGCGCTGACATCCAAACGCATACCCTCATCTGGACAACAGGTGTGCAAGGTAATACGCAAGCCGTTGCCTATGAATTACCTGAAACTGAGCGTGGTCACAGACTGGTCGCAAACGACTACATGGAAGCGCAAGGCTTTGAAGGTAAGGGCATCTACGTAGCTGGCGATGTATCTGGCTTTATCGAAGAAGCAACAGGTCGTCCAACACCGCAAATTGTCGAAGCAGCTGAACAAACAGCGCACACAGCCGCTGAAAATATCGTTGCAGACATCAAAGGTGGCGACAAGCACAAGTTTGTCGGCAAATACCAAGGCACAATGGTGTCAGTTGGCTCAAAATGGGGCGTTGCCTCACTTATGGGTAAATACCATCTGTCAGGTTTCTTTGCAATGGTCGTGAAACACCTGATTTATGTGCTTTATACCTTGCAAATCGGCAGTCTCTGGTATTTCTTTACCTACCTGAAAAATGAATTTTTCCATACACCAAACGACCGCAATCTCTTTCGTGGTCACACGTCACGCCTTGGTAATGTGCTATGGTCTGTGCCATTGCGTGTTTTCTATGGCCTTGTCTGGCTGGTCGAAGCATCAAGTAAATGGGTCGGTGATGGCAAACTTTTGAAACCGTCAACTTGGTTTGGTAAAGGATCTTGGTTCACAAACGACTTGCATTTTCCATTTGACTGGTTAAAAGAACCTGTCAAAGCAGCTACAGACGCTGCAGCAGGAGCCTCAACAGCGGCATCTGATACAGCAAGTAAAGTAGCAGATGCAACAGCTTCAGCATCAGGTGCCACAGACGCTGCAACAACAGCAGCCACATCTGGCACAGCTGACGCCGCAAAATCAACTGCAGAATTTGGTCTGTCATACTCATATGGTCACGAACCAATGGCAGTTCTTGACAAGCTACCACACTGGTTAGAACCCATCTTTAAGGTCATGATTCCAAACAAAGAAGTGGCCTTGTTCATGCAAAAATTCATGTCAGTTCTTGAAGTTGCCTTGGCGCTTGCTTTGATTGTTGGTGCCTTCACATGGCTTGCTGCGGCGTCAACAGCGGCTCTGACTGTCATGTTCTCACTTTCAGGGATGTTTTACTGGGTAAATATCTGGTTTATCTTTGCAGCGATTGCGCTCATGAATGGCTCAGGTCGTGCATTTGGCTTAGATAAGTGGATTCAACCTTGGATTCAAAAGCATTTCTTTGGCTGGTGGTATGGCAAATCAAAATCATTATACAAATAAGCAATAAAGGAATCAGTCAGAAATGGCTGATTTTTGCTATAATAGGACTATGAGAATTATCATTTTAGCAGGCGGTCCTGCAAGTGGATTTGACAGGCAGATAAAAGCATTGCCGAACTTTTCTGATAGCTATTTTGTAGGGGTAGATCGGGGTGCTTTTCGCCTGATGACAGCAGGATTTCCGGTTGATCTGGCAATAGGTGATTTTGATAGTTTGACGGCTGATGAGCTTGGACTTGTCAAGGACTATGCCGGCAAATGGTATCAGGCACCTGCTGAAAAAGATGATACGGACTTGGAGCTTGCTGTTTTGACTGCGACTGAGCAGGTATCGGAAATTAGAGAAATTATCATCTTTGGTGGTCTCGGTGGGCGTTTTGATCACGAGATTCAGATTTTTTATCTGCCTTTGCAGGCACGTTTTGCGAGTCTGGCGCAAAAAATTGTTCTGATGAATGAGACCAATCACATCAGTTTTCGGGGCGAAGGGACGCATGTTCTGACGAAAATTCCTGAGATGACTTATCTGGCATTTGCGAGTCTGACGGCCGTTTCAGGCTTTTTCATCTCAGATGCCAAATACCCCCTTTCAAAAACTGATTTTCCCAAAAATTTTTCCTTGTCATCAAATGAATTCCTAGATAACAAGCCTGTCACCATTGGCCTTGAAAAAGGGATCGTAGCGGTTATCCAGTCGCGAGACTAGGTGTTTGACAAAAGTAGTTTACAGGTGTAAACTATAGACATGGAAAAAACGGAGACTGGGAAAAGAGGTAAGTAAAATGAAAGTGACTATATCGGACTCAGAGATGGTCGTCATGCGCGCCATCTGGACGCTAAATACGGCAAGTGTCGATGAGATTTCCTGTAAAATAGCGGACTCGCACGGTTGGTCTGTGGCGACAATCAAGACCATGCTTGGTCGTTTGGTCAAAAAAGATGTACTTGAGACGACAAAATCTGGCCGCAAATTTATCTATTCGCCGACTTTGTCAGAATGTCAGGCAGTTGCGCTCATGGGACAAGACTTGCTTGATAAGATTTGTGCGCAAAAGCATGCGGATGTGATTGCGGATTTGATTGGTCAGGCGAATTTTACAGCAGAGGACTTGACTATGATTCAAACGGCGCTTGCAGCTAAAGCGCCGGTTTGTCATGTCAATTGTGACTGCCTTGAGACATCAAGTGTTTGCACGTGCGAGACGCATGAACATGCGAATAGTAACATGGCAGCTAAAACAGAAATAATGGAGATCGCCTAATGACAAAAACAGTACTGAAGATTGATGGCATGACCTGTAACCACTGCGTCATGCATGTAACCGAGGCTTTGGAGAGCGTTTCAGGCGTCAAGTCTGCCAAAGTCAACCTGAAAAAAGGGGAAGCAGTCGTTAAATCTGACAGCGAAATCTTGGACCTTGCGGCAGCAAGTGTAGCCGTAGCAGCAGCTGGCTACAAAGTCGTTTAAGAAAGATAAAATAAAGTGAGGACACGTGGTGCTCTCGCTTTTTTAGGAATAAAATATATGAAAACACAATCTTTTGTGATCACAGGCATGACCTGCGCCAACTGTGTGACACGCGTCGATAAGGCACTAAATGCATCAAAACAAGTGCTTGAAGCAAGTGTCAATTTGGCGACGGAAAAGGCCAAGGTTGTCATGACCGATGAGACAGATCTTTCGAGTATCATAGCAACCGTCGAGAAAGCGGGCTACGGTGCGATTATTGATGACAAGGCGCATCGTGAAAAAATCGCCCTGGCAAAACGTCAAGCGGAGCGACGTCTGTTTTGGTCATTTGTTTTATCTGCAATCTTGACATTGCCGATGATTTTGGGCATGCTTGCAGGCATTTTTGGCTTTCATGGCTTGATGATGTTACATGAACCAATGGTGCAGCTGATACTTGCGACACCTGTCCAGTTTATTTTTGGTGCTAGATTTTATCGAGGCGCCTACATGGCCCTGAAAAATAAATCAGCCAATATGGATGTTTTAGTCGCCCTTGGCACGTCGGTAGCTTATTTTTCAAGTCTGTTTTTAGGCTTGATTATGCAGCAAGCGCAAGCCGTGAATTTTGAGTCAGCAGCGGTTATTATCACGCTGGTTTTACTAGGTAAAAATCTGGAAAATCAAGCTAAAAAAAATACATCAGCCGCGATTGAAAGTTTGCAAAAAAAACGGGCGAAAACCGTTCATGTGCTTGAAAACAAAACATCAGAAGCATTGAAAAACATGCGTGAGCAAGATGTCGCCACAGTCACTGAAAATCAGATCATTTTTATCAAACCAGGAGAAATCGTGCCCCTGGATTTGAAAATCATCTCTGGCACGGCGAATTTTGACACGTCGTCTCTGACGGGCGAGTCTGTGCCTGTGGCAAAAACAGTCGATCAGAGCGTTATGGAAGGTGCTATCAATCTTGATGGTAACATCACGGCGCGCGTCCTTCACAGTCAGGATGAATCAGCGATTTCGCAGATGATGATGGCCATGGCTGACGCGCAGGCGACAAAGCCAGAGATTCAAAAAGTAGCAGATCGGATTTCAGCGATTTTTGTGCCCGTGGTCTTGGGCATTTCGCTTGTGACATTTGCGCTTACGCTGATTTTGACCGCTGACATCACGCAGGCGCTGAGCCACGCGACAGGCGTACTCGTGATTTCCTGCCCCTGTGCGCTGGGACTTGCGACACCAACGGCTATCATGGTGGCAACGGGTCTGGGCGCTAAAAACGGAATTCTGATCAAAGATGCCAATGCTCTTGAACACGCTAAAACTGTTGAGACAGTCATTTTTGATAAAACGGGCACACTCACAACAGGTCAGTTTCATCTGGAAAAATGGACGGGTTCTGACGCTGATTTTTCAGTTCTGACAAGCCTTGAACAAGGGTCGAACCATCCATTGGCACAAGCGCTGACGTCTGATAAGTCGGAAAATCTGACAGTCACTGACTTCAAAGAACTGGCAGGCCTTGGTGTGTGCGGACTTATCTCGGATAGAGCTTACTTTGCTGGTAATGCAAAGCTCATGGCTGAACGTGGTATTTTTGTGGCGGATGCAGATATGAGAGATGAAGCAACAAATACTAGCATTTTTCTAGCCAATGAAACTGAGCTATTAGGGATTGCAACATTTTCATCAGAAGTGAAAAAGGACGCCAAAAAAATCATCTCTGAACTACGTCAAAATGGTCTAAAAACCGTCATGTTGACAGGGGACAATGCGGCCTCTGCTGCTAAAATCAATGCCCAGTTACAGCTTGACCAAGTGATTGCAAACACGAGTCCAACGCAAAAAGCCGAATACGTCAGAGCAACGTCAAACGCCATGATGATTGGCGATGGGATCAATGATTCTGTTGCCTTATCAAGTGCACTTGTTGGCGTTGCCATGGGTGCAGGTAGCGATATTGCCATGCAGTCTGGTGACGTGGTGCTCACGTCGTCAAACTCACTTGTGAGACTCGTGAGTCTGCTCAAACTCTCGCAGCTCACGGTCAATAAAATCCATCAAAATTACTTTTGGGCATTTATCTACAATATCATAGGCATTCCACTTGCAGCATTTGGCTTTTTGAGTCCAATGTTTGCGGCACTTGCTATGAGTTTATCAAGTGTCAGCGTGATTATCAGCTCACTTTTACTGGGAACGAAAAAAATCTGACCTTGCGTCGGATTTTTTAGACTGGATTTTCTTGGCAAATACCCCTTTATTTTTCAGCTCAAAACGGTATAATGGAAATAATGAAAAAACAAAAACTTACTTTTGATAGTCGAATTGATTATGCGCTGATTTTGCCGGCATTTTTGCTAAGCATGATTGGCCTTTTGGTCTTATATATCGCAACAAGCCATGATTATCCGACGCGCCTTACCGCTGTGATGACCCAGCAAGTCACCTGGGGGATTGCAGGGATCATCGTTGCACTTGTTGTCATGCACTTTAATGCCAAGATGCTTTGGAGATTCACGCCGATTTTATATGGTTTTGGGCTCGTCCTCATGGCCTTACCGCTGAAGTTTTACGATCAGACAACGGTCAATCTGACGGGGGCAAAAAACTGGGTTTATCTCGGCGGCAGTAATTTATTTCAGCCGTCAGAATTCATGAAAATCTCTTATATCTTGCTCATGGCGCGCATCGTCGTTAGTTTTCAAAATCGGCTGAAACAGCGCAAACTCAGAGATGATTTTTTGCTGATAGGCTACATGTTTCTGGTGACGATTCCTGTCATGGCGCTCTTAGCTGCACAAAAAGACTTCGGGACGGCGCTTGTCTTTATGGCAATTTTTGCAGGTATTGTGGTCGTCTCAGGTATTTCATGGCGACTGATTTTGCCGGTGGTTGCGGTTGCAGTTGTCTTTGGCGGTGGGATCATTTTTCTGACAACATTTGACGGGGGCCGCGATTTTCTGAAGTCTGTCGGCATGGGCAACTATCAGATCTTGCGGATCGATGCTTGGCGTGATCCATTTGCAAATGCCCAAGGCTCGACCTATCAGCAGGCGCAAGGCCTGATTGCGATTGGGACCGGTGGCTTGTTTGGGCAAGGCTTCAACGTCGCAAATGTCAGTGTCCCCGTCCGTGAGTCAGATATGATTTTTACGGTTATCGGCGAAAACTTTGGCTTTGTCGGATCTGCGCTCGTGATCTTGCTTTATTTTGTCTTGATTTACCGCATGATTCGCGTGACTTTACAGGCAAACAACCAGTTTTATATCTACGTGTCGACCGGTATCACCATGATGATCCTCTTTCATGTCTTTGAAAATATAGGCGCAAACATCGGTGTCCTGCCACTTACCGGGATTCCCCTGCCTTTTATCTCACAAGGTGGTAGTTCGCTGATTGGCAATCTCATTGGCCTTGGCTTAGTCCTGTCTATGAAGTACAACCAAGAGCCTGTCTTTCCAATGGAAAAAGTCAAAAAACGTTCAACAACTGCAAAGCGTTACAGAACAAATAAGTCTGTATCATAACACAAATGCAAGCGATTACTTTTCAAAGTAGTCGTTTTGATATATAATAAACTTATCAAAAGAAAGAAAGCGTTTACAGAATGTAAACGAAAAAAGGTAAATTACCATGACAACTACAGTAAAATTATTCTGCTCAGCAGGTATGTCAACATCACTCTTCGCACAAAAAATGCAACAAGAAGCTGAAAAACGTGGCCTTGATTTCGACGTCAAAGCTTACGGGCTTGCAGAAGTTGATAGCGAAGGGCCTAAGGCTGACGTTATCATGATTGGCCCACAAGCACGTTACATGGTTGACGAAGTAACTAAAAAATTCCCTGAAACACCAGTTAAAGATATCCCAATGCAAATGTACGGCCTCATGCAAGGCGATAAAGGCCTTGACTTGGCAATCGAACTCAAAGGGTAATCAAAATCAAACAGAAAATCACTTGCAAAAGTGGTTTTCTTTTGTTAGCCAAAAAATCGAGCAGATGTCCATTGGTCAGCAGAAAAAAGTTGAACTTGCAAAATCTCTGTCAGAAACAGCTGGGTCATTCATCTGGGAAGAGCCACTGAACTATCTGGACGTCTTTAATCAAGAACAGATTGAGCGCCTACTGAACTCTTTCAAGCCCGCCATGATTATCATTGAGCGTGATCACGTTTTTCTTGATAATGTATCTGACCTAGTCATGACTTGCAGCCCATTTCAGAAAAAAGCGTGAAATGAACCTGAAAAACAAGATATAGTGAAACATCTGGCAGATATTATGATAAAATAGTAGCATGAAATCTATCAAGACAAGTGTGCTAAAAGGGACAATCTATGCGATTATGGCAGGATTTTTTTGGGCGTTTTCAGGCATCTTCGGCCAAATCTTTTTTGAAAATTTTGGTGGTAATGCCATGTGGATCACGTCTTTTAGACTCTTAGTGGCTGGGGTGATTTTGCTTGTTATCTCATTTATCCAAAGCCCGTCAGATTTTTTTGCGATTTGGCGAGAAAAGCGTAATATTCTGCCGCTGATCAGTTTTGCGATTTTTGGAGTTCTGATGGTTCAGCTGACATTTTACGCCTGCATACAGGCCGCAAATGCAGCGACAGCAACTGTACTTCAGTTCACAGCGCCAGTCTTTCTTCTGACCTATCTGGCGATTTTTCGCCATCAGAAACCGTCTGTAAAGTCTGTTATGCTAGTTTTGGTCGCGCTCGTTGGTATTTTCTTTCTGACGACGCATGGCAATATTGCCACAATGACCTTGTCACCGCTTGCGCTGATTCTAGGCCTTTTATCTGCAGTTGCAGTAGTCAGCTACTCACTTTTACCAAAACGACTGTTACAGACCTATGAGGTGATCAACGTAACAGGCTGGGGTATGCTGATAGCAGGCGTCGTCATGAATATCGTCTACCCAGTTTGGCGGCTGGACTTCACGCTCAATGTCAAAAGTCTGTCGCTTGCGCTTGGTGTTGCGGTAGTTGGCACAGCGATTGCGTTCATGTTTAACATGAGTGCGATCAAGCATATCTCGCCTGTTGTTGCAGAAGTCTGTGCCGCCATGGAGCCAATTCTCGCCGCAGTTTTCAGCGTCATCCTATTTGGCATGCGCTTTGACGCTGTGACAGGTATCGCAATGGCAGTCACACTTGTAAGCGTCATCTGGCTATCTTTGGAAGAAGGAAAATCATGATTTTTACAGATTATATATGGGATTTGGGCGGGACCTTGCTTGACAACTACGAGACGTCAGCAGCGGCTTTTCAGGAGGTTCTTGCGAGTTTTGGGGTAAGTGTGTCACATGATGCTATCTACGAAGCACTTCGAACGTCGACAGACTTTGCCATTTCAGAGTTTGCAGCTGGTCTGCCTGATTTTGCTGCGGCGTACAAAAAAACAGAGGCAAAAGCCCTCACGCACCCCGTCTTGTTCAAAGACGCTGCAAAGGTGCTTGCAACCATTTGCCAAAATGGTCAACGAAATTTTATGATCTCGCATCGCAATGATCAAGTCCTAGAAATCCTTGAGACGGCAGGCATCTCAAGCTATTTCAAGGAAGTTGTGACAGCAAGCAACGGGTTTGCTAGAAAGCCAAGTCCAGAGTCAATTAACTATCTGCTTGATAAGTACCAGATGGCAAAGCCAGTCATGATTGGTGATCGGGCGATAGACGTTGTAGCAGGCGAGAATGCTGGTATCGCAACGATTTATTTTGATGACAATGCGACACAAGACAGCCAAGAAATCATGACAGCGACATATACCGTGAGCAATCTGTCAGAGATTTTGACGCTAAAAGAAGACTAAAAATTAAAACAAACACCTGCTTTCTGATCACGGCTTGGCAGGTGTTTTTTTGTCTGAAAAATGGTATAATATAGTGGTATCTCTATTTATTTTTAAGTAGAGAAGGACCGATGAAAAAGTCAGCTCAGCTGATTTTAGGAAATAAGAAGAGGTTTATTTTGACACTAGAAAACGAAGCAAACGACGTGATAGATAAAGCGCAAGACTTAAAAGAAAGAGCAGCCGAGTATGATGCTAGTCAGATTCAAGTCCTAGAAGGGCTTGAAGCTGTTCGCATGCGACCAGGGATGTATATCGGCTCGACCTCAGCAGAAGGACTGCATCATTTGGTCTGGGAAATTGTGGATAACTCGATTGATGAGGCGCTTGCTGGATTTGCAACGCATATCGAAGTCTTTATTGAGCCAGATAATTCGATTACGGTTATCGACGATGGACGTGGTATTCCAGTTGGTATCCAGGAAAAAACAGGTCGTCCAGCAGTTGAAACAGTCTTTACTGTGCTTCACGCGGGTGGTAAATTTGGCGGAGGCGGCTATAAAGTCTCTGGTGGTTTGCACGGCGTAGGCTCATCAGTCGTCAATGCCCTGTCGACACAGTTAGATGTCAACGTTTTTACGCAAGGTAAACAATATTTCCAAGAATATCACCGTGGTATAGTTGGAGAGGACCTCAAACTTATTGGAGACACCGATAAACACGGGACAACTGTCCATTTTACACCAGATCCGACGATTTTCACGGAAACGACTGAGTTTGAGTTTGAAAAACTAGCGAAGCGCGTGCGTGAGCTTGCCTTTTTAAACCGTGGTTTGCGCATCTCAATCACAGATAAACGCCCTGACGAAGCTGAAACCCTGCATTACCACTATGAAGGTGGGATTCAGTCCTATGTTGCCTATCTCAATGAAAAGAAAACAGCCTTGTTTGAACCAGCTATTTTCACCGAAGGCGAGATGGACGGGATTGCAGTCGAAGTTGCTATGCAATATACAGGGGACTATCACTCAACGGTGTTGTCATTTGCAAATAATATCAGCACCCACGAAGGTGGAACGCATGAACAAGGGTTTAGAACAGCTCTGACGCGCGTGATTAACAACTACGCCAAGACTAACAAACTCCTCAAAGAAAATGAGGAGAATCTGACGGGTGATGACGTTCGTGAAGGTCTGACGGCAGTCATTTCTGTCAAACACCCGAATCCGCAGTTTGAAGGACAAACCAAGACAAAGTTAGGTAACTCTGAAGTTTCAGGTATCGTAAATAAACTTTTCAGCGAAGAATTAACGACATTTTTGCTTGAAAATCCGCAAGTTGCACGCAGAATCGTTGAAAAAGGAATTCTTGCAAGTAAGGCGCGCATTGCAGCCAAACGTGCCCGCGAAGTGACTCGTAAAAAATCAGGACTTGAAATCTCAAACTTACCAGGGAAATTAGCAGACTGCTCATCTAACGATCCGACACAAACTGAAATCTTCATCGTCGAAGGAGACTCAGCCGGTGGTTCTGCCAAGTCTGGTCGAAATCGTGAGTTTCAAGCGATTTTGCCGATTCGAGGTAAGATTTTAAACGTCGAAAAAGCAAGCATGGATAAAATTCTGGCCAATGAAGAAATTCGCTCGCTGTTTACTGCGATGGGGACTGGTTTTGGTGCTGATTTTGATGTGTCAAAAGCACGTTATCACAAGCTTGTCATTATGACCGATGCCGATGTTGACGGTGCGCACATCAGAACCCTGCTCTTGACGCTATTTTATCGCTACATGCGCCCAGTCGTTGAGGCAGGCTATGTTTATATTGCACAGCCACCGATTTATGGCGTGAAACTTGGCGATAATATCACCTACATCCAACCCGGTGTTAATCAGGAACAAGAGCTTCAAGAAACAGTTGCCAGTATGACGAATGGGAATCGTAAGCCAATCGTCCAGCGTTATAAAGGGCTTGGTGAAATGGATGACCATCAGCTCTGGGAAACGACCATGGATCCAGAATACAGAACCATGGCACAAGTCAGCGTTGATGACGCAGCAGAAGCTGATCAAATCTTTGACATGCTCATGGGTGATCGCGTGGAACCACGCCGTGACTTCATTGAAGCCAATGCACAATATTCAACGATTGATATTTAATGAAGAAAGCAACTCACAAGAGCTGCTTTTTTTGATATTATCACCAAAATAATGTATGAAAACGTTTTATTGTAAACTTAGTTAACAAAATCCTTGACAAAGCAAAATGAAAGTCGTAAACTAAATAATGCAATTACATCTATTGTCTCTTGAAAGACAAACGTAATGAATTAAATTAAAGGAGAAATACATTGTCAGATACTACTACAAAAGCACCGACACTTGATATTCATGGCAAACCATATAAACGTATGGCTATGCTTGTCTTGATTCTGGTTGCGACATTTGCAGGGATGCTGATGCAGACGTCACTTGGGACGGCGCTTCCATCTCTTATGAAAGACTTCGATATTAACCTGTCGACAGCACAGGAAGCAACGACATGGTTTTTGCTTGCAAACGGTATCATGGTTCCCGTTTCAGCCTATTTAACAACGAAGTTTTCTACAAAATGGCTCTATGTTGTGGCTTATGCGCTATTATTTATAGGTATGTTTACGGCGAGCGTTGCACCGACTTCAAATTGGACTGTCTTTCTAGCAGGACGGATTATCCAAGCCATCGCAGTTGGGATCACTATGCCCTTGATGCAAGTCGTCATGGTCAATATCTTCCCAGCCGAAGAACGCGGTAAAGCCATGGGGCTTGGTGGACTCGTGATTGGGCTTGCACCAGCTATCGGACCAACTTTGTCAGGTTGGATTTTGGAAAAAAATCATGTGATTTTGGGACTTACCATCTCAAACTCTTGGCGGACAATCTTTATCTTGCCACTTGTGGTCATCACAATCGCATTTGTCTTGTCACCATTTGTCTTGAAAGACGTCATTCCAAACCGTCCGATGAAACTCGATTTCTTGTCATTGGTTGAATCTATTCTAGGTTTCGGACTCTTTCTTTGGGGATTCACAAACGTTGCAACAGAAGGTTGGGGCAATGTGCCGAAAGTTATCGTACCAATCGTGGTTGGTATCCTGATTATCGTCTTGTTTGTTTTACGTCAAACTCGCATGAGCGATCCGTTTTTGGACGTTAAAGTTTTCCTTAACAAACAATTTACCGTGACAACAGCTGCGATTGCGCTATCTATGATGGCCATGATGGGTGTTGAGATGATGTTGCCACTTTATTTGCAAAATGTTCGTGGTTTATCAGCTTTGAACTCAGGGATTGCACTCTTGCCTGGGGCTTTGATGATGGGGATTGTGTCACCGCTTGCGGGAGCTGCTTACGATAAAGTCGGGGCAAAACGCCTTGCTCGTGTCGGCTTTACTATCCTAGCTATCGGGACGTTGCCGTTCATGTTTTTGAGCGAAACAACGTCTACTATCTTCATTACAACCATGTATGCGCTTCGTATGTTTGGGATTGCCATGGTCATGATGCCACTGACTGCATCAGCCATGTCAGCTCTGCCACCTCAAGAAGCCGCACAAGGGACAGCAAGTAACAATACAGCACGGCAAGTTGCCTCAGCAGTTGTCGTTGCTCTCTTGTCATCTGTCACACAAAATATCATCACAAATAACACACCGGCAAAATCGCTACAAACGTCAAATCCATTGGCTTATGCTGAAAAGATGATTCATGCTAGTTTAGATGGTTTTCACGTGTCATTCTTCCTTGGTTTCTTATTTGCTGT
Organism: Pseudolactococcus insecticola; assembly: GCF_011170065.1. Classification (GTDB taxonomy): domain Bacteria; phylum Bacillota; class Bacilli; order Lactobacillales; family Streptococcaceae; genus Pseudolactococcus; species Pseudolactococcus insecticola. Next base: position 283,820 of record NZ_BLLH01000002.1, on the reverse strand, counting down.
GATTGGTCTTTTGATTTCAGGACTGTTGCGCAAGGGTAAACATATCGAAGGAAAAGATGAAACTGCGACTGCAGATGTAAAAGGAGGTAAATAATCATGATTATTCCTATCATTGCGATTTTCGCTGTACTTGTTTTTTACTTCTTTATGTTCACAAAAGCAGACCTTGTCCGCTGGATTTTTGGTGGCATTAGTTTTATCTTGCTTGCGCTTAGCGTGGGTGGCTTGACGGCGCATTTTAGCCATCATTGGGGCATGAAAACTGTATCGAAAACAACAACGACTGAGATTTATACGGCTGGTGATACAAATGCTAGTTTTGGTATGATGATTGATGTGCCAATTGGTACAAAATCAGGAGATTATGTCCTAGTTTACCGAGATAAAGCAACGGATAAAAAGCCAAGTGCGCATTTCACACCAGATAAAAAACACATCAGTGAAAGTGTTAAAAAATCTGCTACTTATAAAACGGCAGCAGTCAAAAAAGCGACATTGACGACGACTAAAACAACACGAACATGGTCAAATGACTTTTTCAAAGTGATCTTTGGTATCGGCGATGAAGACGGTGAGCTTGTTAAGGAAAAAAATGTCGTCAAAGTGCCAGCAAAAACTTGGCTTGTTTTGACACAAAAACAAGCAGCTGAACTGCAAAAGAAAGCGCCAGAGCTACAAGCTAAAATGGCTGCTGAAGTTAAAGCAGATCCTGCAAAAGCAGCGCAACTCGCCCAACTTCAAAAAGCAGATCCAGAAAAATACACAGAACTTCAAGTGCAACAAATCAAGTCACTTTTAGCAATCAAGTAAGACTGTGACCATAAAGCGAAAACGCGCTAAATAGCGTGTTTTTTGGTATAATAGATAGATAATATAGTTTAAGATAGCATTATAGTAAAAAAATGGGGAATAAAGAAAATGATAAAAAAAGAACTCCTAACAAGTACTATCTGGGCATATGGTAGGCCTTTTGCAAGAACTTTTTCAGAAAATGTCAGGTTCACAGCAGATGGCAAGATTGAAAATAGTACAAGTTCAAATCTTTCTTTTTGGACGATAGCAGATGAAGCGTTATTGATATATGATAATAATCATCAACTAAAAATGACACTGGTTGAAACGACACCAGGTCGTTTTGAAGGAAAAATGGGTATCAATCCCAGATTTTTGAAAGTGAATAATTTAAAGCATGCAGCGAGGCTAGATGAGATGTTGTTGGATGAGCAGGTAGAAAATGACAGCCTAAGATCTGAGAGAAAAACAGCCCACGCTATCATACAAAAGCTGAATTTCAAAATGACAAAACTCAGTGAGGGAAAGGTAAAAGTAGCCTTTTTACTCCATAAGTATGGCAGCGTTGTTGCCATGCGAGATTTGATGCTACGATTGCAAGTAGATGAACGGTTTGAGCTGAAAGTTTACACGGTGCCATGGGTGATTCCAAATGGTGCAAACATCTTACCAAAATTAAACGACGAACTCAAGGCGGCAGGCATTGCATTTGAGACTGGAGAGCCTGATGAACTGGCTCAGAGCTTGAAAACATTCTTACCGCACTTTATCTTTCGACAAGATCCATGGGAAGATGGCTGGCACAAGGTCTTTAGTGCACCAAGTCTGTCATATGCCAAGCTAAACAGTATTTTTTATACGGTTATTGATAACTTTATTTCTGATGATACGGCACAATGGATGGATCCAGCAACAAATACGAGCCCTTATTATCTTTACGGAAACGTGATCTATGGGACTCTGTCACAAAACGAAAAAGATAACTATGAGAAAGCTGGACGCCAAGACATTGCTGATAAGTATCATGATGTTGGCAATATTAAAGCAGTCTCTATTGCACAAACTGAGGCATATTGGCCTGAGGAAATGCGTGATTTCAAGAAAAAAATTGTTATTGTTGCGCATTTTACAATCGAGGATAAGGGCTTGCAGTTTGGTGTTTTGGGACAATTTTTTGATAAATACCTTGCCTTGATTGAGAAATATCCTGATTATGCCTTTATACTGAATCCGCATCCCGAGTTTCAAACACATAATCCTCAAAAATATAGAGAATTTGTTCAAAAATGGGAAGCCTTACCTAATGCAAGAGTTGTTGCTGACCGAGGGATGCATGCGCTTGTCAAGGCGGCTGACTTGGTTATTGCAGACGGTGTTTCTATCTTATATGAGTCTCAGATACTGCGTACGCCGATTGTTTGGCTGGAGCGTGAGGGTCATAAAAAACTGAGTCAAGATGGTGAGGCACTCATGGATGGTGTCCATAGACTCACTCAGTTTGATAGGCTTGAAGCTGAAATGCAGGAAATATTGACAAATGGCGATACATTACTAGAAAACCAGATCGCAAATACTGCGAAATGGTTACACCAAGCGCAACCTGAAAAACAAATTGTAGAAGAACTATTTTCTGATGTTTTTGAGACGTTGTAAACGATAAAGGAAAAGCATGCGAGAAGAACTTAATGTCGTCATCTGTGGCGATGACCATTTTTTTGATGAAGCACCGGCATTTTTTGTCAATTTTTGTGACCTTCACTCAGAGTTTGACGTTAGATTTTTTGCATTTTGTGATGCTTTATCTACAAAACATCAAACGCAGTTATCAGCGATTGCAGAGCGCTATGGGCAAACGTTTAACTACGTCAAAATATCAGAAAATGAATTTGACTTTTTGAAGGACTATGATGCGGGTGCTGACAGATGGCCAAAACAGGCCTATTACTACATGCTTGCAGGAAAATATCTGCCTGAGTCAGTTGATCGTGCTGTTTATTTTGACTTAGATGTGCTTTTTGTAGGTCAGATTATGAGCTTCTATCACGCTGACTTTGATGGTAATTATTTTATCGGAAAGCGCGATATTATTTTCAAGGAACAGGCGACTATCACTCCGTCAGAGCTGCGGCGGGGGCTCCTTATCAATACAGGCGTTCTGATGTTGAACGTGGCAGCTTTGCGAGCAAATCATATCGATGGACAATATATGCAGGACTTTGTTGCAAAGTCAGCGCAGCTACCACCAGTTAAAGTTTTTAGAAATACGGTGAGTTTTTTTGCAGATCAGGGATTGCTAGCATTTACCTTTTTAGAACATATCAAAGTCATAACGGATAATCGCATTTCTCATGGTTTGTATGAAGAAAAAGCGCCAATCATACATTTAGTCGGTGCCTTGAAGGCAGTCTTTCAAAGTGATTTAAGCCATGTTCTGACGGGTGATTATCCAGATTTGATCTATCAACGGGCGCAATATGAACTTAAGGCGCAGATGTTACTTGGAGTATTAACTTCTGACGAGGTTTACCAGTACTTTGATGCAAAACTAGTGCGTGCGAGCAAGTACAGCAATTTTAACCTGCTACCTAATTTTGTGAGTCGTAAAAATATCATGAAGCATGTCAAATCTCTTTTTTTGGATAGCAATCGTATCCAAGAAAGTGAAGAAAAACAAATAGCACGGCTGAACTATCGTTTTTCCAAACAATTCATGGCAAGAAAAACTCAGGGAGATTATCAAGTTAAGCTCGTGATTCAGTCATCGCTTACGATTGAGAACCTTGGTATGATTGGGTTTAGTAATAATAGTAGTAAACTTACCCGATTAACATCTGGTCCAGTTGCAAGTCAGGAGCCAACGACTTTTACGGCGACGATAAACTTTGCCTCAAAAAATTACGATGGTATTGGCTTTTCATCATATGGTGTGCCAATCGGGTCTGTCATTGATTTGATAGATATTTCGATAGAGAAGTTGACAGATAGCTAACAGGGAGGAGAGTTATGTCAGAGATAGAATTTTTCGAGAAATTTGAAAATGATCGTGGAGATATGACAACGTTTCATAGGCAAAAAAGCGTTACTAATTATCACAAAATCAAGGATTATGCCAATCAAGGCTATACAGTAGATGGATATAACACGGATACTGGTGAGTACCGCTTTGTCAAGTTGACAAATCTTGACTTTGGATTTGGACATGTTGGTAAGTTACAGTACCGGATAACGCAGCCCAAAACACCTTCGACAAGTTTTAAGAACAAGCTAGTTGTTGTTTTTCCGCCCTTTCTTATTTATGATGTCAATGCGCGTGGTCGCATGTTTGGCAGAGAAGAAATTTTTCGAGACTTAAAAAAGCATCTGCCAAGAAATACCTACATCCTAGAAATAGCAGATACCAATCTGATCTCAGGGTCATTTTTCATGAATACAGAAAATTATCCGGACTATATCTCAGATGTTCAAAACTTAATTAAAAAAACTTATCAGGATTTGAAGATTGATAAAGCGCGTGTTCTGCTTATGGGGTCAAGTCGTGGCGGGTTTGGGGCAGTTTTACATGCACTTGCAGGGGATTATTATGCCGTCGCACATGAACCGGCTCTGACGGTTGCTTATTTGCACAATAGAGACTATAGTCTCTTGCGAGATCAGATTCCGACGTCATTTGGTGAGGTGTTAGAGCCGTTTATGCGCAGTGATAGTAAAGATGCAAAAATTACGATTATGTCGTCGTCAGATAGCCAAGCCTTTTGGCCGCATTACCAAGTCATTTGGGATAAACGTGTGCAGTTGATTGATTTGGCTATAGCATTTGATACTACGAATGGTGTCAGTAAGCATATAGCGTTGGTGGAACATGGAGGCGTGCCCTATTTCTTAGCAAATATAATTAAGACTCTGGAGTCAATGGATGCTAGTTATGTTGAGCTGAATCAATCTGTTTTAAATCCAGTAAGGTTTGATGTCAAAATGCCTTTGTCAACACGCTATTTTACATTTGCAAAAGTGGGGGATAGTTTAGAGATAGCATTGACTCAGGTAAGCGAGAAGCCACGTGAAGCCTCGTTTTTACCAATGATACCGTTTGTTGGACAGGAAACTTATGAGATTGATCTTGAGATAATTGAGACGCAGGTGATTGAGTTTTATCTAACAAACCAAGTCAAAGTCGGTGAACGTATCCCCTTTGAAGTGGTCAAACAAGACGGAGACGTCATCACGAAAAAAGCGACTTTTAAGCCTATGTCAGACTGGTTTTTGGTTGGCATATAGACGACAAACTTTGATCTGGGGGAAAAAGCTGTCATCAAACGTTTTAACATTACAAGGATAAGTAAATGATTGAGAAAAAACAAATTAATCTCATTGGGAAAGGTGACAGTGGCTATTTTAGTCAAGCACCGACTTTTCTGACCAATTTTTTTGAGCTTCATAAGGCGTATGACATCACTTTTTATGCCTTTTCTGATTATATTTCAGATGAGTACTTGGCAGATATGCAGAAGATTGCAGCACATTATGGTCAAAAAGTTGTTTATACTCAGATAGATCAAGAAGAATTTGCCTACCTCAAAGATTATGATGTATCAGAGATGTTTTCAATCTGGCCGATTCAGGTTTATTATCCTTTGTTGGCTGGAAAATATCTGCCTGATACGGTAGATCGAGCCATGAGTTTTGACTTTGACATCACTTTTTTTGATGATATTTCAGATGTTTATTTTGAAGCGTTTGAAGATAACTATATCATCGGGGCAAGTGAAGTACCAGGGCGTACGGACAGTCATATTTCTCATGATCTCATGCGGCGCGGGAAACTGATCAATGGTGGTGCTATTATCTTGAATGTTGCAAAAATGCGTTCTGACGGGATTGACGATGCTTACTATCATCAGTTTGTTGATAAGGCGGCTCAACTTGACAAATTTTATTTTGCAGGTCATATGGTGTCGTTTTATTCTGAGCAAGGTCTTGAAGCCTATGCATTTGCAAATCAAATCAAAGTCTTACAAGACGACCGTATTTTATTGATGTTTAGTCTGCCAGAACGCCATAATCAGTCGCCTATTGTCCATCTTCTTGCGCCGGAGTATCGCTCGCACAAGGCAGAATTACAGGATGTGTTAGCATCACCTGATGCCAAATACATCTATAATTATCAACGTTATAAGCTGATGAGTCAGATGATTTTAGAAAATCTGAGTGCCGAAGACGTGTTTGAAAAGTTTGACACAGCTATTTTAAAAGGCATAGAACATCCAGATTTTATTTTGGCACCGCAATGGTATCAGAGATTCTGGCAACGTGTCAGCTCAGACTACTTGACAGCCTATGTGGCAAAGGATATCTCTGATATTGGCAGGCTGAACTTTAGATTTTCAGATCAATTTCAAAAAAAGTCGTCAGAGTACCAAGTTAGTCTGACGGTGGAGGCGAATGGAACGATTGCAGATTTTGGGCTAGTTGCTTTTTATAAAACAGGAAAAGCACAGCGTGCTCAAAGAATGGATTCAAAAACAGTTGAGAAAGGAATCGTGACAACCCTCAAAGCTAAATTGAACTTTGCACAGCATGATTATGTTGGCGTTGGCTTTTCAAACTATACAGTGCCACTAGGCACACGGATAGATATTATCGACTTGACATTGGAGAGGCTGTAACAGAATATTTTCAGAAGGAAAAAGCAGCCTATCAAGTGCAGATGACTGTTAGATTATCTGAACCAACAGAAAGTTTTGGTTTTATCGCTTTTGAGGGATTGACACCGAAACCACTGACACGTCAGCCTGTCAAAAAAGATGCCCCAATACAGGTAACCGCAACCATCGACTTCATCAGCGTAACTTGACAGGTATTGGCTTTACATCCAACGGTTTGACGGCTGGGACAATTGTTGATATCATTGACATTGCGATAAAAAAAGCGGAATACTCGTTGCCTTGCTGGCATTGTTTATAGGAGAGAAAATGGAAAATGAAGACTGATTTTGGACTCGAGGTAAGCGCACGGATTTATCACATTGTGATGGGTGATAGGGACATCACAGAGATAGATGCCACAAATCCGATCGACAAAGTCGCGTGGAATCTGTCACACAACGCCCTTAGATCAGATAAACAAAGTTACTTGCTGATGATTGAAAAAGGATGCGTAACGGATGCGCATCAAACCAAGATTGATCGTGACTGGTTAGTCTTACTTGCGATAAAAAAGATTCAAAGATTTGCAAAAACTCAAGTCAAACAATGGCTAACCCCCTTGATAACTGCGAATTATCAGAGTTATACAGGGGATGGCTTGACTGCGCTATGGATAGAACGTTGGGCCTATGAGTTTGGCGTGATTGATGACTTTCCGCTACACAGAAACCTCAATCAAGCGATTGATCTCAGCCTGCTTGATCAGCTATATTGGACGCAATATAATAATTATTCAGGACTATTGATGTGGTTTTTTAACCATTTAGACGGCATCAAAAAACGGGCGTTTGAGATTAAACAGCGCAATATAACTGATCAGGCAAAAAAAGAAACAAGTTTTCCGATTTGGAGTTTTTGGGCTCAAGGTATCTCACAAGCGCCTGATTTGGTAAAAAAAGTCGTGTATCTCAACCAGATAAAAGCAGATGAACGTAATCAAGCTTATCGTGTTCTAGATAACCAGACAATTTGCGACTATCTTGATATGCCAGAAGGCGTTAGAAACTATCAAAACAATCAAAATATATCACCAACTCACTTTTCAGAGTGGCTCAGATTGGCGCTTGTGGTGAAGTATGGAGGGTGCTGGATTGATGCAACTGTGGCAGTTACAGATAGGGGATTTGACCTGCTTCAATCAATTGAAAGTAAAAAAGAAAGTGATTTTTTCATATCAGACAATAGACCAAGTTTTTTTAACGCCTATCTATTTATGAGTCAGCCCAATCATCACTTACTGCTTTTGATGCAGGCTTGCTTAGAGATTTATATGTCTGAGTTTGACGATTTTAGTCATTATTTCATGATTGATCAATTATTTTATATCATGACACGTTTCACAGATGATTCAGAAATACAGCGGTTAATGGCAACGGAACAAAAGGTTGAAAAACTTCAGAAATCCTATATCAAACATATCACGAAAGGCTATCCCTTGCAGGGATATAGACAAACCTTCAAGCATATGTCTGATAATTGTTTTAATAAATTATCATATAAATATGATGACGTCGGATCGGGCACATTTCTTGCATCTGTTATACAGCAAATAGACTACGAGATTGGGCAATATCAAGCTTAATCAGATATAAGCGCGCATTAAAATTTTTTTAGAATGGAACTAACAAAAAACATGGCAAAACAAAAAATAAATCTAATCGGTCGTGGGAATAGCCCGCATTTTGCAATGGCACCAACATTTTTGGTCAACTTCTTTGAGTTGCACAAGGATTTTGATGTGACTTTTTATGCCTTCTCTGATTTTATCGATGAGGCTTATCTCAAAGATATCGAGAAAGTAACGAAACGTTACGGCCAAAACTATGTCTATATCCAAATTGATGCGCATGAACTTGATTTTCTTAAAAATGGGAAAGCCATGCTTAAATGGTGGCCGATTCAAGTTTATCACCCATTTTTAGCTGGTAAATACATGCCTGAAACAGTTGATCGGGCCATGTATTTTGACTTTGATATTCTCTTTTTTGGGGATATTTCAGATGTTTATTTTGAAGATTTTGAAGATAATTTCTTCATAGGGATCAGTGAAGATCAAGAAAGAAAAGACCATCATCTTTCAGAGGACGATTTGCGCCGTGGTTATCTGATTAACAACGGGATTATCATTTTGAATGTTGCAAAATTGCGGGAAAACCATGTGGACGGCAACTATCTGAAACCCTTTGTCGAAGAACTGTATGCGAAACCAGCAGTTGAGTTTGCTGGGCTAGATGTGGCATTTGTAGCTGATCAAGGACTCATTCCTTATATTTTCCATGAACAAATCAAGATTTTGAAAACGGCTGATGTGCTACATATGGTACATATGCCTGAGAAAAATCAGGCGAAAATCGTGCATTTATTGGACCGTGCGTATCAGTCTCACAAAGCGCAGTTGCAGGACATCTTTACTGCGCCAGATTTTGAGTATATCTACACCTATCAACGTTATAAAATCAAGGCTAAAATGATCACAGATGATTTAAAAGCAGGACAGGTTTTTGATATATTTGACAAGGCGCTCACCAAAGGCATTGATAGCATTGACTTTATTTTGACACCACAAAGCTATAACATCACACATTGGCGGAGACTGGATAGTGCGTATTTGACGAGTTATCGTTTGCTACGGACCAATGGTATTGGTCGGCTTAATTTCCGTTTTTCCAATCATTTTAAAAAAGAAACAGGGACTTATCGTGTGACAATGACGGTCAAGGCGTCAAATGACGTCAAAGGTTTTGGGTTAGTTGGGCATACAACAAGTGCGAAAGTCAAGAGAATGGCATCTGTCGATATGATAAAAGATGAACCAGTCAGCTTGACAGCTGAAGTAGATGTTGTTTCAGATTATTCGGGATTTGGCATTTCATCTTATAATGTTCCGAAAGATACGGTTATTGATATCATAGCGCTTAGAATTGAGAAAGTCTAAATGTCAGAACAAGAACAGACATACGTTGATAAAGCGCGATTAACCACCTCTATCTGGCGCTATGGCAGACCACAGGGGAGAAAGCTAGCTGATGGCGTCCGATTTTTACCGGATGGTCGTGTTGTAGGTGGTTTGTCTAATCACAAAAAATGGTTGTTAGAAAATAACCGATTGATTATCAAAAATGGCGATGGCAATACAGTTGCACAACTCGCAAATACAGAACAAGATAGATTTGAAGGTCGGGTTAAGGGCAATTTACGGTATTACAAACGTGTCACGACTGAAATAGATAGTGCTATACTAACCGAAAATATCTGGTTATATGGACGTCCCAGAAGACAAGGGGCCCTCAAAACAGGCATCATTTTTAATGTAGATGGCAGTATCACGAATGGCCTCTGGAATCAAAAAAGTTGGCGTATTTTCGGGAAAACGTTACAAATTTTGGATGGTAGTGATGATGTTGCGGCGACATTAACTAAAACATCCGACAGTAGATTTGAAGGCAGGGCTAGTGGTCGTCCTAGAATTTTTAAGATTGCAAATGTGTCATATCGCAATCATATCAATAATGTCATTAGCACACTTGAAAACGATATACAAGTGCGACAACATCAAATCAGAAGTCTGAATCATCAGATGACAAAGCTTACAAATGGCAAGATTAAAATTGTCTTTTTAATCAACAAATACGGCTCAACGACTGCCACAACTAGACTGATCAGATATTTGCAGTCCGATGAACGATTTGATGCGAGAGTTTATATCGTTGATCTGACTCGTGCTGACGCAAGAGGTGTACGTCAGAAGATTGCAGCAGAGCTTGAAAGTCAAAAAATTAGCTATCAGAATATCTCCAATACAGAGGCTTCACTTGAAATGTCTGATTTTTTGCCACATTATATCCTGCGCCAAGATCCGTGGGATGCTGACTGGGACGGGCGTTTTGGGACAAAATCCATCTCATATGCGTATCTCTTGATGGTCTACTATACCGTTATTGATGACTTTATAGCAGGTGATTACTTACTTGATTATGCAAATAATGCTTATTTTCAGGAATCAAGCTATATTTTTAATAGTCTGACTGAAAATAACCGTGCTTATCTGACACGAATTGGTCAAGAAAAGTTGATTGAAAAATATCATGCTATTGGTAATCTAAAGGCGATTGAAATTTATGAAACCAAAGGCTATTGGCCAGAAAAATTGCAAGATTATGGTAAAAAAATTCTCATTGTTGCCCATCATGCGATAACTAGTAGTTGGCTAAATTTTGGTTTGTTGGCTGATATGGCACAGACCTATTACGACTTGGCAAAAAATCATCCCAACTTCTCTTTTGTCTTCAATCCGCATCCCTTGATGCGAGAAAGGGCAGCAAGGTTATTGTCAGATTTTGAAAAACGTTGGGCTGAACTGCCTAATACAGCCATTGTTGATGATATTGGGATGTATGCCTTAATCAAAGCGTCTGATCTCGTCATTGCTGAGGGTGTTTCAGTTTTATATGAAGCGCAAATTCTCAGAAAACCTATTATCTGGTTAGAAAAAGCTAATCACATGCCCTTGTCAGAAGACGGTGAAGCCTTGATGAGTGGTGTACATCGTTTGAAAGACTACTCATTTGAAGCCATTGACAAACAACTTACGACTATTATAGAAAATGGCGACGAACTAGCTCCGCAACAATCTCGAAATGTTGCACCTTGGCTATCAGAACCCCATCCTGAAGAAAAAATTGCAGATTGCCTGTATGAGGGGATATTTGGTGAAAATACTGCCCCATCAAGTGAAAAATAGCGTTTTGAGTGATGTTGCAAGACGGTAAACTTTTGATAGACCAGATTAGTAGACAGAAAAAGACAAGCTTAAAAACTTGTTTTTGCTACAATAGAAAAGAGATAGATAAAGAAAAGAGGCAGTAAGATGGCAAAATTTAATCGGATTCACTAGTCGTCATGGACTCGGTTGGTATCGGTTTTTCATCGTATTCATTAGCCTTGGAACGCAGATTGATGTAATTGATATATCGATAGAAAAAGTTTGAGTTAGCACAAAAATAGGTGAGCATGACAGGGGAGAAAATCATGGATAAAAAAATGTTACTGACGCATATTTGGATATATGGTCGGCCACATGGTAAAGTATATAATAAAAATGTGATTTTTCTGCCAGATGGCAGTATCAAAAATGCTCAGGAACACCACGTTAAGTGGGAAATAAAAGGCGGTAAACTGATCATCCAAAATGATGAGGGCAAAGTGATCTCAACCATGTTCCCAACAGATGATGGGCGATTTGAAGGGGAAGTGAACGGGCTATTACGATTTTATAAACGATCAGATAGTCGGATCAACCAAGAAATATTGTCAAAAAATCTTTGGACTTTAGGGATTCCGAGAGTACATAGTCTTGCCTATGGTCTATATTTTAGCGCAGACGGTACCATTATAAATGACCTTTCCCATTTTGCCTATTATAGAATTAACAGCGATAGATTAACGATTTATAATCAAAAATGGGGGATTGAGCATCAACTTGATTATTTGTCTGATGAAAGGCTCGAAGGTGTTCATGGTAAGCATAAACGCAGACGTTTTATCAAGATTGATAATCCGGCAGCTGCGATTGCTTCACATGATAAGATACAAGCTCTTGATACTCAAGTCGCTGAGACGCTTGCTTTGCTCAAATCATCAAATGAGGAGACAACAAGAGAAAATCATTTGAAAATAAAAGTTGCGATTTTGTTGTTTAAGTATGGGACGGCGTCGCATTTTATTCGCCTTGTTAGATTACTCGAGCAAGACCAACGATTTGAGGTTCGCATTTTCATTCAGCCGAATCGGGCATCGAACGGTGAGTATCTTAATAATGAATTGCTAGAAGAACTTGATGCTGCAAATCTTGCATATACAGCTGGTACACTATCAGAAGTTGAAAAACAGTTGAAACACTTTCTACCGCATTATGTTTTTCGGCAAGATCCGTGGGAAAGTAACTGGGCGACTGAATTTCAGACAGGATCACTTCAATGGACGAATTTAGCCAATATTTATTACACAGTGATTGACCATTTTATCGCTGGAGCTCTTTTGATAAACTATGCGGTGCAGCCGTATTTTCAAGAATCAAAGTATATTTTTGGGACGATTTTTGATGAGACCAGAGATTATTTGCTTTCAATCGGGCAAGGAAAACTACTTGATAAGTATCAAGATACGGGTAACTTAAAAGCGATTGCTATTTCAAAAACAGTAGCATTTTGGCCCGAACAGTTTGTAAAGTATAAAAAAAATATTTTGTTCGTTAGTCACTTCTCACTTGGAAAAGATTTTTTGAAATTTGGGCTGTTTGATGAGGTAGCTGAGCACTATCGGGCACTTGCAAAAAAATATCCGGAGTATTCCTTTGTCTGGAATCCACATCCTGAGTTCAAAGCGAGACACGGCCAACTTTTTTCAGATTTTGAAGATAGGATTTCTGAGCTTGATAATCTGATGATTGTTTCTGATCGAGGGATGCACGCATTGATTGCTGCTGCGGATGTTGTGATTGCTGATGGTGTATCCGTATTATACGAAGCGCAGATTCTTCAAAAGCCAATCATCTGGTTAGAACGTGCGGATCACAAACCACTATCAAAAGAAGGTGAGGCCTTGATGAGTGGTGTGCATCGTTTGAAAGACTATTCATTTGAAGCCATTGACAAACAACTTACGACTATTATAGAAAATGGCGACGAACTAGCTCCGCAACAATCTCGAAATGTTGCACCTTGGCTATCAGAACCTCATCCTGAAGAAAAAATAGCGGATTGTCTATATGAAGGAATATTTGATGGAAATACTAGCCATCAAGTGAAAAATAGCGATTTGAGTGATGTTACAAGATAGTAGACTTTTGCTAGACTAGATTAGCAGACAGAAAAAGACAAGCTTAAAAACTTGTTTTTTGCTATAATAGAAAAAGAGACAAATAAAGAAAAGAGGCAGTGAGATGTCAAAATTTAATCGAATTCACTTAGTCGTCATGGACTCGGTTGGTATCGGTGCAGCGCCTGATGCGAATGAGTTTTTCAACCACGATGTGGATGATACCAAGTCTGATACTTGGGGACATATCTCAGAAAACTTTGCGCTAAATGTACCAAACATGGCGAAAATTGGTCTGGGTAACATTCCCCGAGATAAGGCATTAGTCGGCGTTGAACAAGTCAGCGCGCAAAACGGCTATGTAACAAAGTTAGAAGAAGTTTCACGTGGCAAAGACACGATGACAGGTCACTGGGAGATCATGGGGCTCAATATCAAGGTGCCGTTTAGAGTATTTCCTGAAGGCTACCCTGAGGATCTGCTTGAAAAGATAGAAGCTTTTTCAGGGCGTAAAATCATCCGTGAAGCGAATATCCCATATTCTGGAACGGCTGTTATTGATGATTTTGGGCCACGGCAGATGGAGACGGGTGAATTGATCATTTATACGTCTGCTGATCCAGTGCTGCAAATCGCAGCTCACGAAGATGTGATTCCTTTGGAAGAGCTTTATAAGATCTGTGAATACGTGCGGTCGATTACACTGGACGATCCGTACATGATTGGTCGGATTATTGCGCGACCTTATGTTGGCACACCTGGACATTTCACACGGACTGCTGGGCGCCATGACTATGCGCTGTCGCCTTTTGGGCATACAGTGCTTGACTCACTAAACGAAGCTGGCGTGTCTGTTTACTCAGTCGGCAAGATTAACGACATTTTCAACGGTGTTGGGATCAATCACGACATGGGTCACACGGCGAGCAATATGGCAGGTGTCAATCGCCTGATTGAAACGCTGAAACTGCCTGAGTTTGAGACTGGTTTTTCATTTACCAATCTGGTTGATTTTGATGCGCTTTTTGGTCACCGTCGCGATGTGGCGGGATATGGTAATGCCATCAACGAATTTGATGCTCGCTTGCCTGAGATTTATGAGGCGATGGGTCATGATGATCTTTTGCTGATCACAGCTGACCACGGCAACGATCCGACTTATCCAGGGACTGACCACACCCGTGAGTACATTCCGCTTCTTGCTTACAGCAAAGCTTTTTCTGGAAATGGCGTGCTGCCAGTTGGACATTATGCTGATATTTCAGCAACAGTAGCTGAAAACTTTGGCGTTGCTGCCACTGAAAACGGTGTTTCATTCTTAGGAGATTTGACATAATGCTAGAAAATTTGAGTGCAAAAATTCATGAAACGGCTGATTATCTGACGAGTATCGGCTTTGGAAACGCTGATTTTGGCTTGATTTTGGGATCAGGCTTGGGCGACCTTGCTGAGGAGATTGAAAATCCGATTATTGCTGACTATGCTGATATTCCAAACTTTCCTGCTTCTAAAGTTGCAGGACATGCAGGCAAGTTAGTTTACGGTGAACTTTCAGGTAAAAAAGTGATTGCCATGCAAGGGCGCTTTCATTATTATGAAGGTCATGACATGCAAACTGTGACGATGCCTGTGCGTGTGATGAAGTTGCTTGGTGCTGATAGCCTGTTAGTTACCAATGCGGCTGGGGGCATTAGTTTTGGTCCTGGTACCTTGATGCTGATTTCAGATCATATTAACTTCACAGCCAATCATCCGCTAATTGGGGATAATCTGGACGAGTTTGGACCACGTTTTCCTGATATGAGTGATGCCTATACACGTGATTATCGTGAGATTGCAAAACGTGTGGCAGCTGAAAATAAAGTTGCCTTGTCAGAGGGCGTTTACATGGGCTTTTCGGGTCCGACTTATGAAACGCCAGCTGAGATTCGTTTTGCTGAAACCATTGGTGCCGACGCTGTCGGTATGTCGACTGTGCCAGAGGTCATTGTGGCTGCGCATTCAGGTATGAAAGTGCTTGGTATCTCTGCGATTACCAACCATGCAGCAGGCAAACAAGCTGAGCTCAATCATGAGGAAGTCGTCGCCGTGACCACACAGATCAAAGAAGATTTTAAGCTATTTGTTAAGTCGGTTTTGGCAGCTTTATAAGTATAGAGAGAACTCGCGATTTGGCGAGTTTTTTGCTATAATTAAGAGCAGAAATAAATAAAAACGAGGTAAATCATGAGTATCCATATCGAAGCTGAAAAACAGGACATTGCAGATAAGATTTTGCTGCCAGGAGATCCTTTGCGGGCAAAATTTATCGCAGAACACTTTTTAGAAGACGCCGTTTTATTTAACAAAGTGCGCAATATGTTTGGTTATACCGGCATTTACAAAGGCGAGCGTGTTTCTGTCATGGGAACTGGCATGGGCATGCCATCGATTTCGATTTATGCGCGGGAGTTGATTGTGGATTATGGTGTTAAAAAACTGATTCGTGTTGGGACAGCTGGATCACTTGCGCCAGATGTGCACGTGCGTGATCTGGTTCTCGCACAGGCAGCTGCAACCACGTCAAATATCATCAAAAATGACTGGCCTGAATATGATTTTCCACAAATCGCGGACTTTGACTTGCTTGATAAGGCCTACCATATCGCCAAAGATATGGGTGTCATCACACACGTTGGCAGCGTTTTATCTGCTGATTTGTTTTACTCAGACTTATTTGACAAAAACGTCAAGCTCGGTACCATGGGTGTAAAGGCGGTCGAGATGGAGGCCGCAGCGCTTTATTATTTGGCAGCAAAACATGGCGTGCAGGCTTTGGGCATCATGACCATTTCGGATTCGCTTGTGGCTGACGAGGATACAACGAGTGAAGAACGCGAAAAAACATTTACCGATATGATGGCAGTTGGCCTTGAGACTTTGATTGCGGAGTAACTCATCTCGTGAAGCAATCTGTTGAGATGAATTGCTTCTTGTTAGTTGAAAAAACTAACAAAAAGATGTAAAATAAAACCATGTTAGTTTTTCCACTCATCAATGATACCAGTCGAAAAATCATCCATGTGGATATGGATGCCTTTTTTGCCTCGATTGAAGAGCGTGATAACCCAGATCTAGTCGGTAAGCCCGTTGTGATTGCACGAAATCCGCTTGAGTCGGGCGGGCGCGGCGTTGTGTCTACGGCTAACTATATCGCAAGAAAATATGGGATTCACTCAGCCATGTCGGCTAAAGAAGCCTATGAACTCTGCCCGCAAGCTGTGTTCGTTTCTGGAAATTATGAGCATTATCGTGAGATTTCAAAGCAGATGCACGAGATTTTTCATCGCTATACAGATGAAGTTGAAGGGATGGCGTTAGACGAGGCTTATCTGGATGTTACAATCAATAAAATCGGTGCCACATCAGCCATAAAAATAGCTAAAATGATTCAGCATGATATTTTCACAGAACTCCATCTGACAAGTTCAGCCGGTGTTTCTTACAATAAATTTTTAGCGAAAATTGCGTCAGATTTTGAAAAACCGAGAGGTTTGACTTTGATCAGTCCGGATGAGGCGTTCACATTTCTAGCTGATTTTCCGATTGAGAAATTTCACGGTGTGGGTGCGAAAACTGCCGAAAAGTTGGAAAAACTTGGCATCAAAACAGGGAAAGACGTGCAGAATTATTCGCCACAGATATTGGCGGATAAGCTAGGTCAGTTTGGCTGGGAGCTTTATCTGAAAGCAAACGGCATTCACATGGCACCCGTCAAGCCCAATCGCATTCGCAAGTCGGTTGGTAAGGAAAAAACATACGGTAAATTGTTATATCTAGAGGCTGATGTCAAGGCTGAGGTTGAAAAATTGTCACAGAAAGTGTCTGATATTCTGACAAAAAATAAGATGAAAGGTAGCATCATCGTGATCAAAATTCGCTATGCTGACTTTACGACAGTGACCAAGCGATTATCACTAGATGAAAAGGTCGCTGATTTTCTAACAATTGATGGTCATGCTCAAAATTTATTGGCGGATTATTTGCAAGAAGATAAGGGCATTAGGCTACTTGGCGTAACGGTTACAGGGCTATAAAGGCATTTATGAAATAATTTTTCAATTTGACAAATGCTTAATTTGTGATACAATATAATCATGAGGTAAAGGCATCATGAAAAATATCTTTTTGAATAAATATTTGATTGCCACAGAGCTTTTTTTGACAGCGATTATTGCGGTTGGTGGTGTCATTGTCAACGAAAATAGTAAAAATAGTGCAGTTGAGCGCGGCAATAAGATTGTTGCGACTAAAAATATCATCAAAAGTTCATCAGAATGGGCAGCCGTACGAGAAGCGGCTGCAGCTGCAAGGACGATGCCAAGTCAGAAGCTGCCTGATATACCCGTGGCAGGGACAGATTCGCAGAAAGTCAGCACAACGGCGAAAGCGCCAGACAATCAGCCGTCGGCACCGAAGCCGGCAGTTGGCGAAAGTGATGGCAGAGGGACTTCGGTAGAGACTGAGGTTGGATCGACAAAATCAAGTGAATCTACAACAAGCCACAAACCCGCTACTGATAAGCATAGCTCAGAAAAAGCTTCAACAGTGGGTGTGACAACGACTGCGAGACAAACCGCTTATGACACTGAGACACCTCAGTCGCAGACGTCATCTGTGACAACGACAACTGCAAGCAATCCCAATGTGAAGAAGGCGTCAGATAGTCCAGAGACGAGTGTGCAAACATCTGCTTCTGAGCCAATTGTACCAAAATCACCAAGAGAATCACAGCTAACACCTAGTACGACAGCGACTGCGCAGGTACAGCGTGTACAACCGTCAGTTTCGTCAGAATCGAAAACGGCACTGGCACCATCAGAATCGACGCCTGAAGTCAAGCCTGAGCCAACACATACGTCAGAGGTTAGCATAGAGACACCACAAACAGTATCAAAGCCAGATAACACTGATACCAAATCAAGAGATTGGTCTTACCCGTGGCAATGGTGGTGATCAAATGATAAAAAGAACACTTATAAAGCCAATCGATAAAAAAGGTAAGAAAGGGATTTCTTCCTTTTTTTTGCGTAACATATAATAGACAATGCCTGTTAGGCTGGCGATAAATAAGAGTAGTGTTATCTGATGTAAATCAATTAAAAAAGATAGCAAACTCAAATAGAGCCAATCGCCAGATCCGATTTTTTTCAAGCCAAGCTCGGTTAATAAAGCAGCAATCAGGAAAAATAGGACGGCTAGACGAAAGGGCGTTGTGACAAGTAGCAAGCCAAAAAAGATCAGCCAGATGATCAAGGGAAAGCTGTGACTTTTGAGATCAAAACCTGTCAAAAGGCTTGAAACGACCAGTAAAATAAACGTCGTTAGATCAATCGTGCTTGAAAGTCCAAGCATGAAAATACCGCCTGTCAGGACTTCCAACACGCCATACCAAACCGGAATATGACTGCCACAGTAGCGACATTTTGAGTGGCTAATCGCCTGTGATAGGATAGGAATCAGATCCCTGTTTTTGAGTGTTTGACCACATTTTCCGCAATGAGAGCGAGGAAAGGCGATTGACTGTCCATCGGGCAAGCGGTCGATGCAAAGGCCGAAAAAGGAACCAAAAATCGTACCAATAGTAAAAAATAAAAAGTTTTCCATACTGATATATACGAAAAAATAAGCAAATTGTTTGCGTCTGTTTGAAATTTGACTTATAATAAAGTTAGAAACAAATAAAATATGGAGGCGACATATGTCAAGAGAAAAAACACAAGCGGTACTCAATCAATCAGTTGCTGATTTGTCAAAAGCGTCAGCTTTGGTGCACCAAGTTCACTGGTACTTACGCGGTCCTGGCTTCATGAAATTACATCCAAAAATGGATGATCTCATGGATGAACTCAATGCCATCTTAGATGAGTTGTCAGAACGTCTCATCACGATTGGTGGCTCACCCGTCTCAACCTTGAAAGAATTTGACGAATTGTCAAAAGTTGAGTTGGAACCTGCGACATGGGGCAAAAAAACTGAAGATCGCATCAGTGAAGTTGTTAAGGCCTACAAATACTTGGCGAGTGCTTTCCAAGACGGTCTAGATGCAACTGACGAAGAAGGCGATGACGTGACAAACGGCATGTTCTCTGACGCCAAAGGTGCTGTCGAAAAAACAATCTGGATGCTAGAATCAGAACTTGGTCTGGCACCAGGTTTGTAAAAAGTTAAAGAGTCCGCATAAGCGGGCTTTTTTTGATGTTTGAAAATGTTTTCATAATATGTTAAAATATGGGAGTATGAAAACATTGTATGATGTCCAGGAATTTCTTAAAAAGCATGGCTATGTGAACTTATTTAGCAATCGGCGTGATGCCATATTCTTTATGGCGCAGGAGCTAAAATCACAGTACGATGCGGGACTAATTCCAGACCAAAATGATTATTTCACTGCAGATTTGATTTTGCGGCGAGAACATAGACTTGAAAGTGAGAAAAGCAACCATGACACAAAAAATTATCGGCATTGACCTTGGCGGCACAACCATTAAATTCGGCATTTTGACGATTTCTGGCGAAGTTCAGGATAAGTGGGCAATTGAGACAAATATCATCGGCAATGGTAAAAATATCGTGCCTGATATTATCCGTGCCATCAACCATCGGCTGGATCTGTACAAACTTGATAAATCTGACTTTATAGGTATTGGTATGGGATCACCTGGTTCTGTTGATATTGACAAAAATACAGTTAAGGGCGCTTATAACTTGGGTTGGGAAGAACTGCAAGAAGTAGGTCGTGAGATTGAAGTAGGCGTTGGTCTGCCATTTGCGATTGACAATGACGCAAATGTCGCAGCGCTTGGTGAACGTTGGGTTGGCGCAGGTGAAAATAATCCTGATGTTATTTTCATGACGCTTGGCACAGGTGTTGGCGGCGGGATTATTGCTGCTGGAAATTTGATTCACGGTGTGGCTGGTGCTGGGGGTGAAATCGGGCACGTGACAGTTGATCCTGATGGTTTTGACTGTACCTGTGGCAAAAAAGGCTGTCTTGAAACCGTTGCGTCAGCAACAGGTGTTGTCCGTGTGGCACGCCAATTGGCCGAAGAATATGAAGGCGAATCTGATATCAAA
Source organism: Pseudolactococcus insecticola (assembly GCF_011170065.1). Classification (GTDB taxonomy): domain Bacteria; phylum Bacillota; class Bacilli; order Lactobacillales; family Streptococcaceae; genus Pseudolactococcus; species Pseudolactococcus insecticola. The sequence goes on along the minus strand of NZ_BLLH01000002.1, from coordinate 263,394 downwards.
GCTGCCATCGATAACGGCGAAACAGTGACGTCAAAAGATATTTTTATCGCCGCAGAAGCAGGGGATAAATTTGCCGATTCAGTCGTTGAAACTGTTGGAAAATACCTCGGATTAGCAGCTGGTAACCTTGGCAATACGCTCAATCCAGACTCTATCGTCATCGGTGGTGGCGTGTCTGCAGCTGGCGAATTTTTGCGCGCACGTGTTGAAAAATACTTCAAAGTATTCACTTTCCCGCAAGTCCGTGAGTCTACAAAAGTGAAAATTGCTGAGCTCGGAAATGATGCAGGCATCATCGGTGCCGCAAGCCTCGCCTTGAAATTTGCAAAAGATAACGAGGTCGCATAAGATGTTTATTTATATTTTTGATGTTATTTTAATCATCGCGATTGTTGCAATTGTTGGCTATCCACAGGTTAATAAATTACGCATTAAAAAAATCTCGAAAACGGTTGATAATGCCGAATTTTCAAATGCTGTGACAGGCGGTCAATTGATTGATTTGCGTGAACCTGCAGATTTTCGTGTGGCACATATCCTAGGTGCACGTAACTTGCCGTATTCACAGTTTGAACAAAGTATTTCTGCCATTCGTAAGGATAAGCCAGTGCTGTTTTATGAAAATGGGAAGCCAACGATTTCAGTTCGTGCAGCTTTGAAACTCAAAAAAGCAGGCTACACAGATATTTACATCTTGAAATCTGGGATGAAAGCATGGAATGGTAAGACAAAAACGGTTTAACTGACAATATGAGCGTTAGAAATACTATTTTTAGGTAAAATCAGGTAGTAGCAAAGGAAAAGAGCAAGCATGGAGACGAGAAAACGACGCGCAACACGTGTGGCGCAAACGCCTGTTCGGCATAAAAAAGACAAAAAATCGAAAAAGAAAAAACACAAAGGCCTCAAAATTTTTGGCTGGATTGTGCTTGTGTTGGTGTTGATTGGCGGTGCTATTGGTGGGAAAGCCTATCTGGATGTCAAAAAAGCGTCTGATAAAGCCTATCAAGAAGTCAACCGGAAAACGGTGGCAAAACTGCCAAGTCTCAAAGCAAAATCACCTTTTTCATTCCTATTTTTAGGGGTTAATGGCAAGACGGCAAACGATGTTTTAGTCTTAACGGTTAATCCTAAGCAAAATAAAACCACAGTTATTAGCCTCAAGCGAGACATTTATCTGACATCTGAAAAGACGACGCTAAAAAATCTTTACGGCACTAAAGGGGTAGCAGGTGAGATTGATGCCTTGCAAACTTTGCTTGGTGTCAGTATCCCACGCTATGTGCAGTTTGACATGCGTGGACTTGGCGACTTTGTTGAGGCTGTAGGTGGTGTTGAAGTGGCAAATGACACCGAGTTTATTTCAAATGGCTACCAGTTCAAAAAAGGAACACTGAGTTTACATAAGTCTGATGAGGTTAAAGCGTTTCTGACCAAAGTAACGGGTGGCGATGTTGATGATGAAAAGGCAGATGCAGCCTTGATTGAGCGAGAACAAGCTGTTCTGATGGCTGTCATCCCCAAGATGAAATCTGTTAAAACTGTCCTCAAATACAATCAGTTTGTCAGTGCATTTGGCGATAATGTCAAAACTGACCTTGTCTTTGGTAATCTGAAAGCGCTAGCTCTTAACTACAATGGTGTACTAGGCAACATTACCAAAGAAAATCTCAAGACAACTAAGACGACAATCGACGGCAAGGATCAAATCATCTTGTCAGAAGATCAAGTGAATAAAGCACATGACCGGATTGAAGAAGCATTAAGTGAATAATAAAAGTGATTGGCAACTATTTGTCAATCACTTTTTGTTTTTCTATTTCAGAACGATGAAGTCTGCAACAGGCCGTCCGTCTTGACTCGCAAAGATAGTCTGGCCATTCAGCGACATTTGAGAAGAGCCGCCACCGTCAAGGACGACGAGATTTTGCAGCTTGAGATCAGCTACCGCAGCCATGGTCCCCTCGTAACCCACGCTTGTGTCAGATATGATGAGATAGATATTATTAGCTGCGTCATTGCCAATATAAGAGTGAATCATCCAGTTGACAGAGCCGTCGTCAGGCAAGGTCACACCGTTTTTTATGAGAATGCTACCAAAGCCATAACTTTGCTCCGCACCTTTTTCGAGAATCTCTGTGGCAGGTGTATGCAAGTCATAGCCTGTAGCAGATCCGTTTTTATTGATAACAAATGCAGCACTACCGTAAGCCGTATTTGACCAGTTTGAAAAAAGTTTACCATTGTTAATCTGGAAACCAACGATTTGACCTGTCGCCATGTCAAAGCCTGATGTGTTCATGATCAAGGTATTTGGATATTTGTCAATCATGTCCTGCATCGTATAAGTGCCGGGGATTTGTGCTGCTGCAGTTTTCAAAACTTTTGGATTATTAGCACGATAGATGGTCACACCCTCGACGGATAAGTCGGTGAACTTGTCAAGCTTTTCTTTGGATTTGACCTGTACCCAGCCCGCCTCGCCCGTGTCCTTGACTTCTGGAGCTGAGGCAATGGCGACTTTTGATGAGCTTACGATCGTGTTTGACGTATTTGTCTTGATAGGGTTACTTGCTGTTGAGTGCGTTGTTTTTGACTGTGTGAGTAAGACAAAGGCTGAGATACAGGCAATTATGAGGATGAGTCCTACTATCACAAGTCCTGTTTTGCCAAATTTCGTATTTTTATTTTCCTGGTGTCTACTTCTAGTTGTTTTTTTTGCCATGTTATTTTAGGACGATAAAGTCGCCGACTTGACGATTGTCTTGGCTTGCGACAAGTGTTTGCCCTTTGAAGCCCATTTGCGAAGAACCACCACCGTCCATGACGACAAGGTCTTTGAGATGCATATCAGAAACAGTGTCCATGATTCCTTGGTAGGCAACGCCAGTGGCTGCAACCATGACGTAGATGTTATTATCAGCGTCATTTGCGAGATAAGAGTGAATCATCCAGTTGACAGAGCCATCATCAGGCTGAACAACGCCATTTTTGATCAAGATAGAACCAAAACTGTAAGATTGTTCGGCACCTTTGGCGAGAATCTCACTTGCTGGAGTAGAGCTGTCATAAACCGTTGAACTACCGTCTTTATTGATGACAAATGCTGTATTGGCACGTTTGTTTTCACCCCAGTTGGTGAAAAGTTTGCCGTTGTTGATCTGAAAACCGGTGATCTGACCAGTTGACATGTTGAATCCTGACGTGTTCATGATGAGGGCGTTTGGGTATTGCGCCATTACGTCTGGCAATACTTGCAAGGTTGGGTTATCTGACGTGGCAGTTTTTAAGACTTTTGGATTGTGTGCTTTGTAAATGGTCACATCGCCTTTTGACATGTCGGTGAACTTGTCAGCGGTACCTTTTGATTTGACCTGTACCCAGCCTGCTTCACCCGCGCTTGCGACTTTTTGCGTGTCGTCAGAAGCAACGACAGAGCTTGATGAGATAATCGTTGCACTTTGTGACGGATTGACCTTAATAGGCGCATTCTTCGAAGAGGAGGGGGCAGTGGTCGTTTTACTCTTGCTAAATGGTTTGACAATCAGAACAGCTGCAATAGCAGCAACAATGATCACGAGTAGTAGCCAGATAAGCCAGGCTTTAGATTTTTTCTTCTGATTTCTTTTCATTCTACTATTATAAAGGGCTTTTGACATTTAGTCAAGATAATTTTATGTTGAAAACGCTTAATAAAAGCCATTGTTTGCATTTTACAAAAAATGTGTTATACTAGGTTAGTTGAAATAGAATAAAAATAGAGGTAAAATCTTGACTAAATTACGCGAAGACATCCGGAATGTCGCAATCATCGCCCACGTCGACCACGGTAAAACAACACTTGTTGACGAACTTTTGAAGCAATCTGATACATTGAGCGCTCGTGCTCATCTTGACGACCGTGCCATGGACTCAAACGATCTTGAAAAAGAACGTGGGATTACGATCCTTGCCAAAAATACGGCTGTAAAATATAAAGATAAACACATCAACATCTTGGACACCCCTGGTCACGCGGACTTTGGTGGTGAAGTTGAACGTATCATGAAAATGGTTGATGGGGTTGTTTTGGTCGTTGATGCCTACGAAGGTACGATGCCACAAACGCGTTTCGTTTTGAAAAAAGCCTTGGACCAAGGTTTGACGCCAATCGTTGTTGTCAATAAAATCGACAAACCATCAGCTCGTCCTGAAGAAGTTGTTGATGAAGTGCTTGAACTCTTGATTGAGCTTGGTGCTGACGAAGACCAACTTGAGTTCCCTGTCGTTTATGCGTCAGCTATCAACGGGACTTCTAGTCTTTCTGACGACCTTGCCACGCAAGAACACACGATGGAACCTTTGTTTGAAACAATCATCGATCACATTCCTGCGCCGGTTGATAATTCTGACGAACCTTTGCAATTCCAAGTATCACTACTTGATTACAATGATTTTGTTGGTCGTATCGGTATCGGACGTGTCTTTCGTGGGACAATCAAAGTTGGCGACAGCGTAACATTGTCTAAACTTGATGGCTCTAAACAAAACTTCCGTGTAACGAAATTGTTTGGTTTCTTTGGTCTTGACCGCGTCGAAATCAATGAAGCAAAAGCTGGTGATCTGATCGCCGTATCTGGTATGGATGACATCTTTGTTGGTGAAACAGTAACACCATCAGACCACATTGATCCACTGCCAATTCTACACATTGACGAACCAACACTTCAAATGACATTCCTCGTGAATAACTCACCTTTTGCTGGTCGAGAAGGAAAATGGGTAACATCACGTAAAGTCGAAGAACGTTTGCAATCAGAATTGCAAACTGACGTGTCATTGCGCATTGACCCAACTGACTCACCTGACCGTTGGACGGTTTCTGGTCGTGGTGAATTGCATTTGTCAATCTTGATTGAAACAATGCGTCGTGAAGGCTATGAACTTCAAGTATCACGTCCTGAAGTTATCGAACGTGAAATAGATGGCGTACGTTCTGAACCATTTGAACGTGTCCAAATCGATACACCTGAGGAATACCAAGGCTCGATCATCCAAGCCCTTTCTGAACGTAAAGGGAACATGCTTGACATGGTAAACACAGGTAATGGTCAAGTCCGTTTGATCTTCCTAGTGCCTGCACGTGGTCTCATCGGATTCTCTACGGAGTTCCTTTCTATGACACGTGGTTACGGAATTATGAACCACACGTTTGACCAATATATGCCAATGATTCACGAACAAATCGGTGGTCGTAGCCGTGGTGCGCTTGTGTCTATCGATACAGGAAAAACGACGACTTACGCGATTATGGGTGTTGAAGAACGTGGTACAATCTTTGTTAATCCAGGAACAGAAGTCTATGAAGGCATGATCATCGGGGAACATTCTCGTGAAAATGACTTAACTGTCAATGTCACAAAATCAAAACAAATGACAAACGTGCGTTCAGCTAATAAAGACCAAACCAACGTCATCAAAACGCCACGTATCCTGACTTTGGAAGAATCAATCGAGTTCATGGCTGATGACGAATATCTTGAAATCACACCTGAATCAATCCGTTTGCGTAAACAAATCTTGAACAAAGCAGAACGCGAAAAAGCAAGCAAAAAGAAAAAAGGATAAGCTCTGAAGCGTGAACAGGAGGGCGACGAGTTATGTTTTATTTAGTAGTCTTAGCGCTTTTCATCATGTTTTACCTCTTTTTAGCACCAGATGATATAAAAAAAAATCTCAACCTTTTTATCGGGATTATCGGAAGCGTTTTGTCAGTGACAATCGTGATTTCCTTGATCATCTCGAATAAAACATCTATTTTGCAAGGGCTCGTGATTCTTGCGGGGCTTGCGCTCATGGTGGAAAGTATTCGTGAGATAAATCAATTATAACCAGTCGCAAGACTGGTTTTTTGATATAATAAAGTTATGAAACTAAATGAAAAACAACTCATAACTTATGCTGAAAAGTTGGGCGAGAAATTGCGATCAGGCGATATTATCGTACTGACAGGAGATTTAGGTGCTGGAAAAACGACGTTTACTAAGGGTTTGGGGCGAGGCCTAGGCATTAGTCGGATGATCAAGAGCCCGACTTATACCATTGTCCGTGAATACGACGAGGGTAGGTTGCCGCTGTATCATATGGATGTTTACCGGATTGGTGACGATCCGGATTCGATTGATTTAGATGATTATCTTTTTGGTGATGGCGTGACAGTGATCGAGTGGGGAAATCTTTTGGGACCAGATTTGCCCGCTGACTATCTGGAAATTGTCCTTGAAAAGGACGAGGCAACGGAAACGGCATCAGATAATGATGCTGAAAGTCGCGTGTTGACACTTGTCCCACACGGAAAAGGGTATGAGGTGTATCTATGACTGAAATCATCGTCCGCGAAGCAACGGCAACAGATGCACAAAAATTGATTGATTTTCTCGATGCTGTGGGTAAGGAATCTCATTTTCTGACCCTAGACGAAGCTGGTATTTTGATGTCAGAAGCGGATATGGCGACTTATCTGACGCAGATTGCTGAAAAGGATAATAACGCTTATTTTCTAGCGATTTTGGATGATGAGATTGCCGGTGTAATTAGCTTGACGGCTGATTTTCACTATCGGATTCGGCATATCGGAGATTTATTTATTGCTGTGCGCGAGCAGTTTCAGGGCTATGGCATCGGGAAAATTCTCATGGCTGACATGCTTGACTTTGTGGCAGAAGTGGGTGTTATCAAACGCTTGGAGTTGCAAGTCCAAAAACGAAATGAGCGTGCTGTGCACATTTATCAAAAAAATGGTTTTGAGATAGAGACCGTCAGAAAATATGGGGCGCGTGATGAAACTGGTCAGCTGATTGATGTCCTTGAGATGGTCATATTTTTCGACTAAGGTTACAATTTTATAACATTTTCTTAATTTTCAGCTGAATCATCCAAAAATTTGGTAAAATAGAAGAATGAAGCGAAGTCATCGAGTTTACCGTGAGGAAAGACATGGTATAAAAAAACAAGCAGTAAAGAAAAATGGGAAACGTAAACTGCGTCTCTGGCAAAAAACTTTGCTGGGATTGCTCATTTTTGTTGTTGTCGCACTGGGGGCAATCTTTGTATATGGGAAAATCGTACTAGATCGCACTGAAAATGTTATGAAATCGACCTTTTCAGACTTGGGTATTACCTCAACAAAAAAAACAGACGAGATTATCAAGGCGACAAAGCCCTTGACAGTGCTTCTCATGGGTGTTGACACGGGTGATGCGACGCGTTCTGATACTTGGGCTGGCAACTCAGACACCATGATTGTCATGACCATCAATCCCACGACAAACACGACAACCATGGTATCATTGGAACGTGATATGCTAGCAAATATTCTAGATGCGCAAGGTCATATCACAGATGTCGCTAAGCTCAACTCAGCCTATGCGACGGGAGGGGCTGCGTCTGCGGTTCGGACTATTCAGCATCAAATTGGTTTGAATATTGATAAATATGCGCTAATCAACATGAACGGCCTTAAAGAGCTTGTGGATGCGGTTGGTGGCATTGAAGTTAATAACACGCTTGGCGAGACGATTTCTATAGCGGAAACTGAGCCAGAATATACTGCGAGCATTGCACCAGGTAAGCAGCATATCAATGGCGATCAAGCATTGGTCTACTCACGTATGCGACATCAGGATCCGGAAGGGGACATTGGCCGTCAAACACGCCAGCGTGAGGTTATCAGTCAAGTGGTCAAAAAAATACTGAGTTTGAACTCTGTGACTAAGTATGAAAAGATCCTGCAAGCCGTCTCAAGCAATATGAAAACTGACTTTTCTGTCAATACGAGCAGTCTGACGAGTTTGATTGGCTATAAAGACGCCTTTCAAAAAATGCGCTCAATCAAACTACAAGGCGTCGGTGAGATGATTAACGACGGCTCTTACCAAGTTATGCCCGCTGCTAATCTGCTCAGTGTACAAAACGCGCTACGTCTATCACTTGGTCAAAAAACGGTAGATAGCCTGTCTGATAGCATCGTTACCTTCGATAATTACTATGGGGAAGCGTCGTCAGAAGCCGTATTACCAACGGTCACAACGACTGTTTCTGGGAAATCAACTGAAAAAACACTTCTGACGGACGGTGAGGAAACAACAGCTGAAAAAGCAGAGGCTGAAGACACTGATGTAACTACCACCGACGCTAGTACGGCATCATCTGATCAGGTATACGATGCTTATGGTAATCCAGTTTATTAAAAATTTGACGAAACAGCTGAATTTTGGTAGAATTTAGTAGTTGTCAAATGGTCTCATAGCTCAGCTGGATAGAGCATTCGCCTTCTAAGCGAACGGTCGCAGGTTCGAATCCTGCTGGGATCATATTAGTTATAAAAAAGTATCTAGCAGACCGCAGAATTTGGCGGTTTTTTTGCTAAAATAACAGGATTATTTGAAAGGAAAGGAACCAAAAATGCTCAGTAAAGCAAAGTTTACAGCAGTTTTAGCGATTATCGCTGGGATGTTTCCAAATGCGCATGGTGAGCTTGAATCAGACACGCCTTTTCAGCTTTTGATTGCAACGATCTTGTCTGCCCAGGCGACAGATAAAGGGGTTAATAAGGCAACGCCAAAACTATTTGCGAGTTATCCAGATGCTGAAACTCTGGCAATAGCTGATATAGCTGACGTTGAAAGCAAGATTCGCACCATTGGCCTCTATAAAACCAAGGCGAAAAACATCGTCAGAACGGCGCAAATGTTGATAACAGACTTTGGCGGTGAGCTGCCGCATGATAAGGACTTGCTGCAAAAGCTGCCAGGTGTGGGAAGAAAGACCGCAAACGTCGTCTTAGGTGATGCGTTTGGCATTCCTGGAATTGCCGTGGATACGCATGTAGAGCGCGTTTCAAAGCGCTTGCAGCTTGTCAAACAATCAGCGACGGTGCTTGAAGTCGAAGATAAGCTGATGAAGGTAGTGCCTGAAAAAGACTGGGTCGAAACGCATCATCGCCTAATTTTTTTCGGGCGCTATCACTGTACGGCAAGAAACCCCAAATGTCAAACTTGCCCAGTCCTACCTTATTGTAAATTCGGAGAAAAATTGACCCATGAATCATGAAAAATTATCGAAACGCTTGCAAGCCGTTGCAGATTTTGTGCCTGACAATGCACGCCTGCTTGACGTTGGCAGTGACCATGCTTATCTGCCAATCAACCTCATAAGAACAGGAAAAATCAATTTTGCCGTGGCAGGTGAAGTTGTCAAAGGCCCGTTTGAGTCGGCAGTTGACAATGTCCGTGTGTCGAATCTGACTGATAAAATCACCGTGCGACTCGCAAATGGTCTCGTAGCAATGACAGCAGATGACGCTATTAACACCGTAACAATTGCAGGCATGGGTGGTAATCTGATAGCTGAGATATTGGCTGCGGATACGGCAAAACTAGAAAAAGTTGAGACCCTAATCTTGCAACCAAACAACGGCGAGAAATTTTTGCGGACTTGGCTGGTTGCGAATGGGTTCAGCATTTCTGACGAGCGTATTTTGTCAGAACACGACAAGATTTATGAGCTTATGCGAGTCAGACACGCTAAAAATACTAACGCCAACTTAACTTCTGACGAGTTGACATTTGGCAAATATCTGATGAATGAAAAATCAGCAGTGTTCAAAGCCAAATGGCGTGCAGAACAGCTGAATATGCAAAAAATTCTGGACAAATTACCCGCAGCAGCTGCTGAAAAACGTCAAATGTTTCAAGAAAAAATAGAAAAAATCGAGGCAATACTAAATGCTAGCAAGTGAATTTTTCAAACTTTATGAAGCCTACTGTCCTAAAGAACTTGCCATGGCTGGCGACCCAGTAGGCTTACAAATCGGAACGCTAAATCGGGACATCAAAAAAGTGATGGTGACTTTAGACATTCGTGAACAAACAGTCGCAGAAGCGATTGAGAAGCAAGTGGACGTGATTTTAGCCAAACATCCTGTTATTTTTCGCCCGCTTGACAACCTGACAGCTAGCCAGCCGCAGGAAAAAATCGTACTTGATCTTGCGCGTGCGGGCATCGCAGTTTATACGAGCCACACCAATATTGATATTGTCGAAAATGGTCTAAATGACTGGTTTTGTGAGCTTTTGGAGGTGACAGATGTTGAAAATCTGACAGAATTCGGGCTTGGCCGTGTTGGCCATGTAAAACCCCAAACACTTGCGACATTTTCAGAAAAGGTTAAAGCCGTTTTTGGTCTTGATGGCCTTTCTGTCGTGAGTTATGATCGCAGTATGTCGCAAACTATTGGTCGTGTTGCCATTTGTGGCGGCTCAGGTGGCAAGTTCTACGTGGACGCCGCAGCTAAGCAAGCAGATGTTTATATCACAGGTGACATCTACTATCACACAGCACACGATATGCTTTCGCTCGGGATTTCTGCCATTGATCCTGGACATCACATCGAGGCACTGTTTATCCTAAAAGTTGCGGAAGTCCTTAGAAATTTTGACACATCAGTCGAGATTATCGAAAGTACGAGCCTGACCAATCCATTTGTTAAATTTTGAAAACAGCTGATGCGTCAGTTGTTTTTTTGATTGTCTAAAGTAGTTATAGTTTAAAACTATGACAAAACTGCATTTTTATATATTTTACAACTATAGCAAAATGATATAAAATAAAGTCATCAAAGAAAAAGAGGTAACTAAAATGGTAAAACAAAAATTTGAACATGTCGGCTCATTCTTGCGTCCAAAGGCTTTATTAACTGCGCGTGAACAGTTTGACAATGGGGCTATCACACGAGAAGATCTGACTGCGATTGAAAACGCTAGCATCACAACACTCGCTAAAAAAGAAATCGCAGCTGGACTCGACGTCATCACAGATGGTGAATTTCGCAGATCTTACTGGCACTTAGACTTTTTCTGGGGATTTGACAATGTTGCGCACACCCACTACGGTCAAGGCTATCTTTTCGCAGATGAAGAAACGCGCGATGACACAGCCGTCTTAACAGGAAAACTTGGCTTTACTGCTGAAAATCATCCAGAACTCGCAGCTTATGCCTTTATCAAAAAAATCGCAGATGCTGAAAACGGTGCAGTCGAAGCCAAAATCACGATTCCTGCACCAGCACAGTTTTTGGCAGAACTTTTACGCGGGAATAACGCCGCAATCACGGCAGAATTTTACCCGGACCACAAAGTGTTGTTAGATGATATAGCAAAAGTCTATCACGAAGCGATTTTGGCCTTATATGCGGTAGGTGCGCGGACGATTCAGCTGGATGACTGTACATGGGGCATGCTAGTTGACAAAGATTTCTGGGACACCATGGCAGGTGCAGGCTTTGACCTTGCGGGCATCCAGGAAGATTATCTTTATGTCAACAACAAAGCGATTGACAATTTGCCTGATGATTTGACGATCAATACACACATTTGTCGTGGCAACTATCATTCGACTTATGCGACAAAAGGCGCCTATGATACCGTTGCTGACGTCCTCTTTGCTCGTGAGCATGCTGAAAAATATTTCCTAGAATATGACAACGAACGCTCAGGTGGTTTTGAACCATTGGCAAAGTTCCCAGCAGATAAAGTCGCAGTTTTAGGTTTGATTACCTCAAAAAATGGCGTGCTGGAAGACAGAGATGCTGTGATCACACGGATAAAAGAAGCAACACGCTATCTGCCTTTGGAGCAGCTCTACCTGTCAACACAGTGTGGCTTTGCATCGACCGAGGAAGGCAATATCCTTTCGGAAGACGATCAGTGGACCAAACTAGCCCTTGTCAAATCAATCATCGACGAAGTTTGGGCATGAGTGAGAACAGCCGACGGCTGTTTTTTGCTATAAGCATATTTTATAGCGGCTATCAACATTTAAGCATAGGCGCAATCTGTAAAAATATGCTAACATAATAGTAAGAGAAAATGGAGGCAGTATGCAATATCTACCCTTAGAAAAAGCCGAAGTCTTGCGCTATCTGGGCTATAAACGCAAGCAGGAGCTGACGAGTGATGTGTCAGACTTGGTGGATGACTTGATGCTGGAGGTTCAGGAAAAGTCACATGCCAGATACCTCTATCAAGCCTATGATTTCACGCTTGACGAAGAAAATCTCGCAGTTCATCTGACTGGCACAGACCTTGTTTTACAGTCAAAAAATATCTATAATCACCTGAAAAATGCTAAAAAAGTTGTCTTATTGGCATCGACACTTGGCATCGAAATTGAGCGTCAGATCAGGCTTTATGAACTTTCTGAGATGACTAAGGCCTTTGTTTTGGACTCGTGTTGCGTGGATTATATCGAAAAAGTCTGTGACTTGGCAGAAGTTGATATTGCAGATAGATTTTCAGACTATACGCTAAATCGCAGGTTTTCACCAGGTTATGGTGATTTGTCACTTGATATTCAGCCACAGTTTTTGAAAACATTGGCCGCAGATCGTAAGTTAGGCTTGACGCTGACTGATACCAATCTCATGGTGCCACGCAAGTCAGTAACGGCAATCATGGGATTGTTTGATGATCCGAAAATTGCACGGCCACGCCGAAAAGAACCAGATGATCTGACGGTTGAGATGGTAAGAAATGCGCATTTTAACATCGACGCATGACCTTAAAAATCAAAAAACTGACGCAAATTGCGATTTTGAGCGCACTTGGGAGCGTGATGCGCCTTAGCCTTGTTGCCTTTCCAAATGTCAAGCCAATCACCGCTTTCTTTTTTGTTTTGGTGATTTACTTAGGCCTTGGAACGGCGCTTTTGGTGGCAAGCTTGACCATGACGCTAACAGGGCTTTTACTAGGATTTTCTGTGATTATTTTCGCACAGATCGTCTCATATGCGATGATTTTGACGGCTGGCTACTTTCTTTTTAAACATGTCAGACAGGTCGTGTTACAGGCGATTCTTGCGGGTATTCTTACCATGTGTTGGGGATTTTTAATCTCACTTTTTTCGGCTAGGTTATTTGGTAGTAGTATCTGGCCATTTTGGCTCAGTGGTTTGCCATTTGACGTCGCACATGCCGTGTCAACGGCGCTCTTTTTTCCAGTGCTGATCATCATTTTCAAACAGATAAATAAAGGACAAAACAATGACAATTTTAGATGATTTACGTGATAATATTTTGCTTTTTGACGGGGCAATGGGGACGCAACTCCAAAACAGAGGCTTGCCGATTGGGGGGATTCCTGAGCATTTCAACCTGACACACCCTGAGATTGTGACAGCTATTCACAAAGACTATGTGGCTGCGGGTGCGGATGTCATCACGACCAATACGTTTCAGGCAAATACCACAAAAATGGACGCTGATGAGCTAGAATCCGTGATTACAGCAGCGGTCTCCCTTGCCAAGTCAGCCAATCCAAAATATGTCGCCTATGACATGGGGCCAACTGGGCAGCTATTACAACCAATGGGCACGCTGTCATTTGACAAGGCCTATGAGATGTTTGCAAGTCAGGCCAAACTGGCTGAATCAGCGGGTGCTGATCTTGTGATTATCGAGACTTTAGCTGATTTACTTGAAACAAAGATTGCCGTGCTTGCCGTTAAAGAAAATACAAACTTGCCGGTGTTTGTTACGATGACCTATCAAGAAGACGGGCGTACTTTTGTTGGCGTTGATCCGCAAACGGCAACGCTGACTCTGCAAAATCTAGGCGTCGATGTCCTAGGCGTCAATTGCTCGCTCGGGCCAAAAGAACTTGCGCCAATTGTTGAAACGATTTTGACCTATGCGCAGGTGCCCGTCATGGTGCAGGCAAATGCTGGTCTGCCACAGATGGAAAATGGTGAAACGGTTTATAAAATCACGCCTGAAACCTATACGGCCTACACGCAAAAGCTCTTGGATAAAGGTGTTGCGATTATCGGTGGCTGCTGTGGCACGACGCCAGAGTTTATTAAGCAATTGCGTGCCATCATCACAACCACTGAAAAGGTTATACCAGAGCCAGTTTCTGGGACATTTATCACTTCAGGGCTGAAAACTGTTGCGATTGGTAAAGGTTTGACGCTAATAGGAGAGCGGATTAACCCAACTGGGAAACCTCGCCTAAAAGATGCACTACGCCGCAGCGATGTAGACTACATCATCAAAGAAGCGGTTGCCCAACGTGATGCTGGTGCAGATATTTTGGATGTCAATGTTGGTCTGCCTGAGATTGATGAGGCTGCCATGATGACCAAAACTATCGGTGAACTCCAGTCGTTGCTTGATCTGCCACTGCAGATTGACTCGTCAGAAGTGGCGGCGCTTGAAGCAGGCGCAAGACACTATAACGGCGTGCCCTTGATCAACTCGGTCAATGGCAAACAGTCAAATATGGATAAGGTTTTACCGATTGTTGCCAAGTACGGTGGTGTGATTTTAGGACTTTGTCTGGACGAGGACGGCATTCCTGAAACAGCTGAAAAGCGCTACCAAGTCGCCGAAAAAATCGTCCGTGAAGCTGGGAAATACGGTATTTCTGCTGATCGTGTGATGATTGATCCGTTGGTTCTGACGGCATCAGCTCAGCAGGATCAGGTACCCGTGACATTGGATACCATCCGTTTGGTCAAATCTCGTTTAGGCTGTAAAACGGTGGTCGGCCTGTCAAATATCTCTTTTGGCTTGCCAAATCGGGCGCTTTTAAACGGTACATTTTTGGCACAGGCATTTGGTGCTGGGCTTGATGCGCCCATCATGAATCCACTCAGTGATTATATGATGAGCGTTGTTCGCTCAATCAAGGTCTTTACGGGACAAGATGCCAATTCGAGTGATTTTATTGATAAGGAGCAAAATGCTAATATTGCCGTTTCATCCGGAAATAGCGCAGCACAACCAGCTCAGTCAGACGAAAATCTGACGCTCAAAGAGATGATTATCAAGGGACGCAAAGAGTTGACGGTTGCTGAAACCAAGAAATTGCTTGAAAACTTGACACCACTTGAAGTGGTCAATCAGCACTTTATTCCAGCTTTGGACGTCGTTGGTGCCAGATTTGAATCGGGCGAGCTTTTCTTGCCACAGCTGATGCAGTCTGCTGAAGCCACAAAAAATGCCCAGGAAGTCCTAAAGGACAAGCTCGCAAAAGAAGGCAAGCAGTCAGAAGATCTGGGCAAGATTTTACTTGCAACGGTGGAAGGTGACATTCATGATATCGGTAAAAATATCGTGAAGATGATTCTTGAAAACTATGGCTATGACATCATTGACCTTGGAAAAGATGTACCGATTGAAACGGTGGTTGAGACCGTGGTCAAGGAAAATATAAAGCTCGTTGGTCTCTCAGCCTTGATGACGACAACTGTGCAAAACATGAAACGCACGATTGCCGCAGTAAAAGCCGCTGCGCCTGAGACGATGTTCATGGTCGGTGGCGCCGTACTAAACGAGGAATACCGTGAGTTTGTTGACGCAGACTACTACGCAAAAGATGCCATGGCAAGTGTCGAGATTGCGCATCAGTATTTTGGTAATTAACAGGATAAAAAATACCTTATTAGTCAATTAACCACATTTTATCTATCTTTCTCGTCTATCTTTTGTTAAAATAGGGGTATCAGTTGACATAAAATAAGGAAAGTAGTAGCCTTGACAGACAGACAGACAGACAGACAGACAGACAGACAGACAGACAGACAGACAGACAGACAGACAGACAGACAGACAGACAGACAGACAGACAGACAGACAATAATCTTGCCAAATGTGACAGGTGTTTTAAGCGTGTACTCAAAATGAGTAGGCGCTTTTTTGCTGCAAAAAAATAGTACTCAAATGACTAATCACAATATTATCGAAAACTAAAGGAGCTAACCCATGACTGATCAACCAGAAAAAATCAACTTATCCGATGTTAATTCACGTAAAGTCGACAATGAATTATTAGACGAACTGCGCGATTTATTCGCTAAGGCAGAAGAACAAAAAGAACGCTACGACTTTATATGGAACGGTAAAGCCAAGGCCTATTTTGAAGCAGCAACGCCAACTACGAAAACCTTGCACCCGCAACCAGAGGAGTCTTATATCTACGCAGATGATGACTACAAAGAACGTGTCAATACCTTTGATGATTCAGAAAATCTGTTCATCACTGGTGATAATCTGGAAGCCTTGAAGCTGTTGCAGGAATCTTATCTAAATAAGATTGACATGATTTATATTGAAATAATCTATAATGAATTGATACAATTTAAAATGGGGGTAAACCCCGTAAACACGGCTTTCTCAAAGTTTCAAAATCGAGAGAGCCTTTTTCTTTTACCTAAAATACCGAAGTTAGTTGTGGTCTAATGATTTTTGGTATTTTAGGGGTGTTTAGAATTTTAGCTAGGGGTGTCCATTTTGACACCCCTGAGTTTTTTATGACCCCCTCTTGACTTTTCAGCGGACTTGAGTGATATATAGACACTAGAAAATATGGAGGTTTGTATTATGGAAGAAACTCAACGAAAGCAGATTGAAACTTTGAGGCACGAAGGACTTGGATATAAGCGAATTGCTAAGGAACTGAATATTTCAGTGAATACGGTCAAGTCATTTTGTAGGCAGAATGACTTGACCGGGGTAATGGTCGAAAGGACGAAGTCTGTAACGAATAATATTCCTGACGAGGTTAAACAACTTAAACAGGCAGAGATGGACTACCGACTTTCTAAAGTGATGGTGGACTATCTGTGTCATGAGGGGCTGATTACGAAGCGTGAAGAGAAATTGATAACTACTAGATTAGTAAAACAATTGAATCCTTTGCTCGGTATTTTGGAGGAATCACATGGTTGAGCATAAGGAAGTTGTAAAAATCGAGGGTACTGATTTCCCTAAGTTGATTACTAAAAATCAAGGGAGGATACGTGTTGCAGCATATGCCAGAGTTTCAACTGAGAAAGATGCTCAACAGAACAGTTTAAAGGCTCAGAAATCGTACTATATTGATTTGATTGATAATAATCCTAAGTGGGAGTTTGCAGGGCTGTATGCAGACGAGGGGATTAGTGGCACATCATTTGGGAGGAGGACTGCATTCAATGCGATGATTGCAAATGCTAAGGCTGGATTTATTGATATGATTGTGACGAAATCAATTAGTCGATTTGCACGAAATACTGTTGATACGCTCACGATAATTAGAGAATTGAAATCAATTGGTGTTGCAGTTTGGTTTGAAAAAGAAAGTATTGACACGCTTGATGCAAAGGGAGAGTTTATTATTACCTTGCTATCAAGTTTGGCACAAGAAGAAAGCAGAAGTATTTCAGAAAACTGTACTTGGGGTCAGAGAAAACGTTTCTCAGATGGGAAAGCAACTGTGCCGTTTGCTCGTTTTATAGGTTACAATAGGGGCAGAAATGGCGAGTTTATCGTAAATGAAGAACAAGCCGTCACTGTTAGGGCGATTTACGCAATGTACATCATCGGATTTCCAATTAGCGCAATTAAGCAAAAACTTGAAGCGCTGAGAATTCCGAGTCCAGGCGATAAAGAAAATTGGAATATAGGGAATATCCAAAGTATTCTTAGAAACGAAAAATACAAGGGAGATGCTCTGCTTCAAAAGACTTATACAGTTGATTTTTTGACAAAGCGAAAGAAAAAGAATGAAGGTGAGTTACCGCAATATTATGTTTCAGAGCATCATGAAGCGATAGTTTCCTCAACGATATTCAATTTTGTTCAAGAAAAACTTGAAAGTGAACGAGGAAAAAAACGGATGGCTTTGACACCATTTTCAAGCAAGTTAATTTGTGAAGTTTGTGGGTCGTATTATGGACCTCGTGTTTGGCATGCTGATAAAATTGGCAAGCATAAAAAGAAGGTGTGGCAGTGTAAGCATTTGACTGCGTGTGGGACTCCGCACGTTGAAGATGAACGGTTACAGCAAGTGTGTAGAGATTTAGTTTGCGATAAGATAGCAAAATCAGATGTTCGAGAAAATTTGATTGGTATAATTTCTAGTGTTGTCATTGCAGAGAGTAGACTTGATAGAATTGTGGAAACTTTGAACGATATAGGTGGTGGTATGAAGATGACGGATTATTCGATTGCTGATATTGCGATGATTATTGAGAGTGTTGAGGTTAAGAGGAATTGTCGTCTGGAATTTCTGTTTATTGATGGGGTGAACTTCAATATTGCTTTATATCAGTCCTAACAAGATTGTTTTTGGGTAAGTTGTCACTACAAAATAGATAACACAAATTTATAACGGAGTACTTGTTGCAGGGAACATTTAGTGTGCAGCATTGCTTTCGAGGGTGGATGTTTACTATATAGGGTTTTATAGCGATTTCGTCTTTTGTCGCAAATCGCTTTTTTTTGTCCTAAAATGATGATTTTAGGGGGCGGTGTTGAGTGTATAGGTTTGTCATTGAGGGCGAGAGGCTGTTGAGTGAGTGGGTTGGATATAGATTTGAGAAATAGCATGAGAAAATTTGTAATTGTTCGATTAAGACGCGTTGAACGAGTTGCGGTACGTGGTATAATGGTAGTAGTAAAAATTTCAATTACTGGATTACTTTTATGAAATAAATAAACTAAAGCAAGGATAGAAAAATGAAGGCTATGTTCAAGGTGTTTAATGACGAATCAGAATGGGAAATATTTAACAATTTCATAAACGGCAACAGGCTTACGTTTGCAAAATCTCGCGCTGAAAAAAGCTTAATTGAAAAAATAACATCAGCTAGTTGGCAAAATAACACCGAATCCAGACCTGATTTTATCTCTGAAGATCTCATGATAGAAATGTTTGAAGTGGATGATATTGTGACGATAAAAAAGGGCAAGAAAAATCCGCAAAGGGAAGCTAATGCAAGAGCTTATCGTGAAGTCGAGAAGTTTATTTCTGAAGTTGGAGTTTTTAATGAGGATATAAGAATCGTAGCTACAGGTGACACTAGGTATGATCCGGAAACCGAGCAGGTCATTCCTGAAAAAACTGAAGAACACCATAACTATCAAGCTTATATCAATAATTTTAAACGTATTTGTCAAAAGCATTTGGATAGTTTGGAATCATATAGGGAAAATTATCCTCATAAAAAACTCGGTTTTTTAATCATAGATGATGCTACAATGTATCTTCCTAGTAAGAAAACACCGAGAACCACCCTTAAGGATGCAGTGTACAGTTTGCCCTATTACGATAAAAACTTTATGAGTCTATTCGTGCAATCTGATGTAGATTTTGTGATTTGGGCATTCAATAATAAATATCTTTATATTAATGGAGACCATGGGCAAAACTCATACCTTCCAGATATTGCTGTGATTTCCAAAGATAATTATTACACTAAGCATTCCAAATATATTGATTCGAAAAAAATGTGTTCGTTAGAAGAATAAAAATAGCGAGGGAAAAGTATGACTAAAAGTTTACGAGGTCAGTTTCGTGATTTGGAGCGGAATTTAACTAAAGAGATGAATAAAACTGTGAAAAGCGTTAATAGAAAAATGGCGAGGAATCCGATAAAACTACCTGTTGAATCCAAATTGGCAGAAGATGGGGTAACCGTTCAGCATATTGATAATAGTGTGCATATTTCTGGAGACGTTACTCATTCTCAGATAGGTGGCACTGGGCATTTTCAAATCAACGTTAATGAAAGTAACATCGAAGGAATACTGACCGAAATCAAAGAGTTTTCTAAGTCGTTAAATGAATACGAAAAAGAGACGTTAACTAATGTCCTTGAAGAGTTACAAGATAACGGGGAAGTATCTTCGAATATGGGTAAATCTTTTCTTGAAAGGCATCCACTAATTTCGATGGGGTGGGGGCAACAATTGAATGGGGCGCAACAGCTGGTCTAGATCGATTAGTGCCAATTATTCAAAATATTTTTTCATAGTTTATAAGTCTTGAGTTGTGGGCGGGGTGAAAGTGATGTTAGATGATAATGCAATGAAGGAAATATCAATAGCCTTTATTGGGGATTCAGAAGGTTGGTTTAGTTATAAAACTGGTCCTGAGTTGGTTACTTTTTTTAATCAACGGTTTGGGGCTAGGGATACATATGGTCAGTTTTTTCCAACGCGGTGGGTTTATGTTCATGATCATTTAGTTGGTCTGCTTAACTCAAATCAGATAGACAAATTTTTCAATATCATACTAAGCAAAGAATATGTTTTAAGCGAATTTAAAATTTCAGAGGCAGAAGCAGTTGCAAAGGTTAAAGATATATTTCAGAAATTCAACAATTTGTTACGACCATATAGTTTCATGCTCTCAAGTAAAAATAACAAATATCATTTAACTAGAATTGACGAGGACTTAAAATTTATTGGTTCTGGTGGATTTGCCAATGTATATCTTCAAAAATCTACTGGCTATATTATGAAAAAGTTGAAAGATGATTTTTTAGTTGACACTGGCATAAAAAGTAGATTTAAACGAGAATACAAAATTACCGAGTCACTTCAAGATGTTCCAATGATAATAAAAGTGATTGATTTCGACGAAGGTACATATAGCTATCGGATGGAAGAAGCTGAGACAACTTTAGAAAACTTTATTAGTGAAAATCAACTGGATATTAGTTCCAAAGTGACAATAATCTCTCAGATTATATATGTGTTAGCAGAAGTACACTCCCGAAATATTATGCATCGCGATTTGAGTCCTACAAATATATTTATTGTTGGTGGTATGATAAAAATAGCAGATTTTGGTTTGGGCAAAGATTTGAATATCTTTTCTTCGCACCAGACTGTAACAACGAGAGCGGTTGGTCAGTATTGGTACTGTGCTCCGGAACAATTTATGCTATTAAAAGATGGAGATAAACGTAGTGATGTCTATTCTCTAGGCCGTATCATTAATTTCATTATGACTGGTAATCCCCAAGATACAGCACATCAATTTAGAAGTGTTACCGAGAAGTCAACAAACGATAATTCAATTTATCGATATGCTGATGCAGGTGAGATGAAATCTCATATAGAACTAAACATAAAATTTCATGCAGATACAACCAGATTAGAATTGGCTCTGGGAAAAATCAAGGATGGAAAATTTGATGATGATATTGAAAGCTATATTTATGAATTACCTAAAGAAAAAATCTGCAATACTTTGATGAATAATAGAACTAAAGGATTCGTAGAAGCGCTATTAAAGTTTATGAATATAGATGATAAGCATGCGCAGCATGTAATACAGTCAATTGAGAGTGGTTATGTTGAATCAACCGAAGGCATATTTGCTGCATTTGATCCGTTTGCAAGTTTCGCCAAAGACATCTTAGGACAACAACCATCTTTTTCGTTTCCCGTAAATGAAATTGCAGCTAAAATTCTGAGATATATTGCGAAAGATGTAAATCGTTTTAGCGCTCAAAGAATGATTGAAACTCTTTTGGCTCAAGGGTTAGAACCGATGATTGAGGAAATACTGAAAAACTAGAAAAACTTAAAACACGATATTTCTAATTTAATATAGAAATATCGTGTTTTTTAAACGAGTTTAGTGTACTTTAGCATGTATTTCATTCAAAAAATCAGCAATTGGTTGTACAATAGCTCTTGCAAGAAGAACGGGGACAGCATTACCAATTTGTTTATAAATTTTATCTATTTGGGCATTTTCGGAAATAGTTTTTCCACTTTTGCCAACTGGAGAACCGCTACTAAATTCAAACCAGTCAGGAAATGTTTGAATTCTTTTAATTTCTTTGACTGAAAGTCGTCTGTTTTTACCATGGAAAACCCAATGATTGTGACCGATTTTTTCCATTGACTCACCGCCTGGATGCTGAGGTGCTTGTCGACCACTAGCTTGAATTGTAAAACTTTGTTCATCCCATTTTTTCTTGCGGTTACGACTCATATAAATTGTACTGTAAGAACCTTCAAAATAGGGACCGGGATTATCAGTTAAATCTCCAATTGCATCCCCTAATGTTACCCACGGTTTCATATCTTTAAAAATATTCATTTTAGACGGATCACCATGAGTTGGAGTAGGCAGATCATATTTAAAACCGTATTTTGCTTCGATTTTCTTTTTGTGAACACCTACTAGGAATACACGCTCACGAGATTGTGGGACACCATAATCTCGTGCATTAACTAGATGTGCGGTAACTGTATAGCCTGCACTTGCAAAGTCTTCGATGATTTGCTTTAGGACTTCACCTTTACCTAAGGTCATCATTCCTTTGACATTTTCAGCAATAAAAAATTCTGGTTGTGTTTGCATCAATGCACGGATGAAGTGGATATATAAAAAATTACGTTCGTCATCGATTAATCGAGGTCCAGCTTCACTAAATCCGGGACAAGGGAAACCGCCAATCATTAATGTATTGTTCGGAAAATGAGCAACTTTTCGTATATCTTTTTGGTGTTGTAAAATATCATTACTAAAATTCTTTTTATATGTTTTATTTGCTTCAACAAACATATCGTTAGTATAAGCTGTGTGAAAAATAGATTTTTTCCGATTAGCAAAAAATTTATCTTTATCAGAAAAGTATTCCATAGCCTTATCATAACCAACTACAGATACCAAACCAGCAAGTTCAGTTCCTAAGTCAAGACCACCCGCACCCGAGAATAAACTGACAACATTTATTTTATCTTTCGGTTGATTTTTATTACATTTGTCAACTATTTTTTTATCTTCTTCATCTTCAATGATCTTGGAGGTTTCCTCTTTTATTTTATCGAATAAGACAGAATGAATTTCATTGACCGACAAATTTAATGCTGGTTTGAATTTTCCACGAGAACGAACAGTTGAGTCTTTGATTTTAATCTCACTTACGCTTACAGCTTCTATATTGACAACTGCCCTAGCTGTTGCTTTTTCTGTCATATACTGTGTTACCTCCTATTTGTGATGAAAAACCATCTTCGTATTAGTAAATTTTACCATTATTTTTTGGAAAAGTGTAGAAAAATGTTTATTCGATGTCCAATACTATTAGTATGATTTTGATATTTTTTTAAGTGATGACGGTAGTTTTAGTGGTTGGGAATCAAATTTTAAACTTGTTTCAACTTTTGAAGCCGCTGAGTGCAAACGAAGCGAGACTTCCCAGTTATTATCCATTTTGATTAGCAAAGTATTCTCACTTTGTGTCCCATTAGCGTTATTTTTCCATCCTTTAAATAAAAATTGGGTTGGTAAAGAAACTACCGTTAATGAATTTCCGCCGTTATTTAAATCGCCGTGAAGATTGTAAGTATACACATCTACGGTTTTCTTTGATTCGTTCATTACAAATTTATAGAAATCATTTTTTCCAGCTAAATATTCCATAAATTTTGTTGCTAAATCTGAATGGGAACTATCCAAATCATTTAGTTCATTTAGAAATGCATTTAAAATTGGGATATAGACATCATTAATCTTATCCATACCATGTGTTGATAGATCTCTCCAATTGATACCTTCTATTCTATGGTTGTTTAATTCTGAAAATATTGGACGAACTTTATTCCAATAAGAAGTTGAGACTGGATAGCCTGCCCATGAGTTTCCAAAGTCAATTGTTCCTGAGAGCCGTTGATGTTTTAAAGCGGTATGATTGTGTTTGCAAGATATGCCAATTTCCCAGTCCAGTGTTGGTTTGGTTAAAACGACGTCACGGACATCTCCTGTAATCCCAGCATTATCATCGGCTAATTTTATTTCTAAAATTGATTTATCTGAAGTAAGCGTTGGTTCAAATTTAAACATTTCAGACACGGCGACACTCGCTGCGTTTTGATACTCTTTTTGTTCTACTTGTGATAATTTTGAAATAAAATTGTTTTGAGCTACTGAAAAAGCACTATTTTCGATGACTTTAGCTATTCCAGGTGCATATAAATTTTGCACAGCTATAGCTGTTGCATATTCGAAAGCCTTGCCTTTTTCTGATTGTGTTGCCATATAATGTTCTCCTTTATAAACGAGATATTGCCACTCGAAACGTGTGACTTCCATTGTATACTTTATATTTTTTATTGATTTACTGTTTCTAAAATATCTTCAATATCACAGTCAAGCGCATCGCATATTCTTAATAAAACATCCGTAGTGATGTTTTTTCCTTTTCCAAGTTTTGCAACCGATGCTGGGCTGATGTTTGCGTACTTGCAGAGCTCTGACTTTTTCCAACCTTTATCGATTAGCAGCTTCCATAGTTTGTTATAGCTGATTGTTCTAGCCAATTAATTTTCCTCGCTTTCTTCATTCCATGCTCTACCAAATAATTCCCCGCCACCAGGGTATAGGCGAAGGACTGTTGAAGTAGTAAGCATAGATTGTGTTGCAGTAGTGAACGATTCCTCTTTATCCAAAGCAATGAACACTTGTTTTTTTTGATTTGAATAAAATCGAATGATGCCTTCCAACGATTTATCTTGAATTTGCTTCAATAAGATTGAGTCATGAACCAAGATAGGCAATGGCGTTTCTTTAAGCATTGCCAAGTCGAAAACAACAAGACCTTTATATTCCGATCCCGTTCCACGGTCTTTAGGTGTGTAGAAATCATAATGATTAGCGGTATCAATTGTTAGATAAGGGGCAGTTTTTTTACTCAAGTTGATGTTATCATTGATTTGTCTCATCCTCATATCAATTTCTTGTTGAAGTGTGGCAAAAATTTCTTGAATTAGTGCATTGTAAGCATTTTTCAAGTCATTGTATGTTGCTTGCAGATCTTTCTTGGTGAGATAATTATTGTTAGAGTTCTGCAACAATGAAATTTCTTTACTAACTTCGGCGTACTTATCAAGAATAGCTTGAGATACGTTAGGAATATCGCTAATTTCCGAAATCTTTAATTCTAAATCAGAAATGTTTGTTGAAATTAAGTCAACCATTGACTGCAAGTTTTTTGAAGTTTCGTTAAATTCTTTCTTTAGCACAGAAGCGAGTTGTTTGTGGAACTGCTCGATTTCAGAAAGTTTACGAATGTTTGTTTCTGGGAAAAAATGTTGTAAACTTTCAAAATCTTTTTCAAATTGCTGATGTGAAGGATCTCGTTCTGCTTCAAAGTTTTTCTTTTGAGCCTGCAGTTTAATACGTTGTCTACGTGCATTTGAAAGCTGACGACGTAAATCAGCTAGTTGTCCCATTTGCATTGAACTGAGATCTTCTAAGCCTTTGGTGCTTTCATCGGATAATTCTCTCAAGGCCTCATTAAGTTTAATAATACGCTTTTCGTTTTCTTTGTAAGCCGATTCTGTGCTAACGGTAGCAATGTACTCATATTTTTGAGCTGAGTTGAATGCCTTCTTTTTGTTTTCAGCTTCCTTTAAAATTTCTTTTTGTTCCATGATATTATCATATTTGCTGAATAGCATCAGCAATGATTCAATCCCTTGCTTATCAGGAGAGTTCTTAGTAGCTTTGAGTGGCTTGCTTTGGTCATAGGTATCTCGTCCCCAAACTCGGATAAAGGGGCTCATAACTTGTCTAAATAATAGGTTTTGAGAATCAAAGCCATATGAATTTGCTAGGAATTTGCAATAATCCGCTTTGCTTATACTATCAACAACATTATAGTCGTTATCACAAATGTTGACGAATTGAGAATTATCTGTAGAACGAGAGAAAAAGTAAGCCTTTCCCGAAAACTCAAATTCAAAATTTATAGTATGATTTCCGACATTGTCAATAACATCAGTTGCCTCTTCAACGTAGTCAGAACCACCAAAGATAAAGTCTATAACTAAAAGAAATGTAGACTTTCCAATTGAGTTAGCACCGTCATTTGCTCCAATGATAGAGTTTAAGCCATTATTAAAGTATATTGGATCACGAATAACACCTTTCTCCACAAATTTATCGCAACTAAGTCTTATTAACATATTGAATCACCCCCTCATCTAATAATTTGATTGTTCCTAAAGCATAGAGGCAATCAAGTGTGTTTGAAAACTCGGCAACAGATGAAAATTTCTTGTTTAACTTTTTGTATAGAGTAGCTGGACTTTGACTCCCGTTCTCTAATTCCATGAGAATAATTGGAAGTTTAATCAAGATACTCTTTCTATATGAAATAACTTTATTTGGGAATTTCATTAAACACCTCACAACTCTGTATAAAGAAAGAAATGATAATCCTACAAGCTTCAATATGGCTTGCGGGATTTTTTGTTTTGTCTAGAATCCATTGAGCTAGTTTGTCAACAATTTCTTGTTGGTTCCAGTCCCCTGTGTTTAATCTTTTAAAAGCTTTTTTAATCTCGGATTGGATAATATCTAGGTCTTCAATTTCCTCGAACAAGGAGCCGATGTAGCGATAGTAGGTCAATACATTAACCTGAATTGAATTTTTCAATAAACCATTTTCTGGTAGGATCTTTTGGTCGATTTTTAAAGCGTTCATACTCAATTGTTCAAGATTACCAACCGATTGGAGATTAGCAAGTGACTCTATTATATCTTTGATTTCATCTTCTAAATCAAGTTCTGCCAATACCTGTTGCAATGCATAGTTCGTAGAGTAGTGTTTTTTAAGTGCCGCTAGCTCTAAATATTCGCCCAACTCGGGAGCCGCCAAATACGATTCTGCATGATTTTTACAAAGTGCCAGCTTGTTGTCAAAAGAATCTAGTTTCACTGTTGGTGATAAAAAACTGTTGAACTCAGTGGCTGTACTTTCATCTAAATTACTCGGAAAAATTTCGACAATTCCGTATTGACGAGTAGTGACATTTTTAACTTTCTTAGTGAGCTTCTTGTGACAGATAGGACATTCATTACCAACTTCGTCAAGTAGTGGAAAATCGTCAGTTACGGGTTTTGATTCTGCTAACTTATTAGTGCGGTTAAGTGCATACAAGAAAGTCAAGGCTAAAAATTTCCCAATTTCATTATTATTCAGAAGATTGGAGAATTCTGTGTATTTACGTGCTGGTACGGTTGCATCTACATTAAGACAGTTCAATATTGTCTCGAAAGCATCATCTTTAGTATGTGGATTTAGAATGGGGACAACTTTGGATTCAAAACATTTTATTATATCAGCGATAACCTCTGTTCTGGCTGAAGCCATTTTTAATGCATCTTCAACATCATTTTTTCTTTTGACTAGATTAGAAACTTTTTTATCGTCAATAGTCACATTCACTTCTTCTCGATCTCCTAAAAAGCCCAATATCAAAATACCAAGTGGACCTTGACGATACTGGATTACATTCGATAAGAGGATTTGTATGTACGAAGAAATATTGAATTCAAGCAAAAACAACGCTCCTTTCTACTACTAGAAAAAATAGTGCAAAAACACTGCAAAATGAAGGCAAAGATTTTTGAAGTATATCTAGATACAATTAACTTGTGATTTAATTTCAAGATTTGTTGCTCAGAAAAATTACTAACAAATATATTATATCACGATTTCTAAGAAGAATATATCGGTTTTTGCATTAATTTTAATGCAATTGCAGATTATTTTTCAAAATAATTTAACGTTCATATTATGGTGCGCACCGAAGCGAACGGAAGAATCAAAAAGAAAGTACGAGAAATAGCAGTATTCTGCTTATTTCAAAACTTTGATGATTTTCCGCTTTTTCAGTGTGCTATTTTTATGTACTGATTTCGGTTGCCTCAATACTTTACTTTCAATAGATTTCCTCCGTTCTTGATTGAACAAGAAAACGGAGGGATTTCTAATGAGAAAATTCAAAACAGGTAAGCAAAACCGCATTAATTACATTTACTATCCGGTAAAGGGAGCTCGGGTGCAACTTACACCGAGTGAAGTTAGCGATGATACATTCATTGAAATTCTTCATCACTTTGATGATGAAGAGCTCAATGCAGAGCGTAGGATTAAAGAATATCGGCATGAAACAAGTTTGAACGAGATAGTTTACAACGAAGATGGAAATGAATCCGAAGTTGGCGATTTTATTTCAGATACTTTGTATAATCCATTAGGTTACTTGTTACAAAAGATTGAAGATGAGGAACATCAAGAGACTCTCGAAAAGTTAAGGAACTCAATTTCTGAACTGACACCATTGCAACAAGAAACAATTCAAATGAAATTTTTTGAGAATATGACAAATGTCAGAATTGCAGCTATCCAAGGTAAATCAGAAACTGCTGTCCGCAAATGTTTAAAAGGTGCATTTCAATCACTTAAAAAGAAATTATCATAATGGGGTTCGAATCCCTACAATTTTCCGCTTATAGATATAGAAGTGATAGTCACTTCGGAAAGGAGGTCGAATGTATGGGTTTAAAACACAAGGTTCAAATCAACGTTACCGACAATAAAGGTAACAAACAGGCAGTACTCAAAGGTGGAAGTCGGTCAATTCCAAAGAAATTGTTGAACTTTATCTTGGGTGAGAGTGTGGAACTTTTGGTTCTCACACCAGGTCAGTCAGTCGAATCTGTTGAGATTCACGAAATCAAGGAAGGAAAATAGTAGATGAGTCAAACAAAATTGTTACTTGAGGTGGTTCAGGATATTCAAACTTTGGCAGACAGCTTGCAAGTGCTGTGTGATGCTTTGTTGGCAAATGAGTCAAAAGTTGAAGTTGAAACACCAGTCGCTAAATCGAAAATGAAAGCTAAAACAAAAGAGTCCAAATTGTCACTTGAAGATGTGCGTGCTGTTCTTGCCAGTAAAAGTCAAGCAGGGAAAACGGCTGAAGTGCGTGAATTGATTGAGAAATATGGTGCGAACAAGCTGAGTGATGTAAATGCAAAACACTATGCAGACTTGCTCAAAGATGCGGAGGCGTTGTAATGAAATACGCCCTATTATCAGCATCATCAAGTTCTCGGTGGATTCATTGTCCACCATCCGCAAGGCTTGGAGAAAATTTTGAGAATAAGACCAGCGAGTATGCTAAGCAAGGGACAGATGCCCATAGTCTTTGTGAGTTCAAACTGCAACAGCTTTTAGGTATCAAGGCACGAGCACCAACGCTTGAGTACTATGACGAAGAAATGGCAGATTGTGCGGAAAGCTATGCGACTTATGTCATGGAAGAAATGGCCAAGGCGAAAGAAACTTGTTCTGATCCAGTTGTCATTATTGAACAGAAACTTGATTTTTCAAGATTCGTGCCAGAGGGATTTGGGACTGGTGACTGTTTGATTATTGCGGACGGTACACTTTCGGTTATTGACATGAAGTATGGGCTAGGTGTTTTGGTTGACGCAACTGAGAATCCTCAGATGATGTGCTATGCACTTGGGGCATTGGAACTTTTTGATGGCATCTATGACATCAACGAAGTGAAAATGACAATTTTTCAGCCACGGCGAGAGAATATCAGTACCTACACATTACCAAAAGATAAGCTCATCAAATGGGCGAATGAACTCTTAACACCTGCTTCAGAGCTTGCTTTTAAGGGTGAGGGTGAGTTTAACTGTGGCAAATGGTGCAAGTTCTGTCCTGCGAAAAATGTCTGTCGTAAACGTGCTGACTATAATTTGGAACTTGCAAGACTGGAATTCAAGAAAGCTGAAACGCTATCCAATGCCGAAATCGAAGAAGTATTGGCAAAGGTGGATGACTTGGTTTCATGGGCAACAGATGTGAAAGAATATGCCTTGAAACAAGCACTTTCAGGTAAGGAGTGGACGAATTACAAACTGGTAGAAGGTCGCTCAAATCGGAAGTATGTCAATGATGAAGAGGTTGCAACTGCAGTAGTTACTGCAGGTTTCGACCCTTATGAGAAGAAATTGCTAGGTATCACTGCAATGACTAAATCATTGGGTAAAAAGAAATTTGAAGAAATCCTCGGCGGTTTGGTTGAAAAGCCACGAGGTAAATTAACGCTTGTGCCAACTGCAGATAAACGACAAGCGGTAGTTATCGCAAATGTAAAAGACGAATTCAATGAAATTATGGAGGAAAAATAAATGGCAAATGTAATCAAAACAAAAGTAGTCACAGGTAAAGACACACGTCTTAGTTATTTCCATGGCTGGGAGCCAGTATCAATTAATGGTGGACCAGAGAAGTACAGCGTATCTGTATTGATTCCAAAAGATGATAAGAAAACAATTGATGCAATTGAAAAGGCAGTAGATGCAGCAATCGAAGAAGGACTTGCGAAGTTTGGTGGGAAGAAACCCAATAAGGGAACAATCAAACTTCCACTTCGTGATGGTGATATTGAACGAGATGATGAAGCATACAAAGGGCATTATTTCGTCAATGCCAACAGCACCACACCACCTCAGATTGTGGACCAGTCTGTTAATCCAATTTTAGACCGCAGTAAAGTCTATAGTGGGTGTTATGGTCGCGTGTCGCTGGTTTAACTCAAACGGTAATAAAGGAGTTGCCTGTGGGCTTGGAAATATCCAGTTTATTCGAGACGGTGAGCCACTTGGAGGTAAAACAAGTGCAACTGATGATTTTACGACACTCGAAGATGATGAGTTTCTAGCCTAATAACACATTAGAAATAAGGCGATGGAGTGTGAGTGCTCTGTCGCTTTATTTTTAGAAAGGATGGATTTTATGAAAATTTTATCAGTGGATATCGAGAGCTTCAGCAGTGTTAATCTTCAAAAATCTGGAGTATATAAGTACTGCGAAAGTGAGGATTTCGAGATTCTCTTATTTGCCTATTCAGTAGATAACGCACCAGTTCAAGTCGTTGATTTGGCAAATGGTGAAGAATTACCACCAGAGATTTTGTCGGCATTGACTGATGATTCTGTTCAAAAGTGTGCTTTTAATGCATCCTTTGAGCGTATCTGCTTATCTCGCTTTTTAGGATTGCCGAAAGGACAATACTTAAATCCTAAATCATGGAGATGCACAATGATTTGGGCGGCAACACTCGGTTTACCCCTATCACTTGCAGGTGTTGGTGCAGTGCTTGGCTTAGACAAACAAAAACTGGCAGAGGGCAAAAATCTTATTCGTTATTTTTGTGTACCCTGCACTCCAACCAAGACAAATGGTGGACGAATACGAAACTTGCCAATACATGATTTAAAGAAGTGGGAATTGTTCAAATCTTACAACGTGCGAGATGTAGAAGTCGAGATGGCAATACAAAAGAAACTATCAAGATTTCCCGTATCAGAGGAGATATGGGCAGAGTATCAACTCAGTGAAGAAATCAACGATATAGGAATTGGTCTTGATATGAAGTTTGTGGCATCAGCAATCAAAGTAGATGAAATTTCCAAATTATCAATTCTATCAAAATTGACAGAGTTGACGGGCTTAGAAAATCCAAACAGTGTTTTACAAATGCGGAAATGGTTGTTAGAACAGGGTTTGGAGACAGATAGTCTCGGAAAGAAACAAGTGGAAGTGTTAGTAAATTCTAACTCAGGGCTGTTAAAACAGGTACTTTTACTGCGTCAGAAACTGGCTAAATCATCTGTCAAAAAGTATCAAGCGATGGAGAATTATACTTGCTCAGATAATCGTGCTCATGGCCTCTTTCAATTTTATGGTGCTAATCGGACAGGAAGATTTGCAGGTAGAGGGATACAATTACAAAATCTTCCTCAAAATCATATGTTAGATTTATCAGAGGCACGTTTATTAGTTCGTGAAGGAAATTATGATGCTTTGACTTTGCTTTATGATTCAACACCAGAAGTCTTGTCAGAACTTATCCGCACAGCTTTTGTGCCACAAGATGGTAAGAAGTTCATTGTATCAGATTTTTCTGCGATTGAAGCACGCGTGATTGCTTGGTTGGCAGGAGAAAACTGGCGGCTTGAGGTGTTCAAAAATGGTGGCGATATTTATTGTGCATCAGCTAGTCAGATGTTTCATGTACCTGTTGAGAAGAATGGCGAAAATGCTCATCTAAGACAAAAAGGAAAAATTGCAGAACTTGCCCTTGGTTATGGTGGCTCAGTAGGTGCTTTAACCGCAATGGGAGCATTGGATATGGGATTAGCTGAAGATGAACTCCAGCCACTCGTAACAACATGGCGAAACGCTAATCCCCATATCGTTAAACTATGGTGGGAGGTTGATAAAGCTATCAAAAACTGTATCAAACAACGAACAGCCACAAATTCACACGGTATCAAATTCACTTATAAAAGTGGCATGCTTTTCATCACATTGCTATCTGGTAGAAAATTCGCTTATGTTAAACCACGAATTGGTGAGAACAGATTTGGTGGTGAGTCGGTGACGTATGAGGGTGTCGGTGTAACTAAGAAATGGGAACGTTTAGAAAGTTATGGTCCGAAGTTTGTTGAAAATATTGTGCAAGCCATGGCGAGAGATATTCTTTGTTTTGCGATGAAAAATTTGAGCCAATATCGAATTGTTGGTCATGTGCATGATGAATTAATTATTGAAGTTGATGAAGATGAATCTGTGAGTAATATCTGCGAGCAAATGAGTGCCACGCCGCCATGGGCAAAAGGTTTATTGCTCAATGCGGATGGCTATGAATGTGAGTTTTACAAAAAAGAATAATTTCTTAGGAGAAGGTTGAAAAATCTTCTTCTTTTTTTTGAAAAAATTACGGCTGAGCGCAAGTTTCTGATGATTTTTATTGCCTAACACAGAAAGTTGGAAAAAAATGAATGAATTTCTATTTTAGGGGTTCGAATTGCTCTAATTCTTCGTTTATAGATAAGAGGTAATGACACCTCGAAAATTAAATTTATAGGAGGTTCATCAGATGAACAAAGAATTACAAATTTTCAATAACTTAGAGTTCGGAGAAATTCGGACGACAGTTGTAAATGAGGAACCGATGTTTGTTGGTAAGGATGTCGCTAGTATTCTTGGCTATAGCAATACTAGAAAAGCATTGGCTGATCATGTGGATGCTGAAGATAAGGATGGGGTAACGATTCGTGACGCCATCGGTCGTGAGCAAACGGTCATTTCAATCAATGAAAGTGGGCTTTACAGCCTTATCCTTTCAAGTAAAATGCCAAATGCTAAGAAGTTCAAACGTTGGGTAACTTCTGAAGTACTACCAGCGATTCGGAAACACGGCGTGTATGCGGTTGAAGAATTGATTAATAATCCTGATCTTGCTATTGCTGCTTTGACAGCGTTAAAAGACGAGCGTGACAAGAACAGTTTGTTGAATCAGAAATTGGCTATCCAAAATCAACAAATTTCTGAACTGAAACCCAAGGCAACATATTATGATGTCATTTTGCAATGCAAAGATTTAGTCGCTATTTCTGTCATTGCGAAAGATTACGGTTGGACGGCCAATAAAATGAACCAGTTTCTACATTCAAAAGGTATTCAATTCAAGCAAGGACGTATTTGGTTGCTCTACAAAAAATTTGCGGAGCAAGGTTATACCAGCACGAAAACGCATTCTTACGATGGTAAGGACGGCACAATGCACAGCAACATTCATACCTACTGGACGCAAAAAGGACGTTTGTTTATCTATGATTTGTTGAAAATTGACGGCATTCTACCAATGATTGAAAGAGGTAACGAAAATGACTAGAAATCCAAATTACAAACCGCTGGTCTTCATCAGCTCCCCATTTTCTGGAGATGTTGAATCAAATATTGTAAAGGCAAGAAAATATTGTCGTTTCGCTGTGGATAATGGCTATATTCCAGTTGCACCACATTTGCTATATCCACAATTCATGAATGAGAAAAATGAGCGTGACTCTGCCCTGCATATGGGCATTGTCTTGCTTGGAAAATGCGAGGAGGTTTGGGTATTTGGCGACACGCTTTCGGAGGGAATGTTGCAGGAAGTACTTCAAGCTGAGTATTGGGGAAAAATAGTCCGTTGTTTTAACGAGGCTTGCGAGGAGGTAAAGCATGCTTAATTTCACACTCTATAAATCAGACTTTAGAGGTAATCTGAAAAATTGCCTGTTTCCTACTAAGGTTGATGTAACTGATCAGCAGTCACTACAAAGTGCGATTCAATTTGATCATGTAACTGCTGAGTACAGAGATAGCTATCGGAGTGGGGCAAATTTTCTAAGTTCAAACGTGATTCCACTAGACTGTGACAATGACCACTCCGATAATCCGCAAGATTGGGTAACGTCTGTTGATGTCGCAATGGCGTTTCCAGATGTTTCATTTGGGGTTACTTATTCACGAAACCATATGAAAGATAAGGGCGTGAAGTCAAC
Source organism: Pseudolactococcus insecticola (assembly GCF_011170065.1). Classification (GTDB taxonomy): domain Bacteria; phylum Bacillota; class Bacilli; order Lactobacillales; family Streptococcaceae; genus Pseudolactococcus; species Pseudolactococcus insecticola. Next base: position 229,369 of record NZ_BLLH01000002.1, on the reverse strand, counting down.
ACGTCCACGTTTTCATGTGTATTTTCCAATCACGACAGTTACAAACGCAGATGAGTATGCTGCATTAAAACAACAAGTTCAAGCGGAGTTTCCGTATTTTGATGATAATGCTCTGGATAGTGCAAGATTGCTTTTTGGTACGCCAAATACTGAAGTTGAGATATTTGAGGGTAGTAAAACTGTTCTTGATTATCTGAATGATGACTTGTTTGTGAATTGGGATGAAGAACAATATCAAATTTCTGAGGGTAGTCGGAATAGCTCTATGAGCCATATTGCGGGAAAACTTATTAAGCGGTTCGGTAATTCTACCGAGGCGCATGAAGAGTTTATCAAAGCATCTGAGAAGTGCCATCCACCATTGCCAGATGAGGAATTGTCTACAATTTGGAATAGTGCCGTGAATTTTTGGAAGAAAGTATCCAAGCAAAAAGATTATATTCCACCAGAACAATACAACTCTGATTGTGCACTTAAGCCTACTGACTATTCAGACGTGGGACAAGCGACAGTATTAGCTCGTGAGTATGCAGGTGTTTTACGCTATTCGCCATCAACGGATTACATCGTTTACAACGGGAGCTATTGGGAGGAGTCTAGTCCAAAAGCTCAAGCTGTGGCACAAGATTTGACTGAGCGTCAATTAGAAGAGGCGGAAACTGAAATCAAGAAAACGATGAAAGAGATGATCGACAATGGGGCTTTTGAAATCCTCGCAAGTGTTGGTGCGAAAAAGGCACAGACTATTTTTAATAAAGCTCAATTGCACTCTTTTGAAAAATACGAAGAGGCGGGAATTTACAAGAAATATGCGATAAAAAGGCGTGATGATAAGTATCTAACTTCAGCCTTAAAGGTTGCTAGACCAAAACTAGAGATTGAGCAACGGATTCTTGACGTGAACGAATTTTTGCTCAATACACCATCTGCTACGTTTGATTTGCAAACTGGCGATAAGCGAGAACACAATGCATCAGACTTTATTACGAAACAGACTGAGTGTGATCCAAGCTCTGATAAGGATAATATTTGGCAAGACGCACTCAGCACGATTTTTTGTAATGACCAAGAGTTGATTGATTATGTCCAAAAAATTGTTGGTTTGGCATCAATTGGTAAAGTTTATGTTGAGGGATTACTTATCTCCTTTGGCGAGGGTCGAAATGGCAAGTCGACATTTTGGAATCTGATTTCTCGTGTCCTTGGGAATTACAGTGGTAGTATTTCTGCCGATATTCTTACAACAGGGATTCGCAGAAATGTGAAACCAGAGCTTGCTGAGGCAAAAGGAAAGCGATTATTGATTGCGGCAGAGCTTGAGGAGGGGATGCGACTCAATACATCAAACATCAAGCAGTTGTGTTCGACAGATGAAATCGCTGCAGAGAAGAAATACAAAGACCCATTCAAGTACGTGCCAACTCACACGCTCGTTCTTTATACGAACCACTTACCCAAAGTTGGTGCGATTGATAAAGGGACGTGGCGCAGGCTGATTGTGATTCCTTTTTTGGCTAAGATTGAGGGGAATGACGACAAGAAGAATTATGCGGATTATCTTTTTGAGAATGCGGGAGGGACTGTTTTACAGTGGATTCTTGAGGGAGCGAAAAAAGTGATTGCGGATGATTATCATATTGCGCTCCCCAAAGTAGTTGAAAATGCAATAAATACTTATAAAAGTGACAATGATTGGCTTGGACATTTTCTAGAAGATTGCTGTGAAATGGATAAAACGTACACTGAGAAATCGGGAGAACTTTATTCCGAATATCGTGCTTTTTGCCTTAGAACGGGCGAGTATGTTCGCAGTGCAGCAGATTTCTATACTGCCTTAGACGCTGTGGGAGTCACGCGCAAAAGAAGCAATAAAGGCGTAATCGTTTATGGTCTCCGTCTAGTTTCCGAGTTTTTGGAATAGCGTATTTTTATTAAAAGTGTAGCCCCATGTAGGGTCTTACCTTACTTTTCCTAGTAAGTAAAAAAATACTACCTATAGAAAAGTTAATGTAAAGGGGTACATGGGGATACACTAAAAAATTTGGAGGTTGAAATGTTAGAAAAAATAATTGAACAAAAGCTTGGTATAGCAGTCAAATCAGCAGGTGGTCGCTGTTTAAAGTTTATAACACCAACACTTGATGGTGTTCCAGATAGACTTGTCTTAATGCCCCAAGGTCGAATTGCCTTTGTGGAAGTCAAACAGAAAGGGCAGAAACCCAGACCACTACAAGTTTTACGAATGAAACAATTGACGAATCTAGGGTTTAGGTGTTTTGTTCTTGATGATATTGAGCAGATACCTGAAATTGTAAAAACGTTAGGAGGTGATGCCAAATGAAGTTCATATCACATGACTACCAGAAATTTGCGATTGAGCATATCAAGAAGAACAAAATTTCTGCCTTATTCCTTGATATGGGCTTGGGTCGGAAAAACTGTGACGACTCTGAGTGCTATAAAAGATTTGATGTTTGATGAGTTTGAGATTGGTAAGGTATTGATTATTGCACCACTTCGGGTAGCACGTGATACATGGCCAACGGAAATTGACAAATGGGATCACCTAAAAGACATGACGTATTCAGTTGTCATGGGAACGCCAAAACAGAGAATAGCAGCACTTCAGAAATCGGCGAATCTGTATCTCATCAACCGTGAGAATGTTGATTGGCTGATTACGAAAAGTGGCAAAGCTTTTGATTTCGATATGGTTGTAATTGATGAGCTGAGTTCGTTCAAAAATTACAAGGCAAAGCGATTCACGAGTTTGATGAAAGTCAGAAATAAAGTCAATCGAATTGTTGGTTTGACTGGGACACCTTCGAGTAACGGTTTGATGGATTTGTTTGGCGAGTTCAAACTACTGGATATGGGCGAGCGACTTGAATATTACATTACACATTATCGTGAGAAGTATTTTGAGCCAGACAAACGAAATGGGATGAGGATATTTTCTTGGAAACCAAAATCTTGGGCTGAGGAGGCAATCTACGACAAGATTTCAGATATCACGATTTCGATGAGGTCAGCTGACTTTCTTGATATGCCTGAGTGCGTGATGAATGAAGTTTCCGTTTCTTTATCAATCAAGGAATTAGACAACTACAATGAGTTTAAGGAACAGTTGGTTGTTGAACTAGGTGACACGGAAATTGATGCAGCCAATGCGGCGGTTCTTTCAGGTAAACTACTTCAGATGGCAAATGGAGCAGTTTATGACGAGGACAACGAAAGTATCCCAATTCATGATCGAAAACTTGATGCTTTGGAAGATTTAATTGAGGGCGCAAATGGTAAGCCACTACTCATTGCTTATTGGTTTCAACATGATTTGGCGAGAATTAAAAGTCGTTTCAAGGTACGACAAATCAAGTCAAGTCGGGATATACAGGATTGGAACGAGGGAAAGATTGAAGTTGCGATGATTCACCCAGCAAGTGCAGGACATGGTTTGAATCTTCAAAGTGGTGGCTCAACGCTTGTGTGGTTTGGGCTAACGTGGTCACTAGAATTGTACCAACAAACCAATGCACGACTTTGGAGACAAGGACAAAACGATACCGTTGTGATTCATCATATCATTGCGAAAGATACAATTGACGAAGATGTGATGAAAACATTGAAACTAAAAGAGAAAACGCAAAATTCACTGATTGATGCAGTGAAAGCAAGATTAGGAGGAAGATAGAAATGACACCAAAGGAATATTTGAAACAAGCCGATAGATTAAATGAGCGAATTAATTCTTTACTTACTGAAGTTGATGAATTGAGAGCATTATCGTTTAGCGTACCAACAACAAGATTTAGAGAAAGAGTGCAAACAACAAGAAGCAATGAGGCATCATTTGTTCGTTGCTTGACTAAAATTGCAAAGCTAGAAGATAAGATTAACAAAGAAATCGACCATTTAATTGATTTGAAAATTGAAATTGGCGAGGCAATTGAACGAGTAAATAATACTGAAGAACGTATATTATTGCGTTACAGATATGTAAACAGCTACTCTTGGGATAAAATCTACGTTTTGATGAACAGATCAAAGAGTGGCACACATCGAATCCATTCTCAAGCACTACACCACTTTCAAGTACCTAACTCAAAAGTTGGGACACAAATGGACTAAACTGGACTTGTTTAGACTGGGAGAGTTGATATAATAGTATTATGAAAATATTGTAAAAGCACAGAGCCTTTGAGGAGTAATCCTTGAAGGCTCTTCTCATGTTCAAATGGAGGTAACATGCAATGCCAAGAAGTCCACGCAAGCCATGCAAGTTCCAAGGCTGTCCGAATCTAACTGATGGAGACTACTGTGAGGAACATAAAGATAAAGCAAGGAAACGTTACGAAAAGTATGAACGTGACCCAGCAACCTCAAAGCGTTACGGCAGAGCTTGGCGAAAGATACGTGCGAGGTATGTTGCAGAGCACCCTCTGTGTGAGATGTGTTTAGAAGAAGGACGGCTGACACCTGTCGAACACGTACATCACATCATTGAGTTGAGTGTTGGTGGTACAAATGATTTTAGTAATTTGATGAGTGTATGTAAGCATCATCACTCAAAGATTCATAGAACTAGAATGAACTTAAAAGACAAGAGTGCATTGTAAGAATAGGTGGTAGGGGATGTCAATCTCTACCACTATTTTTATGCACCAGCGGCGTGGGGTCACACGCACAAAGTTTTGAGTTCAAAGGGGGGATAGCCCCTAGATAATGAAATGAGGTGAAAAATAGTGTCAAAAGATGGAACAATGCGTGGTGGCAGAAGAACTCGTTCAGGGGAACGTCCGCAAGCATTAGTTGATAAAATCTCCGCTGGAAAATCTGTCAAGCGGATGGAAATAGATGATTTGCCAGATGTTGATTTATTGGTCGGTGGAGATATTGGTGAAGGAGTGGAACTTGAAGGTAGCTATTTCCCAGAGCCAAGTGAATATCTGTCGGCAAAGCAAAAAGATGGAACGATACTCGGGGCTGATGATATTTACCGTGATGTTTTTGAATGGCTACATGATAGAGGGTGCGATAAGTTAGTCGCTCCTCGAATGGTCGAAGCATACGCTCAGAATTTTGCTCGTTTTGTGCAATGCGAAACAGCACTGAGCCAATATGGTTTGTTAGGAAAGCACCCAACCACATCGGCAGTAATGGCATCTCCGTTTGTTGCGATGAGTCAGAACTTTCAAAAGCAGGCAAATGTCATCTGGTATGAGATTCAACAAATTGTAAAAGAAAATTGCAGTGTGGAATATACGGGAGATCTTAACACGGATGCAATGGAGAAATTATTACGCTCAAGGAAAGGAAATTAATATGATTGAAAAAGTAAATCCGAGTCACCCAGACAAGGTGGCAGATAGAATAGCAGGAGCCATTGTCGATTTAGCTTATGCAACTGAAGAAAATCCTAAAATAGCAGTTGAAGTTTTGATTGGTCACGGTAAATGCCATGTGATGATTGAAACATCGGCTACTCTTTCTTTTGATGAAGTGAAACGTGCGATTAACCGTATCGCAGGTGACGTGAAACAAGATATTGTAATTGTTCCACAAGACAAAGAATTGGCGGCTAATCAAGTTGATGAAATTCGCTGTGGAGATAACGGTATCTTCAAGGGTGTGCCACTCACAGAAGAACAGCTCAAACTTTCAAAAACTGCTCGAAACCTTTACGAAAAGTATCCAATGGACGGCAAATACATTCTTGATGGAGAAAGGTTAATTATTTGTCAAAGCCATGCGAAAACAACTGACTTACAGAAATTGTATCCAACTGCACAGATTAATCCACTAGGTGATTGGACGGGTGGAACTGATGTTGATACAGGGGCAACCAATCGTAAACTTGGTTCTGATATGGCTGACTCTGTTACTGGTGGTGGCTTACACGGTAAAGACTTATCTAAAGCTGATGTATCAATTAATATCCATGCGTTCCTTAAGGCCCAACAAACAGGAAAACCTGTCGAGTTGGTGTGCGCCATTGGTGATGAGAAAGTTGATGGCTTGCCTTACTCGGAAATTGTAGAGGAAGCCAGAGACTTCGTGGATCAGCTTGGAGGCTTTGAGAAACTTGCGAAATGGGGGTTATTCTAATGACAAAAACGATAGACCGATTTGAAAAAGTTGATATTGAAAAGCTGATACCCTATATCCGAAATTCTCGAACTCACTCGAAGGAGCAAGTGCTACAACTTCGAGCCTCTATCCGTGAGTTCGGATTCTTGAATCCATGCTTGATCGATAAGGAGTATAATGTCATTTCTGGGCACGGCAGAATCACTGCGGCAAAGGAAGAAGGCATCAAGGAAGTCCCGTGTATCTTTATAGAACATCTGACAGATGCACAAAAACGAGCTTACATCATTGCCGACAACAAACTCGCCATGAATGCGAGTTGGGATGAAGAAATGCTCTCGATTGAGTTATCAGACTTACAAGGTGCGGAATTTGATTTGGATTTACTTGGCTTTGACGCTTCTGAGATTGATCAGTTGCTTAATGGTGATGCAGAAGGACAAGATGATGATTTTGATGTGGATGCTCAGCTAGAGAAACCAACTTTTTCAAAAGCAGGAGACTTGTGGCTTTTGGGCAATCATCGTCTTGTCTGTGGCGATAGCACCAATCAAGAAACCTATGATGTTCTGATGGATGGGAAGAAGGCAAATCTCTGTGTGACAGATCCACCTTATAATGTGAACTACGAAGGGGCGGCTGGAAAAATCAAAAATGACAATATGGCAAACGAGGAGTTCTACAGTTTTCTGTATGATGCTTTTTCTTGTATGGAAAAGGCAATGGCTGATGATGCTAGCATTTATGTATTCCACGCTGATACGGAAGGGTTGAATTTTCGTAAAGCCTTCGTTGAGGCAGGCTTTTATTTGTCAGGGACGTGTATTTGGAAGAAACAAAGTCTTGTCCTTGGGCGTTCGCCATACCAGTGGCAACATGAGCCAGTTCTCTATGGGTGGAAAAAGAAAGGCAAACATCAGTGGTACACAGGTCGTAAAGAATCAACCATTTGGGAATTTGATAAACCTAGGAAGAATGGTGACCATCCTACGATGAAACCAATCCCACTACTTGCCTATCCTATTACAAACTCAAGTATGAGCAATTGCATCGTCCTCGATCCATTCGGTGGTAGCGGCTCGACTTTGATTGCCTGTGAGCAGACGAATCGCATCTGTCACACGATTGAACTTGATGAGAAGTTTGTGGATGTTATCGTGAACCGCTACATCGAACAAGTCGGAACATCTGAAAATGTCACACTGATCCGTGACGGCAAAACATACAAATACAGTGAGGTGACTGGTGATGAGTAATTTAACTTTAGGTAGCTTATTTTCTGGTAGTGGTGGCTTTGAATTAGGTGGACTCCTGAGTGGGATTACACCTAAGTGGGCTTCAGAAATTGAACCATTTCCAATTCGAGTGACAACCAAACGGTTACCACAGGTTAAACATTTAGGAGATATTAAAACTATCCACGGAGATGAAATCACACCCGTGGATATTATTACATTTGGCAGTCCGTGTACTGACTTATCCATTGCAGGAAAACGTGCAGGACTTGAGGGTGATAAGTCATCCTTATTTTACCAAGCTATCCGAATAGTCAAAGAAATGAGGGAGAAAACTAATGGAGAAAAACCAAGATTTATCGTGTGGGAAAATGTCTGCGGGGCATTTTCCTCAAACAAAGGCGAGGACTTCAGAAGTGTCCTCGAAGAAATCTGCCAAATCAAAGATGAAAACCTTACTATCGCTCAACCTAAAAAGTGGGCAAATGCAGGAAGAATCGTGGCAGATAACTTCTCACTTGCATGGCGAGTGTTTGACGCTCAGTATTGGGGAGTTCCCCAACGCAGAAAACGTATCTACCTTGTCGCAGATTTTAGAGGCGAATGTGCCAACAAAATATTATTTGAGTCAGAAGGCTTGTCTGGGTATTCTGCGAAGAGCTTCCGTGCGTGGCAAAGAGCTACCACAAGTTTTAAAGAAAGCGCTAAAGATGCAAGCAACCTGTGCTTAAACGACCAAGGTGGCAGTCGAATGGATGTGACCAAAGATATGACTTGTACTTTAAGGGCAACATCGAACCACCCACCGTTAGTATTTGAAAATCATAGCCAAGATAGCAGATTTAAAGGACCACTTGAAACCGCTCAAACTGTTCTTGCGACTTACGGAACTGGTGGGAATAATCAGCCCTTTGTCGTTGAACTAAAAACATATGATGTGAGATTAACATCTGAAAGAACAGTAAATTCACGAGCGAACATCTATGAAAGTGACACTTCACGAACGATTGATACTTCTGGGAATGCACCAGATAGCAATCAAGGAGGTATTGCAGTTGTCTCTGTTCAAGGTTCTATGATTGGTCGCAGTGATGAAAATGGACCGAAAGGAAGTGGTATAGGTGAAGAGGTTAGTTTTACGCTTAATACAGTGGATAAGCACGCAGTGGCCTATTCATCAAGTAAGAATTCGCATTTTACACAGGCAGAAAAAGAAAGGGCGAGTACACTGGTCGCCACTGATTACAAAGATCCTCCGCTAGTCAATGATGGTAGATATATTGTTCGTAGACTGACACCAACGGAATGTGCAAGACTGCAAGGCTTTCCATCTTGGTGGTGTGAGAGCCTTGAAACTGAAAACCTAGCTGAAGATGATTTAATATTTTGGAGAGAGGTATTTGAAACCTACCGATTAGCAGTTAAGCCAAGCGTAAAACCAAAGACAGATAAGCAAATCTTGAAATGGTTAGCTAATCCATATTCTGATTCTGCTTCTTATAAGATGTGGGGTAATGGAGTCGCTTTACCAAATGTCATATTCGTGCTTAGTGGCATTGCCTACTATGCTCAAAAATAATTAGAAATATCGCATAAAAGACTTGCTATTATAGGCGTTTAGAGTGATATATAGTGTAGCGAAAATAAGAGGAGGTAGGCGAATGTTTCCAAATAGAAAAATAGTAGAAAGGCTTAAAAAACAATATCCAAAAGGCGCACGAGTGAAATTGGTAAAAATGGACGATACATATGCACCACCAATTGGAACACTTGGAACGGTAAGAGGTGTGGATGACATTGGTTCTATCATGGTTTGTTGGGACAATGGTTCGGGTTTGAGTGTGGCTTATGGCGAAGATATGGTAACGAAAGTTGAGGCGGTTTGAAATGAAAAAAGTAAGTAAACGCAAAATCTACAACATTGCTAAACCACATATTTATGAACTTGAGGAACGTGGCGATTTACAAGCACATAACAGCGACTCGGAAGACTTCCTTGATGTTGCGGTTTGGAGCCTTGAGAAAGCACTTGTGGCGGCGTACGAGCAAGGAAAGTTGGATGCTCAAAAAGCATATGAGAAGGAGAAAAAAGATGAACTCAAAAATTAAGGAGCAGATACTGGCAGTCAGAGAAACAGGTCAAACAAATATGTTAGATGCGACTACTGTTCAGCGAATTGCCAATGACAAAAATTTCTTTGAACTTGTGATTTTCATTGAAGAACATAAAAATGATTACACAAATTTCATTATGACAGGAGAATCCAATGATTGAAAAAATCTATTTTCCAGAAAATGATTATGGGATTAAAGAAGGTTATTACGCATGGCATGAGTTAGTGGCTTTGCTCAGAGAAAACTGCGATAAAGCTGATGTTGTACGATTTATCGCTGATATGATGGAATAATAACTTAAACAGGACTTAGCAAGGACAGCTTGAAAGGCTGTTTTTTGCGTTGCGAAGAAAGGAGTTGACAGCTGTTGCGAAAATTAAAGAAATACAAACCAACGAAGTTTAAAGCGAAAGATTCTGTCTACAATGAGACACTGGCAGATTACGCTGTTAACTTTATTGAATGTTTATGTCATACGAAAGGCACATGGGCAGGCAAACCATTTGAATTAATTGATTGGCAAGAACAGATTATTCGAGATTTATTCGGCACTATTAAGCCAAACGGCTACAGGCAATTCAATACGGCATACATTGAAATTCCCAAAAAGATGGGCAAACAGGTATCACTTAACACACTCATTCCCATACCAGATGGTTATACGACTATGGGAGATATTAAAGTTGGAGATACTGTTTTTGATGAAAGAGGACATGAATGCCAAGTTGTCGCCAAAAGTAACATTGATTATCAAGAAAAAGCCTATCGAATCATATTTAAAGATGGTGAAGTCATTGACGCAGGGGCAAACCATCAGTGGGCTGGACAATGGACTTATGGCAAAAAGAAAAATTGTACGATGACAACAAACGAATTATTTCATCTTCCTAAAGACGGTAATTCCTATAGATTTCGTATTCCAATTGCCAAGTCGATTCAGACGGATTCAAAGGAATTATTGATTGAACCTTATTTGATGGGTTACTGGCTAGGAAATGGGAATGCTGTCAAGCCAGAAATCACCATTAAGACGGAAGATATAGCAGGAGTTCTTAAAAATATTGTTGGCTATTATGATATTAGTAGCACATGGCTAAATGTCGGTGATAGCATTGTGGTGAATATTCCTGCATTAAGGCCTATATTGCTTCATAGCTTTCATGAAAAGAAAATACCAATAGAATATTTACGTGCTAGTCATGGGCAACGTCTGAGATTGTTACAAGGACTAATGGATTCAGATGGATGTGTGAATGGGTTGAAAGGTCAGGCTATTTATACCTCAACAGAAAAAATGTTGTCTGAGTCTGTAAGTGAGTTGCTTTGGAGTTTAGGGATAAAAAATGCGATTTCTGAAGCTGAATCTACGCAAAGGGTTGATTGGAATTTAAAAAGTAGTGAATGTGGACGTATTTCGACGGGAGAAACTTTATATTATGTGAAATTTACGGCATTTGAGGATACAAGAATCTGTGGTTTAACGAGAAAGCAGAAGAATAGTACAAAACGAAATCCAAGAACTAGAAGTCATTTTAGGTATATAGATAGAATCATTCCGATTAAGAATAGGGGAATGCAATGTATTCAGGTAGATAGTCCATCACATCAGTATTTGATTGGCAAATCCTATCTGCCAACACATAATAGTGAACTTGCTGCGGCTGTTGCACTACTGCTTACGTGTGGCGATGGTGAGGAGCGTGCTGAAGTGTACGGCTGTGCGGCTGATAGGCAACAGGCAACCATTGTGTTTGACGTAGCTGCTGATATGGTTCGAATGTGTCCCGCTTTGAACAAGCGTGTGAAAATATTAGCCTCACAAAAACGGATAATTTTTCAACCGACAAATAGCTTTTATCAAGTGTTGTCCGCTGAGGCTTATAGCAAGCATGGTTTCAACATTCACGGTGTGGTGTTTGATGAACTTCATACGCAGCCGAATAGAAAACTGTTTGATGTTATGACCAAAGGTTCAGGGGATGCGAGAACACAACCCCTTTACTTTTTAATCACAACTGCTGGTACAGATACCAATTCTATCTGTTTTGAAACACATCAAAAGGCATTAGATATTATCGAGGGACGGAAAAAGGATGCGACCTTTTATCCTGTGATTTACGGCGCTAAGGAATCGGATGATTGGACTGATCCAAAAGTCTGGAAGAAAGCAAATCCGTCACTTGGTATTACAGTAGGGATTGACAAAGTTAAAGCAGCTTGTGAATCCGCCAAGCAGAATCCTGCAGAAGAAAATTCGTTCCGACAGTTACGACTCAACCAATGGGTCAAGCAAGCTATACGTTGGATGCCAATGGATAAATGGGACGCTTGCTCATTCAAGGTCGATGAAGAAATGTTAAAAGGTAGAGTTTGTTATGGTGGACTTGACCTTTCAAGCACAACGGATATTACAGCTTTTGTTTTGGTTTTTCCACCACTTGATGAAGAAGATAAATTTTGCGTTTTGCCTTTCTTTTGGATTCCAGAAGATACGCTAGATTTGCGAGTCAAACGAGATCATGTCCCTTATGACTTGTGGGAGAAACAGGGGTTCGTCCAGACGACTGAGGGGAATGTGGTACATTATGGCTATATCGAAACATTCATTGAAAATTTAGGGAAAAAGTTCAATATCCGAGAAATTGCTTTTGACCGTTGGGGCGCAGTGCAAATGGTGCAGAATTTAGAAAACATGGGATTCACAGTTGTACCATTCGGACAAGGCTTTAAAGATATGAGTCCACCGACTAAAGAGTTGATGAAACTGACACTTGAAAAGAGATTGGCTCATAGTGGTCATCCAGTCCTACGTTGGAATATGGATAATATTTTCATTCGAACTGACCCTGCAGGTAATATCAAGGCTGATAAGGAAAAATCAACTGAGAAGATTGATGGTGCGATTGCGGCTATTATGGCGCTTGATAGAACGATAAGATGTGGCAATGATAATGGTGCGAGTGTTTATGATGATAGAGGATTATTTGTGATTTAAAAAAGGTTGCTATTGTTCCGTTAATTCGTTTTGTGTTATTCCGATAAGTTGCTATTGTTCCGATAAAAGGTTATAATTAGTGAAAGATTGGAGATGCGAACATGTATATTACCGTGAAACAAGCCGCCGAGAAGTGGGGGATTTCTGATAGACGAGTTAGAATTCTTTGTGCTGAAGGAAAAATAGTTGGTGCAATTCAACTTGGACGTGCTTGGAAGATTCCTCATGATGCTGTAAAACCTTCTGATGGTAGGTACAAGTCAGAAGAGAATCAATTGAAAAAGATTGATGAAAAAAAACGTGAACTTGATTCAAAACGTCCACTAACTTCAGGGGAATTAGAGAGATTAACGGAAGAATTTATTGTAGAATATACTTATAATTCTAATGCGATTGAAGGGAATACCTTAACGCTTCGTGAAACAGATATGGTTTTACGTGGTCTCACTATTGATAAGAAACCGTTAAAAGACCATATGGAGGCGATTGGTCATAAAGAAGCATTTGAATTTGTTAGCAGTTTAGTGAAGGAAAATGCACCAATTTCTGAAAGTATCATCAAGCAAATTCATTATCTTGTTTTGGCCGATAAGAAAGAAGATAGAGGTATCTATCGAAAAGTTCCTGTACGCATTATGGGAGCAGCACATGAACCTGTTCAACCTTATATGATTGCACCAAGTATGGAGCAGTTAATGAAAAAATATCATGAGAGTGACGAACATGTTATTCCTCGGTTGGCACGATTTCATATTGAATTTGAAAGCATACATCCATTTATTGATGGGAATGGCCGAACAGGTCGATTGCTAGTCAACCTAGAGTTGATGAAAGCAGGGTTTCCGCCAATTGATATTAAGTTTACTGATAGGGTCAATTATTATACAGCTTTTGATGACTATCATGTTAAACACAATCTAGCAGCTATGGAAAAATTATTTGCAGGGTATGTAGATGAGAGACTAGATTCATATTTGACAATGCTTTCCGACTAATATATCGTAAATTGAATTGAGATAAAATCAAAAATTATTATCAAGCATCTATCAAATCGGTGGGTGCTTTTCTTATGCCCCAAAACAAAGGAGGTTGATGTGTATGGGAATATTTACAGGTTTATTCAAATCAAGAGACAAACCAAGCGATAGCACTGTTGGAAGTGGCTATCGTTTTTTAATGGGCGGAACAACAAGTGGCAAATCTGTCACAGAACGAAGTGCTATGCAAATGACAGCAGTTCACTCATGCGTGAGAATTTTATCTGAGGCAGTCGCAAGTCTGCCACTTCATTTGTATAAACAAACTGAAACGAGTAAGGAAAAGGCAATAGACCATCCACTGTATTTACTTTTGCATGATGAGCCAAATCCAGAGATGACCTCGTTCGTTTTCCGAGAGACGTTAATGACACATCTGTTGCTTTGGGGTAATGCCTATGCTCAAATCATTAGAAATGGTAAAGGCGAGGTGATAGGACTTTATCCGTTAATGCCAAATCGCATGGGTGTGGATAGGGATAAGAATGGCGCGCTTTATTATATTTACACTGTGACTACTGGTGATGCTATGAAAGGCAATCAAGTCAAACTTCATTCATCTGAAGTTTTGCATATTCCAGGACTAGGGTTTGATGGCTTAGTAGGCTACTCACCAATTGCGATGGCAAAAAATGCGATAGGTATGGCGATTGCCTGTGAGGAATATGGGGCGAAGTTCTTCGCTAATGGTGCAGCACCTAGTGGGGTATTAGAACACCCCGGAACCTTAAAAGACCCTGTCCGAATTCGTGAAAGTTGGCAACAGACCTTTGGTGGGTCAAGCAACTCGCATAAGGTGGCAGTTTTGGAAGAAGGCATGAAGTACACACCGATTTCCATATCGCCAGAACAAGCCCAATTCTTGGAGACAAGGAAGTTTCAAATCAATGAGATAGCTCGAATTTTCAGAGTGCCACCACACATGGTTGGTGACCTTGAGAAATCGAGCTTTTCTAATATTGAGCAGCAATCACTTGAGTTTGTGAAATATACGCTTGACCCTTGGGTATTACGGATTGAGCAATCAATGATTCGTTCACTTTTGACTAAAGAAGAAAAGAAGAAATATTTCATTAAGTTCAATGTGGATGGGTTACTTCGAGGCGATTATCAATCACGGATGAACGGTTATGCGACAGGTCGTCAAAATGGCTGGATGAGTGCCAATGATATTCGTGAGCTTGAAAATCTTGACCGTATTCCTAAAAGTGAGGGTGGCGATTTATATTTAATTAATGGCAACATGCTCCCGTTAAAAGATGCAGGAGCTTATGCAAATAAAACGACTAAGGGAGAGGAGGAAAACAAAAATGAAGAAGTTTTGGAAGTGGAAGAATCAAACAGTGATAAATCAAAAGACACTGGAGGAAGTGCAGGAGAGAACCCTGTTCCTAAATGGCACAATCGCTGAGGATAGTTGGTTTGATGATGATGTCACACCTAAGTTGTTTCAGAGTGAACTTATAAGTGGTGAGGGAGACATTACTGTGTGGATTAATTCGCCCGGAGGCGATTGTGTGGCAGCGGCACAGATTTACAACATGCTGATGGACTACAAAGGGAATGTCACGATTAAGATTGATGGCATTGCGGCAAGTGCAGCGAGCGTGATTGCGATGGCTGGTACAAAAGTGTTCATGTCGCCAGTATCAATGCTAATGATTCATAATCCTGCAACAATGGCTTGGGGCGACAGTGCTGAAATGAAAAAAGCGATTTCTATGCTTGATGAAGTCAAGGAAAGTATCATCAACGCTTATGAAATTAAGACGAGAATGAACCGTGTGAAATTATCACATCTCATGGATTCAGAAACTTGGATGGATGCTCATAAGGCAGTTGAACTTGGATTTGCGGATGATATTTTACATCGAGAAACGAATGAAATTGTAGAGGACTTGACACCGACATCAAATATGATGTTCTCACAAGTTGCAGTCACAAATTCACTCATGGATAAGATTGCACATCATTGCAAAATTGATAAACCAAAGCCACAAATTCAACAAGAACAAATAAATAGCAAGTCAACAAAAGCCGATTCACTTATGAGTCGGCTTAATTTAATTAAAAATTGGAGGTAAGCAAAATGGATAAGATTTTAGAATTACGAGAAAAGAGAAACAAAGCATGGGAGGCGACAAAAGCCTTTGTTGAAACGAAAAAGGATAAGGACGGCCTTTTATCTGAAGAAGATGCGAAAGTCTATGCAGAAATGGAAGATAAAGTGAAAAATTTTGGTATTGAAATCGAACGTTTGGAAACAATGCAACAGATGGAGAATGAACTATCAAAACCTGTTAATCAGCCACTAACTTCACGTCCTATGGCAGACGGAAAACAAGCCGAAAAGACTGGTCGAGCAAGAGATGAATACAAAGAGGGAATGTTACAGGCTTTCCGTTCGAATTTCAAACAGGTTTCAAACGTCCTTCAAGAAGGCGTGGATTCGGCTGGTGGCTATCTTGTGCCAGAAGAATATGACAAACGTTTGATTGACGGTTTGACTGAAGAAAATGTCATTCGTGCGCTTGCAACAACAATCACAACAAGTGGCGAACACAAAATCAATATTGCAGCGACTAAAGCTGCGGCATCGTGGATTGAAGAAGGTGGCACACTGACTTTCGGCGATGCGACATTTGACCAAATCTTGATGGATGCACACAAACTTCATGTGGCAATCAAGGTGACAGAGGAGTTGCTATATGATAACGCATTTAACTTGGAGGGCTATATCATTGACCAGTTCGCTAAGGCACTTGGTAATGCGGAAGAAGATGCGTTCTTGAATGGCGATGGGGTTGGCAAACCACTGGGGATTTTTGCGGCAACAGGCGGTGGTCAAATTGGTATCACGACCAATACGCAGAGTGCGATTACGGCTGATGAGATTATCAATTTGATTTATGCCTTGAAACGGCCCTATCGGAAAAATGCCGTGTTTATCACAAATGACCAAACCTTGTCAGTGATTCGCAAGTTAAAAGATGGCAATGGTGCTTATCTGTGGCAACCATCTCTTCAACAAGGTGAGCCAGACCGATTACTTGGCTATCAGATCCAAACTTCGCCTTATGTGCCAACGATTGCGGCTGGTCAACCAGTTCTTGCTTTTGGGGACTTCAGTTACTATAACATTGGCGACCGTGGCACTCGTTCATTTGCGGAATTGAAAGAGCTTTTTGCGGGAAATGGCTTAGTCGGCTTCCTTGCAAAAGAGCGTGTGGACGGTAAACTTGTCTTACCAGAAGCCATTCAGATTTTGAAAATGAAAGGCACCGCATCGTAATAGGTTAGGAGATTGAAGTGATGGATAATTTATTCGAAAAGGTCAAAGCAAATCTGATTATTTCTCATGATGAAGATGATGAATTGATTATAGTATTCATCACTTCAGCGATTGCCTATGCGGAAAGTTACCAACATATCACAGAAGGATATTACTCTGAAAATGAAATGCCTGCAACAACGGAACAAGCAATCATTATGCTGTCATCTCACTTTTATGAAAGCCGTGATGGTTCGACTGGAGGGTTTTACGCAGACAACGTGAATGCAAGTAGCCAAATCTGGAATACCGTTAATATGTTACTCAGACTAGATAGGCGGTGGCAACTATGAGTTTTGGAAAGATGAATCAGCAGGTTGAAATTCGGAATAACTCGCCATCAAAAGATGCGGACGGTTTTCTAGTTTCAAGCGATACAGTGCTCGCAACAATCAGAGCATATCGAGAAAACCAACATGGCAATGAAAAATGGGCAAATATGGCGACCTTTTCATCAGCGACAGCCCTTTTCAGATTTCGAATGATTCCAAATCTGAAAGTGACAACTGAGATGATTCTTGTTTGTAATGATGAGCGATTTCAAATTTTATCCGTAGAAGACGTGCGAAATCGTGGGATGTACCTTGAAGTCTTAACTGAAAAAATTGAAGGGAGTAAAAAGTAATGGCGAATGTTCAGATGAAACTGCCAGATGACTTTCTGCTTGCTTTATCTAAATTAGAAGGCAGAACAGATGAGATACTCTCAAAAGCTCTTGAGAGTGGTAGTCAAGTAGTCGAATCAAAAGTTAGAGGTAATCTATCAGCGGTCATTGGCACAGGAACGAAAGTATCAAGTCGTTCAACAGGAGAACTGGAACGTGCCTTGGGTGTTTCAAAACCATTGCAAGACAGAAATGGCGATTGGAATATCAAGGTTGGCTTTTCTGAGCCGAGAAGTGATGGTAAATCAAATGCCATGATTGCGAATATCATCGAATATGGTAGACACGGACAACCTGCAAAACCCTTTTTAAAACCAGCCAAATCACAAAGTAGAAAGGCTTGTCTCGAGGCAATGAAAACGAGATTACAACAGGAGGTGGACAGTATATGAATATTTTATCAGAATTAAATGCACTACTTGATGAGCGTTCAATTCCTGTTGAGATTGGAGTCTTTAGTGGTGTGCCACCAGATGAATATTGTGTGTTGACACCACTTTCAGATAGCTTTGAAATATTTAGTGATAATAGACCGCAGATTGATTTGAATGAGGTACGAATTTCATTATTTTCAAAAGGGAATTATCTGCAGACTAAACAGAAAATTACTAAAGTGCTTATTGAGGCGGAATTTACAATCACAAACCGATTATTTGTCGGCTTTGAAAATGACACGGGCTACTACCATGTAGCGATTGATGTTGCAAAATATTATGAAATTGAAACGGAGGAGTAAAGATGGCAACAGTAGGATTGGATCGACTTTTTTATGCACCGATTACGGAATCAGCTACGACTGGTGATGAAACTTATGGCACACCAGTCATGCTTGCCAAGGCAATGACTGCTGAATTATCAGTAGAACTTGCCGAGGCAACGCTTTATGCGGATGATGGGGCAAGTGAAGTCGTCAAGGAATTTAAAAATGGGAAACTCACACTTGGCGTTGATAATATCGGGCGAAGTGTGGCGAGTACTTTGACAGGTGCCACCACTGATGACAATGGTGTACTGATTTCAGCTAGTGAAGATGGCGGTACACCAGTAGCAATTGGTTTTCGTGCTAAGAAGTCAAACGGCAAGTACAAATATCTCTGGCTTTATCGTGTGAAGTTTGCCGTACCAAGTACAAGCCTTGCGACTAAAGGTGATAGTGTCACTTTTTCAACGCCAACAATTGAGGGAACGGTCATGCGAAGAAACAAACTCGATGAACAGGGGAAACACCCATGGAAAGCCGAAGTAGATGAGGGCGATACAGACGTGTTACCTGCAACAATTAGTGCTTGGTACACTTCGGTGTATGAGCCCAGTTTTGAATAGGAGGCAGATGAAATGGCAGATGAAAGAAGTGCAAGTATTACGATTGGTGATGACCAGTTTGAACTAATTCTGACAACCAAGGCAACTAAACAGATAGCTAAACGTTATGGTGGGTTAGAAAATCTTGGCGAGAAATTGATGAAGTCAGAGAATTTTGAAATGGCGCTTGATGAGATTATTTGGCTGATAACCATTTTGGCGAATCAATCCATTCTTATCTACAATCTCAAGAACAAGGAAAAGCCTAAAGAGGTATTAACGGAAGAATACGTAGAACTATTGACCACCCCACTTGATTTGGCAACTTACAAATCAGCAATCACAGAGGCAATGTTCAAAGGTACAAATCGCAACATTGAAAGCGAAGATACAGGAAAAAACAAGGCGGGCGTGTAAGTGATGAAGTCACATTTACACGCCTTTACTATTACGGAACAGTTCAAATGGGTATGAGCACAGAAGATTTCTGGTTTTGCCCGCTCGGACTGTTCTTGGATTTATGGGAATGTCACAAGCAGTATGTTGGTATCAGTAAGCCAAAAATTGAGTTGTTTATTGACGAAATTTTATCTTTAGGGGTTTAAAGTTGTGGTATAAATACTGAACAACTGAATACGTATTGGACCATAGGACAATATATCGTGGAGTTCGAACAGGAAGGTGAAAATAAAGCTAAGTATGGGACTAGCTTACTGAAAAAACTTTCAAAAGACTTAACTTTAAGGCTTGGGAGAGGTTTTTCTAGGTCTAGTTTGCAAAACATGAGATTGTTTTACCAGCGTTTTCCAATTTGCCAGACAGTGTCTGGCAAATTGAGTTGGTCACATTACATCGAAATAGTTTCGATTGATGATGAGTTAGAACGACAATTTTACATGGTCGAAAGCATAAAAAATCATTGGAGCATTCGAGAATTACGTAGGCAAATTGATTCTGCGTTATTTCCAAGGTTAGCGTTATCCAAAGATAAAGAAGGCATTTTGAAATTAGCTCAAGATGGACAAATTGAGGAAACGGCTCAAGATATTGTCAAGAGTAATTATGTCCTTGAATTTTTAGGATTACCCGAACAAGAGAAAATATTAGAACGCGATATTGAAACGGCGCTAGTAAATCATCTAGAACAGTTTTTGCTAGAGCTTGGGAAAGGGTTCGCGTTTATCGGGCGGCAAGTGAGATTGACTGTCGATAACACGGATTATTACGCAGACTTAGTTTTTTACCACGTTGTACTAAAACGTTATGTAATAATTGATTTGAAAGTTGGGAAAGTTAAACATTCAGATGTCGGACAGATGAACCTATATTTAGGATATTATGCGCTCGATATGAATAACGAAGACGACAATCCACCTATTGGTATTATTCTTGGTGCTGGTAGAGATGACACAATGGTAAAATATGCCACTTACGGTATGGATGTCGATTTATTTATTTCAAAATATCAACTTTATTTGCCTGATGTTGAGGAATTACGAAATTTAGTTAAATCAGAATTTGAGGAGCTAGACGCTGAGTGATTTCGCAGACGATTTTACAAAAAAAATAGGTGATATGTCAAGAGCGCTAGATAAGCTAGATAAGGGAATTCCAACAAATCATTTTGAGGTGGCGCTTCAATATCGCTATGAACTCAGATATGAAAGAGTTAAAAGTCAGAGATAATTAAATAATATTTTTAAGACTGCTTAGGCGGTCTTTTTTCATGCTCAAAAACAACAAGGAAAGGAGACATTTAGGTGTCTGATAATTTTGGCTTAAAAATCGGTGTTGAGGGTGAGAAGGAGTTCAAAAACTCACTCCGAGATATTAATCAGTCGTTCAAGGTACTGGGCTCAGAGATGAAATTAGTATCATCTGAATTTGATAAAAATGACAAGAGCATCAGTGCAGTCTCCGCCAAGAACGCTGTTTTGAATAAATCAATTGATGCTCAAAAAGAAAAAATCGCCACACTTGAAAGCGCATTGAAGAACGCAACTGAAAGTTTTGGTGAAAATGATAAGCGAACACAAAACTGGGCGATTCAATTGAACAATGCCAAAGCGCAACTCAATGGTATGACGCATGAACTTGAAGAGGCAACTGAAGATACTGATGACTTTGGTGAGGAAATCAAAGAAACAGCTGAAGAAACAGAGAAATCTGGTTCTAAGTTTGAAAAGTTCGCAGGTGTTCTCAAGGGAATCGGTGTCACGGTTGGTGCTGTTGCTATTGCAGCGGGTGCTGCGGCCATCAAACTTGGTAAGGAAGTCGTCTCGCAATTTGGCGAACTTGAACAAAACCTTGGTGGGTCTGAGGCGGTATTTCAAAACTATGCTGACCATATGCAAAAGATAGGGGAAGATGCCTATAAAACGATGGGTGTTTCTCAAAGTCAATACCTTGCGACTGCTAATAAAATGGGTGCTCTCTTTCAAGGTTCGGGTGTTGATGTTCAAAAGTCAGCTGAATTGACTGAAAAATCCATGCAACGTGCAGCGGATATGGCATCTGTCATGGGGATTGACATGCAAGTAGCACTTGACTCTGTTGCGGGAGCTGCCAAGGGCAACTTTACCATGATGGATAATCTTGGAGTTTCCATGAATGCCACAAATATTGAGGCTTATGCTCTCGCAAAAGGTCTTGATTTCACATGGAAAACGGCAAGTCAAGCTGAAAAAGCTGAAGTTGCTATGCAGATGTTTTTTGAAAATACTGAGCAGTATGCAGGGAATTTTGAAAGAGAGGCAACACAGACAGTTTCTGGTTCAATTGGACTGCTCCAAGCAGTACTAGGTTCATTTACAGCAGGATTAGGCAATGCGGATGCTGATATGCAAAATCTAACAGGTAATATGGTTGCAGCCTTTCAAGCGGTCATTAAAAATATCGTGCCTGTCATTGAAAACATTGTTAAAGCATTGCCTCAAGCAATCAGTGCAATCCTAACCGCAGTGAGTGATTTATTGCCAATATTACTAACAACTGTAACGACACTTTTTAAATCTGTTTTAGAAACCTTGCTCGCTTTATTACCAAAGTTAATACCAGTAGCTGTTGATGCAGTGCTGACGATTGTTAAAACCTTGATTGAAAACTTGCCACTCATTATTGATGCGGCTTTTCAATTGGTCACGACTTTGGTATCGGGATTAGCTGAGGCGTTGCCCCAATTAATTCCCACTGCAGTCACAGCAATCATCACAATCGTTAATGGTCTGATTGAAAATCTTCCACTGATATTGGATGCAGCTCTCCAGTTGATTTTAGGCTTGGCAGAAGGGCTGATTGCTGCGATTCCAATGTTGGTTGAAAGTTTACCTACGATTATCACGGCATTAGTCGAATTTCTTATCAACTCAATCCCATTGATTATCGACACAGGCATCCAATTATTGACGGCTCTTGTCACGGCTTTACCAACTATCATTGAAGCTATTGTGGTTGCGATTCCAGTGATTATTGAGAATATTATCACGGCAATTATTGGCTCAATTCCCCAATTGATTGATGCTGGGATTCAATTATTGGTCGCTCTGATAGGGGCATTACCACAGATTATCACAACAATTGCCAATGCTATACCACAAATTATAGAGGCGATAACAGGTACATTAGTCAATAACATTGACAAAATAATTATGGCAGGTGTGCAACTACTGGTTGCTTTGGTTCAGAATATGCCACAGATTATTTCGGCAATTGTTTCAGCTATTCCGCAAATCATCAATGGACTTGTTACAGCCTTTGACTCTTATATTTCAACTATGGGAACGATTGGTTTTAATCTCATCAGTGGTGTATGGAATGGTATCTCAAACGCTGGAGATTGGTTGAGGAGCAAGATTTCAGGGTTCTTCGGTGGTGTCGTTGATAATATCAAGGATTTCTTTGGTATTCATTCGCCATCAACGCTATTTAGAGATCAGATTGGTAAAAACATGGCACTGGGGATCGGCGTTGGGTTTGATGGGGAAATGGCTAAAATCTCCAAAGAAATGCAAGAGGCAATTCCAACTGAATTTGATGTGCCGAACTTTGATATTAAGACAGGCATCCACACAGCAGTTGATAGCATGGGTGCAACTGTCAGTCTAGCTGATTTGGCAGTGAAAATGGATGCAATCTCAGAGATGTTCCCATTGCTTTTAAAGGCACTTGATTTGAAAGTGGTACTTGATGATGGGACACTGGTTGGTCGGTTGACACCAGAAATTGACAAGGCTTTAGCCCAATTGAAAAAGCGTAATCTGGCATGGTAAGGAGGTGAGGAGATGAACGCTTTTATATTAGATGACACAATTAATTCCAGAACCAATCTAGGACTTCGGATAACTCAACCGCCGACAATTCCAATGTCAGAACAGCTTGCGGATACGATTGAAATTGATGGACGAGAAGGCACCCTCAAAATTTTAAAAGGTTGGGCAGACATCACATTCACTTTCAAGGTTGCAACATCAAGTCAAACACAATGGCGAGACGTTTTGCCACAATTAATCAAGGCAAAACGCATTACTTTTAGTAATGACAACACTGTTCATTTCAAAATCAAGCAAGTAAAGGCAAGTGGACTCACACAGTTATTATCTAGCCTTTGGGAGAGTGAGCTGACTTTTGTTTGTGCGCCATTTCGTTACTTGAACAATGTGGCAATTTTGAATCGAACAAGTTCAGGTGTGGTCACTAACAACGGTGGTGTTTATTCATTACCTAGAATCAAGGTATACGGTACAGGTACAAGAACACTGACCATTAACGGAAAGCCAATCGTCCTGAATTTACTGCAAGATTCTCTCATCATTGATAGTGAATTGAAAGAATGTTATCACGGTAATACGGCTCAAAATAATTATATGACAGGTGATTTTCCAATCTTCAATGTTGGCAACAATCAAGTAACGCTTGGCACAGGCATAACCAAACTAGAAATAGAACCGAGGTGGCGCTATTTATGATTTCTTATTTTGATAAAACAGAGACAAGCTTCACAAATAACGGTTTAGGTATTCTTGATGATTATGTGATAAATCCAATTGTATCTGAAGAGTTGAATGGTCTGTTCATGCTTGAATTTGACTACCCAATCCATGCGCCACATAGTGAGAAACTTGTCTCAGAAATAATTGTGCGAGCCCCTGTACCAGAACTGGCAGACCAGTTGTTCAGAATCAGTGAAAGAAGTGAGGCACTTGGTGGATTACGTCATATTGTCGCTTATCATGTCTTTTATGATTTGGCGAAAAATCTGATTGAAGATACGTTTATCACCATTAAAAATGGTAGCGGAGCTTTGAATCAATTGCTCAACGCCACGCAGTATTCCCATAATTTTACAGGTGCATCAAATATCAGTACAACAAATAATGCGAGACTGGTGCGATTAAATCCTGCTGAGGTATTACTTGATACAGATTTGGATAATAGTTTTCAAGCGAGATGGGGTGGCGAAATCACTCGTGATAATTTTCATATCATCATGAGCAACAAACGTGGCAGCGATAATGGCGTGCAGATTCGAGACAAGAAGAATCTTACAGGCTACAAATCAACTATTGATTATTCAAGCATTGTCACTCGGATAATGCCAGAAGGCTCTGATGGTCTGTTCTTACCAGAAAAATATGTGGACAGTCCTCGAATCAATCACTACGTTGCACCTAAAATTAAGGTCATCAAGTATGATTCAGTCAAGGTTGGAACGAATGAGGGCGAACTGACTCAAGCACAAGCCTGTGCCAAACTACGAGAATTAGCTAACCAAGAATATTCTAAAAACCATATTGACCTACCAATCGCAACCTATGAAGTTGAATTTGCGCCACTTGAAAAAACGGAAGAATATAAAGATTTCGCAGCACTTGAAACGGTTAATATTGGCGATACGGTATCTGTGATTCATGAAGAAGACGGACTAAATATCACGGCACGGATGATGTCTTATACTTACAATCCATTGTTACAAGCCTACATTTCTGTTTCCCTCGGTAATGTTACACCAAAATTTACGGACATTGCTAAAGACATTAAACGAGTAGATACTCATGTCAAACAAGCGGTAGATGATGCCAACTATGCTTTAACCTCTGCGAATGGGAAAAATACGAATTATTTCGGGACAGTCACACCCAATCATCCACGGATTGGCGATATTTGGTATAAGGAAAATGGCGATAAGATTGAGTTGTGGATTTATGAAACAAGAGAGGGCGTCACACAATGGTATCTCTTGGTTTCCGAAACCACCCAAGAAGAAATCGAGTTCAGTATTCATGAGATTTTAGACCCAGCCATGGCAGAACTGCAGGAAAACTTATCTGCCAAAGACCAATTACTAGAGGCATTGGAACAAGCAAGAATCATTGCAGAGGCGGAAATCGCTGAGAATGAAAGCCTCCTTGCACAACTTGATGAAGAACTTGAACAAACCAAAACCCAATTGACGGCGGATTTGGCAGAAAATCAAGCCCTTCAAACCCAGCTAGCAGAAGATTTATCACAGGCTCAATCACAAATGAATGCGCAAATCACACAAGCATTGAGTGAAACTGAAACTGCTAAAACAAATGCCAACAATGCCGTAGCGAAAGCAGATAGTGCTATCGAAAATGCAAGTACAGCCTTGACACAAGCACAAAATGCTCATGCGAAATCGGTCAAAAGTTCTGCCGTGACATATCAAGCAAGTTCGTCTGGTACAACTGCACCAACAAGCACGTGGGGAGCGACAATCCCAGTTGTAACTGCTGGTCAATATTTGTGGACGAGAACAGTTTTTACCTTGCAGGATAATTCAACCGTCACAAGTTATTCAGTTGGTATGAAAGGTCTGACAGGAGAGACTGGTGCAACAGGGGCAAAAGGCGCTGATGGTTCTACTGGAACAAATGCCCCAACTATCACAACCGTCCAAGACCAGTTCTATCTGTCAACATCACAAACAGCCCAATCGGGCGGTTCATGGGGAACAGCTGTGCCAACTTGGGCAAGTGGAAAATACTACTGGTCGAGAGTAGCAACTACCTTTAGTAATGGCACAACAACTTACTCTACCCCAGTTTTGGATGTAGCTCTGAATCAAGCGCTGGTATCAACTTTAGAGGTTCAAACAACAGCTGCAACGATTCAAACGACAATCACACAACATGCGACCTTGATTGCAACAAAGGCAAGTCAAAGTTCGGTGGATAGTTTGACAGGTAGAATGACCACTGCTGAAACATCCATCACAGAACACGCAGGACAGATTGCTTTGAAAGCCAGTCAGACTTCGCTTAATAGTCTAACCAACAGAGTAACAACCGCTGAAAGTTCCATCACACAACATGCAGGCTTGATTCAACTGAAAGCAAGTCAAAGTTCTGTAGATAGTTTGAATGGAAAAATAACAACGGCTGAGAGTAAAATCACGCAAATGGCAACAGACATTAATCTTCGAGTCACAAAAGCCGATATCATTAATCAAATCAACCTATCAAGCGAAGGCATTTTGATTTCCGCAAACAAGCTAACGATTGAAACGGCTGGCAATCTATTCATCAATTCAGAATTTCATTCGAATAATGTATTGGACGGTTGGAGTCAGCGCCAAGGTGGTCTAACGAGAGGATTTGGCATCTCAGATTCCTATTATACAGATAAGGCAGGTTCAAGGAGTCACTATATTGCCTTCAATAATTTGACAGATGATGTGACAACGGCTGATTGGCGAACACTTGAGCAGATATTTCGTGCGAGAGCCAACTCAATATGGTCAATGAGTGCAGTGGTTTATTTCTATAGCAGAGGAACCGTTGCCGCAGGGGATTACAAATTAAAAATCGAGTTTCTGGATAGTACAGGTGCCATATTGCAAGAGAATAATGGCACTGTTGTCACAACAACAGGAACAACTGTTCAAAAATTAGAAAACGCCATAGCCCCTGCAAGTACAACACAAATAAGAGCCATGCTTGTTGTAAAAGGTCAAGTCAGATTATATGCGACACGGTTTATGTTGAATTATGGGACAAAGGTAGCCCCCTATTCATCATCAGCGGGTGCGTTATCGGTCGTTGGCAATATGGTTGTGACAGGCGCTATCACAGGTGATAAAATCACAGTCGACACAGGATTCTTCGACAAAATCAATGCTGTAAGTGGTAATTTCACAAACATCAATGCGACAAAAATCACAACAGGCACCTTGTCGGTTGACCGCTTAGCTGCCAATGCCATCGTTGCAGGAAAACTTGCGACCAATTCCGTCATAACGGAGAAAATCAATGCAGGAGCCGTGACTGCTGCAAAAATGACCATTGATGCGGCATTCATCACAAAACTTAACGCAGTATCTGCGACCATTCAAAATTTGAATGCAAGTAACATTACCACAGGCACCCTGTCAGTCGACCGTTTAGCCGCCAATTCCATCGTGGCAGGAAAACTGACCATCAGCACCTTATCATCCATCTCGGCAAATGTCGGCACGCTCACATCAGGCACTATCAATGCAAGTGGGGTAAATGTTATCAATCTCAATGCCGCTAATATCACAACAGGGACATTAAATGCGGCAAGAATTGGGGCGAATACGATCACAGCAGACAAAATTAAAGCAACAAGTTTGGACTTGTTTGCCACAGATACGTATACCAATGTCACGGCAACAGGGATGAGGATTCAAAGCAAAGCTCAGATTATCTTTGCCAACTGGAAAGATAGTAGTGGGAACACTATGAGCACCCAAGGTTTGTATATTGGTGGTTATGGTTCTGGAACGAAACATATCGCCTTTACTCGCTCGAATGGCACAACTTTTATGTTAAGAGCCGAAACAGGGATGGACTATGGTGCAAATACCAATGTGGCGACAGGTGCCTTAAATATTTATGATTATGTCCATGTTTGGAATGCACTAAGAGCTCATGGGCATATTATTACGGAGGGCGGTGCCTTTGTCTTTAACGCGACAACAGATGCAACGATTCAATATGCAGTCGATAAGTGTACCATGAATTTTCGTGTTCCGGGTGGGCAATCGGGTGGCAGTTATTTCTGGTTCAATCAAAAGATTCTCAGTGCGGACGGCTTTGCCTCAAGTTCACTTTTGTCACTAAAGGATGTCAAGGGTAACTATAAGGGAGATGCACTGTCAGAAATCTGTCAAACGGATATTGTTGAGTACACCTACAAGAACAATCCGCATGACAGACAGTTATCACCGATTATTGACGATTTACATCAGACAAAAGCGTATTATTTACCAGACATCATTCATGATGAACAGGCGGTAAATTTATATGCGATGACTTCGCTCTCTTGGATAGCGATTCAGCAATTAGCAAATAAAATAGAAAAATTGGAGGAAAAAAATCAATGCTTACATTTAACAATGAGGAACTTGTCCCAATTGTCAACTTTCTCGGAACTTTAGAACTTACTCCTAAAGTCAGCCGTTGTCGCACAAAACTCGTCAAAAAATTAATGGCAAAAGTTGAGGCCTTTGGGGCAGATGAAAAAGCGTTACTAGAACTATATGGCGAACGTGATGAGGACGGAAAACTTGTCGAAAGTGACTCAGGGTATCGCTTACAAGTGGAAAGTGCGAGTGACTATCATGCCGAATATCAAGACTTATTGAACGAAAACGTGAATATAGACATTGCGGAAATTAAGGACCAGATACGTCTCTTGGTTACAGCACTAAACGAGCTTGATATAAAATTAGCCAATCAAGATGCCATGATTTTTGATGAATTAATGGAAAAACTAGAGGAGGAACTTTAAATGGCTTTGACAAACTTAATCTCACAAGGCACGATTTCAGCATCATCCAACATCAATGGAGCAGATGCGGTCTACTATTCGGCGAATGTTTCAACGGATGGCAATTTCAATATTTCAGTCACAGGTCAGATTGCGAATGCGATTTTTGACGCTGATAAAAAAGTCTCAACAGAAGTAAAAAGTGATCTCACAAAGTTTATCACGGAGACTTACAAACAAGCACAGGCAAAGCGTGCAAGTTATGTCCCACAAACGACTGACGAAATAAGCGGATAGAAGAATAAATCTAAAAAAGTAATTACTCTAAGGCATTTTGAAACTATGGTTTTGAAGTGCCTTTTATCATGCAGAAAGTGAGGATACGAAAATGAAAGAAACATGGAACTGGATTCAAATAGCACTTAGTGCAGTAGGCGGATTCACAGGTTGGTTTTTAGGAGGATTTGACGGATTGTTATATACACTGGTCGCCTTTGTGGTCGTTGACTACATCACAGGCATTCTGCGAGCGGTCGCAGATAAGAAGTTATCAAGCAAAATTGGTGCACACGGCATTACAAAGAAAATCATGATTTTCTTATTGGTTGGTGTCGCACATTTGCTTGACTTAGAGATTATTGGCAACGGCAGTATCTTGCGAGATGCAGTCATTTTCTTTTACATTTCAAACGAGGGCATTTCTCTTTTGGAAAATGCCAGCAAGATTGGTTTACCAATCCCACAAAAATTAACGGATATTTTAGAACAATTACACGACAAAACGGAGGATAAATAACATGAGTATTAGTACATTAGCAAGTCCATTTGGCTTTCAGAGTTTCCCACATTTCACAGCAGGACGTTCTGGTGCGAAAATAGATAAAATCGTCATTCATCACATGGCAACTACTAACTTTGATAGCGTACCAAGTATTTGGCAAACACGTCAAGCTTCAGCACATTATGGCATTGGCAAGAACGGAGAAATTCATGCTTATGTAGATGAGAACAACACGGCATGGCACGCAGGAAACTGGAATGCGAATATTTCAAGTATCGGAATTGAACATTGTAATAGCACAGGTAGTCCAGCTTGGGGAATTAATCAAGCTACGATTGACGCCAGTGCGAAATTGTGTGCGGATATTGCCAAACGTCAAGGCTTAGGGCAACTCGTCCCATATAAAAATATCTTCCCACATTCGCACTTCTCAGCGACTGCTTGTCCAGGACAATTACTGAATAAATTGCAGTATATTGCGGATAAGGCGAATGCGATTAATAATAGCACTCCTGCTCCAATAGCACCATCAAGTGTCCTTTATCGAGTCCGTAAAACATGGGCAGACGTGAAATCACAAAAGGGTGCATTCAAGGATTTAGCTAATGCCAAGAAATGTGCGGATAGTAACAAAGGCTATTCAGTATTTGACGGTAATGGCAAATCAGTATATACGAGTAGCACATCAGCACCAACGCCACAACCAGTCAAACCAGATTTGACAGCAATCGCTAAACAAGTCATTGCAGGAAACTTTGGCAATGGTGCAGACCGCAAGCGCAACCTTGAGGCAAAAGGTTACAACTACGATCAAGTACAAGCCAAGGTCAATGAACTGCTTGGTAGTACACCAGTTTCAAAACCAGCGGTAGATTTGAACGCCATAGCTGATGCGGTCATCCGTGGCGACTATGGCAATGGCGATACCAGACGGCAACGTATTATAGCAGCGGGTTATGACTACAATGCAGTTCAAGCACTCGTGAATAAAAAATTAGGATAATAACCAAAAGCCTGTAAGGATGTAGCATTACATTCTTACAGGCTTTTTTCTTTTGTCAAAATTTCTGACTACTAGAGGGTTCGATTTTCACTGATTCTTCGCTTATAGATAAGGACAGAAGAAATTTATATCAGAAGGGTTTACTTCATTCAAATTTCTTCGCCTGTAACTTGAGGAGGAAGAAATTATGAATGACTATCAAAGAGAACAAATAAAGAATTTACGCCATCAAGGGTTGGGTTATAAGCGAGTAGCTATGGCACTAGAACTACCCGTTGATACAATCAAATCATTTTGTCGGAAGAATCAGCTTACTGGCGTGATGGCGAAACCAAATACTGATGTTTCCATTGGATTTTACTGCAAAGAATGTGGCAAGGAATTACGCCAAGAGGAGAAGAAAAAACAACTGAAGTTTTGTAGCGCTACTTGTCGTGATATATGGTGGCGAAAACATCGAAATGAATCCAAAAAAGGTAAAGCTAAAGTCATCTCCTGTAAATATTGTGGCAAAGAATTTTTAGCTTACCAACATGAAAAAAGAAAATATTGCTCGCATGAATGTTATGTGACTGACCGTTTTAAAGGTGGTGAGCATCATGAGTGAGAAAGAAATCAAAAATGACATGATGTATTCGGTTTCACTTTCTTTGGCTAAATCCATGCTTGAAAAAGGCATCGTTACGGAGAGCGATTATAGAAAAATAGATGCTTTTCTTCTTGAAAAATATCAACCATATATAGGTCTATTATTAGCTGATAAGGCTTGACTTTACAAGGCTTTAGAGTGATATATGGTAGTGGAAAGAAAGGAGGAAAACCATGAAAACAATACAGAAAATCGACGCAAAAACGCCTCAATTTGAAAAGCGAAAACGGGTGGCGGCTTACGCTAGAGTGTCCGTTGAAAAAGGTAGAACCATGCACTCACTATCTGCTCAAGTCAGTTACTATAGTTCATACATACAGAACAATCCCGAATGGGCGTATGTAGGCGTGTATTCTGACGGAGGTATATCTGGAACAAGCACAGGTGCAAGAACAGAATTTCAACGAATGATAGCCGATTGCGAGAAAGGTCAAATCGACATCATTTTGACAAAATCTATTTCACGGTTTGCAAGAAACACAGTAGACTTGCTTGAGACAGTCAGACACTTACGAGAGATTGGCGTTGAGGTGAGATTTGAAAAAGAGAATATACGCTCTTTAAGCGGTGATGGTGAGTTGATGTTATCAATTCTTGCCTCATTTGCACAAGAGGAAAGTCGCTCTATTTCAGAAAACATCAAGTGGGTGATACAAAAACGTTACAAGCAAGGTCTGCCAAATTCCAAGCAAAATCTCTATGGCTACCGCTGGATTGGGGAAGAATTGATTGTTGTTCCTGAAGAGGCAGAGAATGTGAAATTCATCTTTGACAGTTATTTGAATAAAATTTCAGCTGAACAGACAGCGAAAAAGTTAAATGAAATGGGGTGTAAAAGTTTTCGCGGTGGGAGATTTGGTGGTCCCGCTGTTCGCGCAATACTTCTGAATATCACGTATACTGGGACACTTCATCTTCAAAAAGAATATATCGTGGATTCAATTACCAAAAAGAGTAAACGCAACAAAGGAGAATTGCCACAGTATTTTGTGGAAAATCATCATGAACCAATTATTTCAATGGAGACTTGGCATGCGGTAACAGAGGAACGAGCTAGACGCCTTTCGGAGGGGGCAACATCTAATTGGAGTTTGAACACCACTTGCTTTACAAGCAAAATCAAATGTGGGCATTGTGGTAAGAACTTTCAAAGAAAACAACGCAAAAAGATAAAAAGTCCTTATCGCTATTGGTGTTGTGCAACCAAGAATAATAAGGGTAAAAAATATTGTCAATCCTGTAATATCAAAGAATGGCAATTGGAGGAAATTTCTGCAGAAGTTTTGGGTTTATCAAAATTTGATAGTGATGTGTTTATCAATAAAATAAAACAAATCAGTATTCAAGACCATGAACTTATATTTCTGTTCAAAGACGGTCATTCTGAAACTCGGACATATGAATCGCATACGTCTTCAAGAACTCCTGAGTGGACGAGAGAAATGAGAACGCAAATGAGCGAGTTTCAAAAGAATAAATGGAGGGAAAGACGTGACAAAGAAAGTAACAACAATACCAGCAACGATTGGCAAGTTTAGTCAGACACCGATAAATGAAATGAAGAAACGTAAAGTTGCCGCCTATGCTCGTGTTTCAACTGACCACGAAGACCAAGTGTCAAGCTATGAGGCACAGATTGATTACTACACGAATTACATCAAGGGTCGTGAAGATTGGGAGTTTGCGGGAATGTTTGCGGACGAAGGAATTACAGCGACTAATACCAAAAAGCGTGTCGGGTTTAAAAAGATGATAGCTGAGGCACTTGACGGTCATATCAACCTTATCATCACGAAGTCCGTCAGTAGGTTTGCGAGGAACACGGTAGATAGCTTAAGCACCATACGAAAGCTAAAAGAACATGGCGTGGAGTGTTATTTTGAGAAAGAGAACATTTGGACTTTTGACGGCAAAGGGGAACTCCTGCTTACCATTATGAGTTCCCTTGCTCAAGAGGAGTCAAGGTCAATTTCAGAAAACTGTACTTGGGGTCAGCGAAAGAGATTTTCTGACGGAAAAGTGACAGTGCCCTTTAAGAGATTTCTCGGCTACGATATGGGCGAAGATAGAAACCTTGTGATAAACGAAGAACAAGCCATCACGGTTCGCAGAATTTACGGTTTGTTTCTAAAAGGCATATCCCCTCATGCCATAGCTAGACAATTATCTGATGAAGGGATATTATCACCGGGTGGCAAACCAAAATGGAATCCGAGTAATATAAAAAGTATTTTAAGCAACGAAAAGTATAAAGGTGATGCATTACTCCAAAAATCTTACACAATCGACTTCTTATCCAAGAAAAAGAAAGCCAACGAAGGCGAGATTCCACAGTATTATGTCAAAGGTAATCACCCAGCAATTATCAGCCCAGAAGTGTTTGACATGGTACAAAAGCAATTGGCTTTAAGAAAGAATGGCAAGAACAGATACAGCAGTGTGAATATTTTTTCAAGTAAGATAAAATGTGGAGATTGTAGCAGTTGGTATGGCTCAAAGGTTTGGCACTCCACGGATAAGTACCGAAGAACTATATGGCAGTGCAATCATAAGTTTGAGGGGGAGAAATGTCAAACGCCACATCTTAAAGAAGATGACATCAAGCAAATATTCATCAAGGCAACTAATCAGTTAATTGACAACAAAGCTGAAATACTTGAGAACTTTGACACCATTAAAGGTATGCTGTTTTCAACTGAGAAACTTGAAAAAGAGGAAACGGAGCTAGAAAATGAAATCAACGTGGTTGCAGGGTTGATTCAAGAAGTTATCGCTGAGAACTCACGAGTCGCACTTGACCAAGCAGAATACGAGAAACGGTATAATAGCTTGGTTGAAAGGTTTGATAGGGCGAATGTTAGACAGGCAAAAGTCAAAGAGCAGATAGTTGAAAAGCAAGCACGCAGGGAACAGATTGAGATGTTTCTGAAAGAACTTGAGAGTTTGGATTTGATTACTGATTTTGATGAGGACTTGTGGTGCAGTCTGGTTGATTTCATTGAGGTCAATAGGGACGGAGGTATAAAAGTTAGATTTAAGGACGGGACGGAGATAGACAAATAGGAAGAAAATGAAAGGATGGCATTCTGCATTGATTGTGGAGTGCTGTTTTTGTATTTATAAAAAACAATTTTCAGCTTAAGGCGGCTATCAAATAAATGTTCAAAATGATATAATTGTGATATTGAGAAAAGTTGACGGAGAAAAGAATATATGAACAGAGTGAGAGCAACATTAAATGCAGGAGGTGTGTACTAATGGATGAAATTACTGTTGATTTATCACAACATGTATTTGGGGATGGAATAAAGGTATTTAAAGATTCAGAAGTTACCCTTAAAAATAAAAATTTTATTTTTGCTAGAAACGGTTCTGGAAAATCTACATTTGCAGAAATTATCAAACACCAATTTTCTTCAAAATATGATGTTGAATTATACCAAGGATTTGATGCTTTACTAGGTGAAAATAAAAATTTAGATGCCTTTACATTAGCGGTAAATGCAGATAAGAATGAAGATGAAATTGAAAAGAAAGAATTCGATATTCAAGAGAAGAAAAAAGTTGTTAAAGGAATTAAAAATTCATTAATTGAGCCAGATAATGCTAAAACTGTAAATTATTTTACAAGTTTAAAAAAAGCAGAATCTGAGAAAGCTAAAAAATCAAAAGAAATAACTGATTTTTACAAGAAATCAGCTGCAAAAATTAAGAACTGCTCGGATCCTCAGATTGCTAAGACAACTTATCAAAGAAAAGATTTTGAGGATGAAATCCCTAAAGCATCCTTGTTGCAAGATATTGAAATAGAGACTTTAAGAGAAATATTACAATCAAATGCAAAATCAGCTGACAAGTTACCATGCGTAGATTTTGAGTTTCGTACAATTTTTGAGAGCGTTAATGAAATTTTAAATAGCGAAGTTAAAGAAAAAACTATAATTAATAGATTTTATAATAATCAAGAAAAAACAAATTTTGCACAAAAGGGATTAGAAATTCATGCTCATAATAATGGAGAAGTTTGTGCCTTTTGTGGAAACGAAATATCACAAGCAACATTTGATGAACTTGAAAATTATTTCTCAGCTGACGAGGTCAAAGAACTACAAAATATAATTTTAAAAAAGAAAAAAGAGGTGGAACACCAAATTGAACAAATTAATATTATTAAACTGAATGAGTCAGGTTTTAATTCACCCTACATTGAGGAGGCAAAAAAATGCTATGAAGAGATTGAGAAGCAAAAAATAGAAGCAATCCAATTTTTGGACAAAATCAAAAGTGCTCTTGAAGGTAAAGAAAAGAATTTATTCAGTAAAACGGAGCAATTGATGTTAGATATTCCAAGTAGTATTGATACTGAACCATTAAATGAAATTATTGATAAAAATAATAATTTTGGGAAAAATATCGAGAGTGAAAAAACAAAGTCTAAAGAAAAATTACGTTATCATGAGATTAAATGTTTATTAAATGAATTTAATTTTGATGTCAAAAAATCTGAATCAAAAAAAGCTGATGAGTTGTTTGAAAGTGCTCAAAATGATTTTGACGAGAAAGAAAAAGAGAGACAGTCTGTTCAAAATGATATAGATAATTTGAAGAGTGAAATCGAAAAATTAAAACCAAAAGCAGAAAAGCAAGCTGTTATTAATATCAATAAAAGATTAAAGGTATCAGTACCATGGCAAGTAGACTATTATTCGAATGAAGATTCTGGATACTATCGAATTGTGCAGAATGATGTGGAAGGTAATCCTACTTATAGAGGAGTGAAGGAGCTTTCAACGGGAGAAAAAAATGTAATAGCGTTTCTGTATTTTATAGAAAAACTTGAAGAAAAACTTGAAGAAAATCAAAATAAAACTTCATTGCCTAAAATTATTATTTTTGATGACCCTATGAACTCTAATGATGCAACAATGCAATATTTAATAATTACGGAACTCCAGAGATTATATCAAGGTAAAGAAAGCCATAAATGCAATCCGCAAAGGGATTACTTATTGATTTTAACACATAACATTCATTTTTATTTAAATGTTCAACCCCATGGAAATTTCAAAGAGTTAAAAAAACAAAATGTTGATGGGGAAGATATAGTAAAAGAAATTTCAAAATACGATAAAATTAATTTTTATCGCTTGGAATCAGGACGGTTTAATTTAATTAAGAGTGAGAAAGAAGATTTTAAAACAAACTATGATGCACTGTGGGTAGAACTTCAGGATTTATCAAAAAATGGGTTAAGAAATTCTATGCTTAATTCAATGCGCCGTATTATTGAAACATATATGGAATTTACTAAAATTAGTCAGGATAATTTTTATCGAGGAAATGAACAGTATTTAAAATTGTTTAATGTAAATTCGCATTCAGCCATTGATAGTCTGTCAGCTGAATCATTTACTGAGTCTACTGAAGAGTTATTGGAACTTTTTAAGCAAATATTTATTGATAATGATGCCAATAGTCATTTCGATGCACATTGGAAAGGGTCGTTGACAAAATCTCGTAACTAAGTATTAGACGAAATAAAAAATAATATTTGACTTTGCACTCTACCAAATCAGTAGGGTGCTTTTAAATGCTCTAAAATCCCTGCAATACAATATTTCCCCGCACCCAATTTCTCCGAGTACCCAAAATGTCAGAGTTCTACCCAATTTGTCAGAGTAAAAAGGCAAAATGTCAGAGTTCAAACCCAAATTGTCAGTGTATCAAAGACAACGTCTTAATAGATCCGCCATATAACACAGGGAAAGATTTCGTTTATCACGATAACTTCAAACAAACGCAAAAAGAAGCTGATATCGCTGATGGCAGTGTTGATGAGTACGGCAACCGTCTGGTTAAAAATGAAAAGTCAAATGGTCGCTATCATTCTGATTGGTTGAGTATGATGTATCCACGCTTGAAATTGGCGCGTAATTTGTTGAGTGATACTGGGGTGATTTTTGTCAGTATTGATGATAATGAACAGGCTAATTTGAAGTTGTTGATGGATGAGGTTTTTGGGGAAGATAATTTTGTCGCTTCGGTTCCGGTTATTAGTAATTTAAAAGGTAATCAAGATCAATTTGCATTCGCAGGAACACATGAATATTTGGTAGTGACCTCAAAGAATGTAGAAAAGGCTGAATTTGGAAATTTGTCAATAGACGATGAAAGTATAAATGATTGGGAAATTGATGATAATGGATACTTTAAGAAAGGAGCGAATCTCAAGTCTACTGGAGTAAATGCACCCAGGGAAAAACGCCCTAATTTGTTTTATCCAGTATATTTGAATAGCCAAAAACAGGTATCACTTCATAAAATAAATGATGATGATATTGAATTGCTTCCGATAACTAATGGTCAAGAAATGTCATGGCGTTGGTCGAAAGAAAAAATGTCGAATCAACTTTATGACGTTATTGTCACTAATTCAGAAAATGGATTTTCTTTGTATAAAAAGCAACGACCTGAGCTGGGGGATTTACCGTCAAAGAAACCAAAATCAGTATTTTATAAACCAGAGTATAGTTCTGGAAATGGTACAAATCAAATAAAGAATTTGTTAGGTGATAAGTTATTTTCCAGTCCTAAGGCCGTTGATTTAATAAAAGATATAATTCAAATTTCCACAGATTCAGGCAGTTTGATTCTGGATTTCTTTGCGGGTTCTGGAACAACAGCAGATGCAGCCATGCAACTTAATAAAGAAGATGGCGGCAATCGTAAGTTTATTGTTGCGACATTAGATGAAGAAACGCCCGAAAATTCTGAAGCCCGCAAAGCTGGATATTCTACAATTGATCAAATTTCCCGCGAACGCATCCGTCGTGCAGCTGCAAAGATTGGTGACACAAGCGGATTCCGTGCATTGAAAGTCGATAAAGTTGGTATCAAAGAAGATGTGTTCAAAACAGCCGATAATTTAAATCAAGAATCTCTCTTGCTTGATGTAGATAATCAAGCAGATGAACGCAGTGATTTTGATTTACTATATGATGTTTTGGTTGATGGCGCTTTGGAATACAACCGTCAAATTTCAAACGAGACAATAAATGATGAAGAAACCATCAAGTACGACTATTTTGGTGAATTATCTGGTGTGATTGCGTACTTTGGCGATAATCTTACTGATGAATTGACCCGCGAAATTGCCAAGCTAAAGCCACTTATTGCTGTATTTAAAGAAACTACTTTTAATAAGTCTGCTGATAAGGTCAATGTTCTAGAACAATTCCGGATTATTAGCCCTGATACGAAAGTCAAGGTGATTTGATATGCCAGCATATGGAGATGATAATCGTAAAAAAATTATTTTTAATTATTATCAATTATTTGTAGACCGAAAAGTAGGAGAGGAGAGAAAAAAATTCTTGTTTGATTTGTCACAGTGGGCCACTGACATTATGGAACCGATTACATCTGTTGAAGAAAAAAACTGGGATTTTGGTGGAGACACTGTTAGATTACAAAAGCAAACTCTTAATGAACATAATCAACTCGAAATGCAATTTATGCGTCTATCAGAAACACAAATGTCTTATGTTGGGAAACGTGATTCAGATGAAGAAGAAGACTTTGAATTAGAAGATAATGAATTTCCAGCACAAGACACCTTTGCAATTTTTGATCCTGAAAATTCGGTGTTAATGCTGCAAAGAAATATTCAGGGACTATCCTTTAAAGGGATAACAGAATATATTAATCATTTTTGGAATAAGGGACGAGATGCAGATGATAAGGAAATTATTGAATTGATCCCTATAATCTCAAAAGATGCGTTTTCTAAAGCAAAATTAGCACATGGATTTAAAAAAATAACAGTAAAGACTGCTAATAAATATGATTCAAAGCGAAATATTGTGCAGAAAATTGGGAATTCTTTTAGTGGTGTATTGGAAAATATAATTGCTGCCGCAGAACCAGTTTCGGGATTAGATGTCGAATTCACAATATCAACTGCACCACGAAGTAAAGAAAACTTATTGGATGATAGGCAAGTCAACGAAATTTTAAATGAAATCGAACAAAATCCAAATTCTGTTGGCAAAGCAAGCGTTTCATATATTAACGAAAATAATAAAATGGAAATACTTAATCTATTAAAGGCGACTATCAAGGACGAGTATATATTTGAGTTGCCACCAAAATCTCGGTTACGTCCGGATGTGGTTTTATATGAAATGCAAGGGATTTATAACGGGAACATTAACAGGGAAGCTAGGAAAACTTCTATTAATCAAGCAATTCGGTAAATGATATGAAAAATACACTGTTAAATAGAATTTACCCCTGGTTATTAGGAGTTATATTGTTAATTGTTTCTTTCTGGTTGAATTGGCATGTGGGTATGCAGGGTTACGAAAATATACTTGAATCAATAATTCAGTTCTCGGGATTAGTCATAGGATTTTATACTGCAATGTATGGGTTAGTCTTTATTGCAGATAGCAAGCTATTGAAAACATTTAGAGATAATGATTTAGATAAAATTTTTCAGTCTAATTTGATTCAATCTCTATCTTTTTCGTTTATGGCATATGTTGTTTCTTTGATAATGCAGGCGTTAAGATTTAATTCCAGCATTGTACTTAGACTTAATTCCCTACATTTTTTTGTGAAATGGAATGAACTTGGATTTTGGATATGGATATTTGTCGTTGGTGTATTTGTCGGGATGTCCTATCGTACAATCAGACTGCTTTTGAAAATGTTGTTCTATACAGAAAATAAAGCGAAGCGATTACCCAGTACGTCAGATTTTGAGAATGATCAAGAAAAAAGTGAAAGACTAAGTAAGATAGAGAGAAGTAAGTAAAAAATTTTATCAAAAATAAAAACGCCTCACGGTGTTCAATCATCTGAAAATAATTGCATGACATTTTGACCTTTAGTCAAAACATGCGTGACGTAGACTGCCTTTTCAGATTTATCGATATAAAATAGTGCAAGGTATTGTTGGTAGGGCATGAAATATTGATAGTTATGCTGACCTCAAAACGATTTTTCACAAAAGGAAAGCCGTCTGCGCTATAACTGAGCCGATTTGCACCTTTAACAATATTGAACATCGTTTTTCTGGCAGTATCAGGGCTTTTGAATTTATCATTGATATAATGACCGATCGCAATAATTTCTTGTTGTGCGATTTCAGTAATCAGGACTTGATAATCACTCAAACTCATACCTCGCCAGTTCTTCAGCGACTTGTTGAATTGGGATTGCCTTGTCACGATTGTAGTTGAGTTCATAGTCAGAGTGTGCCAGTAACTTCTCTAATTCTTTGATGGCTGCTTCATGGTCAAAGGGCTTTGGCACAGTCGTCTCAAAAGGTAGCTTATTTTGTGCGACGAGTTGCTTTGACGCCATGACGACAAAGGTATTAAAGTTCATACCAAGGGCGTCGAGCTTTTCATTGACGGCTTGCTTAAGGTCATCGTCCATACGAATACTGGTGGCTGTTGTAGTCATAATTATACCTCTTGTAGTTTGATAACTATATTTTAACATATATTTTAAAAAAGGAGCCTTATGAAACTTCAATATAAGCAACAACAATTTCAGATAGATGCCGTTAACGCGGTGACGGCTGTATTTTCAGGACAACCCAAACAAAGCGGCGTGTCCTATTTGATGGACACTGGAGATGAACAAAACGTCACTTTGGACGTTAACAGTGGCTTCAAAAATGAAAAAATGGCCTTATCTGATGCTGACCTGTTGCAAAACATCAAGTCAGTCCAAAGAGATAACGGCATTTTAACGGATAGTAAGTTAGTTAAAATGGCCGTTGGTGGCAAAGATAAAGCGACTAAAAATGACAATTCTCGTGAAAGCTTAACATTAACGGTTGAGATGGAAACTGGAACGGGGAAGACATACACCTACATCAAAACCATGTTTGAATTGCACAAACTATACGGTTGGTCGAAGTTCATTATTGTCGTGCCAAGTATCGCGATTCGCGAAGGCGTAGCGAAAACGTTTGAATCTACAGCTGATCATTTTAAATCAGAATATGGCATTGCGATTCGTCCATTCGTTTACAACTCGAGCCAGCTGGATAAGATTGAAGCTTTTGCATCTGATTCTGGTATTAACGTGATGATTGTGAACACACAAGCTTTTAACGCTCGTGGCGCTGATGCAAGGCGTATTGATATGGTACTCGATCAGTTCCGTGGTCGTCGCCCGATTGACGTGATTGCGGCGACTAACCCAATTATGATTATTGATGAACCCCAATCAGTGTTAGGTGATAATGCCTCAAAGGCAGAATTAAATGCTACCCGTGTTGGATTGGCCAAGTTTAATCCCTTGTTTTTCATCAACTATTCAGCTACACATCGCGATAATTACAACATGGTCTATCGTTTGGATGCTGTAGATGCTTACCAGAAGCAACTGGTTAAAAAAATCAGTGTGAAAGGTATTGAAATTTCCGGCTCAACGGCCTCAACTGGTTATTTGTACCTTGAATCAATTGTTGAAAAGCCGAATCTGAAAGCGCGAGTACAATTTGAAAAGATTGCTGCCACGGGTAAAATTGTCAAAAATTCTAGATTACTCGACCGTGGGGATAACATTTATCCACTGTCTGGTGAAGTTGAATCCTATAAGAGTGGCTTTGTTATTTCTGAGATTAACGCCGTTGAACAATTCGTTGAATTTACCAATGGCATGAAGATACACGCTGGTGAAGTTGTTGGAAATGCCAGCGATGATGATCTGCGTCGAATTCAGATTCGGGAAACAATTCATTCGCATTTGAATAAAGAAGCTAGTTTATTTAAACTTGGGATAAAAACACTTTCGTTGTTCTTTATTGATGAAGTGGTGAAGTATAAAGATTACGATGCGATTGATGACAAGGGCGCATATGCTGTAATGTTCGAAGAGGAATACGACAACATTGTCCGCGACCGCTTAGTCGACACGCTGATGCCAGTAGACTATCGGACCTACTTAGAACGTGATATTGATGCGCCTGACGCTGTTCACGCTGGCTATTTCTCGGTGGACAAGAAAGGTAAGTCCATTGATAGCAAGGTGAAGCGTGGCAGTGCAGCTAGTGATGATATTTCAGCTTATGATCTGATTATGAAAAATAAAGAGCGTCTGTTATCATTTGATGAACCAGTGCGCTTTATATTTTCACATTCAGCCTTGAAAGAAGGTTGGGATAATCCTAACGTTTTCCAAATTGCGACATTACGCCAATCATCATCAGACATTAAAAAGCGTCAAGAAATTGGGCGTGGTTTGCGTCTTTCAGTTAACCTAAATGGTGAGCGTCAAGATGCAGATGCACTTGGTGAAGGGGAAGTTCAGCAAGTTAATGTGCTAACAGTTATCGCCAACGAAAGTTATGATACCTTTGCGCGTGACTTGCAATCAGAATTTGCGGAAGCGGTTAAGAATCGTCCAAAATATGTTGAGCCCAAGTTATTTGAAGGGCGTGAGTTAGTCGTTAAGGACGAAAATGATCAAGTCGTCTCAACAATGACGATTGACAACTCGCAAGCTGCTGAAATCTGGGCAAGCCTAAAAAGCAATGACATTATCACCAAAGATAAGCAGACTGCCGATAGCTATAAAGAGCTGAGCACTGAAGAGCAATTTGTGGCGATAGCTGACGCGCTAGATGATGAATATCAAGACTACGTGGTGTCAATTCAAGCCCTTGTTAGTAGTGTTTACGACCCGAATTATTTAGAAGTGGAACCTGAACGCAAGCGCGTGACTTTGAAGCTTAACAAAGAAAAATATGCCAGTGCAACCTTTAAAGAGTTGTGGTCAAAGATTAACCGCAAGAGTTACTATACGGTGGATTTTAGCGATGATGAAATTATTAAGAAATCAATCGATGATATTAATCAAAATTTAATTGTTGCTACTCTAAAGGCTCGAATTACTCAAGGTGAAATGAGCGCCAGGGACACAGAGACAACGTTTTCAATTAATGAAAAGCACGAAGAATACATTGCGACGCCAAGTAATCGCGTGAAATATGATTTGATTGGTGAAGTCGCACAAATTGTTGGCTTATTGCGCAAAACTGTTGGCCAAATTTTGGCAGGTATTGATCCAGCACAGTTTGCTAAGTATCGCTCGAATCCAGAAAGCTTCATTGTTAAAGTAGGCAGTATCATTAATGCGGTTAAAGCGCAGAATATTATCTCACACATTACTTACAACAAATTAGACGAAGTCTGGGATGAAGAGGCGATTTTTGCTAATAGTGATATCCAAGGCATATTGGGAGATAACGTCTGGGATGTGAAAAACCATTTATATGACCGCGTTCGTACAGATTCGAAAACAGAAA
Source organism: Pseudolactococcus insecticola (assembly GCF_011170065.1). Lineage (GTDB taxonomy): Bacteria > Bacillota > Bacilli > Lactobacillales > Streptococcaceae > Pseudolactococcus > Pseudolactococcus insecticola. Next base: position 186,089 of record NZ_BLLH01000002.1, on the reverse strand, counting down.
AGAAATTTGCCAATGAATTAGACGTGCAAAGTAACGTTGAAATGTATGTGAAATTACCGGGTGGGTTCTACATCAATACACCAGTTGGGAAATATAATCCAGACTGGGCGGTTGTACTAAATGAACCAGAACAAAAGCATGTGTATTTCATCGCTGAAACTAAAGGCGTCTCAGATAATATTGGCCTCAAGTTAAAAGGCGTTGAAAACGCTAAAATTGAATCAGCGCGTCAGCATTTTGCGTTGATTTCAAACAGTGAAGTTAAGTATGCTGTTGTGGATAGCTATGAAAAGATGATGGATATAATCGGCGTTTAATGATCAGAAAATAAAATACCTACTCATATCCAGTGAGTAGGTATTTTAGGAGTGATTTATGAAAAAATATTTTAGGAATAAACATAGTATACACGACATGACTTAATTCAAACTTAATTTTTTATGATAAAATAAAAGAAGACGATATGGAGGTATTTGATCATGAAATTAACAGCACTTGGTGTTTGGGGCGGCTATCCCGCGCGTGATGCGGGGACAACATCTTATCTTTTGACGAGTAATTCAGGGTTTAATCTCTTGATTGACGCGGGGAGTCGTGCTGTGACAGAGCTAGAGCATGAAGTTTCACCGCTTTGCATTGACGCTGCAATCATCAGCCATTATCACGAGGATCATATTGCGGATCTTGGTGTTTTGCGCCAATATCGCCAGCTTTGGCCTAAGACAGATCCTGACTGGGACAGCGCTATTCTCAAAATCTATGGTCACAATGAAGATGCTGACTCGCACGAGTTTGACAAGCTGACTTTGGCAGATGTTAGCGAGGGTATCGCCTATGATGTCGCAGGAACGCAGAAAATCGGGCCTTTTGATATTACCTTTACAAAAACGGTACATCCGGTCACGTGTTTTGCCATGCGCATTGTCGAGCGAAAAACGGGTCAGACGCTGGCATTTACAGCAGATACGGGCTATTTTGATGGCTTGATTGACTTTGCACGCGATGCGGATATGCTTTTAGCTGATGTTTACTTTTTTGCGGACAAGTCAAATATGGCCAATCACTTGTCAAGCACTGAGGCAGGGACGATTGCAAAGGCTGCTGGTGTGAAAAAGCTTGTTCTGACACATCTGCCGCAGTTTGGTGATTTGGAAACGCTTAGAAAAGAAGCCGAAACAGCTGCAGAAACAGTCGTGACTGAACTTGCAGAGCCCCATAAATCTTGGGATTTTAATGACTAAAATGAAAATAGGACATGGTGTGATAAAGCACACTATGTCCTGTTTTTTTTAGTCAGTCATTCGCCTTTTGCCAAGGGTCAAGTTGGTTGACAATCAAGGCAAGAACGAGGAGCAAAAGTCCTATCAAGCTAAGCGTGTGTAGGCCTGAGAAAACTGTGCCGCGCAGTGCGTGAACAAGATTACTAGGGATTTCTGACAACTTGGTACTGTCAGAAATTTTATTGATTAGACCATAAGTCAAGTGGTGATTTGACTTGATAGAACGTGCAAAAGTTTGATTGAGTGCAAGTGCTAGCCCTGACAAGATAAGTGTTGTGCCCATGGTACGAATAAGGGCGTTCAGTGCAGTAGCAGCTCCCATCTGCTGCATTGGAACGGTTTCTTGAATGGCAACAGAGGTCGTGCCGTTGACAATACCTGTTGCAAGCCCTAAAACGGCACCGATGACAAACAGCAAGCTGACAGGATTGGTATGCGTCAGAAGGACGAGACTAGCTGCGGCAAGGATCATGACAATCATACCAATGCTGACAGTTAGTTTTTCGCCAAACTTAGCAATCAGCGGATTGGCAAGACGTGTCCCCACAACTAAAAAGACAGAGGCTGGGATCAAAATCAAGCCTGCAGTAATCGCCTTGTGGCCCATGACGCCCTGCCCCCAGATTGGGAAATAGTTGCTGTAAAAGCCAAAATAACCATATTGGAGAAACATGAGCGCATTTTTCATCATGAGTGAGCGATTTTTGAATAGGTCAAGCGGCACAATCGGATCAAAGGCACGTTTTTCAGCACGGTAAAATAGCAAGCCGAAAATCACAGTTATCGCAAGCAAAATACCAACAAACAGGTAGTTTATTGTGAGATTGCCAAGCGTTTGAAGGGCAATCATAAAGGCAATCACTGTAATCGAGAGAAATGTGGCACCAGAAAAATCAATTTTCTTGGTATTTTTTGTGAAGTTTTGAAAATAATTGCGCTGAATCACGGCAATCATCAAAAAACCAATCGGGATATTGATGAAAAAAACCCAACGCCAGCCCAGGCTTTCGACGATAATACCACCAATCACAGGGCCAATGATAGACGCAATCGAATAGGCAGAGATCGCATTGCCAAAGGCTTTTCTGCGGGCGACAGGTTCAAACATGTCACCGTAGATGACAAATGGCAGTTGTTGCATGGCGCCTGCACCTATGCCCATGGTGAGCCGTGCCAAAATCAGCATGGTCATGTCCTGTGATAGCCCCTCAACGAGTGATGAGGCGATGAAAATCAGGGTGCCTAGGATGAAAAGTTTTTTGAAGCCGAACCGTTCAGAGAGTTTTGTCCAGATGGGTGCTGTGATTGCCATGAGGAGCATGTAAATCGTAACGACCCAGCTCATGAGGGAGATGCCGTTTAGGTCGGCCATCATGGTAGGAAGCGCGGTTGCGACGATCGTGCCCTCAAGTCCGACCATGATATTGCTCAGTAAAAAGGCGCGCGCGGCGAGTTTAATTTGTTTATCAGTCATCTTGTTTTTTAGTTCCTTTCGTGATAAAATCAGTATATCACCTTAGAGTGACTCTAAGTCAAGCGTTTTTTCAAAAAAATAAAAGAAAGTGATCAAACGACATGAAAATACAAGAAGTCAGCAAGCTAACCGGCTTTTCAGCCTATACGCTGCGCTATTATGAAAAAGAAGGTTTGGTTCACGTTTTGCGCGATGAAAATGGCGTCAGGCAGTATGAGATGTCAGATATAAATATCCTACACGCTATTGCCTGCTACAGACGTGCTGGTGTCTCTCTCAGCCAAATCAAAGCCTTGTTTAACTCAACAGATGATGACTTTCACTTGCAGATATTGCAGGACAGCAAGGCGAACATGGAAGCCGAAAAAGAAAAGATAGAGGCGACACTTGCTTATCTTGATCTCAAAATTCGATTGCATTCAGGCGAGATTTCAAGGGGCGACTATATTAACGAAAGCGTGGAACTGTTTGGTGGCTGAGAGAGATAATTCGCTGGTAGTTACATTTACAGAGGAAGAAAAGGCTTTTTTCATGCGTGAGGCCTTGGTGGAAGCACAAAAAGCGGCAGATAATGGCGAGGTGCCAATCGGAGCTGTCATTGTCAAAAATGGTGAGATCATCGCGCGTTCTTTTAATGCGCGCGAGCTGCACCAAAAAGCGACGCACCACGCGGAGATTTGTGCGATAGATGCGGCAAATGAGGTGGTGAAAAACTGGCGGTTGCTTGACTGTGCGCTGTTTGTCACGATTGAGCCTTGCGTCATGTGCTCGGGTGCGATTAGTCTTGCTAGGTTACCGCAGGTTTATTTTGGGGCAACCAATCCTAAGTTTGGTGGGGCTGTGAGCTTGTATCAGATTTTGGAAGATACGCGGCTTAATCACCGATTATACGTCGAATCTGGCATTTTAGAAAAAGAGTGTGCTGAAATCATGCAAAATTTTTTCAAAAATCGGCGCAAAAAATAATTTTTATGGTATAATAGTCTACGAGGCAATAGTAAGTTTACGAAGCGGGTCAGATGCGGAAGCAAGCAGCCCTAAGTAGGGTTATTATGTGCCTTATTTTTTTGTTTTGAAAAATGGAAAGGCTGCGATGATCTGATGGCATATTACAAAACAACTTATCAGTCGCCATTGGGACAGCTGACTTTGGCGAGTGATGGCAAAAATTTGAACAGTCTGTGGTTTGAAAATCAGAAGTATTTTGGTGCGACTTTACCTGATTCGGTTCTGACGTCAGATGAGTTGCCTGTATTTGCTGATGTCAAGGCATGGTTAGATATGTATTTCTCAGGTGATCAGTCTGATCCGTCAGACTTGCCTTTGTCTCCGATTGGCAGTGATTTTAGGCAAGAAGTCTGGCAGTTTTTGCGTGAGATTCCTTATGGCAGCCTTGTGACTTATGGAGACATTGCAAAAATGATTGCAAGAAAACGAGGATTAGTCAGTATGTCAGCACAGGCAATCGGTGGGGCTGTGGGACATAATCCTCTGTCTATCATTGTGCCTTGTCACCGCGTTGTCGGGCAAAATGGCAGTTTGACAGGCTATGCTGGCGGTATTGATAGAAAAATCCGACTTTTAGAGCTTGAAGGCGTGGCTGTTGCTGACTTGACTGTCCCGTCAGAACGATAATAAATGAAAAAATCCAACATCAGCTGATGTCGGATTTTTTAGTCAAATAAATTTTCAAGAAACCCTTTTTTCTTTTTAGGGTTATCATCTAAAGTAGCATCTGTTAGCCTGATTTCAGGGAAGCGTTCTGACAAGCTGATTTTTTCAAGATTGACTGCGTGATCCGTGTGAATGACAAGGCCAAAGACATCTGATGGTGAATCTAGCAGGATCTGACCGCTAAACTGGTGATTGTCAGCAGTTTTTAGATAGAAAGCACTGAGCGCATCAGGGAGATTGCCAGAAATTTTAACAGAAACCTTGTCATATTGCCCGTCAAAACTGCTAAGAATTTGGTCGAAATGTGGTTTGAGCAAGGTATTTTCAGCGTCAGAAAAGGTGACGGCAAGCAACACTCGCTCACGATAAGTGTTCAGATACAGTTTTTGTTCATCGGGGTTGACACGATATTCGCCACAAGAGGCGCGTTCGATACGATTATCCAAGTTAGTCATAAGACTATCATACCATAAAAAATGCGGCAGAATAGGAACATTTTTAGGACTTTTTGGGTGAAACTGTGCTATAATACAACTATGAATTTATACGAAAATCTCGCGACTTACGCAACCATAGAGACGGATCGTTTGTTGCTGCGGCCCTTTAGCATGACAGACGCTGCGGATATGTTTGATTATGCGGGAAATCCTGAAAATCTGCGCTACATTTTTCCGGCACACCGAGATATAGCTGAAACGCGTCACAGCATTGCTATGTTGTTTATGAAGGCGCCTTTGGGAAAATGGGCGATAGTCCTCAAATCCAGTGGCAAGATGATTGGGTCGATTGATTTTGTTAAGCTCAATGAAAAAAATCGGACTGGTGAGCTTGGCTATGTGCTCAATAAATCTTACTGGGGGGAGGGGCTGATGACAGAAGCCGTACGGACTTTGAGTGAGTTTGCACTGGGTGAGTTTGGCTTGTATCAGCTTGATATCGTAGCAGATGCTGAAAATCTAGGGTCAATCAAAGTCGCTGAAAAATCCGGCTACGACCTTTCCGAAAGCTACAAAGCGTTCAATCAATACACGAAAATCCTCAGAACATTCAAGCGATATAGAAAACTTGCAGGTCATAAAAAATGAGTAAACATCAAGAAATTCTAGATTATATTGACGATTTGGACATTGGTAAAAAAGTCAGTGTTCGGGGGCTTGCCAACCGTCTTAAAGTCTCTGATGGCACAGCTTATCGGGCAATCAAAGAAGCACAGGCACGCGGTCTTGTCTCAATCAATGACCGTTCGGGTACGACGCGGATTGCAACAGCGGAGCAGCGCGTGATTGAAACGCTGACTTTCGGTGAGATTGCTAAAGTCGCAAGTGCTGAGGTTTTGGCGGGTGAAGAAGGGCTGACTCAGGCTTTTAGCAAGTTCGCCATTGCCGCGATGACAAAGGAAAACGTGCTGAAATATCTGACGCGAGGAGGACTTTTGATTGTCGGTGACAGGACAGACATTCAACTACTTGCCCTGCATGAAAAAAATGCGGTGCTAATCACGGGTGGCGTTGATGTTGAAGACACGGTTTTAGACTATGCCAATCAGCAAGCTATTCCAGTTCTGCGGACGGATTTTGATACCTTTACAGTGGCGAGCCGCATCAATCGGGCGCTGTCAAATGAACTGATCAAAAAAGAAATCACAACGGTAGCAGACGTCTATCAAAGCCACGCCCCAACATTGTTTGAGATTTCAACGGTCAAGGATTATCTGGACTTGGTCAAAAAGACAAACGAATCCAGATTTGCTGTCATCAATCAACACAAGCTTGTTGTTGGCGTAGTCAGTATGCGGGATGTGACGGGCAAAAAAAATAGCACGACTATTGACAAAGTAATGACCCGCAATCCAAAACTTGCCCGCTTTGAGATGACTGTCGCCTCAACCAGTCAGAAGATGATTTTTGACGGCTATGACATTATGCCCGTGGTTAATTCTGACAGTACTTATGCGGGGATTATCAGTAAGTCTGACATGTTGCGCAGCATGCAGGAGTCGTCAGAACAAAGTCAGTTTTCACATACGCTGACAGACGATGTGGCTCGCAGCATTCGCGAAGTCCAATCCTACTTTGTTTTTACGGTCGAGCCCTTTATGATGAATAATGTCGGCAATATTGCAAATGGGATGCTAGCTGAAATTATCAGCAGTATTTCAGGGCGCGTCATGACAAAGACCAAAAATAAAAATATTATCATTGAGTCCATGAACATTTATTTCATGGGCGCTGTCGCCATTGATGATGAGCTTGAAGTTTATCCAAAGATTATCAGTGAGACGAGACTTGGTGCAACCATTGACTTTGAAGTTTATCTGGATTATCAGATTATCAGCAAGGTTTTGGTGACGGTGCAGATTAATTAATAGCGAAAAGGAGCAAGCATGCAAGACATTTTAGAAAAAATCAAACAGTATGATGAGGTTATCATCCACAGACATCAGCATCCAGATCCTGACGCTTTAGGGAGTCAGCTGGGCTTGCGTGATATTTTGCGCACAAATTTTCCAGAAAAAAAGATTTCGGCGGTGGGGTTTGACGAGCCAAGTTTAGCATTTATGGGCAAGATGGACGAGGTCATAGCACATGATTTTTCTGGTAAGTTAGTCATCGTGACGGATACGGCAAATACGCCACGAATCGATGATGCGCGTTATGAAACGGGTGATTTTCTGATCAAAATCGACCACCATCCAAACGATGATGCCTACGGAGATTTGCGTCTGGTTGATACGACAGCAAGTTCTGCGTCAGAGATTATCGCAAACTTCGCCTTTGAAAATGAGTTGCAGGTTTCTGACGAAGCGGCTAAACGACTTTATGCAGGGATTGTTGGTGACACAGGTCGTTTTCTCTATCCTGCAACGACGGCCAAAACGCTTTATACAGCAGCCAAATTAGCTGAGCATGACTTTGATCGTGCAGGGCTCATGCGTGAAATAGATAGTTTTGACATGAAAATCGCACGTTTACAAGGCTATGTCTATGAGAATCTTGAGATTGCGCCAGAAGGTGCAGCACGGATTGTCATCACACAAGACCTTATGAAATCGCATGATATTACAGATTCTGAGACGTCAGCCATTGTGTCAGCACCGGGAAAAATCCGCGAAATAGAAAGCTGGGCGATTTTTGTCGAACAGCCTGACGGTCATTATCGCGTCAGAATGCGCTCAAAAGTGGTTACGATCAATCAGATTGCTAAGCAGCACGCAGGTGGCGGTCATCCCTTGGCAAGTGGTGCAAATAGTTATTCGTTAGCAGAAAATGAAGTAATTTTTCAAGCACTTCGAGACAATTTAGTCGCTTTTAAGAAATAGTGGTATAATGTAGTTATGAATAAAAAAGATTTTCCTTGGCTCCATGACGCTGAGTACATGTCTTATGTGGGCGGCCTACTTGATACGCCAGAGCTCCAAAAACTAAACGATATTACCCATCACTACATCTCGACACGCCTGCTGCATTCGTTAAATGTCAGCTACACGTCCTATAAAATCAGCAAAAAATTTGGCTGGAATCAAAAAGCGACGGCGCGTGCGGGACTTTTGCATGACCTTTTTTACTATGACTGGCGCGAAACCAAGTTTGACGAGGGAAGTCATGCCTATGTGCACCCACGCATTGCCTATCAGAATGCCAAAAAGCTGACGCACATCTCAAAACTTGAAAAAGACATCATCATCAAACACATGTGGGGTGCAACCATTGCGCCACCACGCTACAAAGAAAGTTTTGTGGTGACTTTTGTCGACGATTATGTGGCTATCAAAGAATGGCGTGAGCTCATGAAAATGAAGTGGAAACACCGCAAACACAGTAAACAGATGAAGAAAGAAAAACTAAGTTAATGAATTTGCAAAATCAAGACATCAAAATTGGGAAAACCATTGACGAATTGGTCGAGGGCGAGACGTTTAGTTTGTCTGAAACCATCAAAAATCGTGAAATTTTGCTCTATCTCGGTCTTACGAACGATGACAATCCACTTTATTCGCAGTATGATTATGTTAAGGAACTTGGTCTGACAAAGCCAGTCGTGCCTACAGCACTGATTTTTGGCATTATCACGTCAACTATTAACAAACATTTGCCAGGGCCAGGTAGCCACGTGGTCAATGTCAATCTCAATCTGATCGAGAAGATTTTTCGCAACGATTTGCTGAGTTTCAATTTTGAGATTATCAAGATTGATACGAATAAAGATTTTGTGACAATCAACATCGAAATTGTCAGAAATGACGAGCGGATTGCGGATGCTATTGTCCTTGTACAGCCGCCCCTGAAAGATCAAAATGTTCCAACAACATCAACTTCATCGGAGGATTTAAATGGCTAATCAAATTTTTGAAAGCAATCAAAATACAGGGAAGTTTTCTCTGGCTGACTTTTTCGCACGAATCTATGCGCTCGTTGGTATGGGCATCGCAGTCAGTGCAGTTGTTGCCTTTTTGACACTGACATTATTTGCGGACAACATCTCAGCGATTCTGACGGGCAAATCTTGGCTACTTGTCGTGCTATGGATTTTGGAAATGGTACTAGTCGTTGCAGTGACGCCGTTATCGGCTAAAAATTCGCCGATGGCATTGCCTGCATTTATCGGCTTTTCAGCGCTAAACGGCTTTACTTTGACCTTTACTTTGGCTTACTTTGACTTGGGCAGCATCGCGATTGCCTTTGCCATTACAGCAGGTATGTTCTTTGCCCTATCAGCCTATGGTAAGTCGACTAAGCGTAACCTATCAGGTATGGGAAAAGCCATGTTTGCAGCCTTGATTGGCATCATCATCGCAAGTGTGGTCAATTTATTTGTCGGCTCAAACGGGTTGAACTTCATCATTTCGATCATCTCAGTTGTCGTCTTTTCAGGTCTGATTGCTTGGGATAACCAAAAAATCGAGCGCCTGTATCACAGCGCAGGTGGCAATGTGTCAGACGGTTGGGCAGTCAGTATGGCGCTCAGTCTCTATCTAGACTTCATCAACCTGTTTATCTCAATCTTGCGAATCATGGGGATTACAAACTCAAAAGACTAACTTAAAAGTAAACTGATATAAAACAAGTAATTATGTGGATTGCTTGTTTTTTGTCAAATTGACGGCGTAACCGCAAAATAGAAAAAGATAATGAATTTTCTGAAAATTCACTTGATTTTCCTGTCAAAATTTGGTAAAATAGCTTTATATCTTTTGTCTGATAACCTAATAAAAGTAAAAGGTTTTTGACATTATCTGTGAGAGGATGAACAAATGGATAAATTACAAGCGAAACAACAAACGCTCTGGGACCAGTCTTTTGAGTCTGACGCCTGTGGTATGGGCTTTATCGCCCAAATCGACGGCGTTCCTACGCACGAGTTGGTTGACCATGCGATGACTATCTTGGAACGTATGAACCACCGTGGTGGGACGGGGGCTGAGCCTGATACTGGTGATGGCGCAGGTGCCCTTTTTGCCATGCCGCATGACTTTTTTGTCAAAGTTGGCGCTGCTTCTGACGTGACACTGACAGCAGGAGACTATGCAGTTGGCCAATTTTTCTTGCCAAAAGATGCCATTCAAAAGGCAACTCTGACAAAGTCGATTTCTGCAGAGATCCAAGCTGATGGCTACCAAATTTTATTGACACGTGACGTGCCATTTAACTTTGATAATTGTGGTCCAGGTGCACAAGCTATCATGCCATCCTTTGTGCAATTTATCATCTCAAAACCTGCTGATAGTCAAGCAGGACGTGATTTTGAAGATCGCCTTTTCCGTCTGCGTCGCAAACTGGAAAAAACATTTGCAACATCCGAGATGTTTATCTGTTCATTATCAAGCAAAACAATTGTTTACAAAGGCATGTTGCATGCTTTCCAAGTCCGTTTATTTTTCCCTGATCTATCAGACCCGGACTTTAAATCAACGATCGCACTGACACATTCACGTTTTTCAACCAATACATTCCCGTCATGGGACCGTGCACAGCCGTTTCGTTTTCTTGCCCATAATGGTGAAATCAATACCTTGCGTGGCGCTGAAAACTGGATGACGTCACATAAAATCGAGATTTATAACGAAGAAAATTCAGATTCAGCGAAACTTGAAAACTGTATGGAATACCTCTATCGAAATGGCCGTGATATTCCGCATTCGCTCTTGATGATGATCCCTGAAGCTTGGGGCGATGAGGCTGGTCTCTCACCTGAGCTGACTGCCTTTTACGAGTACACGTCATCATTTATGGCGCCATGGGACGGCCCTGCTGCGCTTGTCTTTACTGACGGAGACACAGTCGGCGCACGTCTTGACCGTAATGGTTTGCGCCCTAGCCGTTATAGCATCACCAAGGATAACTTTATCGTCTGCTCGTCAGAGTCTGGTGTCGTTGATTTTGAACCGAGCAATGTCGTTGAAAAAGGCGTGCTTGGACCAGGTAACATGATGCTAGTTGACACGATCAACGGCAAGATTTTGCGCAATGAAGAAGTCAAAAAATACTATGCAGCCCAATACCCATATGAAAAATGGCTGGCTAAAAATCTCCTTCATATCAATGAAATCGCTGAACAAGCTAAATTTGATGAGATTTCTGAAGCTGACCGCAAGACCATGCATAAACTTTTTGGCTATACTGAAGAAGTCATCAGAACCGTTATCGTTCCAATGGCTGAAAATGGTCAAGAACCAACGATTTCAATGGGTTATGACAGCCCACTTGCTGTCTTGTCAGATAAAAATCAATCCCTGTTCACCTATTTCAAACAGCAGTTCGCCCAAGTAACCAATCCGCCAATTGACGCCATTCGTGAAAAAATTGTCGTGGGAACAGAAGTCTATCTCGGTCGTGACGGTGATTTGCGCGTTGACAATGACAAAAACTGTATCAAACTCAAACTTGACAGTCCGGTGCTTACGACCGCTGATTTTGAAAAAATCGCCTCTGTTAAAGATAAAAAACATCAATCACAGATCATTTCAACCTTGTATGATGTGACGGTTGATACGCCAAACCGCTTGGAACATGCCCTTGTTGATATGTTCAAAAAAGTTGAAGAAGCCGTTGATAAAGGTACGAGCATCATCATCTTGAGTGACCGCGACCAGGCTGAAGGCCGTATGCCAATGCCAATTTTGCTTGCGACATCAGGACTTTATAACTATATGGTTGAAAAAGGCAAAGGTAGCCAGTTTTCAATTGTTGTTGATACAGCTGAGGTCAATGAAGTGCACCATTTTGCAACCATTGTGGGCTACGGCGCAAGCGCCATCCACCCGTATGGTGCCTATGAAACACTCAAAGACTACAACTTGTCTGATAAAGCTGAGTCATTTAGAAAAGCAGCTGAAAAGGGCATCATCAAAGTCATGAGCCGCATGGGAATTTCAACGATTTCAGGCTATAAAGGGGCACAACTTTTTGAAGCGGTTGGGCTTTCAAGCAATGTCGTTGATAAATATTTCCGTGGCACGGTCACACGTATCGGCGGTCTCAGCCTTGAGCAAATCGAAGAAGAATACTTAGAACGCTACGCCTTTGCTTATGGTCCACGTAGCCATGAAACCTTGCCATCAGGCGGTTCATACCAGTTCAAAGCTGACGGTGAACACCATATTTTCAACCCTAAAACAATCTACAATTTCCAAAAGGCGATTCGTCAAGGGGACTATGACCTTTACAAAGCCTATTCTGCTGAGATCAATAAAGAAGCTGACGAAACACCGTCAAACCTGCGGCACATCTGGGAATTTGACAACAAACGCACGCCTGTTACCTTGTCAGAAGTGGAACCAGTTGATAATATCGTCAAACGTTTCAAAGTTGGTGCCATGAGTTTTGGGTCATTGTCAAAAGAAGCCCATGAAACAATCGCAGCAGCTATGAACTCTATCGGTGCAAAATCAAACTCTGGTGAGGGTGGCGAAAACCGTGCGCGCTTCCATAAACAAGCTGATGGAACCAACCTCAACTCAAAAATCAAACAAATCGCCTCAGGCCGTTTTGGCGTCAATGCGGAATATCTGATGAGCGCTGAAGAACTACAAATCAAGCTCGCGCAGGGTGCAAAACCCGGTGAGGGAGGCCAGTTACCAGGTGGGAAAGCATTCCCATGGGTGGCTGAAATCCGTGGTTCAACACCGGGCGTGACCTTGATTTCACCTCCACCACACCATGATATTTACTCTATCGAAGATTTGGCGCAATTGATCTATGACCTCAAAGCCATCAATCCGTATGCGAAAATCAACGTTAAACTTGTGTCATCAACAGGTGTTGGGACAATCGCAACAGGTTGTGTCAAAGCAGGTGCTGACAAGGTTGTCATCTCAGGTTATGATGGCGGTACTGGGGCATCACCGCGCAATTCTGCACGTGATGCAGGTCTGCCATGGGAAATGGGACTTGCCGAAGCTCATCAAACACTCAGCCTAAACAATTTGCGTCAACGCATGACCCTCGAAACTGATGGGAAACTCATGACAGGACGCGACGTTGCCGTAGCTGCGCTGCTTGGTGCTGAAGAATATTCATTTGCCTCACTTGCGCTTGTTGCAATTGGCTGTGTCATGATGCGTGTTTGCTCACTTAACACTTGTCCAGTCGGCGTTGCCACGCAAAATCCTGAACTCCGTGCGCATTTTGCAGGTAAACCAGAGCATGTCGTGAATGCCATGAAATATTTGGCACAAGAACTGCGTGAAATCATGGCTGAACTTGGATTCCGTTCAGTTGATGAGATGATTGGTCATGCTGAAGTTTTGAAACCTAAGTTTATCGCAAAAGGTAAAGCAAAATCGCTTGACTTTAGCCGTATGATTGGTCAAAACGTGTCAGCAATGCCAATCGAGCGTAAAGTTGTTGATCCATTTGTCGAAGCACGTCAATGGAAAGAACTTGATGGCTTTGCAAAATCGGCCATTGACAGCGGTACAGGTGTTGTCATCAAAGAATCTATCAACAATGTCACACGTACCGCAGGTGCCCGTATGGCGGGGTGGATTGCTGAGCGATATGGCAACTATGCGCTTGAACCAGGCTTGTTGAAATATGAATATACTGGGATTGCGGGTCAATCATTTGCCTCATTTGCAACACAAGGCATGGAAATCACGCTAATCGGCGAAGCCAATGACTATATTGCAAAATCCCTTTCAGGTGGTCGTGTCATTGTCAAACCGCCAGTTGATGCTGGTTTCAATGTTGAAGCATCTCCGATTGTCGGCAACGTCTCACTCTTTGGTGCGGTTCGTGGTGAGGCTTACTTCCGTGGCCGTGCGGGTGAGCGTTTCTGCGTACGTAACTCAGGTGCCAAAGTCGTCGTCGAAGGTGTTGGCGAACATGGTTGTGAGTATATGACAGGTGGCCTAGCCGTTATCCTTGGTAGCACTGGTCAAAACTTTGCAGCGGGTATGAGTGGCGGTGTCGCATATGTTTACGATGCTAAAGGCGACTTTGCCAATAAAGTGAACATGGAAATGGTTGACTTGTATAAAGTTGGCGAAACACGTGGTGATGAAGTCCTGAAAGAAATGGTCGAAAATCACGCGAAATATACAGATTCTGAAAAAGCAAAGGCATTGCTTGCTGACTGGGATAATGCAGTTGACAAATTTGTCAAAGTCTACCCAACAGAATTCCACGAAATTAAAGAAATTGAGCATCGTTTGGCTGAAACAGGCCTGAGCGGCGCAGAACTTGAAATGGAAACATTTGAAAAAGCAATGTCAACGCCTGCAAGTGAAAAGGCTGCATTGATTGAAGTTAAAGTTGGAGGAAAATAAACATGGCAGATCCATTTGGTTTCATGACATATAAGCGTAAGGATAATCCTTACCGTCCAGTAGCAGAGCGTGTTTTGGACTTTGCAGAATTGCAAGTACCGCTTGGCGTTGAAGACCGTCAAGAACAAGCAGCACGTTGTATGGCATGTGGCATTCCATTTTGTCATTCAGGTGAATTTTACGGCGGTGGTCGTGCGGTTTCAGGCTGTCCAAATGACAATTTGATTCCTGAGTGGAATGACCTTGTTTACCGTGGTGAGTTTAAAAAAGCGTTTGATCGCTTGTCACGGACAAATCCGCTTCCTGAAATGACTGGTCGCGTCTGTCCAGCACCTTGTGAAAAAGGTTGTACTGAGGGGCTCAACGGTGAGGGTGTAACAATCCATGATAATGAACGTTTTATCATTGATAATGCTTTTGAAAACGGTTGGGTCGCTGAAAGTGGTATGCCAAAAGAACGCACTGACTTTAAGATTGCGGTGGTCGGTTCAGGCCCTGCAGGCTTGTCTGCAGCTTGGCGTTTGAACCAACTCGGTCATAACGTGACAGTATTTGAACGTAGTGACCGTTTTGGTGGCTTACTCATGTACGGCATTCCAAACATGAAGCTTGATAAAGACATTGTTGAGCGTCGAATCAACGTGATGCGCGAGATTGGTATCGAGTTTGTTGCCAATACTGAAATTGGAAAAGACATCACGTTTGAAGCACTTGAAAATGATTTCGATCGCGTGGTTATTGCAACTGGTGCAAGCGTCCCACGTGATTTGCAAGTGCCAGGTCGTGAACTCAGTGGTGTACGCTTTGCAGTTGATTTCTTGACAGACGTGACAAAAGTTGTCTTGTCAAATGGCGATAAAACAATGCGGAAATCACTCGAAGGTAAACATGTTGTGGTCATCGGAGGCGGTGATACAGGTAATGACTGTATCGGCACATCCGTTCGTCTGGGTGCAGCAAGTGTGACACAGCTTGAAATCACACCTCAATTGCCAGGTGATCGTTTGGCGACAAATCCATGGCCTGAATACCCTATGACAGCTCGTCAAGGATATGGTCAAGAAGAAGCTATTGCAGCAGGAAATATCAACTTGACACGCTATGCAACGTCAACAACTGAGTTTATTGGCGCAGAACGTGGTCAATTGATCGGAATCAAAACGGTTCAAGTAGGTCCTGGTTTCAAACCTGTTGAGGGTACAGAAGAAACACTCAAAGCTGACTTGGTCTTGCTTGCAATGGGCTTCACAGGTGCAGAACAATCAGTCTTCCAAGGCTTTGGTGTCAATCAAGTCTTTGATGACAATACAACAGATAACGAAAAAGTTTACGTTGCAGGTGATGCAAAACGTGGTCCATCACTTGTTATCTGGGGGATTCGTGAAGGCCGTAAAACAGCAGAAAAAATTGACGAAACTTTGCGTGTCATGGTGACACAATAAACATTCACATAAAATGACTGTCCTGATAAATGTGGCAGTCATTTTTTAATCAGTTAAACATGTTTGTCAAAATCCGCAAATTTTGATAAAATGAGGTTACTGAAGAATTGAAAGGTTGACCAGATATGGCAAATTATACAGCAGTAGAAGTTGAAAAGATTAAGGATCGGATTTTATCAGCGCTTGAGGGCGTGATTGACCCGGAGCTAGGCGTGGATATTATCAATCTTGGTCTGGTTTATGCGATCGAGTTTGATGACACAGGGCGCACTGAAATTCAGATGACGCTAACAACTATGGGATGTCCTCTGGCTGATATCTTGACAGATCAGATTCACGATGTGCTCAAAGAAGTGCCTGAAGTCACTGATATTGACGTTAAGCTAGTCTGGTATCCGGCTTGGAGCGTTGACAAGATGAGTCGCTATGCGCGTATTGCACTCGGCATTCGATAAATTATGAAATTTCAGCCTTATGGCTGATTTTTTTATGCCCCAACATGGTAAAATAGAGATATGAGAAAATTCAAGTTATTGGTTATCGTTGAGATTATATTGGTCGCACTACTAGGTGTGTCTTTGCTGAAAAGTCCCTTTTTTATGGTCGTGCTTGCAATCAGCCTGTTCATGCTCTACCTCTCGACTAAAGTGAGAAACTGGATGGCGCAGCAGGTCTTGCGCCAAATTTCAGCAGGCTTTGGCATTGTTGCGCTGATCATGTTTGTAGCAAATGGTTATACCTGGCTTGCCTTGTTATTTCCGCTGATTGTCGGGATTTTTTTTTGGAAATCTCATCCGTCAACGGACTATCACTCGGTTAATGGTAACACAAATGAGCCCAGTCAGTTTGAACGCAGGAAGATTTTTGAAAATGGTTCTGATGACGCTGTATCACGATTTTCAGGCAATGATGTCATTGACCTTGCCTATACCAACTTTAGGCCGTCGGGTAATGACATCGCTATCAAAAAAGCTTCCGGCAATACGAAAATTATTGTACCAGATGACGTGGCTGTGATCTTAGACGTCACGGCACTATCTGGTGTGGTCAAGATTTTTGATGAGCTGACCAAGGTCAACGCTGAGCACGTGCGCTATATGAGTGATGAGTTTGGTGCCTCTGATAAGCGTGTTCGGATTACAGTTCATGTTGGTCGTGGCAATGTTGAAGTGGTCAAAGGTTAGGCTGATATGATCATGAAAAAAAATGTCGTTGCGACTTTTGTGACCTGGTTTCTGATCATGTTTGGTGGTGTCATCGGGCTTTTGCGCCTGCTAAATGTGCCACTTTTGGACGTCAAAACCATCTGGCTTGTGACAGTTGTGACTGCGATTCTGACGCTTGTTTTCACGATTTTTTTAGCCGTTTTAGTAAATGAAGAACGCAGATGTCTCACGCAAGATGTGGACAAGATTTTGAGCAATGAACCTGTGCAATTGCCAGATCTACAAGTCTTGTCAGAGCGTGTCAAGGTCATGTCACAAGAACTGCAGAGCTTGACATCAGAAGAACAGCTTGACCGTGCGGCTATTGTTGAGTCTGAGCGCATCAGAATCTCACGTGAGTTGCATGATTCGGTCAGCCAAGAGTTATTTGCAGCGACGATGATCTTGTCATCTGTTGTCGATAATCCAAAGCTGACAAGCACGCAAGTCGCCAGTCAAGCTAGTCTGACCCTGAAAATCTTACATGAAGCGCAAGATGAGATGCGGGCGCTGCTCTTGCATTTGCGGCCGTCAGAGCTTGCTGATAAGACCTTGACAGAAGGTCTGAAGTCACTCATAGATGAACTACAAGCCAAAATTTCAGCGAAAATATCTGCTAACGTTGCAGATATCAAAGCCGATAAAACCGTCGAGAACAACATTTTCCGCATGACGCAGGAACTACTTTCAAATACGCTTCGGCATGCCAAGGCGCAAAATATCTACATCAGTTTTACGGAGACAGCGGGGACTTTGGTGCTGGTCGTCAGGGACGATGGCGTCGGGTTTGACGCAAGTACGAGCGAGGAGAAAACGGCGAGTCAGGGTCTGAAAAATATCAGGGAGCGCACGCTGTCTCTAGGTGGTGATGTTGAGCTGATTTCCGCGCAAGGCAAAGGCACAACAGTCAAAATCATCATCCCAAAAGTTAGATTAAGGAAATAAAAATGGACAAACTATCACTCATGCTAGTCGACGATCACCAAATGGTGCGTCTGGGGCTCTCAAGTTATCTCAATATGCAGGACGATATGACGGTGGTCGTCGAAGCCGTCAATGGGCTTGACGGCGTCAGAAAAGCGAAACAATATGCGCCTGACGTCATTCTTATGGACTTGGTCATGGATGAGATGGACGGGATCGAGGCATCAAAAGCTATTTTGACGGAAAATCCAGCAGCGAAAATCTTGATTCTGACGAGTTTTTTAGATGATGAAAAGATTTTTCCAGCACTTGAGGCTGGCGTCAAAGGCTATATCTTAAAAACCTCACAGGCAAGTGAGATTGCAGCATCTATCAGGAAAATCGCAGCAGGGCAGGATGTCATTTCTGACAGTGTTCGTGCGAAAATCTATGCTAAAAATCATGCTAAGCCTGAGTTGCATGATGATCTGACGGCACGTGAGTCAGAAGTCTTAAAAGAAATCGCAAAAGGCTTATCCAATCAAGAAATTGCAGAGGAGCTGTATATCTCGCTCAAAACAGTCAAGACGCATGTGTCCAATATCCTTGCCAAATTGCAGGTGGATGATCGTACGCAAGCAGCAATCTATGCAATCAAGCACAAAATCGCATGAAAATGGTATAATATATGATATGGAAAAAAATATGACGGCAGCCATTACAGCGGCGCAAAAAATCAAAATTATCTTTTTTGACATTGATGATACCTTACGTGTCAAGGATACGGGTTTTATGCCTGACTCTGTCAATCGAGTGTTTGATGCACTTCGTGAAAAAGGAATTCTGACAGGGATTGCAACAGGGCGCAATCTTTTTGGCGTTGTGCCAGAAGTTCGTGCGCTCAAACCTGACTTTTTTGTCACGGCAAATGGGTCTCACGTTGAAGACAAAACAGGCAAGTTCATCTATGATCAGCCATTGCCAGAAACGGTCGTTGTAGACTTGGTGACTTGGTTGCGTGATGAAGGTGAAGATTACGTTTTTTATGGGTCTGATAAGGTCGTTGGCTCGAACTGGTCAGCGATTGCGCGCGATGCGGTGACGCCTGTCTATGGTGAGATTCCGATTGATAAAGATTATTATCTGACGCATGCGGTATATCAGATGCTGACGATTTCAGAGCAAGATGACAAGCTTATCTTGCCTGAAAACTTGGCGGACAAGGTGCGCATGGTGCGCTGGCATAAGCACTCGTCAGACATCGTGCCGATGACAGGCAGTAAAGCGATTGGCGTATCACACGTCTTAGACACGCTTGGTCTGACGTCAGAAAACTTGCTCAATTTTGGCGATGAACTCAATGATTTAGAGCTTTTTGACTTTGCAGGCTTATCAGTTGCTATGAAAATCTCACATCCAGATATTTTAGAAAAGGCGGACTACGTGACAGATACCGTTGAAAATGATGGCATAGAGAAGGCTTTGCAAGCACTAAATATTTTATAATAAGGAGAAAACATGACAACATATCCACAAACAGACCTTGGCAAATACCAAGGTACAATCGCAACAATTCACACGAACTTGGGAGATCTCAAGGTCAAATTATTTGACACAATTGCACCGAAAACAGTCAAAAATTTTGTCGAATTAGCTGAAAAAGGTTATTATGATGGCATCATTTTTCACCGTGTCATCCGTGATTTTATGATTCAAGGCGGCGATCCAACAGGAACAGGCATGGGTGGCGAGTCTATCTATGGCGAAAAATTTGACGATGAATTTTCAGATAACGTCTATAATATCCGTGGTGCGCTTTCAATGGCAAATGCTGGTCCAAACACGAATGGTAGCCAATTTTTCATCGTGCAAAACGAAAACTTGCCTTATGACAAAGATGCGCTGATCAAGGGTGGCTGGCCTGATGAAATCGCTGAAATTTATACAGCGGGAGGCACACCACATCTAGATGGTCGTCACACTGTTTTTGGACAACTCGCAGATACTGACAGTTTTGCGACACTTGATCGCATTGCCAAAGAACCTGTTGGTTTCCAAGATAAACCTGAAAATGATGTTGTCATCACGAGCATTGATTTAGAAAAAGTGGCAACAGCTGCAGAAAAAGTTGATATAAAATAGCTAGCAAAACGGCCAAAGTCCAAAAACAAGCTAAAAAATCAAGCTACAATCCAGTGACAGCAGAAAAAGCTACCAAGAAAAAAACGAGTAGTAAAAAACGCAACGTCAGCAAAAAGAAAACAAACAAGAAGAAAAAATAATGACAGCAGAAACTCCTATCAAAATTGGTAACATTGTCGACGTCGAAATCACGGGCCTGCAAAAATACGGTGCTTTTGTTAAATTTGGAAAAAGCCGAGGTCTGATTCATATCTCTGAGGTGCAATCTGGTTACATCGCAGATATTCATGAGGTGATAGAGACAGGTCAGATCAAAAGAGCACAAATCATTGACATTGATGACTACACTGGTAAGATTTCGCTGAGTCTTCGGACACTTGAAAAGCAGCCGCAAAGTCATCATATTCAGCGGAAATTTCATTTTAACAATCCCAACAATAAAATCGGCTTCCAACCGTTTAAAGACAATCTTTCTGACTGGACAAATGAGCAAATGGCTTATTTGAAAAAAGTTAAGTCTGAACAGCTCTAGGCGCTTTTTAAACAGGCTGATCAGTTAAAATAAGCTGGTATATTGCTTGTTATCAAAACTCCCCGCTCAACATAAACTCCCTCAATCACGACTAGGAATCGCACAAGGATATGAATGAAAAAGTATTAAAAGTTGTCCAGAAATTTTTTAATATCATCTCAGTTCTTGGGATCATTGCCTGTCTGATTGGCGGTTATTATCTGTATCGGATTGGTGTTCTACAAGATCAGCACGCTTTATCAGAGCTTGTTTTGGCGCATTATGTACTGGGACCATTTATTTTTATCGGCTTACAAATCGTTCAGGTGGTTATTCCGATCATTCCAGGTGGTATCTCAACTGTTGCAGGTGTCATGATTTTTGGCCCTTACAAAGGCTTTCTATACAACTATATCGGCATCGTCATTGGTTCAATCATCCTGTTTCATCTGGGACGCGTTTACGGCTCGGCTCTTGTCAAGACATTTATCAAAGAAAAAAATTATGATAAATATATGGGATGGGTCAATCGTGGTCAGCGTAAGTACGATCTCATTTTCTTCATTGCGATATTGTTGCCCATTGCACCTGATGATGCGCTGGTTCTGATTTCCAGTCAGACCAAGATGAGTTGGCGATTTTTCCTCTTTACTATATTTGTAGGAAAACCTCTACCGATATTTTTATATTCTTATATCCTGATCAATGGTGGCAGTTTCCTGACCAATCTATTGACATAAAAAAAGCGAGATGCACCGAAATCGGGCTCTCGCTTTTCTTATTATTGAGTATTAAGCACGTGAGCGCTTTTTATTGTAGATTGTAAAGAGGACGATGGCAATGACAAAGCAAATACTGCCAGCCTTTAAGCCTTGTGGTACAAATCGAAGTTGGACTTTATGCTGACCTTTTGAGACAGGAACACGCATGAAGCCAGTTTGTGCCTGCTTGACGGTGACAGATTTTCCGTCAACCTTAGCAGACCAGCCTTTATCATAAGGGACAGTGATAAATAAGTCGCCGGAGGTTTTGGCTGTGACTGTTAGATTTAGCCCGTTTTTGACTTCTTTTGCGGTGACAGGATTGCTCTTTAGCTTTGCAATGGCACTGTTATACGTGTTCACAGGCATTGCCCAAAATTCAGTCGTATCAAAGTTGACGTAACGATTTTGGGGAAATTCGAGTGTGACTGTCACTTGCGTCGACTTTTCAAAATAGCCCAGATTGATCAAACTGCCTGTATCGTAGGTATTTACAAAAAGTGTGCGTGTAGCGTTGCCCGAAGAAAGTGTGACTTTGACGTATTGGGCATCCGTGTTTTGATAGGTGGCATCGGCAAACTTGAGGTAGCTTTGGCTTTTCGCCGGAGCTGTGACAGTATAGCTTAGCGAGATTTCTGCCGCATTTTTCTGCGTCAGTGTGACACGACCATTGCCACCAGTGATCGCGGCATTTGTCGTTTCTTTATCGGTGTAAAATTGTTTGAAGAACTGTGACGACGTGCCAGAAAGCGCATTAACAAAGGCGGTTTGGTTGGCAATAATGGCCTTCTTTTTTAGTTTGACGTCAGAATAGCCATTTGCTACAAAAATCGCAGGCGGTAGTGCGGCAGTGTTTTTCGTCAGATTGGGAAGACTTGTCGGTTCAAAACCATATTTGGCAGGTTCGTTGCTGTTGAGGTTATAGCGAATGTCGAAAATGCTATCCATCAGCACAGTATTGAGCGGATAACGCAGGTTCAGATTGGTTCCGTCAGAACGAAAGCCGAGCAGATTAAGTGTTGATGAGGACTTGCGATTTCTGACGGATGAAAACTGGCTGAGTGAGTTATAACCATACTTCATGCCATCATTTGCAGTATCAGGTTGTGTTTCATCCATACGGGAAAAATCAGTTTGATCATCTTTTGCAATTTTCTCAGCAGCGGGCATGATTTTTTTAGTGTTATTATCATAGCTCGCCCGAGATGAATAGTGCCATTCATCAGAAATGCCGTTGAGCTGATAATAGGCGTTGATGGCAAGCTCTGAAAACATAAATAGACTGACAAAGATGTAAAATTGTTTGGCAGACAGCCATTTTTTACGGCTAGCAACAAGCAAGACCAGATAGGCAATCCCAAATAGCAAGGTGAGCGTGCTATTGAGCGATTTGACATAATTGTAATGTTTGCTTAAAACAGTTGCCACAAATGCAGTACAGGTTAGGAAGCTGAGACTCAAAAGCCACCGTAGTCGAATCTCAGCTAGTCTCGTCAGTGTTTCTGCCGCCATGATTACGACCAAAATGCTGAAAACAAAGCTATAACGGTGTAAAAACATGTTTGGGGTGTGCATGCCCTGCCAGAAAAGGTCGAGTGCTCGCAGGTAAAATGATGCGATGATAAAGCTAAGCAGCAGGAAAAATGCAATTTTTGTGCGCAATCGAATGCTTTTTGTTGCAAAAAATAAAATGGCGAGAAAAAGTGTCAAAATACCAACATAAATCGATGGGACAGCACCGTACTGCGTGGTGTCATAGCTAGCAACGAAATTTTTTGAAAAAATATCCAAATACCAAGATTTATCTGTCCAAAGCGACGTGACCGGTGTAAAGGCTTCGCCGTTAGCTTTTAAGTCCAGATACATGGGCAATATCATAATCAAACTAGCAAGACCCGCTAGAAGTGACGTGATAGCAAAATCCAGCAATTTTCGAAAAGACCAGCCGTCAAACGTCATTCTGACGAAGAAATACCCTGTCAGAAAGATCGCCATCATAAAGCCAAAATAGTAGTTTTGGATAAAAAGTAATGCCAAACTGACAAAATAAAGTGTTCGTTTTTGGGTGTCCATCAGGCTGTGTAAGCCCCAGAGAATCAGAGGGATCCAGATGAAGACGTCTAGCCACATGATGATTTCTGATTGATTGACAAGAAAGCTCATGAGCGCATAGGCGCCAGAAAGGCTGAGCACGAGCCAGTTTGACAGTTTGCTGTACATGTTTTTGAGCGCAATAAAACTCGATAATCCAATACAGCCAAACTTGAGCAAGGTCAAAAGATAGAGGGCATCAGGCATATTGCTAGCATTGAAAAAATAGGTAATCGGCATGAAAAAACTACCGAGATAGTAAGCCGAAAAACTTAGGAAATTAAGCCCAAGACCACTTGTAAAGCTATAAAAAAAGCCAGAACCATGGTGTAAAATACTCGAAAAAAGAGCGTGAAAGGCGACATACTGATGATAAGCATCACCTGCAAGAACAGTGGTATTACTATGCCAATAAATGCCTAAAATAGCAAAATTGACAGTCATAATCAGTAAAGGCAAGAGAAAACTAGCCAAAAGAAATAAGCGATTTTTTTTGATAAAAGTTATCATAGTCCTATTGTACCAAAAAGTAAGACGGATATAAATCAAAGCTCAGATAAAATCTTGTCATTATACCTATAATTTGATAAAATAGGGACAAGATGAGAAAAGAAAATACGACAACACAAACAACAAGTAAGGCCGCCGTTTTAGGTCTTGTTTTAGCGATTATTCCTGTTACTGCGGTACTGGGTCTGATTTTTAGCCTGACTGCTTTTGAACATATTGAAAAATATGATTTGAAAGGTAGCCATTTTGCGAAGCTCGGTACCATTATTTCGGTTATCTGGATGCTCCTCTTTATCGTTGCTGGCTTTTTTCTCTTTCGTTATTTCGGCTAAATTTGGAAGACAATCACTCAAAAAATTGGCATAGACCAATTTTTTTGTTATAATAAGTTTGTAGATAAAACGCTTTCAACTATTTAAAAATAGAAAATGGAGACAAACATGGGCAAACTAGGTATTTCGATTTATCCAGAACGCAGCACATTTGAACAGGACAAGGCTTATCTTGACTTGGCGCATCAGTATGGTTTCAAACGCGTTTTTACAAGTCTGCTTGAGATTAATGGCGACAAGGCAGAAGTGCTTGCAGGTTTTAAAAAACCAGTAGATTACGCAAACTCCCTTGGCATGGAAGTCATGGTTGATATCAATCCTGGGCTTTTTGAGCAACTCGGCGTGTCCTATGACGATTTGTCATTTTTCCATGACATGGGTGCAGACGGCGTGCGGCTTGACCTTGGTTTTACAGGTGCTGAAGAGGCGAAAATGACTCGTAATCCATACGGCATCAAAATCGAGATTAACATGAGCCAAGGTACTAACTACGTGGATAATATCATGAGTTATTCACCAAATCCGGATAACCTGCTTGGCAGTCACAATTTCTATCCCATGCGCTATTCAGGGCTTGCGCTGGATCATTTCATCAAGTGCACGGAGAAATTTAACAAATACAATCTTAATACCATGGCTTTTGTCAATTCACACGATGCGACATTTGGACCGTGGCCTTATAATGACGGACTTGCAAGCCTTGAACTGCACCGTGACCTTGAGCTTGCAACACAAGTCAAACACATGAAATTACTGGGAGGTATCAACGACATCACGATTGGTAACGCCTATGCCAGTGAAAAAGAGCTTAAAGCAATGAGCGAGGCCTTTTTCGCAGCTGAGCCTGCTTTGAAAATCGTACCCAGCAAAACGATTACGGCTAATGAACGCATTGTCTTGTTTGAGAGTGAGCACAGCTATCGTGGGGATCGCAGTGCCTACATTTTACGATCAACGATGACGCGGGTTTGGCATAAGGACAAGGAGTTTCCCGCTCATGACACAGCTGACATCACGCGTGGCGATATTTTGATTGGCAATGTCGCGTTTGGTCAATACAAAGGTGAAACACAGATTGCGTTGAAAGATATGCCAAACCATGGTCAGATCAATGTTGTCGGGCGCATTTCTGACGACGAGCTGTTCTTGCTGGACTATATCAAACCTTGGAGTGGCTTCACATTTGAAGAAGTAAAATAAGCGTTAAATGAAATGGTTTCCTGATTGGGAGCCATTTTTACGTGACCAATAAGCCTTTCGTTTTTTTGACAGCGGCCATATCTTTTTTTTATAACCAACCGTGAATTTCAGTGATAAAATGAAATAATAATTCATAACTTAACAAGCTAAATCGGAGAATAGGCAAAATGAAAAAAACAACGAAATTATTCCTTTCAGCGCTGACATTGACTGCAGCAGTATCGCTTGCAGCATGCGGTAAATCGTCAGATAGTAAATCAAGCAGCAAAACGACAACCATCACCTTAGCAACTGACGCGGATACAAAACCGTTTACCTATGCTGACAACGATAAAACAACAGGATACGACGTTGAAGTCGCGCGTGCTGTTTTCAAGGAATTACCTGAGTACAAACTCAAAATCGACGTTACTGACTTTGATAGCGTCGTTGCAGGCGTAGACACAGGACGCTACCAATTGGCCGCAAACGACATCGGCTGGAATGCTGAACGTGATGCC
Organism: Pseudolactococcus insecticola; assembly: GCF_011170065.1. Lineage (GTDB taxonomy): Bacteria > Bacillota > Bacilli > Lactobacillales > Streptococcaceae > Pseudolactococcus > Pseudolactococcus insecticola. The sequence goes on along the minus strand of NZ_BLLH01000002.1, from coordinate 160,298 downwards.
AAATATTATTATTCGGCACCGCTTTCAAAATCAAACAATGCTGTTGCAGTCAAGTCTGATAAAAAAATCACAAGTTTGTCAGACTTGGCTGGCAAGTCAACAGAAGTCTTGCCATCAGCAAACTTCACAACGATTTTGACCAAGTTCAACACAGCAAATCCTGATAAAGCGCTCAAACTCAACTATGTTGACGGTAACTATCCGATTGCAAGCCGGATTGCTGACGTGGATTCAGGCAAGATTGACTTTATTTTATATGATGCGATTTCACTCAAAGCTATCATCAAAGACAAAGGCTTGACTGACGTTAAAGTTGACAATATCAAGTCAGAATCAGAAGATGCGCATGACGGCTACGAATATCTCCTCTTTACCAAAGATGACCAAGGTAAAGAATTGCAAGGTAAAGTCAACAAAGTCTTGAAAAAATTGCAAGCAAATGGTACACTTAAAACCTTATCTGAAAAATATTTTGGTGGCGACTTCGTCCCAGCAGCAGATCAATATAAATAAGATTTTGCCACGGTTAAGTAAAGCCTGAAAAATTGATAGAAAGTTTTTGACACATGAAAAAAGCAACAAAAGTAGCACTCGGCATTTTAGCCGTGATTGTGATTGCCATCGCAATCGTGAGCTTGACTGTCAAAGGTCAGTACAATTTCACTGATTTTTGGACCATGTTTTTCGACAAGATATTTAACTGGGACGCATTTGTGAAGGCCTTTGCACCAATTATTAGCCGCGTGCCAACTTCATTTATCATTACAGTGATTGCCATGATTATTGGCCTTGTTTTGGGTCTAGTTTTGGCGCTGATTAAAATCAATAAATTACCTGTTTTGGATCAAATTCGGGCTTTATTTGTTAGTTTTATCCGAGGAACGCCGATCTATGTGCAACTGCTTTTGACTTACACAGGCATTCCATTGGTTTTAAAAGCCATCAACCTCAACTATGGCACAAGCTACAATATCAACGATATTTCACCGATGCTATTTGTCATCTTGACATTTGCGGCAAATGAAGCAGCTTATAACTCAGAGACGATTCGTGCAGCGATTGAGTCCGTTGATTCAGGTCAGATTGAAGCAGCAAAATCGCTTGGTATGACCAATAGCCAAGTTTTCAGACGTGTGACGTTGCCAGAAGCAGCAACAGTTGCTGCGGCACCGCTTGGCAATGCGCTCATGGGCTTGTTAAAAGGGACTTCTCTAGCCTTTGTTGCAGGTGTCATTGAAATGACCGCAGAAGCTAAAATCATCGGCGGTTCAAATTTCCGTGTCTTCGAGAGTTATTTGGCTGTTGCTTTGGTCTATTGGGCTATCAATCTTGTGTTTGAAAACCTGATTCGGCTGCTTGAGCGTAAGCTACAGATCACACCAAAAGACAATAACAAACACCGCCTTTTAATCCCCAAAGGTAACCCTTTTGACACTGATAATGCAGCAGCATCAAACACGAAAGGAGCACAAGTATGACGATCAAACTTTCAAATCTCTATAAAAAATTTGACGATAACATTGTTTTAGATAATGTCTCGCTTGATATCGAGCCTGGTGACGTGATTGCGCTGATTGGTGCGTCAGGTGCTGGTAAATCAACCTTCCTGCGCTCAATCAATTACCTTGAGGCACCAGATTCTGGTCACGCTAATATCGCAGAACTTGATATTGATTATGCTAACATTGCCAAAGATGATATTCTTGCTTTGCGCCGTAAAACGGCCATGGTTTTCCAACAGTTTAACCTGTTTGAACGCAGAACCGCCCTTGAAAATGTCATGGAAGGCTTGATCCAAGTTAAAAAACTAGATAAAGCAACAGCCGTCAAAGAAGCCGCAGAGGAACTTGCAAAAGTAGGGCTGTCAGAACGTGCAGACTACTATCCCAAGTTTTTATCAGGTGGTCAGAAGCAACGTGTTGGTCTTGCCCGTGCCCTTGCAATGAAGCCAGAGCTATTGTTACTTGATGAGCCAACGTCAGCGCTCGATCCAGAGCTTGTGGGCGAAGTCCAAGCATCAATTATCCAGGCTGCTAAAGCAGGTCAGACGATGATTATCGTGAGTCATGAGATGGACTTTGTCTACAACGTTGCGACAAAAGTGCTATTTCTTGAAAAAGGTAAAATCATTGAAGAAGGAACTGCGCAAGACGTCTTTTATGCGCCTAAACAGGCACGGACGAAGGAATTTTTGGCGCGTCATACGAAAAATCTTGAAATGGGGAATTTTCTCTGATGCAAGCAGTTTTAAGCATATATTTGAAAAGTTTACTCATTTCAGCGGTTTTTGTTATCATAGTCAGCGGCATCTACATGTTGGGTGTGATTTCTCGCAGTTATAATCAGCCAAAAAATGTCCGTCAGAACAGGATTTTTGACATTTTACTGATTGATATTTTGACGATACCGGTTCTGAGTTTTGCAGTCGTTGCGGTTTTGATCATTTTAAAAGCGAGATGAATCGTTATATTAGAAAAAAAAGGTAATTTCAGCTATAATGGAGTTATCTTTTATTATGAAAATGAGAAGTAAAAAGTGAGGAAATAACATGACATTATACGATACAGTAGTGATTGGTGCGGGACCTGGTGGTATGACAGCAGCGATGTATGCCGCAAGAAGTGAGCTAAAAGTGCTCTTGTTAGAGCGTGGTGCGCCCGGTGGTCAGATGAATAACACCGCTGAGATTGAAAATTATCCTGGCTATGGGACGATCATGGGTCCTGAGCTGTCTATGAAGATGCACGAACCACTTGAAGGTCTTGGCGTTGAAAATGCTTATGGCATCGTGCAATCTGTCAGCGTTAATCCTGACGGGACTAAAAAAATCACGACAGAAGACGCTGAGTTTGATACAAAAACGGTCATCATCGCAACAGGTGCTAACCACCGGCATTTAGGCGTTCCTGGTGAAGAAGAGTATGGTGCGCGTGGGGTGTCTTACTGTGCGGTATGTGATGGTGCGTTTTTCCGCAATCAAGAAATCTTAGTTGTTGGTGGTGGTGATTCCGCAGTCGAAGAAGCACTGTTCTTGACACGTTTTGGTCAATCTGTGACCATTTTACACCGTCGTGATGAATTGCGTGCACAAAAAATCATTCAAGACCGTGCTTTTGCCAATGACAAAATCTCATTTATCTGGGATTCAACAGTTGAAGAAGTCCTTGGAAATGATATGAAAATCACGGGTGTCAAGATCAGAAATCTCAAAACAGGCGAGATTACGGAAAAAGACTTTGGTGGACTTTTTGTCTATGTCGGCCTTGACCCGATGACTGAAACTGTTCAAGACCTTGGCATCACGGATGAAGCTGGCTGGATTATCACAGATGACCACATGCAAACAGCGGTTGAGGGCATCTATGCGGTCGGAGACGTCCGTCAAAAAGACCTCCGTCAAATCACGACAGCTGTCGGGGAGGGCGCAACAGCAGGCCAAGCCGTCTATAAATACATCACGGAAAATGCTTAATCAATAGAAATAGACTTCAGAAAATGAAGTCTATTTTCATGCCAAGACATCAAAAATCAGTGATAAATCGCAAAATAAGACCACCATCTCAATAATTTTCAGCAAAAAATTCAAATTTATGATATAATTGGACATAATGTAATCTCTAGAAAGACGAAAAAAAATGATAAAAGTAATTTACGATATTTTAATCGCTGTCTTGTTGGTTTTGTCTGCTATTTTAGTGGTCTCAATCATGATTCAGCCCTCAAAACAAGATAGCGCAGCAAGTGCCTTTACAGGCGGTGGCGATGAGCTATTTGAGCGCCGTAAAGCACGCGGTTTTGAAGCTGTCATGCAGCGTTTTACAGGTGTGATGATTGGTATTTGGCTGCTTGTCGGCTTTGCACTCGTCGTCCTTTCAACCAGATAATTAACCTTAACAAGAGAAGCTGGGATAAAATCTCAGCTTTTATATCGGCGTAAAATTTGCAAGTTATCAGCGCCATATGGAAAGAAAAACATGAAATTAAGTAAAAAAATCACAGATTATTTGGCGAGTATGCCGTCAAAATCTATCTCACCAAAAATGCTCGCTCAAAATCTCGGTATGGCTGATGACGCAAACGACTACAAATTAGTCGTCAAAACCATTGCCCAGCTTGAAGAAAATAAGACAATCGAAGTCACAGCAGGTGGCAATATTGCCTTGCCACAACCTGAAGTTGCGCTGCTTGAAGGGACTTTTTCTGCTAATCCACGCGGCTTTGGTTTCGTCAGAATTGGCGAAAATGAGCCTGACGTTTTCGTTAAAAAAGGCAATACAAAATTTGCCATGAATGAAGACATAGTCACAGTTAAAATCACGTCACCAGCCAATCCCCTCAAAGGCAATGAAGCCGAAGGTAAGGTCGCAGCCATTAAAACACGCGCGATTACAGGGCTTGTCGGCGAATTTTTCGAGTTCAATGAAGAAGAAAAGAAAAACAGCGGCTCACTTTTAGGCTATGTCATCAATAAAAACAAGAAAATTCCGTTTAGAACCAACATTTCCAAAAAAGGTTTGACGCCTGAAGTTGGCGATATTGTCAGAGTGGACATCACACATTACCCAGACCGTGATTTTCCAGATGTACTGCAAGGGCTGGTCACAGAAATCATCGGAAAGTCAACAGATACAGGGATTGACGTTTTGGAAGTTCTCGAAAGTCTGGGGATTCCATCAGAATTTCCTGAGGATGTGATGGCTGAGGCAAATGCCGTGCCAGATGAGATTGACGAAAAAGACATCGTGGATCGCGTGGATTACCGTGATGAGATCACATTCACCATTGATGGGGCCGATGCCAAGGACTTGGATGATGCCGTGCATATCAAGGCGCTTGACAATGGTAATATCGAACTTGGTGTCCATATCGCAGACGTCAGCTACTACGTGACGGAGGGCTCAGCCCTTGATCGTGAAGCGCTCAACCGTGGCACGTCGACCTATGTGACAGACCGTGTTGTGCCAATGTTGCCAGAACGTTTGTCAAATGGCATCTGTTCACTCAATCCACGTGTCAACCGTTTCACGCAGTCATGTGTCATGGAGATCAACCCTGACGGATACGTCATCAACTACAAGATCTCGCAGTCAGTCATCAAAACGACAGAACGCATGACCTACTCAGACGTCAATGAAATGCTGGCTGAAAAACCAGAATTTCTAGAGAAATTTGCTAAAATTTCTGAGTCAGTAACACAGATGGCAAGACTTCATGAGATTCTACTCAAAATGCGTGCCCGCCGTGGGTCGATTGATTTTGAAACGCAAGAAGCGAAAATCATCGTTGATAGCCTAGGAAAACCCGTTGACATCCAAGTCCGCAAACGTGGTACAGCTGAGATGATGATTGAGTCCTTCATGTTGATTGCAAATGAAACGGTTGCACGCGATTTTGCAACGCGTGAACTGCCATTTATCTACCGAGTGCATGAACATCCAAAAGTTGACAAACTCACACGTTTCATCGATTTTGCTTCAGTTTTTGGTATTCCACTCAAAGGTACGCCAGAAAAAATGCAGTCAAAAGATTTGCAGGATTTCATGCTACAAATCAAGGGCAAGCCTGGCGAAATGGTACTGTCTACCATGCTTTTGCGCTCAATGCAGCAAGCACGATATGACGAGGATAATCTCGGCCATTTCGGTTTAGCCGCCGAGTATTATACGCACTTCACATCGCCTATTCGTCGCTATCCTGACCTGCTCGTCCATCGTCTCATCCGTGCAGAAAGCCATCCGACGACCGATGTTATCGAGCATTTTGAAGAAATCATTCCTGAGATTGCGACGCAAACATCATCACGCGAACGCCGCTCTATCGATGCTGAGCGGACGGTCGAAGCTATGAAAAAAGCTGAGTACATGGAAAGCTATGTGGGTACCGAGTATGACGTCACGATTTCTTCTGTGACACGTTTTGGTTTCTTTGTTTCATTGCCTAACACCATTGAAGGCCTCGTTCACATGTCGACACTGGGTGACGATTTTTATAACTTCAATGAGCGTGATCTCAGCTTGAAAGGTGAGCGTACCGGCAAAACTTTCCGCATGGGGCAAGTCGTCAAAGTCAAGCTGATCAAGTCTGACAAGATTACAGGTGATATTGACTTTGAACATGTCAACAGTGAGCTAGATGTCGTTGAAGCCGTTGAAAAGCGTAGTAGGGATGATCGCAGCAAACAAGGTGGCAGAAACGCTCGTGATAAGCGCCCAGACTGGAAGAAAAATAAAGACAAAAAACCATTTTACAAAAACAAAGATGTCAAGAAAAAATAACAAGATTGACTGAATAAATATAGCTTAGAGCAAAGAGGTCATCAAAATGGCAAAAGAAAAGGTCAAAGATAATGTCGTTGCGCAAAATAAAAAAGCGCACTATGACTACGAAATCACAGACACATTTGAGGCGGGCATTGTTCTGACGGGGACTGAAATCAAGTCCGTCAGACAAGCACGTATCAATATCAGAGACGGATTTGCCCGCGTCAGAAACGGTGAAGTCTGGCTTAGTAACGTCCATATCACACCGTTTGAAGAAGGTAACATTTGGAATGTTGATCCGACACGCAGCCGCAAACTCCTGCTCCATAAAAAAGAAATCGCAAAAATTGAAGCTGAGATTTCTCAAGCAGGCATGAGCTTTGTGCCACTACGCGTCTACATTAAAGACGGATTTGCTAAAGTTCTCATGGGTCTTGCAAAAGGTAAAAAGAACTACGACAAACGCGAAACCATCAAACGAAAAGAACAAAATCGTGATATTGCAAAGCAACTTAAAGCGTTTAATCGATAGAAAATATGCTATAATAATCTCATTGGAAAATGAGATTATTATTTTATCCGCAAAAAAATGAGTAGGGAGTAGAGAGTAGAGAATTTGAATGAACAAAGAAAGATTATCCGCCTTTTCTGACGCCATTATCGCGATTTTAGTGACGATTATGGTATTGGAGTTTGAGGTGCCTGAACATGCGACTTGGCATGATTTATTATCAGAAAACTGGGCCTATTTTTTAGCCTATCTCGTTGCCTTTGTTGACGTTGGCGTGTCTTGGTACAACCACCATTATCTGTTTGCCATATCAAAAAGAATCACCCGAAAAATTTATTTTTCAAATCTTTTTTGGATGTTTACATTGAGTCTGATCCCGTTTTCGATCAAGTTTCTTGGCAGTCACATGATGAGTGTGGTTCCAGCAATATTTTATTTTATTGTGAACTTTTCGTGGGGAATTTCGTATAAGATATTGACGGGTAATTTAGCGAAGGCAAATCCAGATGTTTCTGACCGTCTTCGTGCCATGCCTGTCTATCGATTTATCAACTCACCGATCTGGTGGGGACTGCAACTTTTTAGTCTTGCAGTGACGATTTTCCTTTTCCCACCATTTGTCCTGATTATAAATGGGATAGAGATTGGTGTTGCAGCGCTTGTGAGCGATAACCCGGAGGTATAGATGACAGTAAAAACCATTATTTTTGACTTGGACGACACGCTTTTATTAGATGAAGCAGCGGTTCAGATTGCATTTGATCGCACGACATCTTTTGTGTCAGCCAAGTATCCGCAGATTGACGCTAAATTGCTAGAAGAAGCCGTACGTGATCGGACAGAGTCGCTTTTATCTAGTTATGATATTTTTGATTTCACAGTCCAGATAGGCATTGGCCCCTATGAAGTGTTATGGGGCGAGTTTGCTGATAGCAGCTTGCGTTTTCCTGATCTACGAGACACGGCAAAAGAGTTTCGGCAGATGGTCTGGTCGCTCGCCTTTGCCGATGTGGGTGTGCCTGACATGCGCTTGTCAAAGGTTGCAGCCATGATGTTTGTGACCATCAGACTAGAGTTAGCACTTGCCTTTGACGATACTTATGAGGTGCTTGATCAGCTGAAAGATGCTGGTTATCAGCTGGTTCTTTTGACAAACGGTGCGCCGTCTTTGCAGCATTTCAAGATTGATAAAACGCGCAAACTCAGACAATATTTTGACAAAATCCTTGTGTCGGGTGATTTTGGTCAAGGTAAACCAGCGCCTGGTCTGTTTGACTTTACGCTCACCCGTGCAACGGCTGAAAAAGCAAGTACAGTCATGGTTGGTGATAACCTATTTACAGATATTTTAGGGGCAAATGCCTCAGGCATCATATCAATCTGGCTCAACCGTGACGATAAACCAGCAAATAGCACAGTCACGCCAGACCATAGCATTCAAAGTCTTCATGAACTACCAGACCTACTTGAAAAGCTTTAAGTTTCAATTTAGTTTGAGTTTAGGTTGACGAAAGTCCTAAATAGTAAACTATCCTTATCAAGAGTTGAGTTAGGCTCACAATATTGAAAGGATTTTTTATTATGGTGAAATTTTTTAACAAAAAGCGCGTAATGACAGTTATTGCTGGCATTATCCTGGTAGCTCTAGGATTTGGAGGAGGCTATACGCTAAAAAGTATGGCAACACCTACTAATACCGTGCCAAGTCATCAGAGACCGACTGATTTTAAAACTAGCGGTCAAAGTGGTGATGGCAATGCGCCAGATGCACAGGGAGGTGCGACCTCAGATTCGTCAGACTCGTCAACGTCCGGATCATCAACTGCAACATCGTCGGACAACAGCACAAGCACTAACACTGCGGTATAAGAAAGTAGGTAGAAAATGGATTTTATCAGACGCGCATGGTTATTTACAAGAGCCAAAATCGGTAGAACAGTTCTTTTGATCGTGACTTTCTCAGCGATTCTCATCTTTGTCTTATCAGGACTTGTCATCAATAACTCAGCCAACCAATCAATCGAAAATGCTAAAAAAGAAGCTGGTGCAACCGTGACGCTTGCCGTTGACCGCGAAGCCATGATGAAAAAAGCGCAAGCAACTGCTTCAAGTAGTAGCAGTACAACAACTCGTGGGACGTTTGATCTGACACCTGTCAAGCTGACGGATGCCCAAAAAATAGCAGCATTGTCAGGCGTTAAATCATACAGCTTTACCAAGCAAACAACAGCTACAAAAGGGAACATCACACCAATCACGTCAACAAGCAGCACAACAACATCTTCAACAACAGAAACAGATGGTGGCGGGAAAGCTGAATTTTCAGGCGGTGGCGAAGAAAAACAACCTTCAGGAGATTTCCAAGTCATTGGGACCAATAACCTGAAAAGTGTCACAGCCTTCTCAGCTGGCACCAATAAAATCACAAGCGGCCGTGCCCTTACGACTTCTGACGAAAAAACAAATAATGTCGTGATTGAGTCTGACCTTGCCACTGCAAACAGTCTAAAAGTCGGCTCAACCTTTACATTGCTTGATAGCAACAGCAAGTCTTACACCATGACAGTTGTAGGGATTTACAAGTCATCAGCAAGCCTTGATAGTACAGCTATGAGCTTCTCATTTATGAACGTTAGTAACCAAATTTACTCAAGCTTAACGTTTGCAAATACACTCGCAGGTACAACAGGGACGGTTGATTCAGCCGTGTACAATCTGACAGATCCAGCAAAAAGTGCTGCCTTTGTCAAAGCAGCTGATAAGCTAATTGATACCACAACTTATAGCGTGACAAGTAACGACGCTACCTATCAAACTATGCTCCAACCTTTGAATAATGTCGCAAAATTTGCACGTAACATCGTTTTATTGGTAGCAGTAGCAGGGACGATTATCCTGAGTTTGATTGTCATCTTGACCATTCGCGAACGTCGTGGCGAAATCGGTATCCTCATGAGTATGGGGGAAAGCCGTCTCAAAGTCATCGGTCAATTCTTTGTAGAGCTTTTCATTGTTATGGTTGTAGCTGTTGGGATTGCCACAGCATCAGGTAATTTCGTTGGTAATGCCGTAGGTAGTCAGCTCCTTGAAAGCCAAACAACAGCGACTACAACGAGCACGACAACTACTGATAAAGCTGGTGGACCACAACAAGGTGGCGCGGCACGTACAAATCCATTTAACCAAAGCGCGACACAGATTAAGGCAATTGATAAACTAAATGTCAAAATGAGCGGCAAACAAATTGCTATGCTTGGTGCGATAGCCTTTGGTATCATCGTGATTGCTGTGGTGATTGCAAGCATTGGTATCATCCGTCTCAACCCTAAAGAAATCTTGACAGGAGCTTAATATGACACTGAAAATCGAAAATCTGACCTATTATTACACACAAAACCCTGACGACTACCTCTTTCGTGACGTGACAGAAACATTTTCAGAAGGCGTCATGTATGCCATCTTGGGCTCATCTGGCAGCGGTAAAACGACCCTGCTCTCGCTCCTAGCTGGCCTTGACACGCCAAAGGGAGGTAAGGTCCTCTACGACGATACTGATATCAAAAAAAAGGGCCTGACTAAGTACCGCCTAAAGACCGTTTCGACCGTCTTTCAAGCCTACAACCTCCTGACCTATATGACAGCTTTTGACAATGTCAAAACGGCCATCAACATATCGGGTGCAACTTATAGCGATGAAAAAGCAGCGATCACTGATATTTTGAAACGTGTTGGACTAGGTGAAGAGCTGATTCACAAAAAAGTTGGCATGCTCTCCGGTGGACAACAGCAACGTGTCGCCATTGCCCGCAGCCTCATCACCCAGTCCCAAATCATCATCGCAGATGAACCCACAGGCAACCTAGACGAAGAAACCACTCGTGATATTGTAAAAATCTTCCAAGACATCGCACACGACGAAGGTAAAATCGTCATCCTAGTCACCCACGAAAGCGAAGTCGCAAACAGCAGTGACGTTATCTATGAACTCAAAAATCGCACATTTAGTGAAAAAACAGCTTAAAAATAATCAAAAAACGCTTGTATTTCAGGCGTTTTCTGGTATAATAGAACTTGTGCGTAATGGACGCACTAAATATCGCTAATCCGCTGGGCACGAGTGCCATAAGATTGGTAGACAAGGAGAATAAAATGAATCCATTAATCGAAGCTATCAACGAAGGTCAACTTCGTAGCGACATCCCTGCTTTCCGTCCTGGTGACTCTGTGCGTGTTCACGCCAAAGTTGTCGAAGGTACTCGTGAACGTATTCAGTTGTTTGAAGGCGTTGTTATTGCGCGTAAAGGACAAGGTATCTCAGAAACTTACACAGTTCGTAAAATCTCAAACGGTGTTGGTGTAGAACGTATCTTCCCAATCCACACACCACGTGTTGAAAAAATCGAAGTTATCCGCTACGGTAAAGTCCGTCGTGCGAAACTTTACTACTTGCGTGCCCTTCAAGGTAAGGCTGCTCGTATTAAAGAAATCCGTCGTTAATTTGTCGGATAAACCCCCTTATTTGATAAGGGGGTTTTCTTTTATTTGAAAGGTATGATGCCTTACCACATAGGGCATTTTTTTGCATCAAAAAAGCCACATTTCTGTGACTTTCAGATGAATCTTCCTGATTACATCAAACCAATAAGGTGGAAGACGATACCCACGACGAAGAGGCCGAGGATGATGATGATTGGTGATACTTTTTTCTTGAGGAGCCACATACAAAGGAATGTGAGACCAAGTGCTGACAAACCAGGAACAAGGGAGTCCAAGTTATTTTGTAAAGTTGTCACTTTTTCAGAAGTCAATGACAATCCAGAACCTTGTTGTTGCAAGGCTTCTTGGATACCTTTTGATCCGGAAGTAATATGATTCCAATCGATGAATGCACCTTTATCAAGTTTAACAGTAGACACGATAGGAGTCCAAGTGATAGATACCCAACGTGCAACGAGTACGCCAAGGACGAACATACCAAGGATAGAAGCACCTTTAGTGATGTCTTTCAAGAGACCACCAGAGAGGTCATCAGTGATAGCAGAACCAGCTTTATAGCCAAATTCTTGTGTATACCACATGAATGCCCAACGAATCAAGTTCCAAGCGATAAAGAAGATGATTGGACCTAAGATGTTACCGCTCATTGCAAGAGACGCACCAAGGGCACCAAGGATAGGACGAACTGTAAACCAGAAGACTGGATCACCGATACCGGCCAAAGGCCCCATCATACCAACTTTAACCCCTTGGACAGCAACGTCATCAACAGGTGCACCATTGGCTTTTTCTTCTTCCAAGGCAAGTGTTACACCAAGGATAGGAGAAGCAACATATGGATGTGTGTTGAAGAATTCCAAGTGACGTTTAAGTGCTGCTGCACGGTCTTCTTTAGTTGTGTAAAGTTTTTTAATAGCTGGGACCATGGCAAATGCCCATCCCAAGTTTTGCATACGTTCGTAGTTCCAAGAACCTTGAAGGAAAGTAGAACGCCATGCTACTGACAGACGGTCAGATTTTGAAAGTGTAATTTTTTCAGACATTTTTCGTTTCCTTTCTTAGTAGTCGTTCAAGATGTCGCCGATAGGATCACCAGATCCTGCACCGCCACCACCATTACCTGAACCACCTTGTTTAGAGAGGTTAAGATAGATGAAAGCGATCGCAAGACCGATCATACCCATGGCAATCAAAGTCAATGATGAAACGGCTGCAAGTGCGAAACCGATGAAGAAAAATGGCCATACTTCGTTAGTTGCCATCATGTTGATAACGATCGCATAACCAACGGCAACGACCATACCACCACCGATAGCCATACCTGCAGACAACCATGCTGGCATTGCGTTCAAAACAGATGATACGCGATCAGCACCGATTGCAAGGATAAGGCCAGCAGGGATAGCGATACGAAGACCTTGAAGGGCAAGGGCGATAAAGTGGAACATTTGCATACCAGCAATGTTACCTTTTTCAGCTTCAGCATCAGCCCCGTGAACGAGACCAACTGAAACAGTACGCACGAGCATTGTCAAGAAAAGACCAGCTACTGCAAGGGGAACGGCGATAGCAATGGCGTCAGAAACACCAGCTTTACCTTTACCACCAAGGGCAAGGATGATAGCTGAGGCAACAGATGCAAGCGCTGCATCGGGTGCAACTGCAGCACCGATGTTTGCCCAGCCAAGTGCGATCATTTGGAGTGAACCGCCAAGGATGATCCCAGCAGTCAAGTTACCTGTTACGAGACCGATCAGGGTACACGCCACAAGTGGTTGGTGAAATTGGAACTCGTCGAGGATACCGTCCATACCAGCTAAGAAGGCAACGATGAGGACCAAAATTATAGAAATAACAGACATTTTTATAAGTCCCTTTCATGTAATAAATAGTTTTTGAGATGTGTGATGTGTCTTAAGCTCTGGCTTATTTCACATCTGCTTTCTTGATCAAGTCGAACAAGTCAGCTTTTGAATCATTTGGTACTTTACGTACGTCAAATTCAACGCCAAGGTCTTTCAATTTTTCAAAAGTTTCAACGTCGTGTTTGTCCATTGACAGGACTTTGTTGACCATTGTTTTACCAGTTGAGTGGCTCATAGAACCAACGTTCAATGACGTAACTGGTACGCCACCTTCGATAGCAGCAAGTGCATCGTCAGGTGTTTCAAACAAGAGAAGTGCGTGAGTTTCGCCAAAACGCGGATCCTTTGCAACTTCAATCATTTTAGAGATAGGGACAACGTTAGCTTTAACGTTACCAGGGGCAGCTTGCTCGATGAGCTTCTTACGCATGTCATCTTTTGAAACAGCGTCTGAAACCACGATGATGCGGTCTGCCTTAGACTCAGGTGTCCAGGCTGTCGCAACTTGACCATGCAAAAGACGTGAGTCAAGTCGGGCAAGGTTGATCTTGATTTTACCGTCGCCGATGACAGTCCCTTCAGGGATAGCAGCAGCTTTGGCAGCAGGTGCATCAGCAGTAGCTGCGCCCGCTTCAGCAGGTTGCAACTCTTCAGGCAATACCTTGATACCGCCCTTAGCTTCACCGATGATGTTAGCGACAACCTTGTCGACACCAGCATCTGCGTCCATCATGCGTTCAGTATAAGCCTGAATCAGCATAGGTAGGTTAAGACCTGTGATGATAGCGATTTTACGATCAGGGTTTTCACCCATGACAGCACTTGCTTGGTTAAATGGAGACCCGCTCCACAAATCCGCAAGAACTAAAACCTCATCATCAGCGTCGAATGTGGCAATGGCTGCGTCGAACTTAGCGCGCAAGTCATTTGGACCTTCCGATGGCATAAAAGTTACAGCTTGTACTTTTTCTTGTTCACCGAAGATCATTGAACCAGATTGCTTAATGCCATTGGCAAATTCACCATGGCTCGCAATTACGATTCCGATACTCAAATTGAGTTCCTCCTTAGATATGATAAAAAAATGATTACTTAACTATTATATTCTTTTAATAAAAATAAATCAAGCGCTTTCAGAATACGTTTTCATATTATGATAAAAAAACTTTTTTGTGGGAATATTTCGAAAATTATTGTAAAATAGATAAAGCGTGATAAATAGGACATTTTGGTGGATTCCCCAAGGGAAATATTAGCTGAAAATGGAAGAAAAAATCTCTCAATCGAATTGAAAACTTAGGAAATTATAACAGATAACAAAGTTGTCGTGAGCTTGTTAAGTGTTATTTTTGGCGTTTCGTGTTAGAGTGGTAATTAAATAGAACGAGATAGATTTTTTGGAAGTTTGGGTTAATGTGTATGTGGCAGTGCTTTTATGCGCTGAGTAATCGCAGGCGCAACTTCCTTAAGCTCTTCGTCATTTCATTCACTAGGATATAGAAAGTTATGTTTTTGAGATTTTTGGGAAGTTGAAGTTGTTTTGTCGTCCAACGCCTAAGCGGTAGAACCGCTAAGGCACGTTGTACGTAGCTACTTCCCTAAGTTCATCACGACTTCGTCGTTCTTCACTAAAGGAGTAGCCAACCCAACGGCTAAGCGATAAATCGCCAAGCCACGTTGTGCATAGCTACTTCCCTAAGTTCTTCACGACTTCGTCGCTCATCACTAAAGGAGTAGCCATGAGAATACAACAATTAAAATACATTATCAAAATCGTCGAGACGGGTTCTATGAACGAGGCGTCTAAGCACTTGTTTGTGACGCAGCCGTCTTTGTCTAATGCTGTGCGGGAGTTAGAAGAGGAGATGAATATCAAGATATTCATGCGCTCGACTCGGGGAATTACGCTGACTTCTGATGGGGCTGAGTTTCTATCCTATGCGCGCCAGATCGTTGAGCAGACGGAGCTGTTGGAAGAACGCTATAAGTTCAACCGGGAGAAAAAAGAGTTATTTGCAGTGTCTGCGCAGCATTATGCCTTTGTCGTGGAGAGTTTTGCCAGTATTTTGCGGGAGAACGACATGCGAAACTATGAGCTGATTTTGCGAGAAACGAGGACGCATGAAGTCATTGATGACGTGCGTGATTTTCGATCTGAGATTGGTGTGCTTTACCTAAACGACTTTAACCGTGACGTCTTGACCAAGCTTTTTTTGGATAATCAGCTTGAGTTTACGCCATTGTTTACGACGACACCGCATGTTTTCATCTCAAAGCAGCATCCACTTGCGGCTGAAAAGTCGGTCACGCTCGAACAAATGGCAGTTTTCCCTTATCTCAGCTATGAGCAAGGTGAGCGCAATTCATTCTATTTTTCAGAAGAGATTCTCTCCACAGCGCGCCATGACAAGTCAATCGTTGTTTCAGACCGTGCGACCTTGTTCAATCTCCTGATCGGACTTGATGGCTATACCATCTCCACAGGTATTCTTAACAGCGATCTAAACGGAGATGACATCGTGAGTGTGCCTCTAGCCGTTGATGAAACGATTGAGATTGGCTATATTCGCCACAAAAAAGCCATGTTATCTGAGCTTGGCAAGCGTTTTCTAAAAGAGCTTGAAGCGCAGGTCTGAGCAAATGCCTTGTTTGCACAGGCTTTTTTTGATAAAATTGCCATTATCATTTATTCAAAGAAGGAAAAATCATGACAAAAACTAGACTGACGCTATTTACAGATGCGGTGGTTGCAATCATTATCACCATTCTCGTGCTCGAGTTTCCACACATCAAAGGCAATAAATTTTCAGATCTTTTGGTGCTCAAAGACGTGTTTCTGGCTTACGTTGTAAGCTTTGTCTTTCTCATTATCTACTGGACTAACCACCACCACATCTTTCAGCTCATCGACAAAGTCAGTGGCAAGACGCTCTGGCTTAACAATGCCTTCATCTTTCTCATGAGCCTTTTTCCATTTGCAACCAACTGGCTGGGCGAAAATATCTTTGCGCGTGATCCAGAAATGCTGTATGCAGCGCTTTTTCTCGTAATCAATGGCGTCTGGCTCTTGATGATCAAAAACCTCGTAAAAGTCAATCACCACAACGCTCATGTCGCTGAAATCCTTGGCGACTATAAGAAGTCTTACCATACTTTGATGTTAAATGCGCTTGCTTTTATCATCGCCATCTTTATTCCGATTGCTGGACTGATTGTGAACATCATCTCATTTTTACTTTGGGTCATTCCGGATAAACGCATCGAACATGCTAAAAAATAATGTATCAAAAAAGCCTGTTAAAACAAGGCTTTTTTCATATCTATTAGATAATTAATATCGAATACGGTTATGAGCAGTCATTATATGGTGTGTGCCAAAAAATCCATAAACACCTAGCTTCATCCTCATAAGAAAGATAACCGACGAAATTTATCAAGACAAACTGTTCTTCAACCTGTCTAATTTTAAAAGTATCAATCCAAGACGGTTTATCTAATCCTGAGTAAGCCCAGTCCTTGATTTCAAAATACTTAGATTGATAATAGTCTGATTTTGATTTGTATTGACTTGTAATGTTATAGTAACTGATAATCGTATTGTCATATTTTAAAACAAAGGCAGGTCTGGTCTTTGAACCGTATTCTCTGCCTTCATCATATGCTAAATTAGCAATCATTATACTATGTTCTCTAATCCCTTTAGTCATCAAAGAACTCCTGTATATCCTCTTTTTTAGATAAATCTAGCTTTTGAATTTCAGATTTTTGAAAAGCCAAATCAGTGATATTTTTTCGTGTTTCTACTCTGCCATCGGTAAACCAGTCATCAGGATAAGGACTAGTAGCGTCATTATTTTTTAAAGACAGCGGCACTTCTTGCTCATAAGCAGTTTTGGTGATAAACATTTTAAGCGCAGTTGAAACATCAAGACCTTGACGCTCAAAAACTTTTTGTGCCATATCTTTTATTTTATCATCAACTCTTGTAGAAATTTGTATTGTAGCCATAATATATCCTCCTTGACTAACTTTAGTATATCACAAAATGTGATTATATGTTATTAAATATCTTTGAAAAGTAACGTTTGATATGGATTTGTTCTTGATTATGCCATATTTATCTCTTGGAAATTATACCATAAATCCCACGATGCACGAATCTTTATAAAGCCTGTTAGAACAGTGCTTTTTTCATGTCTAGACAAAAACGATCATGATATTTTTTGACATTTGGAAAAAATAGGGTATCATAAATATTATCCTGAAATATATTTCAGATAGCATGTAAAAGGAGCAAAAAAAGTCATGGAAATGATTGAAACACTAGAAACTTACAGGAAAGGAAAGAGCATTCCAGTGAGTAGGCTCGATACGGTGGGTATCACCCGCAGCAAGTACTATCGCCTACTCAAAGAGCCGTCTGGTCTGTCGTTTGAAGACTTTGTCAATCTTGGCATGATGTTTAACGTTACGCCAAATGAACTGCAGCGGATCATCTATGTCATCCCGACTGTTGATACGTTTAAGGGCGAGCAAAACCCTTACGAAAAGTACGACATCATTGTTGTCCTTCAGATTGCTGCCTACGCCACGATTTTAGAAAAAGATGAGGCGCTTGAGATATATGAAAATATCACGAAAAACAAGTATGTCAGTGAAACTTTTCCACTCATGGTAGATCTGATCAAGATCTACCAGTTACAGACCACAGACTACGAGGTAAATCAAAAAAAGATCGCAAAAAGCATGAGTAGTCTCTTTGATAAACTCATGAAGCGTGAGGAATGGTCAGCATTTGAGGTGACACTGCTTTACTCGCTGAGCTTTGTTCAGGACGCCGAAGAATCGATTCCTTTTAAGAAAATGTTGCGTGAGCTTAACAAACTTTACAAGGTTCAAAACGATGACCTGTTGACTATCAGAACGGTTACAACATTACGACTGTCACTGTTTGAGATAGAGATTGCTAACCGTGATAGTGCTGAAATCATCACGGCATATAATGCCCTCCAACACGCGCGACACAACGAAAATGTCATCTATGTTGCCTTCATGCAGCGCATGGCGCAGACGATTTATCTCTATCTACAGGGAGACATGCCCGCATCAACAGACAATGTAAGAAAACTAGAGGAGAGCATGGATTTTATCCTAGACTATAAGATGCCAAGAACCTTTGGGCCTGCCATCCTAAACGGGATACATGACATCTTTGCGCAAATCGACGCTTGGCGCAGTGATCTAGGTGTGGATGAGACGTATGATCTGCTGGCACAAGAAAAATAAATAAAAATAGCTAAAAGTGTTTCGATTTTGGAACACTTTTTCTATTATCCTAAAAAAGGCGGTAAGATAGTGTATATTGTTTTTAGATCTTATGCAAGATAGCTATAAAAATAGATCAACAGATTACATCTATTGGGGGATAAAAGATGACCTACAAACACGACATGATCAAACAAAACACGAACTTCCGCACATGGAAGTCAGGAAAAAGCTGGCTTTACGCCAGTACAGCACTCGCAGTACTAGCAGGCGGCGCAGGAGCTGCACAGGTGGCACACGCTGATGAGACAGTTGTCTACAGTGCGACTACAGTCCCAGCAGAAAGTAGTAGCGCACAATCAAGCTATGTAGCGCCTGCTGAAAGCTACACAGCACCAGCCACAAGTGCCTCATCGACATATGCCGCATCTGCTGAAAGTGCCCAAATCTATGTCGCTGAAAATACGTATACGACTGAAACAACACCAGCGTCAGCAGAAACAGCAACGGTAGCGGACACAACGGTTACACCAGATACGACGACAACGCAAGTAGATGTGGCACCAGCTGAAACACCGGCACCAGAACCTACTATCACAGTAGACACAACAGCTGTCACACCACAAACGCCAGATGATCTAACAACACCAGATACAGCAGCAAACACAGATACGCCTGCAATCAAAGACGACCTCGAAAACTTAGAAACGGTAGCTGATACAACGACGCTCGACGAAACGCTTCCAGTTGATAAGGTAGAAACAGTGGTCACAGATATCACAGACGTCAATGACTCGCTCGCTGCCGCCTATGTGACAGGACGCAGCAAAACAGCGCTCGACTCAGAGAACAATCAAGACGACACAGCAGCAAATACTGGCACTACGGGTGCAGCATCAACTACTGCACTCGAGCCTACTGACTACGGCTTTAGTGCGTCTACTGCAATCACACTCGCAGACGGCGTAGTGACAGTCGCACTTCCAGCAGGCGAGCTGCCGGAAGCCGCGGCGTTAGACGCCATCGCAGCCTACGCCGTAGAAAACGGCTATACCGTTGCACAGAGCGCCAATCTCGACACCACGGCAGAAGCGACTAGCGTCGCCATGGTAGCAGATGACGCCGTGACAGCAGAAGCAACGACAACTACAACCACCGCATCTCTGACACAAAAAGAAGCAGCAGTCCAGTTTGGCCTGCCTACAGGCAGCACCTATACAGACGACAATGGCAAGATTACGATCGCCTTTCCAGCAGACATCAGTCCAGCTGACTACTCAGATACACTAGCCCAAGTAGCAGCCTATGCACAGGAAAATAATAAGACAGTAGCGATTACAGCCAAACTAGCTGATAGCGTAAACGTACTAAGTAGTTTAACTGCTTACAACCCTGATGGATCTGCCACTATGGTTCTTCAAAGCGGAACTCCTAGTGGACCTTTCCAATACGCTTTAGGTAATGGGGGTGAGTCAGGTACAGGCACTTTTGATTCGGGCGGAAACGCTTATATCTCTATAACTGCTGATCAAGTTGGTAAAGGTACGCCAAATACTGTAATTATTTCTGATTTAACAAGCGGGCAGACTATTATGCCTACTGTTCAGAATCCGATAGTTTCTGTTAGCCAATCGGTTGTTACCAATGCTGATGGATCGAACACCATCACGACAACAACCAACTACGCATATGGTGATCCTGAATCATCTTCTATTACTATACCTGCTGAAACCGGACCTACCGGACCAACAGGTGCCACTGGAGCTACAGGCGCAACAGGTAAAACTGGAGCAACTGGACCACAAGGTGAAATAGGTGATGCTGGTGAAGATGGACAACAAGGACCAGCTGGACCTCAAGGACCTCAAGGACCAGCTGGACCTGTTGGACAAACTGGTGCGCAAGGACCTCAAGGTATTACTGGAGATACTGGTCGTACTGGTGCCACTGGCGCAACCGGAGCAACCGGAGCCACCGGAGCAACCGGAGCCACTGGTGCAAAAGGAGCCACTGGAGATACCGGAGCCACCGGAGCCACTGGAGACACAGGAAAAACTGGAGCCACAGGAAACACAGGAGATACCGGAGATACCGGTGCTCAGGGTATTCAAGGTGCAACCGGAGCGATAGGTCCTGATGGACCACAAGGACCAGCTGGACCACAAGGACCTCAAGGTATTCAAGGTGCAACCGGACGTACCGGTGCTACCGGACCTCAAGGTGAACAAGGTGATACCGGAGATACTGGAGCCACAGGAGCCACAGGGGCAACTGGAGCCACAGGGGCAACTGGAGCCACAGGTAAAACCGGCGCCACTGGAGCCACAGGTGATACCGGCGCTACCGGAGAAACTGGCGCCACCGGAGCTACCGGATCCACTGGAGCCAAAGGTGATACCGGAGCTACAGGCGCCACTGGACCACAGGGAGAAATGGGTGATACTGGTGATCAAGGACCTCAAGGACCTGTTGGACCTCAAGGACCAGCTGGACCTGTTGGACAAACCGGTGCACAAGGACCTCAAGGTGTTACTGGCGCTACCGGAGCAACTGGTACCACCGGCGCCACAGGCGCCATAGGAGCTACAGGCGCTACCGGCGCCACAGGAGATACCGGTGCCACAGGAGATACCGGTGCCACAGGTGCCACAGGAGCTACAGGCGCTACCGGCGCCACAGGAAACACCGGCGCTACCGGCGCTACCGGTGCACAGGGTATTCAAGGTGCAACCGGAGCGACAGGTCCTGATGGACAACAAGGACCTGCTGGACCACAAGGAGCTCAAGGTATTCAAGGTACAACCGGACGTACCGGCGCCACCGGAGCCACAGGAGACAAAGGAGATACCGGAGATACTGGAGCAACCGGAGATACTGGAGCCGCCGGAGACAAAGGTGATACCGGAGACACTGGAGCCACAGGCGCAACTGGAGCCACCGGAGACAAAGGAGATACCGGAGACAAAGGAGATACCGGAGCCACAGGAGACAAAGGAGATACCGGAGCTACTGGAGCAACTGGAGCCACCGGATCTACAGGCGCCACCGGCGCTACAGGTGCCACCGGAGCAACCGGCGCTACAGGTGCCACCGGAGCAACTGGTGCCACCGGCTCCACTGGAGCAACTGGTGCTACTGGATCCACAGGTGCCACCGGAGCAACCGGAGACAAAGGAGATACCGGCGCAACTGGAGATAAGGGTGACACCGGCGTCACAGGTGCCACAGGAGCAACTGGCGCTACGGGTGCTACTGGTGCTACTGGAGACAAAGGAGCTACCGGAGATACTGGCTCCACCGGAGCAACCGGCGCTACAGGAGCAACTGGTGCCACCGGCTCCACTGGAGCTACCGGAGATACTGGCTCCACCGGAGCAACCGGCTCCACAGGAGCAACTGGCGCCAAAGGTGATACCGGCGCAACTGGAGATAAGGGTGCCACCGGCGTCACAGGTGCCACCGGCTCCACTGGAGCTACTGGCTCCACCGGAGCTACCGGAGATACTGGATCCACAGGAGCAACCGGCTCGACAGGAGCTACAGGCGCCAAAGGTGATACCGGCTCCACAGGCGTAACCGGCGCTACTGGAGCTACTGGAGCTACAGGAGCCACTGGATCCACAGGTGATACAGGATCTACCGGCGCCACAGGAGAAAAAGGTGATACAGGCGCAACCGGATCCACCGGAGACAAAGGTGATACAGGATCTACCGGCTCCACCGGCGCAACTGGAGATAAGGGTGATACCGGCGTCACTGGTGCTATCCGACCAACTGTTAATGGTGTTGTTGCGCTGAACAATGATGCTTATATCGTGGTTGCAGGTGAAAGCGACGCAGTGTATACGATAAAAGATATTAACACGGGTGCCACATATTCTGGAACATTGTCAAGCGACGGCTACGCCGTTTTAGCAGCGACAGACCTAGCAGGCCTAAGCTTTAATGCAGGCGATGCGCTCACCGTCACAACGACTAATGCCGCTAACCAAACACTCAACGGTATCGGCCTCATCGAGTTTCCGGGTCTTACAGGTGCAACAGGTAAAACTGGTCCTCAAGGCGATCCCGGTACGACCGGTACAGATGGTGCAAAAGGTGATAAGGGAGATCCCGGCACGAACGGCGTAGATGGCGCAAAAGGTGATAAGGGCGACCCCGGCACGAACGGCACAGATGGCGCAAAAGGTGATAAGGGTGACCCTGGCACCAACGGTGCAGATGGCATCAACGGTAGCAATGGTGTCGGCGGAGCCAAAGGTGATACCGGCGATACTGGCGCCACCGGAGAAAAAGGTGATACTGGAGCTACAGGAGCTACAGGGACCAGCGGAGCTACAGGAGCTACAGGAGCCACCGGAGCCAAAGGTGACCAAGGGATTGCTGGCACCAAAGGAGACTCAGGTGCTAATGGGACAAACGGCATTAATGGCGTCAATGGACTAGCTGGTGCGAAAGGCGATTCAGGCACCAACGGAATTAACGGTACCAATGGTACTAACGGCGTTGACGGAAAAGACGGAAAAGACGGAAAAGATGGGAAAGACGGCGTTTCTGGCGTCAAAGGAGATCCAGGGATTGCCGGCGCTAAAGGAGACCCTGGCATAAACGGTACCAACGGCACGAATGGCATAAACGGTACAGATGGCACTTCAGGTGCCAAAGGCGACAAGGGTGACAAGGGAGACACTGGTGCCAAAGGTGATCCCGGTACAAATGGTAGTAACGGTGTCAACGGAATATCTGGTACCAATGGTAGTTCAGGTGCGACAGGCACAAATGGTACTACTGACGGTTCACCAAGTCTGGTGAATACGAACAACAATACCAGCACTAACCCCTCTACCAATAGTACCCCTAACACTAGCGATAGCGGGTCTACCAATAGTACCCCGAACACATTCCCAGTTTATGATCAAAATGGCAACAAACTGCCAAATATCAGCATTGGCTATAGCGGAAAACCTGGTGAGTTGATCACATTGCCTAAGATCCCTGGCTATACACCGGATCCTAGTATCGACCGCAACAGCAATATCCCAGGTGTTCAGATCGCAATCGGTCCTGATGGTAAAATCACTGGCGCTTTCTATGTGAAAGATGGCCTGGCTTTACCAACTACAGGGAATTCGCAAACGAGCTTGACTTACCGTAATGGCAATAGCTATCCAACATTGCCACAAACTGGTAGCAGCATGCCTGTCACCTATATGGTGGCACCACATACGCAGGTTGCTGGTAGCAATCAGGCAACTCTACCAGTTTTACCGAAAACAGGTGAAGCGGGTGATGCTGGTTTGCGGACGCTTGGCGCTTTGTTTATGGCAACTACCGTTGCCTTAGCCGAGGTTGGTCGTCGTTCAAGTAGAAAAAAGTAAAAAAGTGTAAAATATATAGTAGAATCGAGGCAGGCATGGCATACCAAAAGTTAGTCAGTATCATCATACCCTATCATAGCGAGGATGTTTATCGGCTAAACGTCGTTTTGTCGTCAATCAACAACCAGATTGGTGTTGACTTTGAGCAAATCGAGGTGATTTTGGTAGGAGATGCGCCGGTTGAAGCGGTGCGTCTGTCTGACTTTGTGCTATTGCAGCATCTGGATTTGCAGATGCATGTTATCACGGGTGATTCTGTGGGTGCGGGTCTCGCGCGTCAAGCGGGTATGGACTTGGCACGTGGGCAGTATCTGATGTTTATGGACGCAGATGACCAGTTTCAGTTTGTTGGCAGCCTGCTTGAGTTTTTCAATGTGGCAAAGATGGGCAATCATGATATGATCATCGCGCGTTATCTAGAAGAGAGTTACTATAATGGTGCGTATCGCTACTATACGAGTAGCGCGCGGGATTGGAAGGCGGCTTATGGGAAGTGGTTCAGTGTTGATTATCTAGCACGGATTGGTCTCAAGTGGCATCCAAACCTGCGCATCTATGAGGATACTTACTTTGTCGGGATTGCTGCGACATTGTCCCCGGATACGCACTATATCGACTCGGTGGTCTACACGCGCATGTATAATGCGACGTCGACCGTGCGAAAAGATGACTACTGGTTTGAGCGCCAGCATCATACTTGGGCTGATGAAAATCGCTACTGGTTACAGTTTATGCGGTTTCACAGGCCTGAGCGGATGCTTTCTGATCTTAACTATTATCTGGTGGATGTCTACTTTCGTAGGCAGGTGAACGCTTCTGAAGATGATGCTTTGTTTTGGGAGGCGCACAAGCGCTTGGTTTTGGAAAATCGGGACATCTGGGCAGGTTATACGCCTGAGCTTGCCACCTATGCTGAGTCCTTGCAAGATCGTGAGGATAAGTACAAGGCGTTTAGTCTTGATGGTTTGTCAGACTTTATCGCAAGTTCTGAGCAGTTTTTGAGAGACTAGTCTCTCTGTCGTTCTTGGGTCCGTGAAGCCCAAGTAAAACTAAAATTCATGTTCATGTTTATCTTGTATTTCCCCTATAAATACAGACGAAGGCAGCCCTTTCCCACCCTTTTCCCATGAGGTGGGGGCTGTTTTTGTTTTGTCTGAAAATTGTTTGCATTTAGTGATGTATTATTTCCAAAAATATGATAAAATTAAAGTAATCATTTTCAGTTGAAAGGTTGTTGGTAACTTGATTAAAATTTTCGGCAAATTACGGTATCACTGGCAACCAGAGTTGTCCATGACATTGA
This sequence comes from Pseudolactococcus insecticola, assembly GCF_011170065.1. GTDB lineage: Bacteria > Bacillota > Bacilli > Lactobacillales > Streptococcaceae > Pseudolactococcus > Pseudolactococcus insecticola. The sequence continues at coordinate 135,219 of NZ_BLLH01000002.1, read as the reverse complement.
TTTATTGGTGTCTCGCGATTTCTCCTATTTTCATCAGTCTTGCGCTATTATATGAGAAAACAAAGATTTCGACGACGTCTTTTATCTTGTTTATCATCTTCATCATACTCATGTGGGTTGGTTTTCAGCGCTATTTTGAGATTTCAGAGGATAAGGACTTGCTTTTGTCACGTGGTCTCGTGCCGTCTTATTCGGGTAAAATGGTGATTTCAGAGATTAGTAAGATTCAGATCAGCAAGCGTGCACTCGTGATTTTTAGCACCCGTTATGCCGATGGTAAGATTTTTTACATGAGAAAATGGCCCAAAAAATATTTTGTGGATGCACTTGCGATCAACACCTATTTTAAAGGCGAGATTGAGCTGATTGGGCATATCGATCATTATTTTGATACGTATGTAGACGATAAAAAAAGCAAGCTCAGTCAGATTTGACTAAGATTGCGTGAGTTGGGCAGGTTTTTACTGCAGTTGTGAGCGACTCGTTTTCTGCGAATGGCAGTGCGAGTTCCAATGTATCAGCTGCAGTTGCAAACTGGACAAGGCCCTCGTCGTTGTAGTCGAAAATGGGATTGTAAGTGTGGCACAGACCACAGGCAATACAGTTTTCAGGTAATATTTGAATTAACATACTATTAGTATACCAAAGAAAGGACATCATGGCGAAGAAAAATGACCCGTGGAACAATGAAATATACGATGCCATGCAGGAGTCGCGAGGTGATGAGCCACAAAAGCGTTCTGATAAGAAAGAACGCTCAACGACAAATTTTTTGACATTTCTTGTCGTGTTATTATTTATGATTATTGGTGGTATCGTGATTGTCATCGTCTGGAACAATCGCTTGGTTGACAATACCAAGATTTCAACGAGTTTTTATACGAGTAAATCAAGTGTTGTCACTAAAAGTACAGCTAAGGCGGCAAGTTCAGCAGCACCAGCAGCCTCGTCAGAAGTAGTAACTGCTTCATCAGAAACCGAATCTGACTCATCCACTGATGATAGCACAAGTGAGACGACAACCGTTATAGCAGGTGAAGGGCTTTATGCGATTGCGGCACGGACAGGTGTCGCAGCTGAGACGATTGCCAAGGCAAACGGTATGACAGTGGATAACTGGTATGCCAATCCAGGAGATGTGGTGAAACTAAAATGAATTTAAAAAATATCCGAATCGCAATCGATGGTCCAGCCTCAAGTGGCAAATCGACTGTCGCAAAGATTATCGCAAAAGATTTTGGCATCATCTATCTAGACACGGGGGCAATGTACCGTGCAGCGACATATATCGCTTTGAATAACGATCTTGGTGAGGATGCGACAGCGATTATCGCTTTGTTGAAGGAAAATCCGATTGCTTTTGGCAATTCGCTAGAGGGTCAATTGGTCTATCTTGGCGAGGTTGATGTGACAGATGCCATTCGTCAGAACGACGTGACAAACAATGTCTCAAAAATTTCGGCTATTGCTGAAATTCGCGAGTATCTGGTCGAGGCGCAGCGCGAGATTGCAAGCCACGGCGGTATCGTCATGGATGGCCGCGACATTGGCACTGTGGTCTTGCCTGATGCTGAGCTCAAGATTTTCTTGGTTGCTTCTGTCGATGAACGTGCGGAACGCAGGTTTAAGGAAAACTTGCAAAAAGGCATTGAGACAGATCTTGATACGCTGAAGGTTGAAATTGCCGAGCGTGATCGTAAAGACTCAACACGTAAAGTTAGCCCACTTAAACAAGCTGAAGATGCGATTTTGCTCGATACGACGGGTATTAGTATCTCAGATGTTGTCGCAAAAATAGAAAATTATGCAAAAGAACGCTGATTATGATTGGCGTTCTTTTGATGGTTAAACATGATATTGGGTAACTGATAAAAGAATGTCGTGGAAATCATATAAGCGCTTTTACATTTGTTAATAAATTTGTTAAAATAGGGTAATGGACCCGAGAATTAAACTAAGAATAGAATATTTAAAAGCAAATCTCAAGTATCTCAACGATAATGAGCTTGCTGAATATAATCGACTGACAGGGCAGAGTTTGTCGCATGACCCAAAGCCAAATGCTCGCACATCACATGAGCAGGCTGTCTGGTCAGATGTTGACACCGACTATAATCAGACGGCTAGTCGTGATAATGTTTATCATAATAGCTATGATGATATAGAAAACAATCACCATCAGAACAGTAAAGGCCAAGCGCTTTCTGCCGGCTTTAGAAAACAACTCAAGCCAAAGAATACAGCACCAAAATCTAAAAAGCCTAAAAAGCAACGCAAAAAAGCCAGTTTTTGGAAGAAAGTTCGCCGTGTCATTGTGCTTATCTTACTCCTGATGATCGGTTTCTTTATCTGGGGCTATTATCGTGGTAAGACCAATGCGCCTGACGGGCTGAAAACAGAGAAATTTGCTGGTGAAAAGCCAAGTTCTGGTGCAACTAACATCTTGATTTTAGGGACTGATCAGCGAGATTTTCAGACGACTGGGGACGCGCGTAGCGACTCCATCATGGTCATGCAGATCAACAACAAGGATAACAAAGTCAAGCTAGTCAGCTTTATGCGTGATACTCTGGTCTATCAGCCTGGTGTCAGTCAGTATGGTGCAGATACCAAGCTCAATGTCGCCTACAACATTGGCGAGCAAGAGGGCAATGAAGGTGCTGATTATATGCGTGAGGTGCTAAAACAAAACTTTGACATCAATATCCAGTATTATGCTTTGGTTAATTTTAACAGTTTTGCGACGGTGATTGACTCCCTTTATCCGTTTGGTGTCAAGATTGATGCTCAGTTTTCAACGATTGATGGGAAGAAAGTGGATTCGGTTGATGTGCCAGATGACCTGAACTGGACGCCTACGCACCAAAATCCGATTCAGACCATTAAAGTTGGTAAGCAGCGCATGGACGGTCGAACCTTGTTGAACTATGCGCGTTTTCGTAAAGATGACGAGGGAGACTATGGTCGTACCAAGCGTCAGCAGCAAGTCATGCAGGCCATCATGTCTGGTGTAAAGAATCCCCTAACCTTGTTTACAGGCAGCGCAGCACTTGGTACCATCAAAGGTGTGACATCGACAAATGTCAGCAATATTTTTATGTTGACACATGCACCATCGCTTGCTATGGACGCTTCAAAGGGCATCACAAGCTATACCGTGCCTGAAAATGGTGACTGGATAGATGCTTATGATCAATACGGCGGACTAGGTTTGCAGATTGACTTTACAAAATATCAGGCGAAGTTAAAAGATTTACTTGGCTAATAAAAAATGTTGTTCAGAAAGACTGAACAACATTTTTTATTAACCTTTAACACCACCAGCAGTGATACCTTCAACATAGTATTTTTGCATGAAGATAAAGAGGATGGTGATCGGAATTGCAATCAGCACACAGCCTGCAGTGAAGGTCATGAACCAGTTATTGATCTTATCTGGTGAGACCATGGTAAACAGGCCGATAGCAACGGTGTATTTTTGCGTTTGGTCACCTAGGATGACTTTGGCAAAGATGAAATCCATCCAAGGCGCCATGAAGGCCATCAGTGCCGTGTAGACGATGATTGGTTTTGACAGTGGCAAGGTAATCTTAAAGAAGATCTCAGCGCGTGTCGCACCGTCAATCATAGCTGACTCATCAAGGCTATAAGGAATGGTATCAAAGAAGCCTTTTGCGATGTAAAAACCAAGTGCAGCCCCTGCAGAGTAGACAATGACAAGCGCCGTTAGCGTCTGGTCAAGTCCCATTGCTTTTAGGATGTAGTAGATGGCAATCATGCTCATGAAACCAGGGAACATGTTTAGTACTAGTGCTAGTTTCAAAAAGCGATTACGGAATTTGAACTTAATCCGTGACAATGAGTAGGCCATGGCAACCGTGATAAATGTCGAGATGACCATGGTAAACAAAGCAACGATGAAAGTATTACCAAACCATTGGGCAAAAGGAAATGAGTCGTTGGTAAAGAGATGCGCATAGTTTGACAAGGTAAAATGTTTTGGAATGATGTATGGTACAGCCATCGCACCCTCACCACGCAAGCTTGTCATGAGGATCCAGAAGATTGGGAATAGCCAGATGACCGCAAGGACGGCAAGAACGATGTAGACAATCGCGAGATTTATATTTTTTTGTTTTTTCATTATGCAGCGCCACCTTCCTTGTAAGATTTAGTGTGCGTGTAGGCAAGTAAGCTAAAGATAGCTGAGAGAGCAAAGATGATGATACCGATGACAGACGCAAGGTTATAGTCAGCTGCAGTCACAGTCAAGTTATAGAGCCATGTGACAAGTAAGTCAGTTTCGCCGGCTTGATAATAGCTAGAGTTGACAGGACCGCCGCCAGTCAAGAGGTAAATCACGTTGAAGTTGTTGATATTTCCGATAAACTGCTGAATCAAAGTTGGTGTCATGATTAGCAAGATTTGTGGGAAGGTGATTGATTTGAAAATTTGGAATTTATTTGCGCCATCAATCTCAGCGGCCTCAATCTGCTCTGTTGGCAGGTTCATGATGATTCCTGTTGAAACAAGCATAGTCACAGGAATACCGACCCACATGTTGACAAAGATGATTGAGAATTTAGCCCAAAGTCCATCTGAGAGAAACGGCAGTGGACTGTTGATAATGCCCCAATTCTGAAGAAGTTGGTTGATTGGTCCCCAGTCTGATAGCAAATTTTTCATTGTCAAAAGTGAGACGAACTGTGGCACAGCCATGGTAATCACAAAGATAGTCCGCCAAACTTTCTTAAACTTGAGGCCTTTGGTATTGATCAAAAGCGCAAGGATAATGCCAAAAAAGAAGTTGGTCACTGTGGCAAAAACTGCCCAGATGAGCGTCCAAGTCAGGAGGGGCAAGAAGGTACCTGCCATGCGACCTGTGAAGATGCTCGCAAAGTTGGTCAGGCCAACCCAGTCAAAGAGATGCTTTGGTGGCAAGTGGTTATGGTCGTAGTTGGTGAAGGCAAGGAGCGTCATGTAAATCAGTGGTAGCACTGTGAAAATCAAGACACCGACCAATGGAATGGTCATGAGAGTCATGTGGAAACGGCCGTCTGTCAAGGTTTTAAAGTCTTCTTTCAGACTTGGTGCGTTCAGATGCAGTTCTTGCATGGCAAAGAGTTTGCGGTTCGATTTGAGACCACACCAGAAGATGTAAGCGTAAACGGCCACAAAAATCAGTGATGCAAGTCCGAAAATCATCATCAGCATCGAGTTATCGCCTGCTATTGCAACTTGCATCTTGATGCCATCTTTTGTGACGGTATGTATGCCTTGTGTGTGTGTGCCAAGTGAGATAAGTCCGCCAACGGCTGGTACGACTTGAATAACGAAAGTAAGAAGGAAAAGAATCTCTGCAATGAGAAAGGCTAGGCCTTTGATGATCTGTTTGTTGCGAAGATTGTTTAGTCCACTAAAAAGGAATGACAGTTTTGTGATGAGATCGCCCTTTGTAAAAACGTCTTTCATCGTATACTGTTCTTCAATGATTAGATTGTCCATTCTTGCTCCTTTCTATGGAGTGCTAATTTTTTTAAAATTGGGAATCAATAATGACGTAAAAGATAAGGTTTTGCCTTATCTTTTTGACGCGTGTTTATTTCGTGCCTGAGATGTCTTTGACGAGTTGGTCAAGTTTGGCTTGATACTGATCAGCTGTGATTTTGCCGTTGTAAACGTCAGATAAGACAGCTGCTGATGATGTCCAGAAGTTTGTCATTTCTGGAATTTTTGGCATAACAACAGTGTAAGCAGGCTCACTCATTTTAACAACTGCTTGTGCGAGTGCGTCAGATTTGACATAGCTTGCAGCTTGGACAGCTGTGTTTGATGGGATGATGTTACGTGATTTGTCTTTGAACTGAAGTTCTTGGACTTTTTCGCCTGAGAGGTAGTCGGCAAGTTTATAGGCCGCTGCGATTTGAGCAGTATTGCCATTTGCTGCGGCTTGGTTGACGGCGTAGAGTTTCACACCAAGGAAGGCTTTTTGTTGGACGCTTTTGCCACCGATGGTCATGGTTGGATAAACAGCGATACCAAGGTTGTCTTTGCCGATTGCTTCGACAGCTTTTGACTTGTCCCAAGGCCCTGATTCAAATGATGCGATGGCACCTGATTGGAATTGAGAGAGTGTATCGTCACCGACATTGACAAAACCTTTGTTTGTTTTTTGATCAGCAATCCATTTGAGAACATTGACACCTGCAGCATTGTTCCAATCAGTACCTGAGACGGTTTCACCGTCTTTACCAAAGAGATTATCGCCGACTGACATGAACAATGGGGCAATAGCATAGGCGTTTACTGCTTTCAAGTTAGCGCCAAAAGTGGCTTTTGATGTGATGCCTTCGTAAGTTTTAACGTCATCTGCTGAGAGTTTTGTTTTGTTATAGTAGAGAACTTGCGACTCGATGCCATAAGGAAAGGCGTACATCTTGCTTTTATATGTTGCACCAGTGACGGCATTTTCAGAGTCATCTTTTTTGATGGCAGTTGCGTACTTGGCGGGGATTTCTTGGATAACACCTGAGTCAACGAGTTGACCGAGTTGGTCATGTGGGAGTGAGAAGACATCAGCAGCTTTTGAAGGGTCTTTTTTGACGTTTTCTTGAGCTTTGGCATCTTCAGTTTCGATGACGTTTACAGTGACATTTGGATTTTCTTTTTTGAAGTCAGCAAGGGCACTGTTGTAGAATTTTTTTGAGTCAGTTGTTACCCAAAGTTTGACAGTGACTTTATCAGAGCTGCTGCTTGAACTATCTTTTTTATCAGAGCTGCCACATGCTGCAAGTGTTAGTGCAGCGGCACCGAGAGTTGCACCAGCAATGAGTGTTTTTTGCCATGTTTTCATAATTTTTCCTCCTGTGGAAACGTTTTCTTTTATCTACTCTTCTATTATGCAACCGTTTTCATAAAATGTCAAGCCTTTTTTGAATTTTTTTGAGATTATTTTTCTGGATAAGAAAAATAGAGCTGATATAGGGTGATATGGCCTGAATTAACAGGAAAAATTTGCTGAGATGGATAGTGCAACCGTTTGCGTAACGGAAATTCAAAAATATTGTTTGAATTTGCGAGAAAAGTGTAAAAAAAGCCTCGTCAGAAGACTTTTAACTTCTGACGAGGGTTGCGTTAATAATCAAGTGTTATAAAAATAGTTCTTGCATCTGACGCGCGACACCGTCTTCGTCATTTGTCCAATTGATTTGCTTGTCAGCGTATGGTAGAAGTGTCTGGCTGGCATTTTTCATGGCATAGCCAGTCCCTGCTAATTTTAGCATTTCAACGTCATTGTGCTCATCACCAAAGGCTATCAAATCTGACGTTTCTTGTCCGTTGATTTTGAGCAGATGTTTGAGGGCTGAAGCTTTGCTGACGTCTTTGGGTACAACTTCGAGAATGCCATTTGGACCGCCCCAAGCGCTGACGTTGACCCGAAAGTCAAAGTACTCGTCCATTTTGTCGGCTAGGCTGATTTTATCTGTAAAGCGCGTTTGCAACAAGATTGCATTTGGATCGGCATCTAGCTTATCCATTCGCATCTGATGATAAGGCGCAAAATTATCCACACCAAAAAGATTTGGATCGGCATGCTCAAACGAATTTATGAAAAATTTTCGGCGATATTCAGCCGCTAAAAAATCAAGCTTGAATAGTTGTTGTTTTTTTATGAGATCAAAAACAAGTGTTTTGTCAATGTGTTTTGAGACTTCATGCGGCCATTTTTGGTCAGGAACCGTTGTTAGTGCACCGTTGAAATTGATCATGGGACTGCTCAAGCCGAGCTCACGGTAAATTTGTACCGCCATGCGATAAGGTCTGCCTGTCGCAATGACAATCTGATGGCCTTTATCTTCTACGGATTTGAAAATTGTTTTTGTGAAATCTGACACAGTATAGCCGTCAGAACGCAGTGTCGTGCCGTCAAGGTCGATTGCAATCAATTTTTTTTCTGTCATGATAATATTATAGGATAACTTTCTAAATCAAATTTATCTCTATTATAGCACGTTTTCAAACGAGAGTGAAAAACCGAACATTCAAGCTGAAAAATTTACTATTTTTTTACATTGACTTGAAACTTTCACGCCTAACCCGTAAACTAGATAAGTAATTAATATTTTATTTTTCTTATGAAAGAGGTTTATTTTGGAAAAGTTTTTCAAACTTAAAGAAAATGGCACGACTGTCAGCCGCGAGATTATGGCGGGGCTTACGACTTTCTTTGCCATGAGCTACATCTTGTTTGTCAATCCGTCTATTTTGTCACAAACAGGCATGAACTACCAAGCGGTCTTTCTTGCGACGATCATCTCTGCGGTGATCGGGACATTGATCATGGGGCTTTTTGCAAATGTACCCTATGCACAAGCACCAGGTATGGGGCTAAACGCCTTCTTTACCTTTACAGTGGTTTTCGGCCTTGGTTATTCTTGGCAAGAAGCACTTGCGATGGTGTTTATCTGTGGGATTATCAACATCATTATCACAGTCACTAAGATCCGTAAAATGATCATCAAAGCCATTCCTGAAAGCCTGCAACATGCGATTGGTGGCGGTATTGGTGTGTTTATCGCCTATATCGGTATCAAAGACGCAGGACTCTTGAAGTTCACGATTGATCCAGGCGCTTATTCAGTGATTGGTAAAGGTGCTGACAAGGGTAAAGCAACGATTGAAGCGGGTAGCTCTGCTGTTCCAGCACTTGTTAATTTTAACTCACCTGCTGTTATCGTAGCTCTGATTGGGATTGCATTGACTGCTATCTTGGTTGTTAAAAAAGTACCAGGTGCCATTTTGATTTCGATTCTCGCAACGACGATTATTGCTATTATTGCTGGTGTTGTTGACCTAGGGGCTATTGATTTTAAAGGAAACTCGCTGAGCTCAGCCTTTAATGATCTTGGTCAAACTTTTGGGGCTGCTTTTAGTCACAAGGGTATGGGCTCACTGTTTTCTGATTCGTCGAAAATTCCACAGGTTCTGATGACGATTTTGGCTTTCTCACTGTCTGATACGTTTGACACGATTGGGACATTTATCGGGACGGGTCGCCGTACTGGTATCTTCTCAGAAGAAGATGAAAAAGCCTTGGAAAATGGCTCTGGTTTCTCATCAAAAATGGACAAAGCTTTGTTTGCTGATGCGACAGCGACATCTATTGGTGCTATTTTTGGAACGTCGAACACGACAACTTACGTCGAGTCAGCAGCAGGTATTGGTGCTGGCGGCCGTACTGGTTTAACATCAGTTGTTGTTGCGATTGCTTTCTTGCTCTCATCAATCTTCCTACCATTTATCTCAATCGTACCGTCAGCCGCGACTGCGCCGGTCTTGATTATTGTTGGTGTGATGATGCTTTCATCATTCAAAGAAATTGATTGGAACAACCTTGAAGATGCGATTCCTGCTTTCTTTGCTTCTATCTTTATGGGCTTTGCATACAGCATCTCATATGGTATCGCAGCAGGTTTCATCTTCTTTACAATCATCAAAATCGTTAAAGGTAAAGCAAAAGAAGTCAGCCCAATTATTTATGTTGTAGATGTCTTGTTTATCCTCAACTTCATCATCTTGGCTGTTATTTAACGAAAACTTAAAGCACTTGTAAACTTTTACAGGTGTTTTTTTGATATAATTTAGAGAGTGAGTTTCAGGCTCGCTGTTTTAGATTATAGAAAGAAGGTCATTGTTTTGACTTTAACACATAGAAGAAATACGCGCGCGGTCAAGGTTGGTGAGGGTGAAAATGCGGTCATCATTGGCGGGCGCAACAAGGTGATTTTGCAGTCGATGTGTACGACGAAAACGCAGGACGTGTCGGCCACAGTTGAACAGATTTTACAGTTAGAAGAAGCAGGCTGTCAGCTGGTGCGTGTGGCTGTTCCTGATATGGAAGCGGCGCTTGCCATCAAGGACATCAAGGCGCAAATCCATATTCCATTGGTTGCTGATATTCACTTTGACTATAGACTGGCCTTGCAAGCGATCGAGTCAGGTGTGGACAAGATTCGAATCAATCCGGGAAATATCGGGCGACGCGATCGTGTTGCCAAGGTCGTAGAAGCTTGTAAAGCGCATAACATTCCGATTCGTATCGGGGTTAATGCTGGCTCGCTTGAAAAAAAATTCCTTCAAAAATACGGTTATCCAACAGCTCAAGGTATGCTTGATTCTGCGATTGAGCACGTTGAAATCTTGGAAGAACTTGATTTTCATGACATTATCATCTCGATGAAAGCCTCAAATGTTGAACTGGCACTTGAAGCCTATAAGCTTGCAGCTGAACGATTTGACTATCCACTTCATCTGGGGATTACTGAGGCGGGCCCGCTGTTTTCAGGATCTGTCAAGTCGTCAGCAGGCATGGGTGCGCTTTTGTCGCTTGGCATTGGGGACACCATGCGGATTTCGCTTTCTGCTGATCCGCGCGAAGAAATCAAGGTCGGCCGTGAAGTCTTGAAATCTTTTGGTTTGATTGACAATGCAGCAACCTTGGTATCTTGTCCAACTTGTGGTCGCATTGAGATTGATCTCATTCCCATAGCCCAAGAGCTTGAACGCTATATCGAAAAAATCAAGGCACCGATGACCATTGCCATCCTTGGTTGTGGTGTCAATGGTCCTGGGGAGGCACGGGAGGCAGATATCGGTCTTGCGGGTGGTGCTGGTAAAGGCATGCTTTTCAAAAAAGGGAAGATTATCAAAACAGTCCCTGAGGCCATCATGTTAGAAGCTTTCAAGGCTGAGATAGACGCCATGTATCAACGATTCCAAGAAACGGGTCGATTGCATGACGATGAAGATGAAAATAAAGTAGTAAGAGAGGCGTAAGCTAGGAAACAATAAACACTAATGCTAAATCCGAACAATCCCAACAATTATCTGGATAATTGTTGGGATTTTCTATTTTTTTCCAAACAATCGGTGTAAAATAAGACTATAAACAAATAGATAGGTGTAAAATGACTTACGAAGTAAAATCACTCAACGAAGAATGTGGCTTGTTTGGTGTCTGGGGACATCCAGAAGCTGCGCGTCTCACTTATTTTGGCTTGCATGCGCTGCAACATCGCGGTCAAGAAGGTGCTGGTATCATCTCAAACGATAAAGGTCATCTGAAAGGTCACCGTGACCTTGGCCTTTTATCAGAAGTTTTCAAGGACGAAAAAAACCTAGAAAAACTAACAGGTAGCGCAGCCATTGGTCACGTACGTTATGCAACGGCGGGTTCTGCTTCCATTGACAATGTGCAACCGTTTTTGTTCAACTTTTATGATGGCCAGTTTGGCCTTGCGCACAATGGCAATCTGACAAACACCCGGTCACTCAAAAAAGATCTGGAGTCAAAAGGCGCGATTTTCCATAGTAATTCTGACACGGAAATCCTCATGCACTTGATTCGTCGTGGCTATTCATCAGAACTCATGGATAATGTCAAGGCTGCACTGAACACGGTCAAAGGTGGCTTTGCTTACCTGCTGATCACAGAAGATAAGATCATTGCAGCGCTTGATCCTAATGGTTTTAGACCGCTTTCTATCGGCCAGTTGCCAAATGGTGCTTATGTGGTAGCAAGTGAAACTTGTGCGCTTGACGTTGTAGGTGCGGCTTTTGTTCAGGATGTGTTGCCTGGTCAAGTTGTCATCATTGATGAAAATGGTGTGCAGATTGATACCTATACAAACGATGTTGATCTGAAAATTTGTAGCATGGAGTTTGTTTATTTTGCACGTCCTGATAGCAATATCAGTGGCGTCAATGTCCACACAGCTCGCAAAAATATGGGCAGAATTGTCGCTCAAGAAAATCCAAATATCGAGGCTGATATCGTTGTCGGTGTCCCAAATTCTTCATTGTCAGCAGCCTCAGGATTTGCTGAAGCCTCAGGTCTGCCCTATGAAATGGGGCTTGTTAAAAATCAATATATCCAGCGGACATTTATCCAGCCAACACAAGAATTGCGTGAACAGGGCGTTCGGATGAAACTCTCAGCTGTACGTGGTGTTGTTGAAGGAAAACGCGTGGTCATGGTTGATGACTCTATCGTGCGTGGCACGACGTCAAAACGCATCGTCAATTTGCTCAAAGAAGCAGGTGCAGCAGAAGTTCACGTGGTGATTGCAAGTCCACCGCTTGCCTATCCTTGTTTCTACGGAATTGACATTCAGACGCGTAAAGAGTTGATTGCTGCCAACCATACAGTAGATGAAATCAATGACATCATCGGTTCTGACAGCCTGACTTTCCTGTCTATTGACGGCTTAAAAGATGCTGTGGGGCTTGGAGACCAAATCTGTACGTCATATTTTGATGGGATTTATCCGACACCACTTTATGATTACGAGCATGATTATAACCTTGGTTTGAAAGAAAAAGTATCATTTTACTAATGTTTAAGGTAAAAAAAGAGGCATCTCTCTGATAAGGAGATGGCCTCTTTTTAAAATTTCCGTCGTGCGGCATCGCGATAGGCGATGATGACGTTGAGTGTCGAGATGAGGAGGACGCCGATTAGGCCTGCGATTGGCAGAACGAAAGTCAGCAACATAAAGATGAACATTAGGATAGAAATCATGCCGTTACCGTTTGTGACAACGTCATAGGCTCTAAGATTGGTTGGGACTTTGACGTGAGGATTGGCACGCTTGATTGCTCGTGCAAGTAGCATATAGCTAAACGACCAAACTAGCATGACAAAGACATAAATGAACTCAGGTAGGGTGTCTGTCGGATGATTGCCCACCCAGTCTGTCGAAAATGGCACTAGGCTGAGTAGAAATAGCCAGAGCCCATTCATGTAAAAAACGTCTGCTGTCACCGTTTCAACCTGCTGAAACAGATCGTGGTGATTGCGCCAAACGATATAAATCAGCGCAAATGAAACGAAAAAGGCAAAGAAAGTTGGCCAGACAGCCAGTAATTCGTGAAGTTTCGTGCCTTCTGGTGGTCGAAGTTCAATGACCATGAGCGTTGCGATAACCGCGATGACGGCATCGGTAAAGCCTTCTAATCTGTGTTTATCCATTTATAAGTCAACCTCATTATTTTATTTAATTTGTGCTAGCTATTTGACGAACATAGCATCACCAAAGCTAAAGAATCGGTAGTGCTCGTCGATGGCGTGTTGATAGGCGTCGAGAACGAAGTCACGGCCAGCAAATGCGGAAACCAGCATGACGAGTGTTGATTTGGGCAGGTGGAAGTTGGTTGAAAAGGCATCAACCACTTGAAATTGGTAGCCAGGTTTGATAAAGATACTGGTCCAGTCACTGTCAGCTTGTACTTTGCCATCAAATTTCTGTGCGACAGACTCTAGCGTTCTGATAGAGGTTGTGCCGACTGCGATGACACGTTTACCAGCAGTCTTGGTTGCGTTGATGATCTGAGCCGTTTCTTCTGGCAGGATGTAAAATTCGCTGTGCATGTCGTGGTCCTCAACATTTTCAACGCTGACAGGGCGAAAGGTGCCAAGGCCGACGTGGAGCGTTACCCAGGCGATGTTGACACCTTTATCCTCAATTTTTTTGAGTAACTCTGGCGTAAAGTGTAGGCCAGCAGTTGGTGCAGCAGCTGAACCATTTTCCTTGGCATAGACGGTTTGATAGCGCCCTTGATCGGCGAGTTTTTCATGAATATAGGGTGGTAAGGGCATCTCGCCCAGACTTTCTAAGACTTCTAGGAAAATTCCGTCGTAGTCAAAGGTCACAATGCGTCCACCATGGTCCAAACTATCATCAACGACAGTGGCTTTCAAACGGCCATCACCAAAGAGAATCACGGTGCCATTTTTCAGCTTTTTTGCAGGCTTTGCAAGGACTTCCCAGTCGTCATCAACCGTGTTTTTCAAAAGCAGTAGCTCGATATGGCCGCCGGTATCAGATTTTTGCCCGTGAAGTCTTGCGGGTAAAACGCGAGTATTATTCAGCACCAAGGTATCACCAGCATTAAGCTCGTCGATAATGTCGTAGAAATGTTTGTCTGCCATGGTTTTTTCAGCCTTGTCAATGACAAGGAGGCGGCTCTCAGCGCGGTGTTCAAGCGGCGTTTGTGCAATCAAGTTTTCAGGTAAATCAAAATCAAAATCGTTAATATTCATAAAATAAATTATATCACTTTTGCACACTTTCTGCTTGACAAGAAAACAAATTGAGGTTATAATTGGTCTAGACCAATAATAAAAAACAAACTAAGGAGAACATCATGAAAGTCATCAAAGTAGCAAACCAACTCGAAGGTGCAAAAGTCGCATTTGACATTTTGTCAGAAAAAATTGCAGCAGGTGCAAAAACTTTTGGCCTTGCGACAGGTTCAACACCCGTTGAATTTTACAATCAAGTCATCAACAGCAATCTTGATTTTACAGATAAAACGTCTATCAACTTGGACGAGTATGTTGGTCTTGACGGTTCTGATGACCAGTCTTACCGTTATTTCATGAACCAACATTTGTTCAATGAAAAACCTTTCCATCAAAATTTCTTGCCAAATGGCAAAGCAACTGATTTGGATGCCGAAGTGAAAGCATATGATGCCATCATCGATGCCCATCCAATTGATTTCCAAATCCTTGGCTTGGGTGCCAATGGTCATATCGGCTTTAACGAACCTGGGACACCATTTACAGCGACAACACACGTTGTTGACTTGACTGAAAGCACGATCAAAGCAAATGCTCGTTTCTTTGACAATGAAGAAGACGTGCCAAAACAAGCTATTTCCATGGGGATTGCAAGCATTCTCAAATCAAAATCCTTGGTTTTGATGGCATGGGGTGCTGAAAAAGCAGATGCCGTCAATGGTATGGTCAATGGTGATATTACTGAATCACTACCAGCATCAGTTCTTCAAAAACACGATGATATTGTCGTTATCGTTGATGAAGCAGCAGGAAAATTTGTCAAATAATTAACTGATAATAAAAAAGCGTTCTGACGAGTTTTGTCGTCAGAACGCTTTTTTATTTAGGGTTTAGACATTGAGGACTTTGTTTAGGAAGTCTTTCAAACGTGGGTGTTGCGGGTTGTCAAACACTTGGTCAGGCGTGTTATCTTCCAAGATTTCACCGCCATCAGTAAAGATAACGCGGTTTGCCACCTTGCGTGCAAAGCCCATTTCGTGCGTGACGATCAGCATGGTCATGCCATCCTTGGCAAGATTTTGCATGACCTCAAGTACGTCGCCAACCATTTCTGGATCAAGCGCACTTGTAGGCTCATCAAAGAGCATGAGATCAGGATCCATGGCAAGGGCGCGTGCGATAGCAACGCGTTGTTTTTGACCGCCAGAGAGCATCTCTGGCATGGCGTCTGCCTTGTCTGAAAGTCCGACTTTTTTGAGTAGGTCGAGCGCCTTATCATGCGCTTCAGACTTGCTGAGTTTTTTTAGCTCAAGCGGTGCATAGGTGATGTTATCAAGCACCGTCATGTTTGGAAATAAGTTGAACTGTTGGAACACCATTCCGACTTCTTGACGGACTTGGTTGAGGTCTGTTTTCTTGTTTGACAGGTCGTAGCCATCCACGATAACAGTGCCAGACGTGATTTCTTCAAGGCCGTTTAATGTGCGCAGAAAGGTTGATTTACCAGAGCCTGATGGGCCGATAATGCAGACGACGTCGCCTTCGTTAAACTTAGTTGTAATGCCGTTTAGGACTTCATTTTTGCCAAATGACTTGTGTAAATCATTGACGTCTATTTTTAATTTAGCCATTATTTCATATTCCTTTCAAGACGACGGGCGAAGATGGTCAAAGCCAAGATTACGATGAGGTAGATAATCGCAATTAAGCCGTAAACTTTAAATGATTGGAAGTTGCGGGCAACGATGATTTTACCAGTTTGCAAAAGCTCAATCAGACCAATCGCAGAAATAATTGTTGTGTCCTTGAGTGAGATGATAAATTGGTTGACCAAACTTGGAATGGTGATTTTAACTGCTTGTGGCAGAATCACACGTTGCATCGTTTTCACATAAGACACGCCAAGTGAGCGTGAGGCCTCCATTTGTCCCGTAGGGACGGAGTTGACACCACCACGAACGATCTCAGCGATGTAGGCTGAGGCGTTGAGTGTGAGTGCGATAATCCCTGCAGCGAAGTCGTTGAGCGGGCTTGAGTGACCTGTGATGGACTCAAGCAGGTTTGGAATACCATAGAAGATGAAGATGGCAAGCACCATAAGAGGCACACCGCGGACAAGGTCGACGTAGACTTTGGTAAAGCCACGCAAGAACTGGCTTGGTGAGACGCTGAACAGGCCAAAAATCACACCGATAATCAGGGCAAGCACAAAGGAAATAATAGTCAAGCTCAGGGTATAACCTAGACCTTTGGCGAGTTGTTGCCAGTTATTTTTGATGATACCAAGCATGGTCGACTCGTCGACTTTTTTGGTGTCAGATTCCTTGTCACCCATGTATTTTTCAACGATGCTGTCATACTGACCGTTTGCTTTGAGTTTGGCAAGGCCTGCGTTAAACATAGCAATCAGTTCAGGATTAGTGCCTTTTTTGACAGCAAATCCGTATTCACCGATTTTGACCGATTTGAGTGGCGTGGCAAATTTCTTGCCTTGTAAAATCGCGTATTTGACAACGGGTTCATCATCCATGAAGGCATTGATAGAGCCTGTGTTTAGGCTTTCATACATGGTATCTGCTGCATCGAAAACTTTGACTTTGTAGCCGTATTTGTCTTTGTTTTTTTCGATGTAGGCTTGAGAAGCTGTCCCGTTTTTGACGCCGACAGTCTTGCCTTTCAAGTCCTTGTAAGATTTGATGTCTTTGGTTGAACTTTTGACAGCAATCGTAGCATTGGCCGTGAAATAAGGATTAGAGAAGTCAAACACTTTTTTGCGCTCGTCAGTGATTGACATGCCAGCAATCATGCCGTCGGCATGTCCTGCTTGTGTTTGGTCAACGGCAGTTTGGAAACCAACGAAGTCCATGGTCACGTTGAATTTTTGATTTTTGGCAATGGCGTTAAGCAAATCAACGTCAATACCGACATATTTTTTCGCAGAATTTTGAAACTCAAATGGTGCAAAAAGTGAGTCTGATGCGATTTTGTAGTTTGATTTGACGGGTTTGATCGTAGCTGTTGTTTTTGCTGCTGTGTATTTTTCGATGATGGCATCGTAGCCACCGTTAGCTTTAAGCGTTTTAAGGGCTTTATTAAATCCTTTGATGAGATCAGCATTCTTGCCTTTTTGAACAGCAAAACCGTAGCTTCCAATAGCATGTGGTTTCATGTTGATAGCAAGGTTTTGGCCTTGGCTAATGGCGTAGCCGAGCACTGGATTTTCATCCATAACTGCGTAGACGTCACCGATTTTTAGGCTGTCCATCATTTGTGCGCCTTCGTCAAATGTCTTGATTTTGTAGCCGTATTTGCTTTGGTTGTCGGTCAGATAAGTCTGGGAAACGGTGCCGTTTTTAACACCCACTGTCTTACCCTTGAGCTGGGTCATGCTACTGACTTTTTCTGACTTTTTGGTCGCAATGACAATGGCTGACTCATAGTAGGGATCAGAAAAGTCAAAGACTTTTTTACGTTCATCAGTGATAGACATGCCTGCGATAACGCCATCAACCTGACCAGCATTGAGCTTGTCGAGTGCCGCTTGGAATCCTGGGAAAGTTTGGTCAAGCTTCCAGCCGTTCATGTCAGAAATTTTCTGCATCAAGTCGACATCAATCCCGACGTATTTTTTAGAGGCATCTTGGAACTCAAATGGTGCATAGGTTGAGTCACTGGCAATTTTCACTGTTTTTTCGTCAGCGTGAGCTGAAATTGAAACGCCTGAAACAAGCGCAATGAAAAATGTCAGCAAGATAAATAGTTTCTTTTTCAATTTTGGATTACCTTTCAAGTATATTGCTTATCATTTTACCATATTTTGCGCTAAAAATAAAGCTGAAAATAAAAAAGATGTGAGTTTTCCTCACATCAGAAAAATGTTTTGCAGTTTAAACAGCCAAATGGAAGCTTTCAAGATGGTGCTTTTTAGCATATCTATCAAGCTCGTCTTGACAAATCGACTCGCTATTGACATCATCATAGATAGGTTTGTGGAAGTAGTGCTTGCCCTCAATCTTGCTTTTGAGATAAATGGCGTGTTCACTAAAAGCGATTTCTGTGTGGTGGCGATGGCGCATGATATACAGATGTTGTAGGTTGTACCAGCGATTTTTGGGCGCATGCTCGGCAAAATAAGCTTCATACTTGGCAATATCATCAAAATGAATTGGTCGGAAAGTAAGTTTTGGCATATGGAAAGCCCTTTCTTAATTATTATAATTCTATTTTAATAAAAAAGTTGCTATTGACAAAACCATATGTGAGATATAGCGGGTTTTATGTCATAAAAAAAGTCATCATGACAAGTCACGCTGACTTTCTTATAATGTTATAATCTTAAAATACGAGCAAATCTTTTGATGTCTTGGTCAAACTTTCAGCACCATTGTCTGTCACATAGAGGCAATCTTCGATGCGGACACCGACTTTTTCTGGGATGTAAATCCCAGGCTCAATCGAAAAGCACATACCTTTTTCAATCGTGATGTCTTCGCTGCCACCGATAGACGGAAACTCGTGAACATCCATGCCGATGCCGTGGCCCGTGCGATGCGTGAAGTAGTCACCGTAGCCCGCTTTTGTGATGACGTCACGCGCGACTTTATCCACCTCAAACGCTGTCACACCAGGTTTTACAAAGTTAAACGCGGCAGCCTGTGCTTCACGGGTAATCTCGTAAATCTTGCGGTCAAAATCAGTCGGCTGACCAATCGAAATGGTACGTGTCGCGTCAGACGCATAGCCGTCAGACATAACGCCCAAATCAAACAGCAACAGTTTATTTTGCTGGATTTTGATTGCTTCAGGAATACCGTGAGGGTTGGCAGCACGGGCACCAGATAAGACCATGGTCTCAAAACTCATCTCAGAGATGCCTTGACGTTTCATTTCAAACTCGATTTTGGCTACGATGTCCATCTCAGTCAGGTTTGGGTCTGATGCTGCAAAGTTAAAGCCGATGTCAAAACATTTGTCAGCGAAGTCACCTGCGACAATCATCTTTTGAATTTCATCAGGAGACTTGATCAGTCGCATTTGATTGATGAGAGGTGTTAGATCAGCAAATTCAACATTGTCAAAAACTGATTTTAGTCCAGCTGATTTGCTGAGGATGAGGTGGTCATACTCGACAGCGATTTTTGAAACCTTGCGTCTAGCAAGGCTTGATTTGATTTTTTGCCAAGGATTTTCACTGTCAACATAGCCAAATACGTCAAAATCAACAAAAGATTTGGCTTTTTCGACTTCAAGCTCAGGCGTGAAAAGCACCGGAGCCTGATCAGGAAAAATCATCAGACCTAAAATCCGCTCGTGCGGGTCCATGCTGAAACCTGTCAGATAATTGACGGTTGTTGGATTGGTTAGAAAGGTCATATCAATGGCGTTATCTGCTAAAAAGTTAGCAATTTTTTGTAATTTAGTCATGGCTATATTTTCTCACTTTTTGTCAGAAATTACCACCCTGAAGATATTTTTTAAGAAATATGCTAAAAACTCTTGAAAACCTTTTCATAAAATGATAAAATAAGATGATGAAATGAAAATTATATTTTCATGAAAAGTAATGGAAACAAGGAGATATGAAAATGGATAATGAAACAATTACGATATACGACGTGGCGCGTGAAGCAGGCGTTTCTATGGCGACAGTCAGCCGTGTGGTCAATGGCAATCAAAATGTTAAAGAAGCCACACGCCGCAAGGTTTTAGACGTCATCGAACGTCTGGATTACCGTCCCAATGCTGTGGCTCGCGGCCTCGCCTCTAAAAAGACAACAACGGTTGGTGTGGTGATTCCGGACATTTCCAACAGCTACTTTGCGAGCCTTGCGCGTGGGATCGACGACATTGCAACCATGTACAAATACAATATCGTCATCGCAAACTCTGATGGCGACGATGATAAAGAGATCAATGTGGTCAATACCTTGCTTGCAAAGCAGGTTGATGGCCTTGTTTTTCTGGCGCATGACCTTTCTGATAAGATTCGTGCTGAGTTTTCACGTACCCGTACGCCGATTGTACTTGCGGGTACTGTTGACCACGAAAATCAGATTCCAACAGTCAACATTGACTATGCGCTTGCGGCTAAAGACGCAACACTTGAACTTGCTAAAAATAGCCAAAAAATTGCGCTCGTATCAGGTCCTATGATCAATGCCATCAATGGGAAAGAACGCCTGTCAGGCTACCAAGAAGCGCTCCGTGAAAGTAATCAGACTTTTTCCGAAGGCCTTGTTTTTGAGACAAAATACAGCTATAATGACGGCTTGAAATTGGCAGAACGTGTCAGAGCATCTGGTGCGACAGCAGCCGTTGTAACAGATGACGAAGTAGCAGTTGGCTTATTAAATGGCCTAGTCGGTCTTGGCGTTGATGTACCAAATGACTTTGCCATCATCTCAGCCAACAACTCAGTTATCACGGAGTTCACACGCCCTGCTCTCTCATCTATTGAGCAACCACTTTATGACTTGGGTGCCGTGTCAATGCGACTTCTGACCAAAATGATGAACAAAGAAACAATTGACGAAAAACGTGTGATCTTGCCCCACGGCTTTGTTAAGCGTGGCTCAAGCAAATAAGCCGATTTACTTTGTTGTATTGCCTGCTACGGCAATGCCAATCGGACTAATCGTGGGCGTTTGCTCACGATTTTTTGATAGGAAATAGTGCTAAGCATGTCTAAGAAAACAAAAATAACAGCACTTGTCGTGCTGAACTTTATCATTTACATTTCACTAGGTCTACCCGACTCTATCCTAGGTAGCGCCTGGCCTAGCATGCGTACAAATTATAATATGGGCGCAGAACAAGTCAGTTATCTGACAACTGCCATGCTCTTGTTTTCATTTTTATCCAGCATGGCTTATAGTCAAATCGCACGAAAATGGCAAGATGCGCAGATTATTTTTATCAGCATGTGGCTAGTTATCATCGGTCTTGCGCTTATGATAGTGACAGATAATCCCTATGTCTTGTTCTTATCCACACCATTTATGGGACTAGGGCAGGGCGCGATAGACGTCACGGTCAATCACTTTGCAGCAAAACATCTGCCCAGCTCTCTGATGAGTCTGCTGCACGGTTTTTACGGTGTTGGTGTCAGTCTGAGCGCTGGAATTCTGACCGTCTTTCTGACGATATTTGCAAGCTGGCGTATGGCAATTGGTTTTATCGGTATGATTGAGCTTGCGATTTTAGCCCTAATCTGGTTCAATCGTGGTCATTTTTCTGATGATAAAACCGTGCCAAATACGACTTCTGACGAAGAGAATCAGGCAGAAGAAAAGCCGTCAGAACCCTTTTATCTCAGATATCTGCTCATCCCGACTTTCTATTTTTTCTATGCCATTGAGCCTGTTTTGGGCATTTTCATCGCAAGCTACTATGTCGAGGTTTTCCATGTGAGTGATAGCCTTGCTGCACTTTATACGACGCTATTTTGGCTGGGGCTGACCATTGGTCGTTTTCTGACGGGCGCTCTGACCAGATTTTTCAGAGATAAAGCTTTGATTTTCGGACATTTAGTACTACTTATAGTCTTGTCAGGCACGTTGCTATTGCCGCCAAAATCCTATACTTTGCTGCTGATAGTCGCCGTAGGCTTATCGCTAGCGCCACTCTACCCGCTCATGATGATGCTGCCAAACAGACGCCACTCTAATGGCATCGCAAAACGCATCATCTCCTACAACGTCGCAGCCACGCTACTTGGCATTCTCGTCTTTCCCTTAATCCTCGGCTTTTTATTTAAACAATTTGGTTTTGACTTGTTTCCAATCGTGATCTTGTTCATGGCTGTGATCTTGTGCTGTCTTGCGGGGATTATTTATCAGAAAAAGGCTTAAAAAGTCTTTTATTTCAATCATGCTAGTTGGTATTGTTGGTTTCAGTGTTTTTTAGTGTATAATGGATAAAAAGGAGTCAGCGTGAAAAAGTCAGTCAAAATTGGTGTCGGCGTCGTAGTTGCGGCGATTATCTTAGTGGTCGTTTATCAGCTATCAGTTGATATTTTGCCGATTATCAAGCAAATTATCAAAAATCCAAAGGATATGTCGTCTTTGACTGCTTATTTGCGTGAATTTGGCTTTCGGGCGATTCCGATGATTTTATTTTTGCAAGTGGTGACGCTGTTTATTCCGGGGTTGCCGCCGAGTTCGGTCAGTATTCTGAGTGGTCTCTGCTATGGCTTGATTTTCGGCTCCATGATTAGTATTTTAGGGATTGCCTTGAGTAATAGCCTGCTGTTTATCTTTAGTCGTAAGCTTGAGGGCGTTTTTTTCAAGGATCGCAAAAACAGTGACTGGCTGGATAAATTCATCGACAAGGCAAAAAATCCCGGTCAGGCAATCTTTGTTTTATTTTTGTTGCCAATCGTGCCAAATCTGTTGATTCCGTTTTTATTTGCCAATCGCGGCGTCAGATTTCAGACATTTGTCCTTGCCATGTTGGCAGCAATTGTGCCATCGACTGTGATTTATTGCTTGGTTGGCGCACGAGCGCAGGCTGGAGATTTTACAACGGCTTTGACTTTATTAGGTATTGTGGCTGTGATTTTGCTTGCGACATGGTTTGTTGTGACCATAGTCAAGCGAAAACGCGCGTGATTTTGGAGATTGGGTAGATAAAGTGAAGAAGAATTTATTAGCGAAGTATTTAAGTTTGCGTGTCGCGACAACTGCGGCCAATCAAATGTTGACGGTAGCAGTAGGTTATCAAGTGTATCAGCTAACAGGCAGCAAGTTTTTACTTGGTGTGATAGGCTTGATTCAGTTTTTGCCAAAGATTATCTTTATTTTTAATGCAGGCACGATTAGCGATCGCTATGACCGCAGGCGGATTATTACCGTGACGCAAACGGCTATTTTGCTGATTTCCTTGGTATTGGGATTTGGGTCGTATTTGCAGCTCTTGCATCCCTATATTTTGCTGATAGCCGTCTTTATCTACGGGACTGCCTTTGCGATAGAAGGACCAGCGATTGTGTCACTTTTGCCCAATCTGGTTGAACGTACTGAGTTTCCGCGCGTAAACGCGATTTCGTCAAGTTTTAATCAGGCAGCGTCAATCATTGGACCAGCGCTTGCGGGGCTGCTCTATATCTTGGGAGCGGACTTTGTTTACTGGTCAATCGTTGTTTTCAACGTGATTGCGATTGTTGCGACATTTGCCATTAAGTCAACAGACGTCCGGCATAGCGAGGCCAAAAGGCAGATCCACACGTCAAATGTCAAGGCAACTCTGGAAGGTTTTCGCTATATTTGGCAAAATAAAGGCATCCTTGGTGCGCTGTCGCTGGATATGTTTGCGGTGCTTTTTGGTGGTGTAACGGCACTCTTGCCTGTCTTTGCAACAGATATTCTGCATGTCGGCTCGACCGGTTTTGGCATTTTACGGGCGGCACCAAGTATCGGTGCGGTGCTCATGGCAGTCTATCTGGCGAAAAATCCCTTGCGTCGCAAGGCAGGTAAGAAAATGTTTGCGGCCGTTGCAATTTTCGGGATCATCACGATTTTGTTTGGCCTGTCGCGAGAATTCTATCTCTCACTTGGACTCCTGATTCTTTTGGGTGCGGCAGATCAGATCTCGATGATCGTCCGCTCAACCTTTGTTCAGCTCAAAACGCCTGATGAGATCCGTGGTCGTGTAAGTTCGGTCAATCTGATCTTTATCGGTGCAAGTAATCAGCTGGGTGAGTTTGAAAGTGGGACAACAGCAGCCTTTATGGGCTTGATTCCTGCGACAATCTTTGGTGGTATCATGACACTCGTCGTTGCAAGTCTCTGGTTTGTGAAATTTGACGAATTGCGTGAGCTTGATGAGATTTGATGAGGAAATGGATAAACTATCCAGGGTGAAAAATGTGAAAATAAGTCGTGTACTCGGCATCCTAGCTATTACTTTCGCAGTGATAACCTTATCAGGCTGTCAGACGCAAGACGGATGATGCAAGTAGTGGTCAGAGGCAATTTCACTTAGTTGATAAGACAAAGGCAGTCAAGTCAACGATTGACTTTGAAACGCAAGAAACTGATAAATCACTTGTTCTGACAAAAGTGATGATAAAGAACGTCAGAACAGATGCTGCGTCAAGCATAAAAATCAGATCTGGCAAGTTGATGATTTATGTCAATCATGAGCTGGTCAGAACCATTGACGTGGCATCTGATAAGTCTGCTCAAAAAAGACTCAAAATCACTGAAAATAAAGTCAAAACTGATCAGCTGAGTTTTGTTTACGAGCTTAATCTAGAAAGTCCGACTAAAAAATGGACAGAAAAATTTACCGAAGAAAGTATAAAAATAGCACCTGCCAGTCTAGGCAAGTGCTGTTTTTATACTTATTTTTTACCAGAGATGTCTTTGACGAGTTGGTCAAGTTTTGCTTGGTACTGATCTGCTGGGATTTTACCATTATATGTGTCGCTGATGACAGCTTTTGCTGCCGGCCAGAAGCTGACCATTTCTGGAATTTTTGGCATTATGACTGAATAGTCAGGGGCACTCATTTGAACGACGGCACTTGCAAGGGCATCATTTTTAACGTAATCTTTGTTTTGGATCGCTTTGTTTGCTGGGATGATGTTACGGTTTTGATCTTTAAATTGATTTTCCTGTGACGCGGCGCTTGAGATATAGTCAGCAAGCTTGTAGGCTGCAGCGATTTGAGCTGTGTTGCCGTTTGCTGCTGCTTGGTTGACAGCATAGAGACGCACGCCTAAGAAGGCTTTTTGCTGAACTTCAGTGCCACCGATGTTCATTTTTGGATAAACTGCGATGCCAAGTTTATCTTTGCCGATAGCCTCAGCAGCTTTTGCCTTATCCCAAGGACCAGATTCAAATGCTGTGATTTTACCTTCGCCAAATTTAGAGATCAAATCATCTCCAGCTTGGACAAATCCTGGGTTTGTTTTTTGTGCTGCGACCCATTTGAGGACATTGACGCCGGCTTCATTGTTCCAGTTGGTGCCATTTAGATCTTCACCACTGTCGCCGTAGAGTTTGTCGCCTACTGACATGAAGAGTGAGCCAAATTTGTATGAATCGACATCTTTCAAGTTGGCACCGAATTTACCTTTTTCAGTGATGCTTTCGTAGGTTTTGACATCATCAGCTGTGAGCTTTGTTTTGTTATAGTAGAGGACTTGAGTCTCAATACCATAAGGAAAGGCGTAAGATTTCCCTTTGTATTGCGCACCTGAAACGGCATTTTCAGAGTCGTCAGCTGCGATTTTATCAGCGTATTTTGCTGGGATTTCTTGGATGACACCGGCATCAACTAATTGTCCAAGCTGGTCATGTGGCAGGGCAAAGACGTCAGCTGCTTTTGAGGGGTCTTTTTTGACATTTTCCTGTGCCTTAGCGGCTTCAAGTTCTTTGATTTCTACTTTGACACCTTTGTTTGCCTTTTCAAAATCTTTGACAGTTTGTGTGTAAGATTTCTTAGCGTCTGTATCTACCCAAAGTTTGACTGTCGTTTTAGCAGATGACGAAGCAGATGAGCTATCTTTTTTGTCTGAACCACACGCTGCAAGTGTTAAGGCAGCAGCACCGAGAGTGGCGCTAGTTAGCAATGCTTTTTTCCAAGTTTTCATGAAGTTCCTCCTGCGCTTAGGAAATAATTTAGCTAAAGTGTAAGCGCTTTCTTTTGTTGTAATTATATTATGCAATCGTTTTCCAAAAATGTCAAGACTTTTTGGAAATTTTTTTCTAAAAAAAATAAAGTTCTCTTAAAAACAGTTAAAATCACCATGAAACAGAAAATAATTCACAAAATACAATGCAAACGGTTGCAATATTGAGTCAATATGGTAAAATGACCTTATATCAAAAATGTAAACGATTACATCTGGATGTTTTCTAAAAATAAACAGAGTTTAAATAAGGAGAAATTTATGAATAAAGCAGCCATTTACCACCGTCCGGAATCAGAATATGCCTTTTTATATACTGCAAACGAGTTGCGTGTGCGTGTGCGCACAGCGCTTGATGATATTGCACAGATTATGGTCGTCTCAGGTGATCCTTATGATGCGCCAAATGGCGTCTGGAACAAGCAAGAAGACCTTGTGATGACGCGTGGTCTCACCACAGACACCCATCAATACTGGGAAGCCAGCTTGAATGCACCTTACAACCGTCTAAACTATGGCTTTATCATCACTGGACTTGATGGTGAGGAAACTTTTTATGGAGACCAAGGTTTTGAGGCAGTCCTTGAGGATGACGCCGCAGAATACGACAATCTCATGGGTTCAAATAGTTATTTTAAGATGCCGTATTTCCAAGAAATTGACCGTTTTAAAGCACCAGAATGGGTCAAAGAAACAGTCTGGTACCAAATCTTTCCAGAACGGTTTGCAAACGGCGATCCGTCAAATGATAATGAGGGAACTTTGCCATGGCAACCTGAGGATCATCCGACACGTGATGCCTTTTATGGCGGGGATTTACGCGGTGTGATTGACCATTTGGACCATTTAGTAGATTTGGGTGTCAATGGTATTTATTTTAATCCGATATTTGAGGCACCAACAAATCATAAATATGACACACGTGATTATTTGGCCATTGATCCGCATTTTGGTACCAAAGAAGACTTCAAAGAGTTGGTTGATAAAGCGCATGATCTTGGCATCAAAGTCATGCTTGATGCTGTTTTTAACCATATCGGTGATGAGAGTCCTGAGTGGTTAGATGTTCTTAAAAATGGTGCAGCATCACGTTATGCTGATTGGTTTCACATTCACTCATTTCCAGCGCGCTACACAGCGACTGACGATTTTGAAACGGCGCGAGATGCGACTTATGAAACCTTTGCTTTCACACCTCACATGCCTAAACTCAACACTGCAAACCCTGAGGTTCAGGACTATTTGCTCAATATTGCAACCTACTGGATTCGTGAGTTTAACATTGATGCTTGGCGCATCGACGTGGCAAATGAAGTCGACCACCATTTTTGGAAACGTTTTTACAAGGCGGTGACTGCGCTCAATCCTGACTTTTATGTTTTGGGTGAGATTTGGACGAGCGCCCAATCGTGGCTGCGTGGGGATGAGTTTAACGGCGTCATGAACTATGCTTTTACAGGCTCTATCGTGGACTATTTTGCGAGACGCAAGATTTCTGCTGAAAAAATGGTCAGCAACCTCTCAACACAGCTTATGCTCAACCGGGATCAAACGAATCAGATGATGTATAACCTGCTAGATTCTCACGATGCGCCACGGATCTTGAGCGTTGCACAGGGCAATAAAGACGTGGTCAAGCAGATGTACGCCTTCATGCTTTTGCAGCAGGGGACGCCAGATATTTACTACGGCAGCGAGTACGCCATGGCTGGCGAGCAGGACCCTGACAACCGCAAACCGATGGAGTGGCGCAAGGAAAAGCAGGACCACGACATGTACCAGTTTATGAAGAATCTGATAGCACTGCGTCGTAGTCATGTTGGCCTTTTGGTCAATGGTAATCTGACTTTTGACGTCGAGGTTGAATCCGACATCGTAAGCTTTACACGAGCGCTTGGAGAAGACTATATCACTGCAGTTTTTAACGCGGGAGAGAGAGCGTTTAGTCTGCCAGCTTCGCTTGAACTCACAGAAAATCAGATTCTTTTGAGCAATGGTTATGCAGATCAGAGTATCCGTTCTGACGGATTTGTCGTGTTTGCCTCAAAATGACAGACTAAAAGGAGTAGCTAAATGACATTTGAAAAAAAGTGGTGGCAGACTGCTGTTGTGTATCAAGTCTATCCCAGAAGTTTTATGGATTCTGACGGGGACGGGATTGGTGACATCAAAGGCATCACAAGTAAGCTTGACTATCTGGAAAAGCTTGGTATCACAGCAATCTGGCTGAGTCCGGTCTATGCAAGTCCTATGGCTGATAATGGTTATGATATTTCAGATTATGAGGCGATTGCTGGCATTTTTGGCGATATGGTAGACATGGATGAGCTCTTAAAGTCAGCTGAAAAACGAGGTATCAAGATCATCATGGACCTGGTTGTCAATCATACGTCTGACGAACATGCCTGGTTCATCGAAGCACGCAAGTCGCAGGATAATCCGTATCGGGATTATTATATTTGGCGTGATGAGCCCAATCAACTAACATCAGCCTTTTCTGGCTCTGCTTGGACGCTTGATCCGGCAACAAACCAGTACTATCTGCATCTATTTGCAGATAAGCAGCCTGATCTCAACTGGGAAAACGAAAAAGTCCGCAGGGCAGTCTATGACATGATGAATTTCTGGATTGACAAAGGCGTGGGCGGTTTTCGCATGGACGTGATTGATTTGATTGGTAAGCAACCTGATCAGGAAATTACGGCAAATGGCCCGCAGCTTCATCCTTATCTAAAGGAGATGAACCGCGAGACTTTTGGAGATAAAAACTTGCTGACTGTCGGGGAAACATGGGGTGCGACGCCAGAAATCGCAAAGCTTTACTCAGCGCCAGAACGCAATGAACTGTCAATGGTTTTTCAGTTTGAACATGTCAGCTTGTCACATGCGCCTAATGCACCTAAATGGGACGTCATCGAGCTAGATCGAAAAAGGCTCAAAACGATTCTCTCGAAATGGCAAACTGAATTACCACTAGGCTCCGGCTGGAATTCACTATTTTGGAATAATCATGATCTGCCACGTGCCATCTCGATCTGGGGAAATGACGGTAAATACCGTGTTCAGTCAGCAAAGGCTTTTGCAATCTTACTGCATCTCATGCGAGGTACGCCGTTTATCTATCAGGGCGAAGAAATCGGCATGACGAATTTTGACTTTACTGATATCTCGCAAGTTGCGGACATTGAGTCGCAAAATATGTATGCTGAGCGGCTTGCTGCGGGATATGAGCCAAGTGACATCATGGCGAGTATTCGTGCGGTTGGTCGTGACAATGCGCGCACGCCGATGCAGTGGGAAAATGCTGAAAACGCAGGTTTCACGTCAGGGAAACCTTGGCTTGCACCCAATCCAAACTCTGCTAACATCAATGTCAAAGACACACTTTCTGACAAAGATTCGATTTTTTATACTTATCAAAAATTGATTGCTTTGCGAAAAAGTGCAGAATGGGTGGTTTATGGTGATTATGAATTGCTTGAGACGTCTGACAATGTCTTTGCTTACCTCAGAAAATATGAGGGTAGAAAATACCTTGTCGTTGTCAACTTTTCTGACGAAATTGAAAGGTTCACGAGTCAATTGACACCTGGAAAAGGCGTCATTGCCAACCGTCAAATCCCGTCAGAATTGCGTGATGTCGTGCTCAAACCATGGGATGCGTTTTCAGTCGAAGTCGTGTGACAATGACATATATCAGAACAACTGGTCGTTTGTCAGACCAGTTTTTTTGTATCAAAACTGGGACGTTTTTGTCAGAGCTGTGATGATTGTTGTACCATGGAAATAGAAACAAATCAAGATTGGATTTGATAGCTAAGGAGAGAACTATGGCAATGACACAAGTACGAGAATCAATTCCGCTTGATATGGGAGTTAAGATGACAAAAACAGATAAGATTTTGCTGCAACGTGAGATTGAAAAGCTTATCGTTCTTGTAAACAAGGAACGTGTGAGTTAGCCTTTTAAAACATCCTACACTTTAAATGTGTGGGTATTTTTATTTTCTAGAACCAGCAAGCTATGTTCCCGCTATATCCTTAAAAATAAGACTAAAATTGCCATGATTCGGCAAGAAATAAGCTTTTATGGTATAATATTCCTATGATTATCACGATTTTAATTCTCGCTTTATTAGTCTGGGCTTTTTTGATTGGCTACTCGCGAGGCCTTGCCCTGCAAGGATTTTACACGGTAGGCTCGATTGTTGCCATTATGATTGCAAGTGCCGGCTACCAAGCGCTCGGCAAAAAAATAACGCTCTGGGTGCCATTTTCCTCAGCAACGCCTGATAGTAAGCTTGCTTTTTATCCGGCTAAATTACTTTTTGAGATTGATCACGTCTTTTATGCGGCGCTTGCTTTTTTGATGATTTATGCCCTGACTTACGCTATTGTGCGCGTGATTGGCATCTTTTTGACCACACTTGACAGCATGATTATCCTTGACAAGAAAGGCAATATTATCGCAGGTTTTTTGTCAGTTTGCTCGGTCTATTTTGGTGTGTCGCTCGTCATGATGACGTTGTCTACCATCCCTGTGATCACGGTGCAGGACCATTTATATGCAAGCGGACTCGTCCGCTTTATGATAGGACAAACCCCCATTTTCTCAGGCTGGTTGAAGGATATCTTCATCTCTAAAATCACGCAGATAACAGTTTAACGATATAAAAATGAATAAAAAAATACTGGAAATACTCGAATTTGACAAGGTCAAATCGCAAGTCTCACAAGAGTTGAGTACGTCTCAAGGTTCTGATGAACTTGAAAATCTTACACCAATCACGGACAAAGTCCGCATACAACGATGGTTTGATGAACTCTCAGAGTTCGCCCTAGTTGTCCAAGAAAATGGTGCTGTGCCACTGTCAAATACAGCAGATCTGACGGAAATTCTTCGTCGCATTGAGCTCGACGCAAGTCTTGCCAGTCAAGAATTTGCCAAAATCAAAAAAGTACTGCGTCTGGCAAATGAAACACGACGCTTTTTTGAGCAGGCGGTCAACGTCAGTTTTCCGGTTTTGGCGCAGACTTTGGATAAATTTGTCGATGTGGCCTATCTTTTGGGGCTTCTCCAGGTCATTGACTCAGCGGGAGCGCTTGTTGATACGGCGTCTGACAAGCTTTTTAGCTTACGAGAGTCCATCAAAAAAAGTGATGCAGATGTCAGAAAAATCTTGTCAGAAATCCTGTCCAAATCCCAGTCTAGCTTGACTGAGAGCATTATCACCATGCGCCAAGGTAGACCAGTACTTGCCGTTAGAAGTGACAGCAAAAATAAGATTCCAGGCGTCGTGCATGATATGAGTGCATCAGGTCAAACCTTTTATATCGAGCCAAATCGCGTAGTTGCGCTCAATAATGACGTTGCGCAAAAAAGAATCGAAGAAAAAAATGAAGTGGCACGGATTTTGCGTGAGCTTGCGGAGCGCATCAAGCCACACGTGCCAGATATTCGTCAGAACACTTGGCTGATTGGTCAGATTGATCTGATCAATGCCAAATATCGCTATCAGTTAGCGACAAAGTCAAGTGTGCCAAGCATTTCTGAGCACAAGGCAATCAAACTTTACGCCGCACGTCATCCGCTAATAGATCCCAAAAAGGTCGTTGCAAATGATCTGATTTTTGATCAGAATCTAGACACCATTGTCATCACCGGGCCAAATACGGGTGGTAAGACGATTACACTAAAAACGCTAGGACTAGCTCAGCTTATGGCGCAGTCTGGTCTGCCAATCTTGGCTGAAATCGGCAGCCAAGTCGGCATTTTTAACGAGATTTTTGCAGATATTGGTGATGAGCAGTCGATTGAGCAGAGTCTGTCGACATTTTCTAGTCACATGACGAATATCGTCAAGATTTTGGATGCTGTTGACACGCACAGCCTCGTGCTTTTTGACGAACTTGGCGCGGGGACAGATCCCAAAGAAGGTGCTGCGCTTGCGATTTCAATCCTTGATTATCTCAAGTCAAAACAGGCGAAAACGATGGCCACGACCCACTATCCTGAGCTCAAGGCTTATGGTGTAGAGTCTGAGCGTGTTGAAAATGCTTCTATGGCTTTTGATTTGGCGCATTTTAGACCGACTTATCAGTTGGTTCAAGGTGTGCCAGGACGCTCAAGTGCACTCGAGATTTCACGACGTTTGGGCTTGCAAGCTCAGATCTTGGAGGAAGCGTCAGGCTTTCTGACAGAAGATGAGCATGATGTCAACGTCATGATTGCCTCGCTTGAAGCCAAAAATCGTGACATGACAGCGTCTGTTAATAAGATCAGAACACTCGAAAAAGACAACTATCTACTCTATAAAGAACTTTCAAAGTCCCTCGAAACATTTACCCGCGACCGTGAAAAAGAGCTCAATAAAGCAAGAATTGAAGCACAAGATATTGTCAAGGTCGCAGTTGACGAGGCAGATAGCATTCTTAAAAATCTCAAAGATAAATCTTTGTTAAAACCACATGAAATCATTGATGCCAAGCATCAGTTGGGTGAGCTTGCGCCAAACCTTGTTGACTTATCTCAAAATAAAGTACTGAAAAAAGCCAAGGCAAAACGTGGTCTCAAACCGGGTGCAGAAGTGCTCGTACTGTCTTACAATCAGCGAGGGAACCTGATCAGACTAGCCAAGGACGGTCGCTGGGAGGTGCAAATGGGCTTGATTTCAACCAAACTATCAGAAGATGAATTTGAGCCGATTGAACCCGAAGAAGAAACGAAAAAAACAAAAACAAAAGCCGTGAAAAAGACGGTTTCGACAGGTATTCGTGCGCAGCTTGATTTGCGTGGCACGCGTTATGAAGAAGCTAAAAAAATGCTTGATGACTATATAGACCAAGCTTTGCTAGCCAATCTGCATCAGATTACCATTGTCCATGGCATCGGGACAGGCGTTATTCGTGAAATGGTCCGTGATTATCTGCAACGCTCACGGCACGTTAAATCCTATGAATACGCGCCACAAAACGCCGGTGGTAGCGGTGCAACGATTGCGACCTTGCGGTAAATAATGAGATGGAAAACGCTGACTTGGCGTTTTTTCGTGTCAGAAAAGGCCTGTTATTTTGGTATAATAGAGCTATTATGATGATATATGATGAGATGCAGTTTGAGCAACCTGTTGCGACTTTGATTGCTTTTGACAGCACTGGTGTGATTTCGGCTCTGGCTGAAATGGCAACTTGGCAGAAAACGCATTATTTGCTTGGCTACATGCGCTATGAGGCACGGCACGTTTTTCAGGGTGAAGAGTTTGTGTCAAAGCTGCCCTTGCTCTATTTTCAGGTGTTTGAAAGCTACCGACCTTATGCTCGCAATCCTCACAGCAATCCTTTAACTATTGACTTGCAACCACGGGCTCAGCTGACTTTTTCAGACTATTCGTCGGCTTTTGATGCTATCAAGGCCGAGCAGCGCGGGGGTAATACCTATGAGGTCAACTATAGCTATGACTATGCGGTTGATTATGAGGAGGGCGATGAGCTGGCGCTTTACGAACAGTTGCTGATGCGTCAGAAAACGTCTTATACGGCGTTTATCCAGAACGGCTACGAGACTATGCTGTCTTTTTCGCCTGAGTTATTTTTTGAGATTTCAGATCGGCACATCACGACACGGCCAATGAAGGGGACAGTTAAGCGTGGCAAATCTCTTGAAGAAGATGCGCAGTTGATTGATTTTCTGAAAACAGACGAGAAAAATCGAGCGGAAAATGTCATGATCGTTGATCTCATGCGAAATGATCTAGGTAGAATCGCTGAAACTGGCACGGTTAAAGTTACAAAGCTTTTTGATGTTGAAACACATCCGACGGTGCATCAGATGACCTCACAAATAGAAGCTGATCTAAAAGAGAATACTAGTCTATTTGACATCTGTCAGGCGCTCTTTCCCAATGGCTCTGTGACAGGTGCACCAAAGCTTTCAACCATGGCAATCATTGATAAACTAGAACGTGGGAGTCGCGATATTTACTGTGGTGCGATAGGGTTTCTAAGCCCCGAGCAGACGATTTTTAGTGTGCCAATACGCATTTTGCAGCGGAAAAAGGGACAAAAAAGTTTCAAATATCGAGTTGGTGGTGCGATTGTTTGGGATTCTGAGGTCAAAGATGAATGGCTGGAAACGCAAAATAAAACGGCTTTTTTAGAAAATGACTTGCAGATTATCGAAACGTTCAAACTAGAAAATGGCAAAGCCTTGATGAAAAATGAGCATCTGGCACGTTTGAAAAAATCAGCTGAGTACTATGGTTTTGCCTATCATCCTGAACGAGTTGAGGCAGCTATTACAAAACCAGAGAAAAGCTCTGAAATTATGCGGCTGGCACTGAATCATGACGGGACTTTTGAGCTGACTTATCGTGCGGCAAAATCATTTTCAACTGTCACGATTTCAGAGCATATTGTCGACAGTCAGGCGGACTTTCTCTATCATAAAACAAGTAAGCGCCCATACTTTAAGGCTGGTCAGGATGAGCTTTTTTTCAATGAAAAAGGTGAATTGACTGAGATGTCACGGGCAAATATTGTGCTTGATTTAGCTGGAGAACTTGTCACACCACCGGTTACAAGTGGTTTATTACAAGGACTCTATCGTGAAAAATTACTTGCATCTGGCAAAATCACCGAGCGGATTTTATATCGCGAGGATTTGCTAAAGGCTGATAAAATATACTGTTGTAACAGCATTCAGGGATTACAGGAAGTCATTTTGTTACAGTAAATTTGATATAGTTAAAAGCTATAACGAAGTTATGAAATTAACAAGGGCTCAAGCCTAAGAAAATCTGGTAAAATAGACTTATGAAAATTACGGACATTTATAAAGAAAAAAACAAGGCCAATAAATCAGTTGTCTCACTCGAGATCTTCCCACCGAAAACGGATGCAGGCATCGAAACCATCTATAATACCGTTGCTGGACTGACACGAAAGCCGGATTTTATCAGTGTGACTTATGGTGCCATGGGCAGCTACGGTCGTGAAAATAAAACGCTTGAGATTGCTGAAAAGATCAAAAAAGAGTATGCCATCGAAACCATGCATCATTTGACGTCTATCAATAATAATCCTGAGCAGATCACGGAAATTTTACAAGAAATCAAGTCGAAAAATGTCGAAAATATTCTTGCGCTTCGTGGAGACGTGCCTGTTGGTGCGCATCGTGAGGATTTTCCTGATGCCTATCATTATGCCTATGAGCTGATTTCGGACATCAAAAAAGCCGGCGATTTTGATGTCGCGGCAGCCATTTATCCTGAAGGACACGTGGATAGCCCTCTGGAAGTTGAAAATATTGAGCACGTCAAACGTAAGTATGACGCGGGTGCTAACTTTTTTGTGAGCCAACTTTTCTTTGACAATGACAAATTTTTGAGGCTCAATGATTATGTTAAAAACTCAGGCATCAAAGCACCGATTGCCGCAGGTATCATGCCAGTGCTGCAAAAATCACAGGCTGAGCGGATGATTTTCTTTGGTGCCAGTCTGCCAACTCGCTTGATTAAGATTATCAATAAATACAAAGAATCGCCCGATGATCTGCGTAAAGCAGGCATGGATTACGCATTTGAGCAGATTGATGATTTGCTGTCGCGTGGCGTTGACGGGGTACATATCTATACTATGAACAAGCCTTTTGTCGCCAACCAAATGATGGATAAATATCTGTGAGCTGGCATTTTCAGATTAGTTTAGCATGGAAAAGTCGTCGAAGTCAGAAAAGTTTGCAAGGGTCACATCCAGATAGTCAACACGGCCAAATCGTGTCGGTGACTGACGGATTTGTTTGATGAAAGTTTGCATGGTAAGCGTCTCGTCAGACTGTGCCTGAATGCTGACTGTGCCATCAAGTTCATTTTTGACCGTGCCCTTGATGCCTAGTTTATTTGCCAGCTGAAAAGTCGCATAGCGAAAGCCAACGCCCTGAACCTTACCACTTGCAATCATAGTTACTTTTTTCATGTTTTCTCCCGTTCTTTTTCGTTCTGAGTCAGATTTAGTAGACGTTCCTTGCTTAAATTATACCAAAATTTCTGATTGTCGCAGATTATTATGCTAAAATAAAGCTATGATAACTATTGCCTCAAAAGATAATACGCGGATCAAAAACGCTAAAAAACTTTATAAAAAAAAATATCGCAAGGACTCCTACTTGATTGAGGGCCTGCATTTATACGAGGAAGCAAAGCAGGCAAATGCTCAGTTTCGCCAGATTTTCGTCACCGAAAAATACGCGGCTATATCGAGCCCGATTGCAGTGACCGTGGTTTCTGACGACGTCATGCGCGAGCTTTCTGATGCCGATACGCCGCAAGGCATTGTCGCAGAAGTCCTTTATAAGGCGCCACTAAGCCTGCCTGAAACCCTTGATAAACTGTTGATATTGGAAAATGTTCAAGATCCCGGAAACGTCGGCACCATGATCAGAACGGCTGATGCGGCTGGATTTTCTGGCGTCGTTCTGACGGCAGGAAGCGCTGATAGCTACTCGCCAAAAGTTCTGCGCACTATGCAGGGCTCGCATTTTCATTTGCCGATTTTTCAGGAAAATGATGCTAAAGCTTTCTACGCAAGGCTAAAAACGCAGCATATGACAATCATTGCGACCACATTATCTGATAGATCGGTTGATTATCGGACGATTTCAAAACCTGATAAATTCGCTCTTGTTATGGGCAATGAAGGCGCAGGTATCACTGATGAGACGGCTAGACAAGCAGATATTTTAGCACATATCAACATGCCTGGTGCCGCAGAATCTCTGAATGTTGCAGTTGCTGCAGGAATTATGATTTTTTCCTTGACAGACTAGCAAAATCATGATAAACTTAATAAGTTGAAATAATGCAGCCATGAAATAAGGCGTCGTCAACATTTTAGATAAGATGTTTCAAAATTGGCATCAAGCTCGAGTAACCAAAGCTGTGAGGCGAATCTAAAATGCACGAACCTGAAGTTCATCCAAGTTATTTCTTCAAATCATATTTTGAAGGAGACATATACATGTCACGTTACACAGGTCCATCATGGAAACAATCACGTCGTCTCGGCGTATCACTTACAGGCACTGGTAAAGAAATCGCACGTCGTAACTACGTACCAGGTCAACACGGTCCAAACAACCGCTCAAAACTTTCTGAGTACGGTTTGCAATTGGCTGAAAAACAAAAACTCCGTTTCACTTACGGTATTTCTGAACGTCAATTCCGTAACTTGTTTGTTCAAGCAACAAAAGCTAAAGAAGGTACACTTGGTTTCAACTTTATCCTTTTGCTTGAACGTCGTCTTGACAATGTTGTTTACCGTCTCGGTCTTGCAACAACACGTCGTCAAGCACGTCAATTCGTCAACCACGGTCATATCTTGGTAAACGGATCACGTGTTGACATCCCATCATACCGCGTTAACGTTGGTGATGTGATTTCAGTTCGCGAAAAATCTATCAAAGTACCAGCAATCCTTGAAGCGGTAGAAGCAACACTTGGCCGTCCATCATTCATCACTTTTGATGCTGACAAGCTTGAAGGTACATTCGCACGTCTTCCAGAACGTGACGAAATTAACCCAGAAATCAACGAAGCCCTTGTCGTTGAATACTACAACAAACAAATGTAATCACAAGGAAGCGTCAACCTTTATATCAGGTTTGGCGTTTTTTTATTTTTAAATCTAGTATTGATCGGCTGTAATCTCCAAAATGACACCCGAAATCCCGCAAATTTTGCTATAATAATAGCAGGATATTTCAGGAGGAGCTATGACAAAACAGTACAAGTTTGCAGATGGTGTCAGGTCTGCTATTCCCGTTAGTCTGGGGTATATCAGTATTGGTGCGGCGTTTGGCATTGTTGCTGCTGCACAGTCATTTAGCGTCTGGCAGGTGTTGTGCCTGTCTATTTTTTTGTATGCAGGCTCTGGCCAGTTTATCATTGTTGCCATGATGGCTGTTAAAGCGCCGGTTTCATTGATTGCCATGACCATTTTTTTGGTGAACTTTCGCATGTTTCTGCAAAGTCTGACGGCAACGCAGATTTTCCCACATCAGACGCTTGCCTCTGGCATTGCCATGGGTACGCTAATGACTGATGAATCTTTTGGTGTTTTGAGTATGGCGCACGCACAAAAATTGCCGATTACGGTGCCCTGGATGCAAGGGGTCAATGTGATGAGCTATCTGACGTGGATTTTTGCGACGGTCGCAGGTGCAGCTGTTGGCACGCTTATCCCTGATCCTGAAAAATTTGGGCTCGACTATGCGCTTGTTGCCATGTTTATCGGTCTTTTGGTTCTGACGGTTGACGCCATGCGAAAAACTGAAAAATTGCGGCTTATTTTGGCTGTAGGTCTTGTTTCGATTATCTGCTATCTTCTGACGGCAATTATTGCGTCAAGCTATGTTGCTGTCCTTGTTGCGACGGTAATAGGCGCACTAGTCGGTGCCGTTTTATCAGCACCACAGCATGAAAGGGGAACATGATATGTATTTTTATATCGCCTTAGCCGCTGCGGTAGTGGTCACATGGCTACCACGGATTTTACCATTTCCACTAGCCAAACTCATCGTTTTTCCAGCATTTTTTAAACGATTTCTAAACTATCTGTCCCTATCTATGATGACAAGCCTACTTGTTTCCGAGCTGTTTATCACACACAAAAACAGTCTACCCACGTTAGATTTACTGCGATTTTTGGCAATGATTCCTGCCATTCTTGTAGGCGTCATCCGAAAATCACTCATGTTAGCTGTTCTGACGGGCGTGATTGCCATGGCAATCTTACGACTTCTGACGTAACTCACAAGATTTAGCTGAAAATAGGTCCTAGGACCTATGAAAATTTTCTGAAAAAGTATTATACTTAAACAGAACTTAAATGAAAAAAGAAAGGCTATGCAAAATGGCAATCTTAGAACTCAAAAACATCCGAAAATCTTACTTTCTCGGTAAAGAAGAATTTCCCGTCCTAAAAGGGCTGGACGTCAGTTTTGACAAAGGTGACTTTGTCTCAATCCTTGGCGAATCTGGTGGCGGTAAATCCACTCTGATGAACATCATCGGCGGCCTTGATCGCAAGTATGACGGCGAAGTCATCGTAAACGGTGTCAAGCAAGCAGACAAAAAAGAAAAGTCAATGGACGAATACCGTCGCGACACGGTTGGCTTTATCTTCCAATCTTTCAACCTGGTTAGCTATCTGAGCGTCCTTGACAATGTCCTGATTTCGCTGAAAATGACGGATCTCTCACACAAAGATCAAATCAAAAAAGCAGAAGAGCTCCTCACACAAGTCGGTCTGATTGAACACAAAAAGAAGAGCCCTAACCAGCTATCAGGTGGTCAAAAGCAACGTGTGGCGATTGCGCGTGCGCTTGCAAATGACCCAGATATTATCATTGCTGACGAGCCGACAGGTGCGCTTGATTCGCAAAATACACGTGATGTCTTAGAAATCCTCTCAGATATTGCTAAAAGCGGCAAAACGGTCATCGTGGTTACGCACTCGCAGGAAGTTGCAGTTCACGGGACACGCATCGTGCACTTAGCTGACGGTCAAATCACGTCTGACGAGCGCATCAAAACTGCCTATACGACGACTGAAACACCTCGTGAGTTCAAGACTAAGTCATTGTCGTTTAGCGCTAAATCTCGCATGGCCTCACAACATTTTCTGCATAACTGGAAGCAAAATCTGATGATTATGATTGGGGTTGCGATTGGCCTATTTTCAGTCATGTTCTTTCTTGGCATGGGAAATGGCGCAAAAGGTTACATGAATAAAATGATCACTGACCTCGCCAATCCAAATGTGCCAATGGTTATGAAGCGTGTGAGCGTTGATGAGAAAAAGAAAAACAAGGATGCTCTTGCAGATACGCAACAAGTCCTTGGTACCAACTCTGAAAAAACAGCGATTTCTGATGATCTGATCAAAAAAGTGGAAAAGATTGACCATGTTAAAAAAGTTGAGAAAGTCTTTGACGT
Organism: Pseudolactococcus insecticola; assembly: GCF_011170065.1. GTDB lineage: Bacteria > Bacillota > Bacilli > Lactobacillales > Streptococcaceae > Pseudolactococcus > Pseudolactococcus insecticola. The sequence goes on along the minus strand of NZ_BLLH01000002.1, from coordinate 95,510 downwards.
GGCACCGATTGACGCATCTGTAACAGTTGGCAAAGTCAAAGAGGCCTTTCCAGAAATCCAAACTTGGTCAAGTGTGAATACTGCAAGTTCGATCAAAGTTGGTCACAAGCCTGGTAAGAATGAAGTTGTTATTCCAGATACTTTGGCTAAAAAATGGAGCAAAACAAACTGGAAAAACATTGTCGGCAAAACGATCCACGTCGACTATAAACTCGTTGACAAAAACGGGAAGCCTGTTAGCATCTCACAAGATTTGAAAGTCTCAGGTATTGTCAAAGGTAGCCCAGCACAAAATCCGCTGACCATGAACTTTGCGTCAACCTCTAAAACCTTTGCAGCTAAAAATGTCGTCAGTGATGCAAACGTTATTGTGCCAACGATTGATGACAGCCACAATGTAGACAAGGTCATCAAGAAAATTCAAGCCCTTAAGACTGATGACAAAAAAGACTTTGTCACATTCTCGTTGTCTACAGTCTTGAAACCAATCAATACGATTACGTCTATTGTGTCTATCGTGCTTGCGCTGATTGCGGGTATCTCGTTATTGGTTAGTCTCATGATGATTATCGCAACGACTTATATGTCAGTGGCGGAACGGACGAAAGAAATCGGTATTCTGCGTGCGCTTGGTGCGCGTAAAGGCGACATTCGCTTGCTCTTTGTTGTCGAAACTGTGCTTTTAGGCCTTGCTTCTGCAGCGCTTGGTATCATCGTTGCCTTTATTGGCGAAGCAGGTGTCAATGCAGCTGTCAGTGGCTTACTTGACAAATATAATATCATCCAAGTATCAGTATCTGCCGTGCTTGGTAGTGTGGTCATTGCGATTGTTATCGCTTTGTTTGCAAGTCTCATGCCAGCAGGTAAAGCAGCCAAACTCAACCCGATTGAAGCCTTATCAAATGATTAAGGCAGGATTAAAAAATTAAAAGGCCTAACCCGCCTTTTTTTGTTATAATAAAAACATGACACGATTTAAGGCAATAATTTCATATGACGGCACGGATTTTGCCGGTTTTCAAATCCAAGATAATGGCCGAACGGTTCAAGAAGAGATAGAAAAAGTATTGGCACGGCTGAACTCAGGGACGCCTGTCAAAGTACACGGCTCAGGGCGGACAGACAGTGGTGTACATGCACTGGGTCAAGTCATTCATTTTGACTTGCCAAGTCTGCGTGATTCTGAAAAACTGCGGTTTGCCCTTGATACGCAAAGCCCCGATGACATCAATGTTTTACAGATTGAACAAGTGTCAGATGACTTTCACTCGCGTTTTAATAAACATAGCAAAACTTACGAGTACAGACTAACAACGACACGCGCAGCCAATCCCTTGACACGGCGTTATAGTTATCATTTTCCAAAATTGACAAAAGTTGACGCCATGCGTGATGCAGCGGCACTTTTGGTGGGAGAGCATGATTTTACAGGCTTTACGGCGGCAGGTGCCACGGTCGAGGACAAGGTGCGCGTGATCACGCAGGCAGATGTCGTTGCGGTCAGCTCAAGCGAGCTCATTCTGCGCTTTTCAGGCAATGGTTTCTTATATAAACAAGTTAGAAATATGGTCGGCACCCTGCTAAAAATCGGCTCAGGCAAGTGGGAAGTTGGTCGGGTTTCTGAGATTATCGCAGCACAAAATCGCGATTTGGCAGGACCAACTGCACCAGCACATGGCTTAAGTTTGGTGGAGGTGCGTTATGAGTCTTGATACGACAGCAGCGCAGCCTAAAAAAATCCTTGCCATTTCGGGTTCTGACGTCCTGTCAGGCGGCGGTTTTCAGGCAGATTTGGCGACTTATTCGCAGTACGGTATCTATGGTTTTGTTGCGATTACAAGCATCGTGACAGCTGAAAATGATGTCTTTGAGATATTTCCGACGGCAAGCTGGTTATTTGAAAAACAGCTCAAATCCTTTGATAAGATTGATTTTGACGCGATCAAAATCGGTCTCCTACCCACGCCTGAAATCGCAGAGCTAGCACTTGATTTCGTCAGAACTAAAAAAAGAAAACAGCCGCTGATATTTGACCCTGTACTTGTTTTCAAGGAAAATAATGACGCAGAAATACATCAGATGTTAGCAGTTCTTGAAAAATTTCTACCATTTGCAACGATTATCACGCCAAATCTTCGTGAGGCGGAGATTTTATCAGGCATGAAAATCATAGACTTGGCTGATATGACAGCAGCAGCACAAGCGATTTATGACAAATACGCTGTGGCAGTTGTCATAAAAGGTGGCAATCGTTTGGGAAACGTATCAGCGGTTGATGTTTACTATGACGGCGTAGCATTTGAAACTTATTCCAAACCGCTTCTTGCCAGTCAAAGCAATAATGGTGCTGGCTGCACCTTTGCCTCAAGCATTGCAAGCGGTATTGTGTTGAACGGTCTAGCTGATCTACCGAAAATCATCAGCGATAGTAAAACATTTGTTTATCAGGCGATTTTAAGCGCCAATGAATATGGAGTATTTCAACATGAAAATTAGTACAAAAAAAATCGCCTTACTTGCGATTATCACAGCGCTAACAGTCGCTATTTCCTTTTTTCTAAAGATTCCGATGCCGCTTACCAAAGGTGTTGTGACAGTACTTGATGCAGGTGTCATCCTAGCTGCACTGCGCTATGGTCGCGTCGAAGGGGCAATCGTTGGTGGTCTATCTGGTCTGTTATTTGACCTTCTATCAGGCTATCCGCATTGGGCGATTTTTAGCTTGATCATCCATGGAGGCCAGGGATTTGTTGCCGGTGCAAAAACAGCGCGCATTTTTTGGCTGATTTTATCATGTGCCATCATGGTCATTGGCTATTTCTTAGTATCTTGGCTATTTTATGGTTTTGGTGCGGCTTTTGCCGATATGCCGGGAAATATTATCCAGTCTATTTTTGGTGTTGTCGTGGGGCTCGCTTTGTCACGTAGCCTTGAAAAAGTAAAATAAGTTGCTGATTATCTCACAATGTGGGATAATTTTTATATAGTTAAAATAGCGAGGTGAAAAATGGACTTATCAGCAATTCAAACAGAAACAGCGCGCCTGATTTCAGACGTGATCACGCAAACGGGACTCAAAAAAGGTCAGATTTTCGTCCTTGGCTTGTCGTCAAGTGAAGTCAATGGTGGTGTGATTGGGCACAATTCGTCAGCTGAGATTGGACAAGTGGTGGTTAAGGCAATCTACGAGGCTATAACAGCGGTTGGCGCACATCTGGCTGTTCAAGGTTGCGAACATCTGAATCGGGCTTTACTTGTTGAGCGTGATTTGGCAGACGCAAAAGACTTAGAAATTGTGTCAGTCATCCCGCAACTCCATGCGGGAGGTAGCGGTCAGGTGGCAGCCTATGCGTTATTTTCTGATCCTGTTGAAGTTGAGCATATCACGGCTCAGGCTGGTCTTGATATTGGAGATACCTCGATTGGTATGCACGTGAAACACGTGCAGATTCCGATTCGGCCAATCATCCGTGAACTTGGTGGCGCACATGTGACAGCGCTCAAAAGCCGTCCTAAGTTGATTGGCGGACCACGGGCGACTTACGAATCTGTGGATACTTTTCGTGAGGCTGGAAAATGATGTCTGATGACTTTTTGGCGCTTGCTACCTATGCTTTTCACAAGGCACCAACAGGCGGCGCTATTGCGTTTAACAAACTTTTAGAGCAGTCGGACGTACATTTTCACACTGAAAAGCATGCGCTGACTAGTATGGTAGTTGACACGCATTTTCAGGTGAATTTTCAAGGGAAGATAGCCAGCATGAGTGGGATTGGCTATGTGGCATCCTATCCTGAGTTTCGGGGAAATGGTGCAGTTGGTGCGCTCATGCAGGAAATTTTGCAGGAGAATTACGCAAAAGAGACCATTTTTTCCTATCTAGCGCCTTTTTCTTATCAGTTTTATGAGAAGTTCGGCTATGCCTATATTTTTGATCAGAAGCAGTATGAGATACCTGCTAGCGATTTTCCGCCTGGTCAGAAGACTGATTTAGTCGCAAAGCGCTTGACGTATGCACTAGCTCTGTCAGATTTGCAACAAGTCTTTGAGCAAAGTGAAAATAATGGTAGTTTACACCGCAGCGACTTTGAGTGGGACTACTATTTTAACGCTAAAAAGCAACCGTATTTTGCTGTTTTTTATGCAGAAAAACAACCACGTGGCTATGTGAGTTACGATTTTTCAGGTATGACGTTTGTCATTCACGAGCTGATTTATCTGGATGATGTCGCTAAAAATGCTGCCTATCGCTTTATTGCAAGTCATGCGGGCGCTTTTGAGACTATCAGCTACACTGCACCGTCAAATGAAAAGCTTGAGACAGATATGCTTGAGCCTAGTCGGGCAAAGATTAGCTTACGTCCTTATATGATGGCACGCATTGTCAATCTGGCAGCGTTTTTAGAAACATTTCAAGTCGCTACAGATAGGCAAATAACGGTAACAGACACGATGATTGCTGAAAATAATCTGACGTTTGGTAATGGCGTGGCTGTTACGATGACGATTGGCGAATTTACAAAGTTTGTGATGACTGATGTGAGTTTGCGGGAATATTTTTGAGTGGCAGCTGAAATTTTCACATTCCCAGACTCAGTTGACAAATTCAGCAAAAATTTGCTATAATAAATATCGGGCACCTCGCTTGAGTTACTTTTTGTGATTCGATGAGGTAAAGTCAGAGCTCCCTAATTGTAGGGAGCTATTTTTATATATTTTCCCAGGTTGTGTTTCAAAATTAAGAGGAGACAAGATGACAAAGTACATTTTCGTAACAGGTGGCGTGGTTTCAGGTATTGGTAAAGGGATTGTGGCGTCAAGCCTTGGTCGTCTTTTGAAAAATCGCGGGCTTAAAGTCACGATTCAAAAGTTTGACCCCTACATTAACATCGACCCAGGTACGATGAGTCCTTATCAGCATGGTGAGGTTTATGTGACGGATGACGGCGCTGAAACTGACCTTGACCTTGGTCACTACGAGCGTTTTATGGATGTCAATCTCAACAAGTATTCAAACGTTACAACGGGGAAAATCTATGATGAAGTCTTGCGCAAGGAGCGTAAAGGCGAGTATCTTGGCGCAACTGTTCAGGTTATTCCGCACATCACAGATGCGCTCAAGGAAAAAATCAAGCGCGCCGCGGCAACAACGGATTCTGATGTGATTATCACTGAGGTTGGGGGAACTGTTGGTGATATTGAGTCGCTGCCATTCTTGGAAGCTTTGCGTCAGATGAAGGCAGATGTTGGCTCTGACAATGTTTTCTATATTCATACGACTTTGTTACCTTATTTGAAGGCGTCAGCTGAGATGAAAACAAAACCTACACAACATTCTGTTAAAGAATTGCGTGGCCTTGGCATCCAGCCAAATATGATTGTCATCCGGACGGAAACGCCAGCTGAGCAGTCTATCAAAAACAAGATTGCCCAGTTTACAGACGTTGCGCCTGAGGCAGTGATTGAGTCGCTTGATGTGGAACATTTGTACCAAATCCCGCTCAATTTGCAAGCGCAAAATATGGATCAAATCGTGGTTGACCACTTGAAACTTGACGTGCCAAAAGCAGATATGACAGAGTGGACTGAGATGGTGCACCATGTTATGAACCTCAAGAAAACAACGAAAATTGCACTTGTCGGAAAATATATCGAGTTGCCAGATGCCTATATTTCAGTCGTTGAAGCCTTGAAACACGCTGGCTATTCGGCTGATAGCGATATTGATCTGACGTGGATTCAGTCAAATGACGTGACATCTGACAATGTTGCATCGCTTTTGCAAGATGCAGATGGGATTATTGTCCCTGGTGGCTTTGGACCTCGTGGGACAGAGGGCAAGATTGCGGCCATTCAGTACGCGCGTGAAAACGATGTGCCAATGCTTGGCGTATGTCTAGGCATGCAGCTGACATGTGTCGAGTTTGGGCGTAATGTCGTGGGTCTTGATGGCGGTAACTCAACTGAGCTCAATCCTGAAACTAAATTCCCAATTATTGATTTGATGCGTGATCAGATTGACGTGGAAGATATGGGCGGAACGCTGCGTCTGGGGCTTTATCCAGCAAAACTCAAGGCAAATACAGTGACAGCAAGAGCCTATGATAATCAAGAAGTCATCCAACGCCGTCATCGTCACCGTTATGAGTTTAACAATGCCTACCGTGAACAGTTTGAAAAAGCTGGCCTTGTTTTCTCAGGCGTCTCACCTGATAATCGTCTGGTTGAAATCGTTGAAATCCCAGAAAATAAATTCTTCGTGGCATGTCAATATCACCCAGAATTATCAAGCCGTCCCAACCGCTCAGAAGGGCTTTACACAGCCTTCGTCAAAGCAGCAGTTGAAAACGCGAAATAAAACTAAAATCCGTCAGAAATTTACATTCTGACGGATTTTTATCGAAAAAAATAACCCTATCAAGAAAGATAGAGTCAAGTTTTATTTGGCTTTTGCAGGGGCAATTAGGCCGACTTTGCTCAAAAGGAAGATGAACACAGCAAAGGCAAGCGAGATGATCGCAATTAAGCCTGTTTGCATGTCAGCATCGTTAAGCTTTGTGATGATAAAGCCTGCAACTTCGCCCAAAATGAGCGACCAAAATAATAATACGATGAATTTCATAGAATCATCTTCTTTCTATATGTTTATACTCTCAAAATAAAGTATAATAGAAATAGAGAAATTTTGCAAGAATAAAGCGATAATTTCAACTATTTTTTTCTGAAAATGATTATGAAAACTCAAAAAAGGAGCCTGTATGCCAGATTATGCCCAAATTAATACCAAAACTGTTTTTTCCTTTATGGATGCGACGGTTAAAATCAGTGACTATGTTGCTGCTGGTAAGCGCATGGGATACAAGACACTTGGCATTTCTGATGTGGAAAATCTACATGCTGTACACCAATTTATCACGGCAAGTCAAGTGGCAGGGATTCAGCCAATTGTTGCTTTTGAGTCAGCCTTTTTAGTTGACAATTTGTTTGTCAAGCTGCATTTTATCGCAAAGTCAACGCTAGGTCTGCAAAATCTATATCGGATTTCTAGCCGAAAAAACTTTGGTGCGGCCTCTGACAGCACTACTAGCCCAACTTTTTCTGATATTGCAAGTCATCTGACGGACGTTGCTATCGTTATCGACAGTAGTCAGGCCATGCCCACGATTTTGGAAAAATTACCGAAAAATGATGTCTATATCGGCTTGAGCGAAATGGGACAGAAAATCAGTAGTAGTAGTAATAGCAGACCTACAATTCCGTTTCTTGCGGTCAGATATTTGAACACTTACGATGCGGAAACTTTGGCAATTTTGCGCCATATCAGACAAGGTACTAAATACGACGAGAGCTTGATGGTATCACATCACGAAATCTTGCGTGCGGCATCTGACGTCACAGCTGTTTTTGATGCACAAAGCCTGAAAAATCTGGATCAGCTGGTTTCAGGTATCAACTATACCTTTGATACCCAGCTGGATTTACCGAGGTTTAACAAAGAAAAACCAGCAGTTGATGAGCTTAGGGAGATAGCTGAGCGGTTTTTGAGGACGAAAAATCTGACGGGTCAGGCCTATCAAAAACGTCTTGCCCATGAGCTTTCGGTCATCCACCAAATGGGATTTGACGACTATTTTTTGATTGTGAGCGATGTTTTGCGTTATGCAAGAAGCGAGCAAATCTACACGGGCATGGGACGTGGCTCGTCTTTGGGGTCACTTGTCGCCTATGCGCTTGAGATTACGGGCGTTGATCCAGTTGAAAATGACCTGCTTTTCGAGCGTTTTTTGAATCCCGAGCGTGCAAGCCTACCCGATATTGATATTGATATGCCTGACAATAAACGAGCTGACATTTTGACCTACGTCAAAAATCGGTATGGTAGCAGCCATGTTGCGCAAATCATGACCTTTTCAACATTTGGCATGAAGCAGAGTTTTCGAGATGTGGCAAAAGTCTTTGGCATGACTGAAATCGAGATTTCACAGGTGTCAGGCACGATTGGGCGTTCTGATAACCTCGCCCAAGAATACGAGAAAAATAATAAATTTCGCGCTGCAATCATCAATGATAAACGCTTGCAACAAGTGTTTTCCTATGCACAAAAAATAGAAGGCATGCCCCGTCAGAAGTCAGTTCATGCCTCAGGTGTCGTCCTTGCGGCAAATGATCTGACGGACTATCTGCCACTTGCACCAGGGGATACTTTACCAATTACGCAGTTTGAGGCGCATGATGTTGAGGCGATTGGCCTGATAAAATTTGACTTTTTGAGTATCAAAAATCTGACTTTCATCAATGACATGCGTGATTTGGTTGAAAAACGCTATGACAAAAAAATTGACATTAGCCAGATTGACTTAAATGATGCGGAGACGCTTGCGATTTTCAGGGCGGGTCGGACGCTTGGCATTTTTCAGTTTGAAAATCCTCAGATGATGAACTTTTTGAGACAGTTGCAGCCGACTGCCTTTACGGATGTTGTTGCTGCGACTTCTATTTTTAGACCGGGTCCATCAGCCTTTATTCCTGAGTTTATCAGACGCCGTCATGGCGAGGAGACGGTGACTTACCCTGATCCGTCGATTGCGGCTATTTTAGCACCGACTTATGGCATCATGATATATCAAGAGCAGATCATGCAAGTGGCGCAGGTATTTGCTGGCTTTTCTCTGGGGCGTGCGGATTTGTTGCGGCGCGCTATTTCCAAAAAGAAAGGTGATGAGTTTGAGCAGCTCAAAGCTGAATTTGTGTCAGGTAGTTTAGCGCAAGGGCATACTGCGCAAAAGGCAATAGAGATTTATGAGCTGATTGAGCGCTTTGCAAACTACGGTTTCAACCGCTCACATGCCTTTGGTTACGGCGCTTTAGCCGTTCAGATGACTTATTTTAAGGCGCATTATCCTGATGCTTTTTATGAGATCATGTTGCGAGATAGCAAGCGTGTCCTTTTGCTCAATGATGCGCAGCAGTCTGGTTTTCGTTTGGCAAAGCTCTCAGTCAATCGCATGCCTTATTTTGATAAGTTAAATGACGGTCAGATTTTCATTGGGATGCGTGCTATCAAGGGTCTGCCACGTGATTTTGTATTTTGGGTAATTGAGCACAGACCGTTTACAAGCCTGCAGGATTTTATTCAAAAACTACCTGAAAATTACCAAAAATCAGCCTTGATACGTCCTTTGATCGAAATAGGTACCTTTGATGAATTTGATCAAAATCGCAGAAAATTAGTTGATAATCTAGCAAAATTACTGGAGTTCACAACTGTTTTTCAGACGGATCTATTTTCAGAAACGGCGCCTGCGCTAACGTTTGCTTATACAGATGCCGAGGATTACAGTCCAGTGCTCAAATATCAGTTGGAATTTGACTTGCTGGGTGTCGCTGTAACGGAACATCCCCTGATGTCCATCGCCAAAAAACGCCAAGGCAACTTTACTGAGATCGCAAATCTAGCCGTCAATCAAAGAGCAACGATATTGGTCGAACTCGGCCATATCAAAACGCACCGGGCGAAAAATGGCGCTAATATGGCTTTTCTGACGGTGACAGACACACACAATCAGCTGGATATAACCTTGTTTCCTGAGACCTATCATCGTTTTTTACCAGATCTGGCTGAAAATGACTTTTATCTCATGACGGGCAAAGTGTCAGAGCGCAATGAGCGCCTGCAAATGGTGGCAGATCAGCTCGTCAAAGTCGAAGAGACGGATAGAAAACTCTGGCTAGCTGTACTGGATACAGCCAAAAATGCTAAAATCGCACAAATTCTCAAGGATTTTCCTGGTAATCAGGCGGTCGTCTTGTACAATGAAGCAACAAAAACCACGCAGCTGACGGGCATCTACGTGGCGGAGTCTGAGTTATTGTTAAAACGCCTAGCAGGCTATGTGGACAAGGCAGTTTTTAGATGAATTTGTAAACTGAAAACCACATGAGGATGGCTGCAGCAATCACAAATAAATGCCAGACCACATGCGCATAAGGAAACTTGAGGGAATAAAAGAAAGCGCCGCAAGTATAAAGTACACCACCTAGAAACAAGAGCAGCACGCCCATGTGCGGAATCGCATCCCAAAGTGGTTTCATGGCAAAAACGATGAGCCAGCCCATGATGACGTAAAGAACGGTCGAGATTTTCGGCACATGATCCCATTTTGGTAGAAAGATCGACTTGATAACGATGCCGATAATGGCACACACCCAGACGATGCTGAACAAGGTCCAGCCCAGCCAGCCGTTTAGCGTGATCAGGCAGTAAGGCGTGTAGGTACCTGCGATTAGCAAGTAGATTGACGAATGGTCAAAGACTTGAAAAACTTGGTTTGCGCGCGTGAAGATTAGGCTATGAAAAAGTGTTGAAAAAAGAAAGAGTAGGATCAAAGTTGTACCATAAATGGCGTAACTAGTGACCTGAATGGCTGAGTGATTGGCGATGCCTTTGAATAAAAGTAGGACCAATCCCCAAACTGCGAGGCCAAAGCCAATGCCGTGTGTCACAGCGTTGAAGACTTCGTTTGTGATGAGATATGCTTTAGAATTTTTCACATGAGACCTGTTTCTAGTTGTTTTGCGTGGTATTTCTTGCTCTAAAAACAAGAAATTTCAAGCAAAATCTGATATAATAAAAGGAAGTTGAGTAGTTATGGTTCACTATCTAGTTTTCAAAACTACTTCATCTCAAGTATAACATAATTTTACGCTTTGCGATGACTATTTAACATTTATTTTGCAAGCGATATGGAAAAGAGTTTGATAATGACGATAAAAATAGTGACAGATTCGACCATCACGGTTGAGCCTGAGCTGATTGAAAAATACGGAATTACGATTGTGCCACTTGCGATTTTGATTGACGGTGTCTTGTATCAGGACACTGACTTATCTGCGGCGCAGTTCATGTCGAAGATGAAGGTCAGTAAGAACCTACCAAAAACTTCACAACCACCAGTTGGTGTGTTTGCTGAAGTCTACGACAAACTTGCCGAAGATGGTAGTCAGATCATCAGTATCCATTTGACCAAAGCACTATCAGGAACGGTTGAAGCTGCACGCCAAGGCGCCATGCTCTCAAACGCTGATGTGACGGTGATTGATAGCGACTTCATCGACCAGGCACTCAAATTCCAAGTCATCGAAGCCGCAAAAATGGCTGAAAATGGTGCAAGTAAGGACGAGATTGTAGCGAGTGTGACTGCAAGTAAGGCAAATACTGAGCTTTACATCGGCATTTCAAACCTGGATAACTTGGTAAAAGGTGGGCGTGTCAATCGCGTGACAGGTGTTTTGAGCGGTCTGTTAAACATCAAAGTCGTTATGGCGCTCGTTGATACCAAGCTAGAGCCATTACTAAAAGGCCGCGGCAATAAGACGTTTCAAAAATGGTTGACAGATTTTTCATCAAAGATAGAAAATCGCAAAATCAAAGAAATTGGCATCTCTCATGCTGAAAATCTCGAGTTTGCCAATCAAATGAAAGATCATTTGCAGCAATTTGTCACAAAAACAATCTCAGTTTTGGACACGAACTCAACAGTTGCCACTCACACAGGTCCTGGTGCTTGGGCAGTCATGATAGAGTTTGAATAAAAAGTTAGAGAGTTAGGCAAAACAAAAAATGAAACAAAATAAATACAAAGGTCAGCTAAGGCGCTGGTTCATCGAAATTGCCATCTTCGTGGTGGCAATTTTTGCCATTTTTCTAGGGATTAACAAGTTTTTACTTCGCCCAGCGGGTTCTGAGCTATCAAATAAAGACTGGCAATCAGCCTTGACACAAAAAAAATTAAACTATGTGGCGATTGGTGATTCCTTGACAGAAGGCGTGGGTGATCAAACGGTGCAGGGTGGATTTGTCCCTTTACTCGCGCGCTCGATTGGCGACAAGTACGATGTCAATGTCATCTCGCAGAACTTCGGCGTGTCTGGTAATACGAGCACGCAGATCTATGCACGTATGACTAAGCAAGCGACCAAGCAAACCGACACGCTCGATGGCGAGTATAGCTTGAAGACAGTCCAAAAAGCTATCAAAAAAGCAGATTTGATCACGCTGACAGTCGGTGGTAATGACGTCATGAAAGTCATCAGAACCAATCTTGATAATCTGTCAGAAAAGTCATTTGTCAAGCCCGCAAAGACTTATCAAAAAGAGATTACAGCGATTTTTGATAAGATCCGTGCGGTCAATCCTGACGTACCAGTCTATGTGATTGGCATCTATAATCCTTTTTATCTGAACTTCCCTGATATTACGCAAATGCAAGACGTGATTAACAATTGGAACGATGCAACAAAAGCAAGCGTTGAAGCGCAAGATAAGATGTATTTTGTCCCTGTCAATGACCTTTTGTATCAAGGCATAAGCGGTAGTCAGGGCATCACGTCAAATGACGGCGATAGCACAACCATCACAAACGATGCCTTGTTTGAAGAAGACCATTTTCATCCCAATAATATCGGCTACCAAATCATAAGCGATGCGGTTTTTGACGCCTACAAGGAGCACACAAATGAAAAATAAATACTGGAAATATCTATTTCTACTCATATTAGCCTTTAATCTCGCAGTAGTCTGTGTAGTCGGGTTTCAAATTACCAAACACCGCGATCAAACGGTTTTGAGCAAGGTCAGCGTCATCAAAGGCGTCAACAAAGTCGCAGACGTCTCAACAAACACTGAGCAGCTCAACAGCTTGATTAACAAATATCTAGCAGATTATCAAAATGATAAGATGACCTATAAGTTTTACCTATCTGATAAAGCCGTTCTTGAAGGGTCATATAAGATTTTTGGGACGAAAATCCCGCTGTACCTCTATTTTGAACCTTATGCCATGAGTGACGGATCAGTTGAGTTAAAGGTCACAAGCATCTCAATTGGCTCGCTAAGTTTGCCAACAAAAACCGTCTTAAGCTATGTCAAAAATGCTTACGACCTGCCCGCTTTTGTCTCAATATCACCTAAAAAACAAGAAGTCTTGATTGATCTTCCCAAGCTTGCAATTGCTAAAGATACCTTTATTCAAGCCGATAAAATTGATCTGAAAAATGGACAATTCGTCTTTAATCTCATGCAAAAGTAGAAATTTAGTGGCTTTTATGTAAAAAATAGCCAAAAATGGCTAAAAACGGCATTTTTACTTGCTTTATGGGTATTTACTTGCTATAATTGTCTTTGCCTAAGGGTAAAAAAAATTAATTGGAGGACATTTTTAAAATGGCTAACAAACAAGAATTGATTTCAAAAGTTGCAGAATCTGCAGAATTGACTAAAAAAGATGCTGAAAAAGCAGTGAACGCTGTCTTTGCTTCAGTTTCTGAATTCCTTGCAAAAGGTGAAAAAGTACAACTTATCGGTTTCGGTACTTTCGAAACTCGCGAACGTGCAGCTCGTGAAGGTCGTAACCCACAAACTGGTAAAGCAATCAAAATCGCAGCTACAACTGTACCTGCATTCAAAGCTGGTAAAGCTTTGAAAGATGCTGTTAAATAATTCAGCGTTTTAAAATAGGACAACCACGGGATTCCGTGGTTGTTTTTTATTATCATAATAGTGTCAATATCTGCTAGATGTGACGCATTGGTTAAAAGTGTATAGATTTACCATAAATGACTGGCTAGCGACTTGCAATTTTTGCCTGAGCATTAAAAGATTCACCCCAGCTTGCAAGTGCCTCGATGACGGGAATTAATGACTGACCAAGTGGGGTCAGGTGGTACTCGATATTTTTTACGGGATAGCTTTGGATGATGTGTTTGTCGATGATGCCATCACGGACGAGATCAGAGAGCTGCAGTGAGAGCATACGTGAGGTGACACCTGGAATCAAGCGTTTCAAATCACCGTAATGTACGAAGTCTTGATGGATGAGGTGGTAGAGAATCACGCTTTTCCACTTGCCAGAAATGAATTGTAGAGTTGACTCAACTGGGCAGCCTTGTGCGCAGTTGTAGGCGTATTTTTCAGTCATAAATTAAGTTAATACCTTTCTTTTTCGTGTTTTAGTCGTAAAATCCTAGCCTAGTTACAAAAATTACCGTTCTTGCATAACGGCAAAATCTTTAGTATCATAAATTTATTATAACAAAAGAGGTGATACGATGTCAGAAACAATGAACGCAATTGGATACTATAAAGGACTGCCGTTAGAAGATGTTGCAGCATTACAGGATGTGTCAATCGCAAAACCTGTCGCAAGTGGACACGATATCTTGGTGGCTGTCAAGGCAACATCGGTAAATCCTGTCGATGTAAAAATCCGAGTATCTGCAAAGGCCAGTCAAACACCGCAAGTCATCGGCTGGGATGCTGTTGGCGTGGTGACAGAGGTTGGTGAAGAGGTCAGAAAATTCAAAGTAGGCGATCGTGTCTATTATTCGGGTGCCTTCAAACGTCAAGGCTCAAATGCTGCTTTTCAGCTTGTTGATGAGCGACTTGTAAGCCTTGCACCAGAAAAGTTGAGTGATGCACAAGCAGCAGCAATGCCGCTTACGGCGCTTACAGCCTATGAATTACTCTTTGAAAAAAAGGGGCTCACACCGCGTGAAAATGCTGAGACAGGTAAGTCTATTTTGATTATCAACGGTGCAGGCGGTGTTGGCTCGATTGCGATTCAGCTTGCCAAATGGCTTGGTATGACTGTCATTGCAACGGCATCACGACCTGAAACCATTGCCCAAAGTCAAAAAATGGGAGCTGACTTTGTTGTCAACCATAGAGAAGACTATGTTGCAGCGGTGCGTGCGCTTGGGTTCAAGTTTGTAGATGATATTGTTATCTTACATTCAACTGAGAAACATTTTCTACCTGCGGCTGACTTGATTGCGCCATTTGGGCATATTGCGTCGATTGTTGAGACTGATGAGTCGTTACCAATGACCGCAATCAAAAATAAAAGTGTCAGCTTTGACTGGGAGTTTATGTTTGCTAAGGCAAACTATGACTATCAGATTGAGACGCAAGGTGAGGCACTGCAAGTGTTAGCGGATCTATTTGATGCTGGTAAACTTGTGAGCACGCTGACTAAGACCTACGATGGCATCAACGCTAAAAATCTGCGCCAAGCACACGCTGACATTGAGGCGGATGCCATGGTGGGCAAGGTTGTGCTGATGGGTGATTTTGATGCTGAGATTTGACGTTGGTAAGGGTTAATCGCCTAATTATCAATATTATAATCAATAGAAAAGCGCAGCCATTTGGCTTTGCGCTTTTTTACTAGTTGCTGAAGTTGTTGTCCACAGTACCCAAAATAAAACCTAAAATAATCTGCAATATCCAACAAAAATCTGTTAAAATAAAGAAAGCAATATAATATTGGAGATAAGATGAGTATATTAACAGTTCAAAATATGAGCCATGGTTTTGGCGATCGTGCAATTTTTGATGATGTCAATTTTCGTTTGCTTAAGGGCGAGCATATCGGCTTTGTCGGGGCAAATGGTGAAGGAAAATCAACTTTCATGAATATCATCACGGGGCATTTACAGCCTGATGAGGGAAAAATTACCTGGTCGACCAAGCATCGTGTGGGTTATATGGATCAGCACGCAGCACTTGGCAAGGGGAAAACGACACGTCAAGCGCTGTCAGAAGCCTTTCAGTATCTGCTGGACGCTGAGACGCAGATGAATGATATCTATGGCCGCATGGGTGAGATGTCTGATGACGAGATGACAGCAGCGCTTGAGAAAGCAGCAGAGTTGCAAGATTTGCTGGATAATTCTGACTTTTACTTGATTGATGCTAAAGTTGATGAGATTGCACGTGGTCTTGGTCTGGGTGATTTGCTGGAAAAAGATGTGGCAGCCTTGTCAGGCGGGCAGCGCACGAAGATCTTACTAGGAAAACTGTTGCTTGAAAAACCGGATATTTTGTTGCTTGATGAGCCCACGAACTATCTGGACGAGGACCATATCGCCTGGCTGAAAAACTATCTGCAGAACTATGAAAATGCCTTTGTGTTGATTTCTCACGATGTGGATTTCATGAACGATGTCATCAACATTGTTTACCATGTCAGCATGCAAAAAATCGACCGGTATGTCGGTGATTATCACAATTTTGAGCGTTTATTTGAGGAAAAGAAGAAGCAGCTGGCATCGCTTGCGAGTGCACAACAAGCTGAAGCAGCTAAGCTCAAGGATTTCATTGCTAAGAAAAAGGCAAATGTCGCAACGTCAGGTCAGGCCAAGGCACGTCAGAAAAAGCTTGATAAGATGGATTTTGTTGAGACTATTCAGGAAAAGGCAAAACCGAGCTTTGAGTTTAAACTGGCTAGAACATCAGGTAAGCTCATAGTTGAGGCAAAAGAGGTGGTACTAGGCTATGAGGCAGATGAACCCTTATCACGTCCCATCAATCTAACGGTTGAGCGTGGTCAGAAGATCGCCTTTACAGGGTCAAATGGGATTGGGAAGTCGACCCTGCTCAAATCTTTGCTAGGTGAGATTCAGCCCTTATCAGGAGAGATTGAGCAGGGTGAGTTTCAGGTTATCGGTTATTTTGCGCAAGAAGATAAAAATCCCAGTCAGAAAACGGTTTTAGAGGACTATTGGGATGAGTTTTCAACGCTCAATCAAGCAGAAGTGCGTGCAGCACTTGCACGCTGCGGGCTTGGCACAAAGCAGATTGAGAGTAGGGTCTATGTGTTATCTGGTGGTGAACAGTCAAAATTAAGGCTCGGAAAAATCATGAATCATGAATCAAATATCCTTGTCATGGATGAACCGACAAATCACTTGGACGTAGATGCCAAAGACGAGCTCAAACGCGCGTTACAGGCTTATAAAGGCACGATTTTAATGGTCAGCCATGAGCCAGAGTTTTATCAGGATATTGTGACTGATGTTGTCGACTGTGAGGCATGGACGACCAAGGTTGTTTAGAGAAATAAAGAAATAAGGCGAAAAGCCTTATTTTTTGGTACAAAAAAAGTCCCGATGACAGGACGACTCTTTCGAGTGGTTACGCATTTAGCTTATTTTAACTCGCTGTGTTGAATTGAATGCCTCCAACAAAATCATTATCTCAAAAATGCTGTCTGGTGTCAAGAATAAGCTCAGCTGATGAGAATACGGACGTGCAATTTGCCAATCACTTTCGAATGATAAAATGATATAATTAAATTAGTAAATACTTGACATGGAGAAATAAAGTGATACAATTCAACAGCCAACAGCCAACAGCCAACAGCCAACAGCCAACAGCGTAAATTTTACGTTTTTTCGTCATATTTTAATAAAAAGTCGTACTCTCAAGAGTGCGACTTTTTTGGTGCTCTCATATGAATGAACGTCTAATTAAAAGTAAGCACCGTGTTCAAAAACATGGAGAAGTTTTCACGCCCAGTTGGATGGTTGAGAAGATGTTGGATACTCAAGGTGTGAAAGAAGACACTTACGATGTGACGAAAACATTTTTAGAGCCAGCAGCAGGAGATGGAAATTTTCTTGTAGCGATTTTAAAGCGAAAATTAGTAGGTGTTAAAGAGACTTTCAGTTCAAAATATTGGCAAACAAAATCACTTTTTGCTTTGTCATCTATTTATGGTATTGAATTTTTGGCAGATAATCTTGAGATTGCTCGTTATCGGTTGTTTCTTTATTATTTAGATTGGTATGAAGAAACATTTGGTCAGAAATTGAGTAGTAGAAAAGACATCTATAAGTCCGCTAATTTTCTTATCCAAAAAAATATTGTTCGTGGTAATACTTTAACAAAGTGTCATCCCGAAACCGGTGCGCCTATCTTATTTAATGAGTGGCGACGAGTCAAGGGAAGTGCAAGCAAAGTGGAAAGAGTTGAATTTTCTTTTGCGGAATTGTTAAATGAGAAAATTACTTTAGAATCAGGCATTCCAGAGGGACAATTAAGTTTATTTGACCTAGAGGGCGACGATACTAAACAAAAGAAAAAAATAGCAACAATCATTGATATACAGAAAGTTTACCAATTGGAGGGAAAGTAAATGACATCAAATTTTGAATTTTTGATGGTTGAGACGGACACAGCTATTCTTTTTGAAACAGCCAATCTTGCTGAACAAAATTATACCCAAAAAGATTATGAGGGCACATTGTTTAGAGTCCGAAAAATGGCTGAAAAAGTTGCATTTTCTACTGCGGAACAGGAAAATATAATTTTGCCTGAACGTTCGACGTTCAGTGTTTGTCTCTCTGAACTCAAACAAACTGATATCGAATCTTATATTTTAGACGGATTTTATAGTATTAAGGGAAAAGGAAATAAAGCAACTCATGTAATTAATTCACAAGAAGCGACAAAGGAAAATGCTTTAAAAGCGCTTAAACAAATCTTTATTATTCTTGTTTGGTATGTTAAGAGATATACAGATACAGATATTCAAACAGCTTATTTGGATTTTTTAGAGCCAGAGGCTGAAAAACGTTATCAAACTGCTGAGAGAAAACTAATTTATATTCAAAGTGGTAACTGGTCGAATTATGATGGCTACGAAAAAATTGGTGATGCCTCAATAGAAGATTTTGAAATTGACCAGTCTCGTAATAGTAAAGATTTGCAAAAAGCCGCAGATAATACAGTTCGTGCTTATATGAATAGGGCGGGAGTACCTTACACCATTCATTGGGCAGAACTTGCGTACTCTAAAATAGAAAAGCGCTTTTTTAGAGATTACGATGTTCATGAAGTATTAAAACGTTCTGGATATAGTCCAAAAGAATTTGGTCAAGGAAATGAGTTTTATCATGTTGATCTTGAAACGGCAAAATCAGCTATAAAAGCTGTTAAAGAGGGAAAATCAGCACTTCAAGGAATTGCTGAGGCAAAATCAGAATATGACATTACACTGCGTCCTGAGCAAGATGCTGCGGTTGCGAAAACTAAAAAATCCTTTAAGAAAAAGGACAAAATGCTTTGGAATGCCAAAATGCGCTTTGGGAAAACGCTGACTGCTTTGCAACTGGTAAAAGAAGAGCAATTTCAAAAAGTACTGATTATGACCCACCGTCCTGTTGTCTCAGATTCATGGTTTGAAGATTTCAACAAGATGAAAATGGCAGATTCGGGATATTTGTTCGGTTCAGATGATAAAGGTGAACGTTTAGAAAAACTCAAAACAGGTAACCAACCCTTTATTTATTTTGCCTCTATCCAGTTACTTAGGCATGACGATGGACAAACCAATCTTGGGCAGTTTTCAGATATTGACTGGGATTTGATTATTGTTGATGAAGCTCATGAAGGCACGCAAACGGCGCTTGCAAAAGAGGTTTTAAAAACACTAAAAAAAGATAAGACAAAAACGCTTGAGCTTTCAGGCACGCCCTTTAACCTCCTTGACCAATACGAAGAGGACCAAGTTTATACATGGGATTATACCATGGAGCAGACGGCGAAACTCAAATGGTCGCTTGAAAGTCCAGATAAACCTAATCCTTACGAAGGCTTGCCCAAGGTCTCGATGTTCACTTTTGATATGAAGGATAAAGAACATTATGCAGATGAATCAAAAGCCTTTAACTTCCGAGAATTTTTTAAGGTAGATGATAATGGTGATTTGGTACATTTTAATGACGTGACGGCTTTTTTGGATAATCTGACTAATCCAGACAAGTTATCAAATTATCCATTTTCAACACCAGAATATCGTGAGGAATTAAGACACACACTTTGGTTATTGCCAGGTATCAAAGAGGCGACAGCGTTTGAAAAATGTTTGAAAGCGCATCGGATTTTTGGGCAGGAGTATGACATTATCAATGTTGTGAAAGACGGCGATGATGAAGTAGCTAGTCAAAACGATTTGGATAAGGTTAGAAATGCGATTACAAAAGACCCTAGCCAAACCAAGACGATTACGTTGACTGTACGTAAATTGACAACAGGCGTGAATATTCCTGAGTGGACAGCAGTATTTTTCTTGTCAAATACGACTAGCGCCATGAATTATCTTCAGGCAGCCTTTCGAGCACAGACACCATTTTCTCATGAAAAATTAGGCATGAAGAAAAATTGTTATATCTTTGATTTTGCACCTGACCGTGCCTTGTCCGTTATGGCTGAAAGTGCGCAAATCAACTCGGGTGTTGGTAAGAAAAACACCCAAGAACAAAAAGATGCCATGACACGTTTTCTGAACTTTATGCCGATTCTGGGTAGTTCTGATACTGGTATGAAAACTTTTAATGTTGATAGTATGCTGACACAGCTTAAAAAGGTCTATGCTGAGAAAGCCGTCCGTTCTGGTTTTGAAGATGATAGTCTCTATAATGATAAATTGCTGACCTTGACAGCAGGCGATGCTGAGATGTTTAAAAATCTGAGTACGATTGTCGGCAAAACGCAAGGACAGAAAAAAGGATCTGACATCGTGATTGCTGACAATGGCTTGACTGATGAAGAATACGATAAGGGAGAAAAAGCTAAGCAAAAAACAGCACGCAAGCGGACTAAAGAAGAAAAGGAACTGATAGAGAAAATCAATGCTGCTAAAAAACAGCGCAAAACCATGATTTCTATCTTACGTGGCGTCTCTATCCGTATTCCGATGATGATTTACGGCATGCAAGTTGAGCTGTCAAAAGATATTACGATAGCAGATTTTACGAAACAAGTGGATGATAAGTCTTGGCAAGAATTTATGCCTAAGGGATTTACTAAAGGCATGTTTAAGGACATTTCCCAGTACTATGATGCGGAAGTCTTTATCGAGGCAGGAAGATTAATTCGTCAACGTGCTAAATCCTATGATAAATTGGACTTTATCGAGCGTGCTGAACGTATCGCTGAACTTTTTTCTAGCTTTAAAAATCCCGATAAAGAAACGGTTTTGACACCATGGCGTGTGGTCAATCTGCAACTTGTTAAAACGATTGGGGGTGTGAATTTCTATGATGATGATTTTAAGTCATCGACTGATGGCGCTGTTTCTAATTTGCATTGGGTAGAGCAAGCTGATACAAAAGCTATCTATCAACCAGAAAGTGAAATACTGGAAATTAATACTAAAACAGGACTCTATCCACTTCATGTCGCAATAAGTCTATATTACAATCAAGTTAATGCCAATAATGACAGTCATTTTGAGGCAGATAAAGTTTATCGAAAAATTCTCAAAGAAAATATCTATGCGATTGCCAAAACGCCAATGGCGAAAACGATTACCGAACGGACACTTGCGGGCTATCGAGATTTTGAGATGAATGTTGCCTATATTGATGATTTTGTTGAAACGATTAAAAAAAGTCCAGAAAAAGGCAAGGAAAAAGTTGAAGAGGTGTTTGATAATATGAAATTTGATGTTGTGATTGGCAATCCGCCTTATCAGGAAAATCAGGCAAATAATAATAAAGGGGAAGCTCTCTATCATTATTTTTATGATGTAGCAGAAAAGATTGCAGATAAATATTGTTTGATTACACCAGCGAGATTCTTGTTTAATGGAGGTTTGACTCCGAAACCTTGGAATCAAAAAATGCTCAATGATAAACATCTAAAAGTTGAATATTTTGCTCAAAATTCTAGTGAAATTTTTTCAAATACAGATATAAAAGGTGGGGTTGCTGTTTTATATAGAGACTCTAAAAAAGATTTTGGAGCAATTAAGACTTTTGTTCCAGACCCAATTTTAAATGGTTTATCTAGAAAATTTGAAGATAATCTAGACAAAAATTTACCTTCGATTATTTTTGGCGGGCGTTCGGATTTGAAATTTAACGATGAATTTTTAAAAGATTATCCAGAGACAGTCCGAATGAGGCTTGCACAGATACAGATAAAGTATCCAGATGTTACAACTTTGAGTGCAAATGAAGAATATGAATTAAAATCATCTACTTTTGAATCATTGGATGCTGTTTTCTTGAAGGAAGAACCTGCAGATAAAGATAATTATTATAAAATACTCGGACTTTATCAATCTAAACGAGTTTATCGCTGGATTCAAAAGAAATATATGGCACCTCGCTATGAAAAATCAAATAATATTGAAAAATACAAAGTATTTGTTCCTGAATCAAATGGTAGTGGAGCAATTGGAGAAGTTCTCAGTACGCCGCTCATCGGTACGCCGCTCATCGGTACGCCACTCACTTCTGCAACGCCAACCTTTATTTCTATTGGCGCTTTTGATACAGAATTAGAAGCAGAAAATTTATTGAGTTATGTCAAAACAAAGTTTGCAAGGAGTCTACTTGGAATTTTGAAAATTACTCAGCATAATCCCCAAAATACATGGCAAAAAGTCCCTCTCCAAGACTTCACAGCAAACTCAGACATCCCATGGGAAAAATCAATTCCAGAAATTGACCAATTTCTCTATCAAAAATACGGACTTGATGATCATGAAATTACCTTTATTGAAACAAAAGTGAAAGAGATGCTGTGAGATGGATAATACGGTAGTTTATGACGGAAAATGTTTAATAATTGTAAAAAATACGAACGTTTGAAGACTTTTTTGTAAATTTTTGGTAAATTCAATAAATACTGTTAAAAAAGGTGTATAATGAACAAGTAACAAAAATTCTAATACATTAAGGGGTATTAAACTTTCATGAAAAAAGGACTTAAACGTGTTCTCGCAACGACTGGTGTCGCTTTATTTGGTGTTGCAGCACTTGCTGCATGTGGCAACAAATCAGACGCATCAAAATCTGACAGCAAAACAATTGATGATTTGAAAATCTCATTTGTACCGTCAAAAAATCCTGATGACATCACAACAGCTACGAAGCCATTGGAATCAGTTCTCAAAACAGAGCTGAAAAAACAAGGCTACACAGTTAAAAAAGTTGATGTGACAATTGGGACTAACTTTGAAGCTGTCGGTGAAGCATTGGCTTCAGGATCTGCTGATGTCGGCTACGGCGTACCAGGCTCAACTTATGCGATGTACAAAGATGACACAGATGTCATCTTGACTGCGACACGTGCTGGTCTTAACAAAGATAGCAGCAATGCAAAAGATTGGAACGATGGCAAACCCACTGAACCAACGACTAAACAAGTGACAAGCTACCGCTCAATCCTCGTAACAGGTCCTTCTGCCAAAGGTCAAGCACTTGCTAAGAAGATCAATGCGGGTGAAAAATTGACTTGGGATGATCTCAAAGATGCTAACTGGGGACTTTCTTCAACAACATCTGCAGCAGGTTATGTCTATCCATCACTTTGGTTGAACAAAAACTTCAAGCACAATGTGACTGATTTGACGCACACTGTCACAATCGACTCTTACGGATCTGGTCTAGCTCGTCTTGCTTCAGGTCAAATCGATGTTTTGCCAATGTATGCAGATGCACGTCGTGACTTTGCAGATGCTTGGACAACAACATACGGTCAAAAAGAATCTATCTGGGCAGAAACAAACGTTATTGGTGTTACACCAGCCATTTACAATGATGCCATCTTGGTTTCAAAAGAATCAAAAATCATGACAAGTGACTTCAAAAAAGCGCTTGCAACATCGATCAAAAACCTTGCAAAAACAGATGAAGGTAAAAAAATCATCGCTGTTTACTCACACGAAGGCTACAAAGATGCTAAAGAATCTGACTATAAAGCAGAATTCGCAGCTGAAAAATTGATGCAAGACAATAAATAATACTTGTCTAATCAACGCAAACAGACAGTCGATCTTGTTGACTGTTTGTTTTCTTGTATTAACACAAGTACAACTAAAGGAATATGAACGAAATGATTAAATTTGAAAATGTGTCAAAAGTTTATCCCAATGGGGTACGTGGGCTAGATCAGGTCAATCTTGAAATTGAACAAGGCGAGTTTATCGGCATTATCGGGACGTCGGGTGCTGGTAAATCAACCTTGATTCGGACGATAAATGGTCTAAATACTGTCACAGAAGGCACTTTAATTGTCAACGAGACAAATGTTGCTAAACTAAAAGGCAAGGATCTGCGGACTTTTCGTAAAAATGTTGGCATGATTTTCCAATCTTATAACCTTGTGCCACGGGTGTCAGTGATTCGAAACGTGCTGAGCTCTCGTGTGCCTGAACTGCCATTTATCAAGGTGCTTTTTGGCATTTTTTCTAAAGAAGATAAACTAAAAGCTTTGGATGCACTTAATCGTGTTGGCATTTTGGATAAAGCTTATATCCGTGCAGATCAGCTTTCTGGCGGTCAACAGCAGCGTGTGTCGCTTGCGCGTGCATTGGCGCAAGATGCTGAGATTCTCCTTGCGGATGAACCTGTTGCAGCACTTGACCCTGTTACTGCGCGTGAGGTCATGGATGACTTCAAACGGATTAATAAAGAGCTCAATAAAACGGTGCTAATCAACATTCACCATGTGGAGCTTGCGCTTGAGTATACAGATCGGATTATCGCGGTTAAAAAGGGTAGAATCGTGTTTGATGGTCCCTCTAGCAGTGTGACGCAAGACATTCTTGACGAAGTATATAAGAAAGAAACGAAAGAGGCTTAGTCATGTATGATAAAATTTTTAAGCCTAAAAAACTTGAGCTGAGTTCGGGTGAAGTGGTTTATGAAAAGGCGAGTCGTCTGCCAGTTGTTTGGCTGGTAATTGTGCTTTTGTTAGTTTTTTCAGTGAAGTTGACGGATTTTCAATTTTCAGCGATTATTGAACGTGGCGCTAACTTTTTTGACATGCTAAAACGCATGGTGCCACCCGACACGAGCTATCTGCCAAAGGTCATGAAACCGCTGCTTGATACGATAAAAATGAGTTTTATTGGCTCCATTTTGGGATCTCTTGTGGCCATTCCATTTGCCATTTTGGCGTCTAGCAATATCGTGCACAGTCAGGTGATCAATAAAGTCGTACGGATTATTTTTACGTTTTTACGGACTTTGCCAACGCTTGTTACGGCCCTGATTGCAACCTATGTCTTTGGTTTGGGGACATTTGCTGGAACACTTGCGATTTTCATTTTCTCATTTTCATACATGGGTAAACAGATGTTTGAAGTGATCGAAACTGTTGATATGGGGGCGTTTGAAGCCATGGAGTCAATGGGTGCAACGAAAATTAAAGCCTTTACGGTTGCGATTGTACCACAAGTGCTACCGATTTATCTGTCAACGACGCTCTTTAACTTTGAGGGAAATGTCCGCTATGCTGCGATTTTGGGATATGTTGGTGCGGGAGGTATCGGGATTATCTTAAATGATCGTGTCAATAACCGAGACTATACAAGTGTTGGGATGATCTTGCTTGCGCTGCTTGTGACAGTAATCATAATCGAGCTGACTAGCCAAGTCATCCGTAAAAAATTAACCTAGAAAGGGGCTGTTAATTAGATGAATGTAACAATAAACGCAGCAATAAAAGAACAATACGGCAAACAACCTCGCAAATGGCATTACTATCTGCTGATTTTTATCATCATTGCAGCGATTTTTATCTGGTCAATGACGGTCATGAATATGTCAGGTATGTCTAAAAATGGTGTGAAGATTGCAGGCAAGATATTTTCTGGTATTTTTCATCCAGATTTGAAATTTCTTTTTGCTCTTGATACGACAGGTGTCGGTTATCTGCTTCTGCAAACGATTGCGATTGCGATTTTGGGGACTTTAGTGGGTGCTATTATCGCGGTTCCTTTGTCATTTTTATCGGCAACAAGTATCATGCCCGCCTGGATTGCCTATATCGTGCGCTTATTTATCATGGCTGTGCGCACTGTGCCACCCTTTGTTTATGGGCTGATGTTCATTCGCGTGACGGGTCCTGGTGCATCTGCTGGCGCACTAACCTTGGGTTTGATTTCGATTGGGATGATTTCAAAGCTCTTTATCGAAACAATTGAAGATTTGGACACAGGAATCATCGAGAGCATGGACGCGGCTGGGGCGACGACTTTCCAAAAGATTCGCTTTGGCATCATCCCACAACTCATGCCAGACTTCTTGTCAATCTTACTTTATCGCCTTGATATGAACCTGCGCGACGCCTCTATTTTGGGGCTTGTTGGTGCAGGTGGGATCGGCGCACCGATGATTTTTGCCATGAATGCTTATAAATGGCCACAAGTTGGTTCAATTCTGATTGGCTTATTTGTCTTGATTTTGGTGATTGAGCTGATTTCTGACAGGATTCGCAGTTATTTGCTGAAAGGATAAGGTTAAGCAGGATATGCGGCAATTAAAGATTTATTACACGAGTGATGTGCATGGTTATTTGTTTCCAACTGACTATATCTCTGACGATACGAAGCCGATGGGGCTTTTGCAAGCGATTCAGGACTATGATAAGGATGGTAATACCCTTGTCATCGACGGTGGCGATATTTTCCAAGGCTCGCCGTTTATCAACTATTATCAGAACCGGCATGATGCTGACAATGGCATTGCTGCGGTCATGAATGCGGGTGGCTATGACTATATTACGCTTGGCAATCATGACTTTAACTATGGTTTTGACTTTCTGACGGGAAACTTGTCACATCTGACGGCGCAAGTCACAGCGGTCAATGTTTTAGATAAAAAAACAGGGGAACAGCTATTTCCAGCGCAGATCAAAACACTTGAAAATGGTATAAAAGTCGGTCTGATAGGTGCTGTGACGGATTATGTCAATGTCTGGGAGAAGCCAGAACATATTGCAACTATTGATATTGTGCCAGTATTTCCAGCTATGCAAGCTGAGATTGATAAATTGCGTGGTCAGGTTGATGTGCTGATTGGTATTTATCACGGTGGCTTTGAGCGCAATCTTGAAACTGGTGAATTATTGAGCGAAACGGGTGAAAATGTCGGCTACCAGCTGTTAGAAATGCTAGATTTTGATCTGCTTTTGACTGGGCATCAGCATGCGACGATTGAAGGGCGCTATGTTCACGGAACTTATACGCTGCAGCCACCAAATATGGCGCAGAAATATTTTGAAATCAAGATTGACCTTGCTGACAGTGGCGATGTTACGATAACAAGCGAGATGCGTACGCCGAAACTTTTGAACGAGCCTGAGCTTCTTGCGAAAATCCAACCTTTGCAAAATGAGATCATGGCTTATCTTGACGCCCCAATCGTGACTCTGGAGAATCCTGTTGCACCGCAAAGTCATCTGGACTTGGCACAGACTAGTAACGCAATTTTGGCGCTGACAGCGCATGTGCAAAAAAATGCCACTGGTGCAGACATTTCAATCGTGAGTATGAATAACAATACCTTAGAGCTGCCCAAAAATGTCAAAGTGCGTGATGTCATGCGAAACTATCCATTTGACAATACTTTATTTGTCATGCGCTTGACAGGCGTACAGCTCAAGCACGTCATTGAAAAAACAGCGGAGTATTTTGCGCTTGAAAATGATCAGATGGTGATCAATGAAAACTGGCTGGTACCCAAAAAAGAGCACTATAACTATGACTTTTACTATGGTCTGGACTATGAGATAAAGGTGTCAAACCCTGTTGGGGAGCGCCTTGTCAGTCTGAACTACCAAGGTCAGGCAGTCACAGATGACCAAACATTTACTGTTGCGCTCAATAACTACCGTGCAGTTGGTGGTGGCGAGTATAATGACTACAAGATAGCAGAAGTTGTCAAGGACACGGGTCTCACGATTCAGGACTTGCTGATTGACTACCTGCAAGAAAATCCGTCACTTGAGTTTGATGAAGAATTGCATGTCAAAATCAGCAAATAAACCGTGATTTACAGGCATTTTCACGGATAATCCAACTTTCGTGCAAAATAGGCGACAAATGACAAAAAATTAGGTAAAATAGAGTTATTAAAACTAATAGAGGTGATTACAATGGCAGTTGAAGTAACTGATACTACTTTCCAAGAAGAAACAAAAGATGGTGTTGTCTTGGTAGATTTCTGGGCAACATGGTGTGGTCCTTGCCGCATGCAAGCGCCAATTCTTGACCAACTTTCTGAAGAATTAGACGAAAGCGAACTCAAAATTGTTAAGATGGATGTAGATGAAAATCCAGCAACACCACAATCTTTTGGCATCATGAGTATCCCAACATTGCTCTTCAAAAAAGATGGCGAAGTAGTCAAACAAGTCGCAGGTGTTCATACAAAAGACCAAATTAAAGGTATTTTGGCAGAATTGAATGCTTAATTAAATATAAAAATGTGCTAAGTTAGTTGTATCTTTTAGGTATCTGACTTGGTGTATTTTTTTGACTCAAAGAAGGCTATAAAGTTGCGATTAGTTCGATAAAATACTTGACAAAGATGTAAAAATCTGATAATCTATAAACTATAAGATATTTGTTTCAATCAAACCTGTTATGATTAAAGCAAATCTCGTCTACCGACTAGGGCGCTCGCTGAGATAAACTCCGAGTGCCCTAGTTTTTTTTTGCTTAATTTCTGCGTTGTTCGTTCGGTCGCCGCCGGAAGGCGTGCTTCCTCGCTCTCGCCTTGAACTTAAACAAAAAAAGTTTTGTTCAATCTCTGCGTTGTTCGTTCGGTCTCCGCCGCAAGGCGTGCTTCCTTGCTCTCGCCTTGAACTTGATCCAAAACCTGTCATCCGATTTCTGAAAAATAGCTAGAAATTTGGTATAATTGAGCTACTATGACAAACCACATTGCACTTTTTGAACCACGGATACATTTTAATACAGGCAACATTGCGCGGACTTGTGCGGCGACAAATACGCAGCTGCATCTCATTCGGCCGTTTGGCTTTGAGATTACTGACAAGCATCTCAAGCGGGCTGGGCTTGATTATTGGGATAAGGTGGAGATTACGTATCACGATGATTTGCCGGCTTTTTTGGCTTTTGTCAATGCTGATCAGCACGCAAAATTGCATCTCATTACCAAATTCGCAGAACATGATTACTCAGAAGATGGCCTCTACACTGCTGATGCTGAGAATCATTACTTTCTTTTCGGGCGTGAGGATACGGGTCTGCCTGAGGTGTTTATGCGTGACAATGCAGAAAAAGCGCTTAGAATTCCGATGAATGATGAACACGTCAGAAGCTTAAATCTGTCAAATACGGCTGCCATTATTATCTACGAATGCTTGAGGCAGCAGCATTACCAAGGTTTAGAGCTGGTTCATGCCTATGAGAAAGACAAATTAAAATGAAAATTTATTTTGTGCGCCATGGCAAGACGCAGTGGAACCAAGAACGTCGGTTGCAAGGGATGACGGGAGATTCGCCGTTATTAGCTGAGGCGCTGGTTGAGATTGCGCAGCTCGGGGACTATCTTTCTGAAATGTCCTTTGATGCGATTTTTTCTAGTCCGTCAAAACGTGCGGTTGATACAGCAAAAATCCTGTCAGAACACAATCATAAGCCGCAGGAAATCATCAAAAAAACAGAGCTTTTTGAGTGGAATTTAGGTGATTTTGAAGGCATGTTGATCGATGATGCTATCAAAAAAGATCCTGAAAACATGCTGGCGTTCAGACATCACCCAGAACAGTTCTGGGGGAACCCGCATGGCGCTGAAAATCTCGCTGACGTCTACCGCAGATTTAGCCACTTTATCACATTTTTGAGCACACAACATTATGACAAGGTGCTTGTTGTGAGTCACGGTGCTTTTTTATCTAGCACAATCAAGATGCTGACTGGGGCACCATTTGAAGAATTGCGCCCTGGTGGTGTTGGCCTTGATAACAATACCCTGTCAGTCGTTGACTATGACGGTGAAAAATATGTCTTAACACATTGGAATGAAAAACATGGCGGATAAACTTTATTTTACAGGGACGATTGAGGCGATTTTTTTCAGTAATCCGACAAATTTTTATAAGGTGATTTTGCTTGATATCACAGATACCAATGCTGATTTTTCTGAGTCAGAAATTGTTGTAAATGGTGTGGTGGGTGACGTCGTTGAGGGTGATAGTTATAAGTTTTATGGTGAGTTGACCAACCATCCAAAATACGGCGAGCAGCTGAAAATTTCAACCTACGAAAAAGACGTTCCGACGTCTGGCGCTGGACTTGTTAAGTATTTATCAAGCGATCATTTTCCAGGTATTGGCAAGAAAACGGCGGAAAAAATCGTTGCGATTTTTCCAGAGGACACGATTGACCATATCTTAGATGAGTCTGACAAGCTTTCTGGCGTTCTGTCTGCTGATAAGCTGCAGGCATTTGTTAAGCGGCTTGCTGACAATCACGGCATGGAAAAAATTCTCTCAAAACTTGCCAAATACGAGCTACCGAGCAAGATAAATTTTCAGATTTATGATCTTTATAAAGAAACAACGCTTGATGTTATCAAGGAAAATCCCTATCAGCTGGTCTTTGACATCAAGGGTATCGGATTCAAAAAAGCGGACAAGATTGCCGAAGAAGAGGGTATTTCTGCGCGCAGTGATGCGAGGGTGCAGGCGGGGCTGATTCACACCGTTCTGACGCAGGCACTTGAGACAGGCGACACCTATATCGAAGCGCGTGATTTGCTTGAAAAAACGACGGAATTGCTCGAGTCATCGCGCAATGTCGAGATTTTGGCCGACCATGTGGTAGAAAACCTGAACGTGCTGTTGTCAGAGGGAAAGGTCCAAGCAGATGAGACCAAGATTTTTGAAAATTCGCTTTATTTTGCTGAAGACGGGATTTATCAAAGTCTGCGAAAACTAGACAAGCGTGTTTCTGATAAGCTTGACGCATCGCAGTTTGATGAGATTATTCAGCAAGTCGAAACAGAGCTTGACATCAGCTATGACACGCTACAAAAGCAGGCGATTGAAACGGCTCTGACGCATCAGTTTTTCATTCTGACGGGCGGTCCAGGGACTGGTAAAACGACTGTTATCAAAGGGATCATCAGAGCCTATGCGGCGTTACATAAGCTAGATTTGAATCCTGACAACTACACAGATGACATCTTTCCAATCGTCCAAGTCGCACCGACAGGGCGTGCCGCAAGGCGAATGAATGAATTAACAGGCCTACCTGCCGCAACGATTCACAGACAACTCGGCATCAATTCTGACGACTTAGATGATGATCTGACAAATGAACTTTCTGGAACGCTTTTGATCGTAGATGAGTTTTCTATGGTTGACACCTGGCTTGCCAATAAATTGTTTGCGGCAATTCCGCCGTCGATGAAGGTGATTTTAGTAGGAGATGCTGATCAGCTACCGTCTGTGGGGCCTGGGCAAGTTTTCGCTGACTTGCTGAAAATTCCTGATTTTTCAGGGTCAACAATCAAGCTAGATAAGATTTTTCGTCAGGGCACCGGGTCAACGATTACCAATCTCGCACACGCCATCAAAAATGGTCAGCTGCCGCAAGACTTCACAGCTAAGATGCCTGATCGTTCTTATATCGAAAGTAATGCGTCAAATATTTCAAACTACATTAACCAAATCGCTAGTGCCTGGCTGAAACGTGGCAATGATCCTTTTGACTTGCAGGTGCTGATTCCCATGTATAAAGGTGCTGCAGGCATCAATCAGATCAATAAAATCCTGCAAAATCTTTTTAATCCGCTTGAGGCTCGGGCTGAGTTTCTCTATCAGGACACGATTTTTCGCCAGAACGACAAGGTGCTGCATCTGGTCAATGAAGCGTCGCTTGACGTTTTTAATGGCGATATTGGTGTGGTTACGGATTTGGTGCCCGGCAAATACACCGAGTCCAAGCAAGACGAGATTGTCATGAGTTTTGATGGTAATGAGGTTATCTATCCGCGCGGCGAGTGGTACAAGATCACGCTCGCCTATGCTATGAGTATCCACAAGGCGCAAGGGAGCGAGTTTCCGAGCGTCATCGTGCCGCTTGTGGCAAGCTACCATCGCATGCTTGAGCGCAATCTGCTTTATACGGCGATTACGCGCGCAAAGTCATCCTTGATTTTGCTTGGCGAGCTTGATAGTTTTCAGACGGCAGTTGCCAGACTTGGCGCTAATCGCAAGACCTTTCTTGTCGAGCGTTTTGGCGTGATAGCAGATGCTGATGTTGAAGCTGAAACAGCTGACACGATTATTTCGGAACATGGTAGCAAGCAGGCCGAAGACGTTGTCATTACAGCTGACGAAAGACCACTAGAACCTGAAAATTATATCCTGACTGCTGAAAATAGCTCAGCCATTGATCCTATGATCGGCCTGACCGAAAAAGATGTCGCGATTTTCCAGAGTGTGTCTGCCGAAAAATAGTGATTTTCCGAACATTAAACGTATATCTCGTGTAGATATACGTTTTTTTCTATTAAAACCAAGCAAAAAGCCGTAAAATAGAGCTATAAAGAATTTTTTACAGAAAATAGGAGACTAAAGTGACAAGACGAGCTTTGATTAGTGTGAGTGACAAAACGGGCATTGTAGCATTTGCAGAGACATTGCGTGAGCTGGGCTGGGAAATCATCTCAACTGGCGGGACAAAAACAGCGCTTGATGCGGCTGGCGTTGCAACGATTGCAATCGATGATGTGACGGGTTTTCCTGAGATGATGGACGGTCGTGTGAAGACGCTGCATCCAAAGATTCACGGTGGTCTTCTGGCACGTCGGGACCTTGATACGCACGTATCTGCCATGGCTGAACATGATATTTTTCCGATTGATTTAGTGGTTGTCAACCTCTATCCATTTAAAGAAACGATTTTAAAACCTGATGTGACTTATGCTGATGCGGTTGAAAATATTGACATCGGTGGGCCGTCAATGTTGCGTTCTGCTGCGAAAAATCACGCTAGTGTGACAGTTGTTGTGGATCCGTCCGACTATGAAGGCGTTTTGAGCGAGCTTGCTGAAACTGGTGATACGACTTATGAAAGCCGTCAGAAACTCGCAGCCAAGGTTTTCCGCCACACGGCAGCTTACGACGCTTTGATTGCAGACTATTTCACGGCGCAAGTTGGCGTACAAAAGCCAGAAAAACTCACGCTGACTTATGACCTCAAACAGCCCATGCGTTATGGTGAAAATCCGCAACAAGATGCTGACTTTTATGAAGCTATCATTCCGACAGATTACTCGATTGCACAGGCTAAACAGCTCAATGGTAAAGAACTGTCATTTAACAATATCCGTGATGCAGATGCGGCGATCCGCATTATCCGTGACTTTTCAGCGCCGACTGTTGTTGCTTTGAAACATATGAATCCTTGTGGTATCGGGAGCGCTGAAACAATTGAGCAAGCCTGGGACTATGCTTATGCGTCAGATCCTGTCTCTATTTTCGGTGGCATTATCGTGCTCAATCGTGAGGTGGATGCGGCGACTGCTGAAAAAATGCACGCCATTTTCCTTGAGATTATCATTGCGCCAAGCTATTCTGACGAGGCGCTTAAGATTCTGACGACGAAAAAGAAAAATTTGCGTATTTTACAGCTTGATTTTGACCAACAAAAAGCGTCAGAACTGCAAAAAGAATTTACGGGTGTTTTGGGTGGCCTTCTTGTCCAAAATCAAGACACAAGTTTGGAACTTGTATCTGATTGGGAGATTGTGACAAAACGTCAGCCGACAGAAACTGAGATTAAAGCGCTCGATTTTGCATGGCGTTCGGTCAAGTATGTTAAGTCAAACGGGATTATCATCACAAATGACCATCAGACACTTGGTGTAGGCCCTGGTCAGACCAACCGTGTTGGTTCCGTTAAGATTGCAATTGAGCAGGCTGCTGATCGCCTTGACGGAGCGGTTCTTGCGTCTGACGCCTTTTTCCCATTTGCTGATAATGTCGAAGAAATCGCAAAAGCAGGCATTAAAGCCATCATCCAACCTGGCGGCTCAGTGCGCGACCAAGACGCCATTGATGAGGCTAATAAAAACGGTATCGCCATGGTCTTTACAGGTGCACGTCATTTTCGTCATTAATTTTTCCGAGTTTTTATGGTATAATATAGACAAATAATTATTAGGAGTGTAAAATGACAGTTTTAATCTTAGGCGGTGCGGGCTATGTGGGGAGTCACGCAGTTGATGAATTTTTAGCGCGTGGCTATGATGTGGCAGTTGTTGATAATTTATCAACTGGGCACCGCGCAGCAGTTGCTGACAAGGCGCGTTTTTATGAAGGTGATATTCGCGATAAAGCCTTTTTGAGTGATGTTTTCACGCAGGAAAAAAACATCGAAGGCGTCATGCACTTTTGTGCCTATTCTTTGGTCGGCGAATCGATGGAAAAACCACTCATGTACTTTGAAAACAATGTCGGTGGTGCGATTACATTGCTCGAAGTCATGAACGATTTTGACGTTAAACACATTGTCTTTTCATCAACGGCTGCGACTTTTGGGATTCCAGAAGAAAGCCCAATCACTGAAACAACGCCACAAAATCCGATCAATCCTTATGGTGAAAGTAAGCTCATCATGGAAAAAATGATGAAATGGCAGTCAAGTGCGACTGATATGACTTATGTGGCGCTGCGTTATTTTAACGTTGCAGGTGCGAAACACGATGGTTCTATCGGTGAAGCACATAAAAATGAAACACATTTGATTCCGATCATTTTACAAGTGGCGCTTGGTCAACGTGAAAAAATCATGATTTACGGCGATGACTATCGGACTGCTGATGGCACTTGTGTGCGTGATTACATTGGCATGACGGACTTGATCGATGCCCATATCAAGGCGCTCGAGTACTTGAAGGCTGGCGGTCAATCTGACGCTTTCAACCTTGGAACGAAAACCGGTTATTCTAACTTGCAAGTGCTTGAAACAGCGCGTCAAGTAACAGGTCATGCGATTCCGTCAGAGATTGGTCCACGCCGTCTGGGTGATCCGGATGCGCTTGTTGCTGATAGTAGCAAAGCACAAAGCGTTTTAAAATGGTCACCAACTGAAAAGCTTGCTGACATTATCCAAAATGCTTGGACATGGCACCAAAACCATCCGAATGGGTATAACGACTGAACTCACAAATAAAAAACGAAGGCTCACATACTTAGGTGAGCTTTTTTTGTTGCAAAAATAAAAGTTTTCTCTTGACAAACTAATCAGGTGCCTGTATAATCATTTTTATAAGGTACCTGTTCAAATGAAGCAGGAATAAAAATGAAAAGAGATTTCAAATGACAACAACAAACGTAGATATTGCAATCCACGTCAAAGGGCTGACCAAGATTTTTAAAGGGAAAACAGCTGTTGACAAGGTCGATCTGACCATTAAAAAAGGAGAGGTTTTCGCAATCCTAGGGCCAAATGGTGCGGGTAAAACAACGACAGTTCGCATGATGGCGACGCTACTAAAAGCTGACGGTGGCACAATCGAGATTTTCGGTCACGATGCCATCAAAGATGCAGCAGAAGTCCGCCGCCATATTGGCTTGACTGGTCAATACGCATCAGTTGATGAGGATCTGACAGCCTGGGAAAATCTCATGATTTTCACCAGCCTAAATGGTCTCAGCAAAAAACAAGGCGTTGAAAAAGCCACACAGTTGCTGAAAGATTTTACGCTTTACGAAGCGCGTTATAAGCAGCTCAAAAACTTCTCAGGTGGTATGCGTCGCAGGCTTGACCTTGCAGTCAGTCTGATTTCAAATCCTGATCTGGTCTTTCTTGATGAACCAACGACTGGTCTTGATCCGCGCACACGCGAGCAGATGTGGGACGTTATCCGCAACATGATTGCAGAAGGCACGACGGTCTTATTGACCACGCAGTATTTGGAAGAAGCTGACCAGCTAGCTGATCATATCGCTTTGATTGACAATGGTAAGCTTGTAATCGAGGGCACGCCTGACGAGCTCAAACGTGAAGTTGGTGATCTGAAATTCGTGATTTCATTTGCTGATCGTGCGGTAAGCCAACGTGCGCAGGTGCTGATGGCGGAAATTTTTGATCAGATTGACGAGGCAGTCATTGATAGTGATGACAAGCACGAGATTCAAGTTCCTGTCAAAGATACCAAGCAAATCTCAGATTTTTTCGTCAGAGCAGGTCAAGAAAAGCTCGCCATCAAAGAGTTTTCAATGCAAAAACCAACACTTGACGATGTGTTCTTTGCACTGACAGAAGATACTAGTAAATAAGGAGCCAAAAATCATGGATACCATCAACACACAAATTACACCACAAAATAGCGTTGTCAAAGCGCTTAAAGATACCTTTACTTTTGCTAAACGCAGCCTACTCAAAATCTACCACAATCCTGAAAAGTTGTTCGACGTGACGTTCACGCCCGTGTTATTCACGCTCATGTTTGCCTTTTTGTTTGGCGGAGCTATCGCAGGTGATATGAAAGCTTATCTACCGACTTTGATTCCAGGGGTTTTAGTGCAAACACTTTTGACAGCTACCTCGGCGACCGGTGTATCCATGCGTGAAGATATCGAAAAGGGCGTTTTCGATCGATTCAAATCCCTGCCCATCGCTCGCATTGCACCCCTTGCTGGCCCCTTGGTTGCTGATATCGTCCGTTATTTCATCGCGACAGTCATTGTCATGGTGACAGGCCTCATTTTAGGCTGGAAGATTGGTGGTAGCCCAATTTACGTGGCGCTTGCCATTCTCCTTGCAGTCCTCTTTAGCTGGTCACTGAGCTGGATTTTCGCCTATGTCGGTCAAGTCGTCAAAAGTTCAGGTGCGATTACAGGGATTTCCATGACTATTACCATGCTCCTGAGTTTCCTGTCAAACGCCTTCATACCTGTTAAAACCTTGCCAAAATTCCTGCAAAGTTTTGTCAATGTGAACCCCGTTTCTCACTTTATTACAGCGCTTCGCGATCTGCTAAATAACGGCACAATCAACTCAAATTTCTGGTCATTTCTCCTGTTTAGCGTGATTATCGTAGCGATTTTCGCGCCACTCACAACACTCAAATACAGCAAAACCATCTGATTTTGATATAATAAAATGAGAGATTGAAACCATATGCCTGTTGCCAATGGAGGAGCAAACATGATTGCAAAAGAATTGTACGAAAATCTGGGAAAACTGCTTAGATTTATCCGTCAAGCACCACCAGGTGGAGCAGGAGGCAAACGTGGTGCACAAAATAATGCGCAAGTTCGTGTCCTGCAATTTCTATATGAAAGCAATATGCCAAAAACAACAGGTGAAATCGCTGAAAAACTAGAAATTCGTCAGCAATCTGCGTCAGAACTTGTGAGTAAACTAGAAAAAAAATTGCTCATTAGTAAAACGAAAGACGCCGCAGATAAACGGATTACGCTAGTGAGCCTGACAGAATCCGGTCGTGATTTTGCAAGTCAACTCACACAGCACGACGAAGAGTTTTATGGTCAATTTTTCGACAGCTTAACCCCTGACGAACAGGTAGAACTCAATCGCCTTGTAAAAAAACTATTTGACAGCAAATCAGAAGCCTATAAACGTGAAAGTGGTGGCGGTCTATTTGGTGCCATGCGAAAACGTGAGATTGCTAAGAAGGATTTGATGGGTAAGGAAATTTGAGTTGATAGCAATATCAAATTCATTGACACAGGCAGTCATTCTGATTTATTTGGAGGATAAAAATCCCTTGCTAGTCCAAACACTAGCAAGGGGTTTTTATCGTTATTTCACAAATTTCAACAGTTTTCCCAGACTTTTCTCACGTTTGATATCGCTCGCATCGCCGTTAATGACATGCCATTTGAGTTTGCCTCTGAATCCCATTTTTCTAAAGGTGCCTTTAAACAGGGCGTTTGTTATAGCATTTTTATAAAGAAGGCGATAGGCGAATTTTGGTGTGCCTTGGACAGTGACAAGGTGGACGGTTTGTAGTTTTTTGAGTTGGACTTGGCGTTTGCCGTCTTGTGACTGGTCGCCAAGTAAAAATTGTTTGGTAAAGACGCGGTCAATGAAGCCTTTGGTCATGGCAGGCATGAGTTCCCACCACATGGGCATGATAAACCAGATTTCGTCTGCGTTTTTGATCCGATTTTGGTAGTCTTTGACCTGCGCATCACCCTCACCGCGCACGCGCCAAGTTTGTAGCTCAGCTTTGCTCATGACGGGGTTAAAGTGATCCGCATGCAAGTCTATCAGGTCAATGGTATTGCCAAGTGAGCGTGCCTTATTGCTGATGTCATGTGTGATTTTTGCACTATAGCTTCGTTCGTGTGGGATGTTCTCCCAAGATGTAGCGGTGTAAGGGTGGTCTAAAATCAATAAAATGTTTGTCATTAGTATCTTCTTTCATTTTGCGTGCATTTTGCACTTATTATGTTTATTATCTTACCGCTAATATGGTATAATGTCAAGTATGAATATGAAGAATGATATTTTTGAAAATCTGTTTCATTTGGTTAATTTTCTAAACGCTCCTGAAAATGATGCTGACTTGCTAAAGCTAGCAGGCATTGACCCTAAAAAAGATAAGCATCTTTTACCAGTCATTGTGCGGGTTGGGATGCAACCGAGCCTTACGGTTGGACAATTGGCCGAACAACTCGGACGGGATCATTCGTCTGTCAGCCGTCAGATTGCGAAGTTTGAGGGGCTTAGTTTGATTGGGACGCGTCCAAGTCGGCAGGATAAGCGGGTGCGTGAGCTGTCTCTGACCAAGTCCGGTCAGGCGATTTTTGAGCGTATAGAAAAAGCGCGTTCAGATAAGATGAACACACTTTTTTCAGAGTTGTCAGAAAGTCAGCTAGCGCAGATTTCAGACAGCATACGTTTGCTTAATCAGCTGATTTCTTGATTTTATTGGTCAGAAGAAAACTTGGTAAGATGATAACAAGACTGACAATCAAAGCAACGAGAAAGCCGTTTTGATAGGCAGTCGTCAGAAGTGGTACGCTAGGCTTCTGACCGCTCATTGAGCTTGAAACCACGGTTGCAAGGACAGCAGAGCCAAATGAGCCACCAAGGTTTTGAACAATACGTGTACCGACGCTTGCCTGTGCGATTTCAGACTTTTCAAGACCTGTGTAGGCATCCGCCATCATTGGAATAGAAATCCCACCAATACCGGCACCTCGGATAAGTAAAAAGACACCGATCAGAACAAGGTTTGATGATTTGTCAAAAAATAGAAATGGCAGCGTACCGATTACTGTGATGGCAAGACTCGTCAGAACCACAACTCTCGCGCCAATCTTATCGACTAATTTTCCGATAGTAGGTCGTGCAAGGAGCATCCCGACGCCCTGAGGAATCATGATGAGTGCTGCATTGATTACGCTAAAACCACGAACATTTTGAAAGAAAAGGGGCAGTAGCATCATAGGGCCGTTGGTCGCAATGCCCGTTAAAAACAGACCGATGGAGATACCTGTAAAACTCTTAGACTTGAACAAGGTCAGTGGCAAAATCGCTTTTTTTCCAACACGACTGGCATAAATGACATAAGTAAGCAATAAGGCAAGACCAATCCCGACAAAGCTGACAGTTGACGTATTGAAAAAGCTGGACTGTGTACTTCCTGCAGAAATCCCGTAAATAATAGCAGATGAGCTCAGGCCCAAAAGACTAATCCCAATAAAATCAAGCTTGCTATCTGGCTGAGTTGGGACAAAATCAGGCAATTTTTTGATAATCAGGTAGACCGCAATCAAACCAAATGGTAGATTGATAAAGAAAATATAGCGCCAAGTGAGTGACTGTACGATAAAACCACCGATGACAGGTCCTAAAATCGGACCAAGAACAATAGGGACACCTACAATCGCCATGATCCTACCCATGAACTCGGCACCAGCAACCTCAACAAGCAAGGTCGTGATGAGCGTGACAATCAAGCCTGAGGCAAATCCTTGAATGAGTCGAAAGGCGATCAAGCTCTCAACATTCCAAGCTAGACCAGATAAGAGCGAGCTTACCATAAATAAAATCTCAGCATAGAGAAAGATGCGTTTACCGTTGTATTTTTGGACCAGCCAGCCTGCAATTGGCACGGCAATCGCCGTTGTCAGGACAAATCCTGTGATGACCCACTGAATTGTTGACAGACTTGTTGCAAAGTCTTGATTGAGTTTTTCGATGGAAATGTTGACCATAGTAGAATCAAGCATGGGCATAATGGCGCCAATCACAAGGATCCAGGCAGTATTGATGACAGATTTTGGAATCTGTTCAGTAGATTTTTGAGGTTTAGACATAATAGGCTCCTTTAGATACAACGTGTACCTTAAACTTTGATAATGTTATTATAGACCAAAATTTGATATAATGCAAGTATAAAGTACAGTATGTTTCTTAAAATTTTAAAAATGAAATGAGGATCAGTGATGACAAGTACCAGAAAGCGTGGAGAAGCGCTAGAAGAAGAAATTTTCAGAGCAGCGCGTGATATTCTAGCCACAAAAGGTATTGAGCAAGCAACGTTTTCTGCGATTGCTAAACAGGCAAAAACGAGCAGGACGGTGCTTTACAGGCGATTTAATAGTCCGTTTGAGTTATTGATGACTGCTAAGCTTGCCGAGGTTACAGATGCGCTTGGTGTATTTAGCGATATTTTGATTGATACGGGGAGTATGCGTGGCGATTTGTTGCTGGTTTTCAACCGTTTTTTACAATCATCGCAGATCTTAGGGCGTGAGCTCATGCAGGCCATGACAATCGAGATTTCAAAAGGAAATCCCGTGATTGAAAAGCAGATTCTTGCGGTAAAAACAGGCAATCTTGCGATCATGAACAAGATTATTGAGAACGCACAAGCGCGCGGTGAGGATGTTTTAGAAGTGTCCGACTATGCTAAGCTGATTCCGTTTGAGCTGGTGCGCTATGAGATCATCGTGAATAAACATGAGATTACGACCACGTTTTTGGAACAGTTGATAGATGAGGTAGTTTTGAAACTATTGAGGCGTGAAGATTAAAAAAAGCCTGTCAATTTTCAAAATGACAGGCTTTTTAGATTATAGTGGTTTTTTATTTGGTGTGCCAGCTTGGCGCGGGTATTTTTTAGGCGTTTCTTTTTTCTTTTCGATGACAACCAGATGACGCTCATCACCGTTTGGTAGCGTATAATCCCGCGTTTCAGTAAGTTTGCCGCCAAGAACTGCGATTGCTTGCTTACTTTCAGCGATTTCATCCAGCATTTGACTGGCCTTGAGCGAGATGAGGCTACCGTCTTTTTTTAAAAATGGCAATGTCAGCTCACTTAACACATTGAGGCGCGCCACGGCGCGAGCCGTAACGAGATCAAACTGCCCTCTGTAACTCGGATTTTGACCCAAATCTTCTGCCCGACCATGTAGTAAGTTAATACTATCAGACGAAAAACCAAGCTTTTCTGAAAGTGCCGCCAAAAATTTGATGCGCTTGTTAAGCGAGTCG
Source organism: Pseudolactococcus insecticola (assembly GCF_011170065.1). Lineage (GTDB taxonomy): Bacteria > Bacillota > Bacilli > Lactobacillales > Streptococcaceae > Pseudolactococcus > Pseudolactococcus insecticola. Next base: position 54,414 of record NZ_BLLH01000002.1, on the reverse strand, counting down.
ATAATTGTGATGTTGAGCTCAGGGAAAATGATTTTCATCGGAAAGCTAGGAAAGCCAGCCCCAGCCCCAATATCAAGCAGTCTAATGGGCTGATTGGGTACTAAATCATATAAAATCGGCGCAACTGAGTCATAAAAATGTTTGAGATAGACATCATTTTTTTCGGTGATGGCTGTCAGATTGATTTTTTCATTTTCAGTGACCAAAAAGTTGAAATACGTTTCAAATTGCTGTTTTTGGTATTCTGATAGGGTGATGTTGAAGGTTTCTAGTGTGCTGTAAAAGTCTTCTGGTGTCATAGCTGTCTTTCTAGGAGTTGTTGCGTAATCTGACGAATATCAGATTTGGCGGGATTATCAGGCAGTTTTGCGATATTTTTGAGTGCCTTTTGTGTGTAGCTTTGTGCAAGGTCATGCGTTTTTATAAGGGCATCTGACGATTTTATGATGTCAAATACCGCATCAAAGTCTTGATTTTTCAAAAGTTCAGCGACGCTTGCATCAGCAGATAGGGCAAATAAAACTGGTGCTGAATAAATCCCCTGACGAATATCTTCTAATACTGGCTTACCAAAGGTTGTTGCGTCCGCCGTATAGTCAAGATAGTCATCCATGATCTGAAAGGCAATCCCGATGTCAAGGCCGATATCATAAGCTAACTTTGCAAGGCGATTTTGCCCGTCAGCAAAAGGTGCGATAGCACAAGACTGGGCAAAAAGTTCGGCCGTTTTACCTGAGATATTGTCCAGATAGTCATCAATGGTCTGATCTGTATTAAAACGTAGGTTCATCTGACCCAGTTCACCATTGAGCAATTTTTCCATGGCATTGACCCGATGAGAAAGGTTTGAGAGGTCAAGCGCATGCTTAATCATGAGACGAAAGACCGCAACAAAGAGATAGTCGCCTGCATAGACTGCGACATCATTGCCATAAAGGTGCGAAATGGTAGGAACGCCGCGGCGTGTGGTTGCTTTATCAATCACGTCATCATGAATCAGAGTCGCAGTATGAAGAAGCTCGATAGAAGCTGCGAGTGCTACTTTTTTATCGTGGTCTAAGCTCGTAAACTCAGAAAAAAGCAATAAATAAGCAGGTCGCAGCATCTTGCCGCCAGAGTTTAGGATGTCTAAAATCGCTGCTTGGGTCTGAGGATTTTTTACTTTGATGGCTTGTGTCATCATTTTTTGTACTTGGGTCAGCTCTTTTTCAAGCTGAGGATAGGGGTGCCAAAAGGTCATGAGTGTGTCATCCAATTTTTATTTTCTGTGCTAAAGAGTTGCCTGATTGGCTTGATTTTATAGAGTAGCGAATTGCCAGCAACGCCGATAAAAAAGCCTGCTAAAAGCCCAAAGAATGCTAGCCAAGGCAGATATAAGAGGACAGCAGGAGTCTGCGCAATAAAGGCAGCCATGAGGAGCTGACCAACATTGTGGAAAAACCCGCCCGCAAGAGAAATGCCAATCAGACTAATCAACCGAGGTCCAAGAAGCTTGACCAAATACATGGCAAGCAGGGATAAAAGACCGCCTGAAGCGCTATACATAAAAACAGAAAAACCGGTGAAAAGCGCTGTTATCAAGAGTTTCAGGCACATCAAAGTCAGGACTTCTGATTTTTTGAGGGTGAAAATGGCGATCAGGATAACGAGATTGGCAAAACCAAATTTAGCACCAGGTGCAAAGGCAAACGGCGATGGAAAGAGACTCTCGACAATGCCGATAATCGTTGCAGTTGCTGTCAACAGTGCGATGTAGACTTGTCTATGTAAGCGCGTCATCCGTAATCCACCACCTTATTATCTTTATTGTCCTCTGGTTTGTTACTTGACGTCATCACTTCGATGACGAGCTTGTGTGGTAAGCAAACAATGGTCTGACCAACCTTGTCAATAAATCCTTTTCTGACGCAGATCTGATCATCACAGTTGGCATAGACAATGCCGATTTTACCATTTTTAACCGCAATATCATTGATGTCACCATCTTTTGCTTTGTAGCGATAGCTGCTGTTTTTTGACAAGTTGAAAGTCTTAATGACTTTACCATTAACCCGTAGTTGTGCGAAATTGCTTGGTGCTTGTGTACGGCTACTTAGCAATAAAAAGGGTGCAAAACTTGCCATCATCAAAATTAGAATTACTAAAAAGTCAAGCGGTTTCATCTGTAATTTTTTGACGTTTTCAAACGTTTTCATTATTATATTTTATCATTTTATGCCTTGTTTTTGTTGAAATTTACCAAATATTTTTTTAGCAAAAAAGCACTCAGAAATTGAGTACTCTGTTATTGCCTATTTTTTAGCTGCAGTGGCGGGTTTATTAGCTTTTTCAAGCTCTTTTCCCTTTTTGATGATATAGTCATGAAGGGCGTTTTTGATTTGTGGGTGATTGAGACCATATTCAATCGTTGTTTCGACAAAGCCAAATTTATCGCCGACATCATAGCGTTTGCCCGTAAATTCTTGCGCAAACACACGTTGCGTTTTATTGAGCGTTTCAATGGCGTCCGTCAGCTGAATTTCATCACCAGCACCTGGTTTTTGTGTTTCAAGAATCTCGAAAATCTCAGGTGTCAAGAGGTAACGACCGATAATTGCTAAATCACTAGGGGCGTCTGCGATAGCAGGTTTTTCGACAAAGTTTGCAACATTATACAAACCTTTTTCAACTTCGCCTTCAGGTGCGATGACACCGTATTTATCAACTTCTTCATGTGGGACTTTCATCACGGCAATGGTAGAAGCATGCGTTTTTTCGTAGTCATCGATGAGTTGTTTGGTCAATGGCACCTCAGACTCCATCAAGTCGTCACCTAACATAACAACAAATGGTTCATCACCAACGAATGCCTTAGCTTGTAAAACGGCATGCCCCAGGCCTTTCGGGTGACTTTGACGGATGAAGTGCAGGTTAATGTCAGTCGTTTCTTCGACTAATTTGAGGAGTTCCGTCTTGCCTTTTTCTTTGAGTGACATCTCAAGTTCGATATTTGAGTCAAAGTGGTCTTCGATTGGTCGTTTAGCTTTGCCCGTTACGATCAAAATATCTTCAATACCAGATTTTAAAGCTTCTTCCACGATAAATTGAATCGTTGGCTTGTCAACGATTGGTAGCATTTCTTTAGCAATCGCCTTCGTTGCAGGCAAGAAACGTGTCCCTAAACCAGCAGCAGGGATAACTGCTTTGCGAACTTTTTTGTTTTGAATTTCAATTGTCATCTTAATTTAATCCTTTTATTTCGATAATATATTCATTTTCAGGTCGAGCTTCACGTCGCATGAGCTCGACAATGCTATCACGAATGTCTTTATTATTGTAAATCACGTTGTAGATGGTGTCAACGATAGGCATATCAATCTCTAAAGTTTCAGCAAGTTCATGTGCTACTTTAGTCGTTGAAACACCTTCAATCACCATGCCCATATTTGCCTCAATATCAGCAAGTTTTTCGCCACGACCGAGGGCATCACCAGCACGCCAGTTACGCGAGTGGACAGACGTCCCTGTGACAATCAAATCTCCCACACCAGATAGGCCGATGTAAGTCATGGGACTAGCACCCATTGCCACACCGAGACGTGTGATCTCAGCAAGGCCACGAGTAATGATGGCGGCTTTGGCATTATCCCCAAAACCGAGGCCATGTAAGGCGCCAGCGCCAACAGCAATCACGTTTTTTAAAGCAGCAGCTGTTTCAACGCCAATCACATCATCATTGGTATAGAGACGGAAGTAGTCGTTAGAAAACAAGTTTTGGACAAACTTGGCGTCATCTAGGTTTTTAGAGGCAGCAGTAATGAGTGTCAAATCGCGGACAATCGTTTCCTCAGCGTGTGACGGGCCAGAGACAACAACGACTTCAGAGCGTAGATTAGCAGGAATTTCTTCTTCTAAAATGGTTGAGATACGCTCGTGTGTGCCTTGTTCCAACCCTTTTGAGGCGTGCATGACCACAACTTTGTGCTCCAATGTTTCAGCGACTTGTTTTGCGACTAAGCGCGTTACTTTTGTCGGAACCACAAACAAAACGGCATCAACGCCATCAAGGGCAGTAGTAAGGTCATCATAGCCTTTAATCTTGCTATCTAGGACAATGTCCTTAAAATAGCGTGTATTGGTGTGCTGTGTATTGATTTCAGAAATTTGCTCGGGAACATTTCCCCAGATGCGAACCTCATGACCATTGTCATTGAGTACTTGCGATAGAGCAGTGCCCCATGAACCTGGGCCAAGGACAGCAATTTTTTTTTGGGTCATAATACCTCCAATTGTATTCCGTTTTATTTTATCATATTCTTTTAGAAAAATCATTCTCTGGACTGAGAAAAGCCAAAAAAATTATGCTAAAATAGGACTATGAAGATAATGATAGTATTAATGCTAATCGTGGTGGTGCTTATTTTGTGGTTAATCAAGGCGTATAAAAAAGAGAAGAAAAATCCAAAATTGATTGATCAGTACCGCAAACAAGGTTTGGAAGAACAGGATATCGAGATTTTTCGCAAGACCATGGGTGAGGCAAAAGATCAGATTCAGACTTGGGAAAAATTTGTCAAAAAAGATGGTGATTTACAGATTATCGAAAAAGTGACGGGTGGTCTTTCGAGTGCAAAAAAACTCTTCAAATTAATCGTTCAGACACCAAATGCTGTTTTGAAAAATGATGATTTTCTCTATAAAAAATTGCCAAATATGGTAGAATTAGTCGAGCACTATGATGATTTGAAAAGTTTAGATAAGCTAGATGCTGAACTGATGACGCAAACAACGCAGCTTATCAGAAGTTTGTCAGAAAAGATTGCTAAAACTTATGAAAATCAGCTTTCTGACGACATTGAAAAGATAAAAAATGAGGTAGAAAATGGCGAATGAAATTTTAGATGACTTGATGCAAGCAGACACATTGCAAGAAACTGTGGTCGAAAATCCTCTTGCCACGCAAGCTTTATCAGACGCTAGTGCACAATCCGTTGTCTCAACGCTTACTGAAGAAGAACTCAGCAAAGCAAAAGAGCTGTCAAAATCCCTTGATGAAAATAAGTCACAAACAGTCATCGAATATGGGGCTGTTGCGCAAAAGAAAATCGGCGATTTTTCACAGTCGGTGCTCAATAAAGTACAGGCTCAGGACTTGGGAGAAGTCGGCACAGCGCTGACAGACCTGATGTTCCAACTGCAAGAGTCAAATCCCAACGACCTAGTTGCTGAAGATCCTGGCTTTTTCAAAAAAATGTTTGGCAGAGTTAAGAGATCTATTTTTGAAGTGACACAAAAATATCAAAAATTAGGTGCGGGCATTGACAAAATCTCAATCAAACTGACTCATGAATACAAGGGCTTGCTTGATGACAATAAAACACTTGAAACGCTTTACGATGAAAATTTGGATTATTTCCATGCCCTGAATGTCTATATTGCGGGTGCTGAGATGAAGATTAAAGAGTTAGATGAGACGATTATCCCGCAGGCAAAGATTGATGCTGAAAATGTTCCTGATAATGCCATCGCCATTCAAAAGATATCAGACCTTGAAAACTATAAAAATCGTCTTGATAAGCGTCAATATGACTTGAAATTGGCACGTCAGATTACCATTCAGCAAGCGCCACAGATCCGCATGATCCAAAACACCAACCAAGAATTGGCTGAAAAGATCCAAACATCTATCAATACGGCAATTCCATTGTGGAAAAATCAAGTGGCGATCGCGTTGACCTTACTCAAGCAAAAAGATGCTCTGACGAGCCAACGAATCGTGTCAACTACGACGAATGATCTTCTGACGAAGAATTCAGAAATGCTGAAACAGTCGTCAATCGAAGCGGCACGTGAAAATGAGCGCGGTGTAGTTGACGTTGAAACACTGAAAACAACGCAACAGAACTTGATTGAAACGATTCAAGAAACGATGACAATTCAACGTGAAGGGGCACAAAAACGCCGTCAGGGTGAAGTCGAATTGGCACAGCTTGAAGAAGAAATCAAGGCAAAATTATTAGCACTTTCAAATCAAGACAAGAGCGAGTGAGTTTTTCTCGCTTTTTTGTCGGAATTGGACTAGACCACTTTTGACAAAAACCTGAAAAAGTTGTAAAATAAAAACAAAGAATGAGAGGATTTTAACATGGCAACTTACTATATTAAAGCAGATAAATTTTTCTATCCCTATGAGGTTAAAGGCGCAGGGTATTTGACTGTAACCGACGGCAAATTTGGTCAACATGTCACAGCGGTACCAGAAAATGCTGAGGTGATTGACTATACTGGCAAATTTATTGCACCAGGATTAGTTGATACCCATGTCCATGGGTATGCGGGTGCAGATGTCATGGATAACGATAAAGATGGGATTGTGCACACCATGAGTGATGCACTCTTGTCAACGGGTGTGACGTCATTTTTGCCAACTGCCTTGACAGCAAGCTATGAGCAATTGCGTGATATTTGTGAGACCATTGGTGAGCATTATACAGAAGCAAGTGGTGCAAAAATTCAAGGTATTTTCTTTGAAGGTCCCTATTTCACTGAAAAGTATAAAGGGGCGCAAAATGCAGATTATATGCGCAACCCAAGCTTTGAAGAATTTCAAGGCTGGCAAGCAGCCGCAAAAGGTAAGCTTTTGAAAATCGCAGTTGCGCCTGAGCGTGACGGTGTTGAAGACTTCATCTCAAAAGTTGTTGCAACGGGTACAAAAGTAGCGCTCGGGCATTCTGATGCGACCTACGAACAAGCGGTCCGTGGCGCAGAAGCTGGCGCAAGTATCTGGGTACACGCTTATAACGGCATGCGTGGTCTGACGCACCGTGAGCTTGGTATGGTGGGTGCAGTTTATGAAATTCCGCATACCTATGCTGAGCTGATCTGTGACGGCCACCATGTTCATCCGAAGGCCTGTGACGTTCTGATGAAACAAAAAGGCCATGACCATGTTGCCATGGTGACCGATTGTATGCGCGCGGGCGGTGAGCCTGATGGCGACTACATGCTAGGTGAATATCCCGTCATCGTTGAAAATGGGACAGCACGTCTTAAAGACGGTGGTAATCTTGCTGGATCAATTCTTAAGCTCAAAGATGGTCTTAAAAACGTCGTTGAGTGGGGCATCGCATCACCAGAAGAAGCTGTCATGATGACAACGCTGATTCCTGCAAAATCTGTCGGCATTGATGATAAATGTGGACGCATCAAAGCAGGTTTTGACGCAGACTTTATCGTGTTAGAATCTGATTTGGAGTTAGCAGCAACGTATTTGAATGGAGAAAAAGTCTTTTCTGCCTAATCTTATCTCGAAAACTATCGTTATGGAAAAAATAGCGATAGTTTTTAATTGGTCGATGAGCAAGAAAACGCTTACTAGATTACTGTTTTTTCAAATATAAACTTGAAAACGATTTCTTACGTTTATGACTGACAAAATAATATAAAACATGGTATAATGACTATGATAAAAACTTTGGAGGATTAATACTTAGATGAAACGCATTGCAGTTTTAACCAGTGGTGGCGACGCTCCTGGTATGAATGCCGCAGTCCGAGCAGTTGTGCGTAAAGCTATCCATGAAGGTATGGAAGTTTACGGCATTAACCGTGGATATGCAGGTATGGTAGATGGCGATATTTTCCCACTCGACTTTGATAGCGTGAGTAATACAATTTCTCGTGGTGGTACATTCTTGTATTCTGCGCGTTACCCTGAATTTGCTCAGCTTGAGGGTCAACTGGCTGGTATTGAACAGCTGAAAAAAAATGGTATTGAAGGCGTTGTCGTTGTTGGTGGTGACGGTTCTTATCATGGCGCTATGCGCTTGACTGAACATGGCTTCCCAGCAGTCGGTCTTCCAGGTACGATTGATAATGACATCGTAGGAACTGACTATACAATCGGTTTTGATACAGCTGTGACAACAGTTGTTGATGCACTTGACAAGATCAACGACACATCACTTTCTCACAACCGGACATTTGTGGTTGAAGTAATGGGACGTAATGCAGGTGATATTGCTTTGTGGTCTGGTATTGCATCAGGTGCTGAATATGTTATCGCACCTGAGTTCGACTTCAGTTTTGATGAGATTGCAAAAGATATCGAAGCACGTTACAAAAAAGGCTACAAGAATGCTGTTATCGTACTTGCCGAAGGTGTTATGGGTGGCAATGAGTTCGCTGAAGAACTTAAAAAACATGGTAATGTCGGCGACTTGCGTGTCTCTATCTTGGGACATATTCAACGTGGTGGCTCACCAACCGTTCGTGACCGCGTACTCGCATCACGTATGGGTGTTCGCGCCGTTGAATTGCTCAAAGAAGGAATTGGTGGCGTTGCGGTCGGTATTCATAACGAAGAATTGGTCGAAACACCAATTCTTGGTGATGGCAATGCACTCTTCAGTCTTGATGGCGATAAAATTGTTGTCAACAACCCACACAAAGCAGATAAAAAATTGCTTGACGTGGCATATGATTTGGAACATTAAAAATTGTTTTAAATCATTTTATACTTGTGAACTAGCTGCATTTGCAGCATAAATATTGGCGAAAGCCGCTTATTATAGAAGGAGTTCTATCTCATGAACAAACGCGTAAAAATCGTTGCAACCCTTGGACCAGCCGTTGAAATCCGCGGTGGTAAAAAATTTGGTGATGATGGCTACTGGGGTGAAAAACTCGATGTAGAAGCATCAGCACAAAAAATTGCTGAACTCATCAATGAAGGTGCTAACGTTTTCCGCTTTAACTTCTCACATGGTGACCATGCTGAGCAAGGTGAACGTATGCAAGTTGTACGTCGTGCAGAAGAAATTGCGAACCAAAAAGTAGGTTTCTTGCTTGATACAAAAGGTCCTGAAATCCGTACTGAATTGTTTGAAGGCGACGACAAAGAATTTAGCTACTCAACAGGTGACACATTGCGTGTGGCAACTAAACAAGGCCTTAAATCTACTAAAGCAGTAATCGCTTTGAACGTTGCTGGCGGTCTTGACATTTTTGATAATGTTGAAATCGGACAAACAATCCTAATCGATGATGGGAAACTTGGTTTGACAGTTGCTGGTAAAGATGCTGCAACTCGCGAATTTGAAGTTGAAGTTCAAAATGACGGTGTCATTGCTAAACAAAAAGGTGTTAATATTCCTAACACTAAAATTCCTTTCCCAGCGCTTGCTGAACGCGATAACGCGGACATTCGTTTTGGTTTGGAACAAGGATTGAACTTTATCGCAATTTCGTTTGTACGTTCTGCTAAAGACGTTAACGAAGTTCGTGCGATCCTTGAAGAAACTGGTAATACACACGTTCAACTCTTCCCTAAAATCGAAAACCAACAAGGGATTGATAACATTGATGAAATCATCGAAGCATCAGAAGGTATCATGATTGCTCGTGGTGATATGGGTATCGAAGTACCGTTTGAAATGGTACCAGTTTACCAAAAACAAATCATCCAAAAAGTCAATGCAGCTGGTAAAGCAGTGATTACTGCAACTAACATGCTTGAAACAATGACTGACAAACCACGTGCAACACGTTCAGAAATCTCTGACGTCTTCAATGCTGTTATCGATGGTACTGATGCAACAATGCTTTCAGGTGAATCTGCTAATGGTAAATACCCAGTAGAATCAGTTCGCACAATGGCAACTGTTGATAAAAATGCACAAGGTCTTTTGAAAGAATATGGTCGTTTGTCTTCTGCCAAATTTGACCGTTCAACTGTCACTGAAGTTGTTGCTTCAGCTGTTAAAGATGCAACAAGCTCAATGGATATCAAACTTGTTGTTGCTTTGACTGAGTCAGGTTCAACTGCACGTCTTATCTCTAAATACCGTCCTGATGCTGACATCTTGGCTGTGACATTTGACGAAAAAGTTGAAAAATCACTTATGATTAACTGGGGTGTTATTCCAGTCTTGGCTGAAAAACCTTCATCAACTGATGACATGTTCGAAATTGCTGAAAAATATGCACTCGAATCAGGTCTTGTTGAATCTGGTGATAACATCGTGATCGTAGCTGGTGTACCAGTTGGTTCTGGTCGCACAAACACAATGCGTATCCGCACTGTTAAATAATCAATCACTACGATATGAAAAACCATCTCAGATAATGAGATGGTTTTTTTGTGTTAGGATAGGAGATTTGTATAGGCGTCAAGTTGTTCTTCTTTTCGCCACTCGTTTGTAAAGTCAGCGATGAGCTGATATTGTTGATTAAAGTGAGTTTCATTTGGCCTGTCAGGAAGATGGTTGTCCAGGATAAACCTGACAGAGTGCATCAACTCTTTTCGAGTCTGTGCAGCATCTTCCGGGTGACCAAGAAGATCCAGATAAATCACCTCAGCTAGTTTTTGCAAAAATGAGATATAAATCATCTGATGATCTTGTCTAACTTTTTGAAGTGACTGATAGAAGCGTTTAATGTTGAAATTATCTTTCTTATAGATTGCAGTCTCAAACAGAGAAAATCTCAAATTTGTAATAAGAGATAGCGTTGTATAGTCATCTTTAGCAACGTCGCTCAGGCTATCGAGTTTACCAGAGAGAGCCCAAAATAGCTCTAAGTCTGTAATAGCAGCAGAAGTTGATAGGATGAAAATCAGCGCAATCTCATAAGTTGTCCAAATTTCCCGCTTCACCAGATCGTTATAGATTTTTTTGAGTAGGCGCTCAATCACATCAGACTTATTTTCGTGTTCAGCAACCAGCAAGTCAATCAGATAGACAGTATTGATAAAATAAGTCTGGATGTATTTATTATGACGGATTTTGCTGAAAATCAGATAGGCTTTCGTCTCATAACTCGTGTCTGTCCGCAATTTGTGGGCAGTTTCTAGGATAATCGCCATGATAGCAGGTGAATCCCAAATATCATTTGTCGTGTCTGCTCCATCAGATAGAAAGTTATCGATAGACGCTTGATTGTAGAAGACACGCGTGCTCTCATAGGCTGATAGATTAAGAAAGAGTGAAATCGTAGTCAAATCGTCAATCGTTGGTTTCTGATCGCCATTCATCAGACGATAAAAACGCCCGCGGCTCATCTCATCAGGATCAAGTCCTGTTACTTTCAGATTTTTCATCTTCCGATAATAATCGAAGTTTTCCATTATTACGCCCCTTATGTCGTTTTATACTAGTATAGTATTTTAATTATAACATGGATAATGTGTGGAAACAATGAGAATAAGTCCTTTGTTTTAGAACAAAGGAACTCAATATGATGGATTTAATAGATAAATTAGTTGAAGATATTTCGAAATAACCTGTCACAAAAACAATATGTTATAATAAAGCAATGAAAAAGAAAATTTATTTTTTATGCACGGGCAATTCCTGTCGCAGTCAGATGGCAGAAGGATTTGCGAGACAATTTTTTGATGCAGAAAGCTGGGAAATTCGCTCTGCTGGCGTCGAGCAGCATGGTCTCAATCCGCGTGCAGTCAAGGTCATGCTTGAAAAGGGCATTGACATTTCTACGCACACATCAGATCTAATTGATATGGCTTATTTTAATACGTCAGACGTCATCATCACCCTTTGTGGTGATGCACTTGACAAGTGTCCGGTCATTCCTGCGTCCATCACGCATCAGCACTGGGATTTGACAGATCCTGCGCGCGCAACTGGCTCTGAAGAAGAGATACTGGACGCCTTTCGGCAAACGCGCGATACGATTTCAGACTTGGTCAAAGAACTGCTCTAGTTTCTGGAGTAGTTTTTTTGTTTGTTTACCAGTGCGCAAGTCCTGTCCAATTTTTTGAGCAAATGCGGAATCATAGTCAAATTTAGCAGGAAGCTCTGACAAGTCTGAGATACTTGCCCCGAGCTTGTGATCCGTGATGAAACTTGAAAATGGGGAAAAACTTGGGACGATGACAGGTAGATCAGCAGCCAGATAAAGACTGAGTTTATGTGGACTGTTTAGCATTTGATACTGCTGATACTGCGTTTCGTCAGTCATATCGCTATCCCAAACGAGACCAACCCCATCTGGTAGCCCTGTAGGTGCTGTATCCTGTGGTAATAAGTCATGAAAATGAATCTGATCTGGCAAAGTCACCTGACGCCATTTTCTAGGAATCTGACCAAAAACATCTATGGGCTGGTGAAACTGCTGTAGCCAACTCGCTTTGCTCAGCGTGCCAGCAAATATCAAGCGTTCTGACGGATGTCTTCTAGGAATTTCAGCAAGGCTCAGATAGTCAAATAAGCCTAGATAAAAAGTCGGAACGTGCGAAATATCAAGACGATCAGCCATCTCAGGTGTATGGACAACGATCCCGTCAGAACGTTGTAAAAGACCGTATTCCCGTTTTTCGTCAGGACGACCTGACAAGCGCAATGGCTCAAAATCATGGATAAAAACCACAAATTTTGCCCCAGTTTTCTGAACACTTTGTTGAAAATTTTCCTCAAATTCGAGTGGCAGATAACTTGGAAATTGGTGTATAACGAGGTCTGCCGATGTGAGATTAACTGTAAGAAGACTTGCGTCAAGCCCCTGCGTAGCACGGTCAATTTCGATAATCTGATAGCCAGTTTCCTGTGCAATGGCAGCAATATCATTTTTAGGTTTGGTGGCGCCAATCGGCATCCAGGGTTCAATCGTGTGTGTGAGATACTTCATGTCTTTATTCTAACATTTTGCATGAAATTACGGTATAATTGTATGAGGTAGTAAGAAGAAAAGTTGGGTGTTTGTTGCAAAACGCCCTGAAAAAGTGAGGTGACGTATGATTTCAGCAATTTGGGCAGAAGATGAGCAAGGCGTGATTGGTGTCGATGGTAGACTGCCTTGGTCATTGCCAGGGGAGTTAGCGCATTTCAAAAAAACAACATTTCACCAAGCTATCCTCATGGGGCGCAAGACCTTTGAAGGGATGAATAAGCGTGTTTTGCCAGGCCGCACAACGATTATCATGACACGAGACGCAGATTACAAGGTCGAAGATAATGACAATGTCCTTGTTTTCAACCATCGTGAAGCTGTCATCGACTGGTATCGCGCGCAAGACAAGATAACGGCGAAAGACCTGTATATTATCGGAGGCGCGGAGATTTTTTCTGCCTTTGATGGCTGTTTTGACAGGCTCTATCGAACGGTTGTCCATGGCAACTTTGAGGGCGATACGCATTTTCCTGAAAATATTCAGCTGGGGCAATTTTCTGAGCTATCAAGCGTTGATTATCCGAGTGATGAAGACAACGACTACGCATTTACGGTAAAGGTTTACGAGTATAAAAGATAATGGAAAGAACAATTTTTGGCGTTTTTACCGCCGTTTTAGCATGGATTTGCTTGGTTTGTGCCGTGCAATGTTTTCGTAAAAAAAAGTTTGGCTTAGCCATCGTCTTTTTCCTATGTGCTTTTACAAACTTGGTCAATACCATCCACGCTGCCTATCAAATGCTGTTTTAATTATTGAGTTACAAAGCAATAATCAGGAATAATAATAAAGGAAAAAGTTAAAAATCATGGCAAACAATACGCAAATATTTTGTTCATTTTGTGGTAAATCTCAAGATGAAGTAAAAAAAATTATCGCTGGTAGTGATGTGTTCATCTGTAATGAATGTGTTGAGCTGTCAATGGACATTCTTCGTGAAGAGTTCAAAGACGACATCAGCAGTGAGATACTAGAAACAAAAACACCAAAAGAGTTGCTTGCAGTGTTAAATGAATACGTGATTGGTCAAGATCGTGCCAAACGTGCGCTGTCCGTTGCAGTTTACAACCACTATAAACGCATCAACTTTGCTGAGAGTAAAGAAAATGACGACGTTGAGCTGCAAAAGTCAAACATTCTCATGATTGGCCCAACTGGTTCAGGCAAAACCTTTCTCGCGCAAACGCTTGCGCGTTCACTCAATGTACCATTTGCCATTGCTGATGCGACAAGTTTGACTGAAGCTGGTTATGTTGGTGAAGACGTAGAAAATATCCTGCTCAAGTTGCTGCAAGCCAGTGATTACAATGTTGAGCGTGCTGAACGTGGTATCATCTATGTGGATGAAATCGATAAAATCGCTAAAAAATCTGAAAATGTATCGATCACACGTGACGTATCAGGTGAGGGCGTGCAACAAGCGCTTTTGAAAATTATCGAAGGGACTGTTGCAAGTGTGCCACCGCAAGGCGGCCGCAAACATCCTAACCAAGAAATGATCCAGATTGATACCAAAAATATCTTGTTTATCGTTGGTGGTGCATTTGACGGCATTGAAGAAATCGTTAAACAACGTCTGGGTGAGAAAATTATCGGTTTTGGCGCCAATAACAAAGCACTCAGTGAAAATGACTCGTATATGCAGGAAATTATCGCTGAAGACATTCAAAAATTTGGTCTGATTCCTGAGTTTATCGGGCGTTTGCCGATTGTTGCAGCGCTTGAACGATTGACTGAAAATGACCTGGTTCATATCCTGACAGAGCCTAAAAATGCCCTTGTCAAGCAATATCAACAGTTGTTGAGTTTTGACAATGTTGCACTGTCCTTTGAGCCTGACGCGCTTGTCGCCATTGCCCAAAAAGCAATCGAGCGCAAGACTGGCGCCCGTGGCCTGCGTTCTATCATCGAAGAAGTTATGATGGATGTCATGTTTGAAGTGCCTAGCATGGCAAATGTAAAAGAGGTTGTCATCACGGCCGATGCTGTTCAAGGCGTTGAAGAACCGCTGATTATTGGCGCATAATTGCGAAATTTATTGTCATAAAAAAAACTAAGGAACGCGCGTCGTCGCGCTCTTTTAATGAAATGAGAAATGATGAAATTTAATATTCATAATGTCAGTATCACGACAAGTGCACCGTCGCAGGCACATTATCCGGTATCAGATCTGCCTGAGATTGCACTTGCTGGACGTTCAAATGTTGGTAAATCTAGCTTTATCAATACCATCCTAAACCGTAAAAACTTTGCACGGACATCAGGAAAGCCTGGTAAAACACAGTTGCTTAATTTTTTCAATATTGATGACACCCTGCATTTTGTAGACGTACCAGGTTATGGCTATGCCCGAGTTTCTAAAAAAGAACGTGAAAAATGGGGTGGCATGATTGAAGAATATCTGACGACGCGCCCAAATCTACGTGCAGTCATTAGCCTAGTCGATATGCGCCATGAGCCATCTGCTGATGATGTGCAAATGTACGAATTTCTAAAATACTATGATATTCCCGTGATTTTGGTGGCAACAAAAGCCGATAAAATTCCTCGCGGCAAATGGAATAAGAGTGAAAGTCTGATTAAGAAAACGCTACAATTTGATAGCAACGATGATTTTATCATCTTTTCAAGCTTTGATAAAACAGGTATCGCTGAAGCTTGGGCTGCGATTGAATCGTTTATTGACTAAGCGGCACGATATATATATGAGGAAAAAATTAAATCCAGTCTTTGTCCTGATTTTGAGTAGCCTTATTTTGCTGGGATTTATCGGCCTATCAAAGGCGACACAGCTAATTGCCACAAGTAAACCAGATGCCGCAGCTCAAGCAAAGGCAATTAAGCAAGTTTTTCAGGCAGATAAAGACGTAGAGTCGGCTGAGTATCTTGATTTGACAACTGGCAAAATAGTGAGTAAAAATCCACGGGAGCTCCGTGTTTCTGCATCAACTTATAAACTTTTTATTGCGCGTTTTATCCTGGCAGAAATTGCGAGTCACAAGTTATCTTGGACATCTCCCTATGAGAATGAGACGATTCGTGACGGCATAACGCAGATGATTGTCAACTCTGATAATAACTTTCCTGAGTGGGTGATTGCAACTTATGGCGCAGATACGATTGAAGCTTATCTGAAAAGCGTTGGCTACCAGGGGCTTTGGGCTGATCCAAATCAAGCACAGACGAGTGCCTCTGATTTGACTAAAGTACTGCAATATTACTATCTGCATCGTCAAAATGCTGATGTTAAATTTTTATTGGGCTTAATGAAAACGCAGGAATTTCGGACGGGTATTCCTGCTGGTACACCGTCAGTTGTCGCAGATAAAGTTGGTTTTATCGACTATTATAAAAATGATGCGGGCATTGTTTTTGCAAAACGCCCTTATATTCTGGTCGTGATGACCAATCATCAGACAGATTTCTCACTTGTCAAGCAGGTGACGCAAGCTGTCGAAAACAGTCGTAAGTAGAAAAAGATGCTATCTTTGTTATTTTTCATGAAATTATTTATAATATAAACTAAACAAGATAGCAGACAAAGGAGTAATTCAAAATTTTGATCGTATTAGCTGGCACAATTGGTGCAGGAAAATCTAGTTTGGCTGAGGCCTTAGGTGAGCATTTAGGGACAGATGTCTTTTATGAAGCAGTGGACAATAATCCCGTCTTAGATTTGTATTACAAAGATCCGAAAAAATACGCATTTTTATTGCAAATTTATTTTCTTAACAAGCGTTTTGAGTCGATTAAACTGGCCTATCGACAAAATAATAATGTACTGGATCGCTCAATTTTTGAAGATGAGCTGTTTTTGACGCTAAACTATAAAAATGGCAATGTCACGAAAACTGAGCTCGATATTTATAAAGAATTGCTAGCTAATATGCTAGAAGAACTTGAAGGAATGCCTAAAAAACGGCCTGATTTGTTGATTTATATTGACGTGTCATTTGAAACTATGTTGCGTCGTATTGCGACGCGTGGTCGCTCATTTGAGCAGGTAGAAACGCAGCCAGAGTTGCATGACTATTATGCACAAGTTCACGCAGAGTATCCTGACTGGTATGAGGCCTATGATGCGTCGCCCAAAATCCGTCTTGACGGTGACAAGATTGATTTTGTAAATAACCCAGAAGACTTAGCGCGTGTGCTAAAAATCGTTGACGGTGAGCTTGCGAAACTTGATTTACTATAAAAATCTAATTCTAAAGTGCTTGGGCACTTTTTTTATGACATTTTTTACATTTAAAGATAGAAATGTTCTGAAAATTCTGTTATAATAAGACCAACGATAAATTAAAGGAGTTTCACATGACAATCAAAATTGCTTTACTTGGCTTTGGGACGGTAGCAAGTGGTGTGCCATTTTTACTGCGTGAAAATGCTGAAAAAATCACGACTGCTGCGGGTTCAAACATTGAAATTGCAAAGGTTTTGGTACGAGATGACGCTGAAAAAAACAGTTTGATCGAAAAAGGACATCAGTACAATTTTGTGACGTCGATTGACGATATTTTAACAGATAGTGATATTGACATCGTCATTGAGTTGATGGGTCGCATTGAGCCTGCAAAGACTTTTATCACACAGGCACTTCAAGCTAAAAAACACGTTGTGACAGCAAACAAGGATCTGCTTGCGCTTCATGGTGCAGAACTGCTTGCTATTGCAGCTGAAAATGACGTGGCACTCTACTATGAGGCAGCAGTTGCGGGCGGCATTCCGATTTTACGGACGCTTGTTAACTCATACCAGTCTGATAAAATTACGAAGATTTTAGGTGTTGTTAATGGCACAAGTAATTTCATGATGACAAAAATGGTTGATGAAGGCTGGACTTATGATGAAGCACTTGCTGAGGCGAGCCGTCTGGGCTATGCCGAGTCTGATCCGACAAATGACGTGGACGGTATTGATGCAGCTTATAAAATGGTCTTGCTCAGTCAGTTTGCTTTTGGTATGACAATCAATTTTGATGACGTACGTCATGAAGGTATCCGAAATATCACGCCTGAAGATGTTGATTTGGCACAAAAACTCGGATTTGTCATCAAACTTGTCGGTGAAATCGTAGAACGTAAATCTGGAATTTATGCGGAAGTCGTGCCGACTTTCTTGCCAATTGAGCATCAGCTTGCAACAGTGAATGGCGTGATGAATGCTGTTTTTGTTGAGTCTATTGGGATTGGTGAAGCTATGTTTTATGGTCCTGGTGCCGGTCAAAAACCGACAGCAACTTCTGTTGTGGCTGATATCATTGCACTTAGCCAAGGCATCAACAAAGGCGAAAAACTTTTGCCATTTAACACCTTTACACGCGATACGGTTTATGCGCAAAAAGAAGACTTGCTTGACAAGTATTACTTTGCGATCGAAACTGAGGATAAGGCTGGTCAACTATTACTTTTAGCTGAGTTGTTCAATGCTGAAAAAGCGTCGTTTGAGCAAGTTTTCCAAGAAAATATCGATGAAAACCGTGCTAGCATTGCCATTATTTCGCATAAAATGGACCTCAACCAGTTTGACAGTTTAGTCGAAAAAATCGCAGCTTTGCCAGGTTTCACACTTCGCAATACAATTAAGGTAATTTAATATGACTTTGAAAATTTCAGTACCCGCGACATCTGCTAACTTGGGTCCGGGATTTGATTCGGTTGGCCTTGCAGTCTCACTTTATCTAACAATTGAGATCCTTGAACCGTCAGATATGTGGCATATTGATCATGAGCTAGGTGACGACGTGCCGTCAGATACGCGCAATTTATTACTGGAAACAGCACTTCAAGTGGCGCCAGATTTGGTACCGCATCAGATCAAGATGACAAGTGACATTCCACTTGCGAGAGGGCTTGGTTCGTCAAGCTCAGTCATTGTTGCAGGGATTGAACTTGCTAATCAGCTTGGTCAGCTTGACTTATCTGATGATAAAAAGCTTGCCATCGCCACTCAGATTGAAGGGCATCCTGACAATGTCGCACCAGCTATATTTGGCAATTTAGTTGTGGCAAGTACGCGCGATGACAAGACCTGTCATGTCATGACTTGTATGCCTGAGACGGGACTGCTTGCCTTTATTCCAAACTATGAGCTGAAAACCAGCGACTCACGACGTGTTTTGCCGTCAGAGTTTGCCTATAAAACAGCAGTGGCTGCGAGTTCAGTCGCAAATGTCGCCATTGCCGCCTTGTTTTCTGGAGACATGGTTCTTGCCGGTAAAATGCTCGAAGAAGACCTGTTCCATGAGCAATATCGTGGCAAGTTAGTGCCAGAATTTGCAGCAATTCGCAAAATCGGACATGATGAAGGCGCCTATGCGACCTATTTATCAGGTGCAGGGCCTACGGTTATGGTCATGGCTGAAAAAAATAAAATCGCACAGCTCAAACAAAAAATCTCAGCAGAACAGTTTGCTGGAGACTTAGTTGAGCTTGCGGTTGATACAACAGGTATTCATATTGGAAACTAAGGCGCTAGTCTTAGTTTTTTTAGAAAGAAATGAACTATGAAAAAAGGTTTAATGCTGGCATTTGCCTCCTATATCGCCTGGGGATTTTTATCTTTATTTTGGAAATTACTGGGCGGGGTCAACTCTTATGAGGTCTTTTCATACAGGATCTTGTCGACCTTGCTGACTATGTTGTTGTATTTTATCATAACAGGAAAAACGGGCAAACTAAAACGGGAGCTAATCGGGCTATCAAAAAGCAAAACAGAGCGGCGAAGCATGGTACTTGCGAGCTTTCTAATCTCGATTAACTGGCTGGTTTATATCTATGCGATTGCACATGGTGAGGCAACGGCGGCTAGTCTTGGCTATTATATCAATCCGCTGTTTTCCGTGGTGCTTGCGGTTGTCTTTTTGAAGGAAAAACTTGAAAATTTCACAAAAATCTCGATTATTCTTGCGAGTTTAGGTGTGATCATATTGACTGTGCAGGGTGGGCATCTGCCAATCATCTCGCTTTTATTGCCGCTATCTTTCGGGACATATGGCTTTATCAAGAAAAATGTTAGTTTATCAAGTGATGTTGCCATGTTTGTAGAAAGTCTCGTTGTCTCACCTCTGGTCTTGATTTTCATCGTCTTTTTTGCCAAGCATCGGCCGAGTGACTATACGTTATCACAGATCATTTTTTTGATTCTGTCTGGCATTATCACGGCGATTCCCTTGCTGTTATTTGCAGAGGCGCTCAAGCGGGCACCGCTCAATGTTGTTGGATTTGTGCAATATCTGAACCCAACTATTCAGCTATTGATTGCAATTTTCATCTTTCACGAGGCGTTTGAGATGAAAAATCTCTATGGCTTTGTGGCAATTTGGCTAGCTATTTTGGTCTTTATCATTGGTCAAGTTTTGCTGATAAAAAAGCCTAAAAATATGGTAAAATAGTAGTATTGTATCAGCTGATACAAGCTATTTTTTTATTGAAAAGAGCCTAACATGATTACAAAAAATGAGATACTTGACCAATTACCAGAGATTTCTGTCAAATTTGACGAAAATCTCTCAAACTATACATTTACAAAAGTGGGCGGACCAGCTGATTTTCTAGCTTTTCCGTCAGATAAATATCAGCTTCAAAAACTCATCAGACTTGCAAATAGTACTGAAACGCCATTTATCGTTCTGGGTAATGCCAGTAACCTGATCGTCAGAGACGGCGGGATTCGGGGATTTGTCATCCTGCTTGAAAAGATGAACGCTATTCGTGCAAATGGCTACGTGTTAGAGGCGCAGACAGGTGCCAGTCTGATTGAGGCGACGCATGTGGCGCTTGAAAACTCTCTGACGGGATTTGAGTTTGCTTGCGGTATTCCTGGCTCTATCGGTGGTGCTGTTTTTATGAATGCTGGCGCTTACGGTGGTGAGATTTCAAGCGTCTTATCAAGCGTCCAAGTCATGGATCAAAGCGGTGAGATTTTCACGCTAAATGCAAGTGACTTGCGATTTGGTTATCGCCATTCTCGTTTGCAAGATGATGGTTTGATTGCCTTATCTGCTAAATTTTCACTTGCAAGCGGTGACTATCAGCTCATCAAGTCTGAGATGGACAGACTTACCAAGTTGCGAGAGCTCAAGCAACCCTTGGAATATCCAAGCTGTGGCTCTGTTTTCAAACGCCCTGTCGGACATTTTGCTGGGCAATTAATCCAAGAATCTGGTGCGCAAGGTCATCAGATTGGCGGTGTGCAGGTGTCTGAAAAACACGCAGGATTCATGGTCAATATCGACAATGGCACAGCCAGTGACTATGAGGCGCTGATTGCCTACGTGATCGAAAAAGTTAAGGCAAATTCAGGCATTGAACTGGTGCCTGAGGTTCGGATTTTGGGGGAGAAACTAGCCTAGATGACAGGAAAAATGCAGCCAATCATCCAATTTAAAAATGTCAAAAAAGTCTTTGAAGACAATGGACAAGTGGTGCTAAATGACATCAATTTTGAGCTGGAATCTGGCAAATTTTATACCTTGCTTGGTGCGTCAGGCTCAGGCAAGACAACGATTTTAAATATTATTGCTGGCTTGACCGACGCTACAAGTGGCGATATTTTACTTGCCGGTGAACGCATCAATGAGGTACCGATTAACAAGCGTGATGTGCACACGGTCTTTCAAAATTATGCACTTTTGCCGCATAAAAATGTCTATGACAATATTGCTTTTCCGCTAAAGATTCGCAAAGTAGCAAAAGCTGAGATTGAAACCAGGGTTATGGAAGCACTGAAAATGGTACGCTTGACAGGCTTTGAACATAGACGCATCCAAAAATTATCAGGAGGCCAGCGTCAGCGTGTCGCCATTGCCCGTGCCATTATCAATCAGCCAAAGGTTGTTTTACTTGATGAACCGCTGAGTGCGCTTGATTTGAAACTGCGGACAGAGATGCAGTACGAGCTGCGGGCGCTTCAGCAAAAGCTAGGCATTACTTTTGTGTTTGTCACGCATGATCAGGAAGAAGCGCTTGCTATGAGTGACTGGATTTTTGTCATGAATGACGGTGAGATTGTCCAGTCTGGGACGCCTGTTGATATTTACGATGAGCCTATCAACCGTTTTGTAGCGACTTTTATCGGTGAGTCAAACATTGTCAAAGGTATCATGCACGATGACTATCTGGTTGAGTTTAATGGCAAATCTTTTGAGGCTGTGGACGGTGGAATGCGCAAAAATGAACCAGTCGAAGTGGTCATCAGACCAGAGGATCTGCGTCTGACTTTACCCGATGAGGGAAAACTTGTCGTCAGAGTTAAAACGCAGCTTTTTCGCGGTGTGCACTATGAAATCATAGCAATCGATGAACTTGGTCAGGAGTGGATGATTCACTCAACGCGTCGTGCTATTGTGGGCGAGGTGATTGGCCTAGATTTTGAGCCAGAAGACATTCACATCATGCGCCTTAATGAAACTGAAGCAGAATTTGACGCTAGAATCGAAGAATACGTCGAAGAAGAAGTCGCTGAAGCAGGGATTATCAATGCCATCCGTGAAGACGACGAAAATAATGAACATGACTAAAAAAACATCATTTACAGCTATTCCTTACTGGCTCTGGCTCTTTCTATTCGTGATTGCGCCGGTTATTTTGCTGATTTACAAGTCTTTTTTTGACATCAATGGTCATCTGACACTTAGCAATTATTCGACTTTTTTGACCAGCTGGACCTACTTGAAAATGTCGGTCAATTCCGTGATTTATGCAGGTATTATCACCTTTGTGACCTTGCTTATCAGCTATCCGACGGCTTATTTTTTGACCAAACTCAAGCACAAACAACTCTGGCTGATGTTGATTATCTTGCCGACCTGGATTAACCTATTGCTCAAAGCCTATGCTTTTATCGGCATTTTCGGGCAGTCTGGTGCGGTCAATGGTTTTCTGAACTTCATGGGCATTGGCAGTCAGCAGATTTTGTTCACTGATTTTTCCTTCATTTTCGTTGCGAGTTATATCGAGATTCCGTTTATGGTCTTGCCGATTTTTAACGCCATTGATGAGATTGATGAGAATTTGGTCAAGGCGGGCTACGACTTAGGCGCGAGTCGCGCACAAAATTTTACACAGATTATTTTACCTCTGTCTATGAACGGCGTGAGGTCGGGCGTGCAAGCGGTCTTCATTCCTAGTCTGAGTTTGTTCATGCTCACGCGCCTCATCGGCGGGAACCGTGTAATTACGCTTGGAACAGCGATAGAAGAGCATTTTCTCGTCACGCAAAATTGGGGCATGGGCGCAACGATTGGCATGGTTTTGATTCTGACGATGTTTATCGTCATGTTTCTGACCCGATCGCGAGGTGATAAAGCATGATTAGAAAATTTAGATTTGAAAATCTCTATCTGATTTTTGTTTTTGCACTTTTGTATCTGCCGATTTTTTATCTGATTATTTATGCCTTTAATAAATCCGGCAATATGAATGCTTTTACAGGCTTTACGCTGACTTATTTTCAGGAACTATTTGCAGATAAGCGGCTGATTCTGATTGTGGTACAGACTTTTTTACTTGCTTTTTTGTCATCTTTTATTGCGACGATTATCGGCACCTTTGGTGCCATTTACATCGATCAGCTCAAAAAATCACGTCAGAACATGGTTTTGTCTCTGAATAACGTGCTTCTCGTGTCACCTGATGTCATGATTGGCGCAAGTTTTCTGATATTGCTGACGTCTGTTGGCTTCAAACTGGGCTTTGCTTCGGTCTTGCTTGCGCATATCGCCTTTTCGATTCCGATTGTTGTGCTTATGGTGCTGCCACGCTTGCAAGAAATGGATGCCGATATGATTAACGCAGCTTATGACCTTGGTGCGACACGGCAGCAGGCCCTGCGTGAGGTGATATTACCATTTCTGACGCCTGGGATTATTGCTGGCTTCTTTATGGCTTTTACCTATTCGCTAGACGACTTTGCAGTGACATTTTTCGTCACGGGCAATGGTTTTTCGACTTTATCAGTTGAAATCTACTCGCGTGCGCGTCAGGGCATCTCACTTGAAATCAATGCGCTGAGTGCACTCGTCTTTATACTTTCAATTTTGCTTGTAATCGGTTATTATATGATTATGAGGCAATCAGATGAAAAATAATTTTACAAGACAGATCATCATTTTTAGCCTTGTTCTAGTCGTAGTTGCAGGATTTATCGGCTGGGGAAATAGTGTCAGTCACAAGGACAAGACGACGTCAAGTGATATTCCAAAAATCACCTGGCAGGCAAATACGCATGTCTATGACAAGGCTGACCTGCTAAATGACGCAACTAAAACAGCTGTCAATCAGGAGCTCAACCAGCTTGATCAGGCAAAAACAGCACAGGTCATCGTTCTGACAGTCAAATCGCTAAATGACCACTCGATTGAAGACTATGCTAACACCGTCTTTAACGAGACAGGAATTGGCAACAAGGATACCGATACAGGACTTTTGCTCTTGATTGCAAAGGACGAAAAACGTGTTCGGATAGAAGTCGGTCAAGGTCTTGAGGGTGATCTCAATGACGGAAAAGTAGGGCGGATTTTAGACGAGGACTTTGTGCCTTATCGTGCTAAAAATGACTATAACACTGCCGTCACACAGACGATTTCAGCAATCTTGAGCGTGCTTTCGGGTGCCACCGACCTCTCTTCAGAACCCGTAACAAGCAGTGCTAGTGCGACTGTGACGCCAAATAGTTCTGACGACAGCACATCCACAAGTAGTCCGTTAGGCGCATTAATAGTTGCAGGCATTGTTATCGCGGCTATCTTGGGCATGATTCTGACGGGGCATGGTGACATCTTGCTTTACATCATCTTGATGCTGTTTAACAGCGGCGGCGGTCGTGGTGGCGGAGGCTACGGTGGCGGATCAGGCGGCTATAGCGGTGGTGGTGGCGGATTTGGTGGTGGCAGTAGCTCAGGTGGTGGCGCCTCACGTTAATCTAAACAGACAAATCAACTTTAGAAAATAGAAAAGAGATTCTTATGAACTTTATCAAAAAAAATGCCGTTGTTATCGGTATTATTGCTGTTTTACTCATTGCCATCGTTGCCTTTTTCAGCATGGGAAATGGCATTGTCAAGGAAGAAAATACGGTTGAATCAGCTTATGCTGACATTGATACCCAACTCCAACGTCGTAATGACCTGATTCCAAACTTGGTGGAAACGGTCAAAGGTTATGCCAGTCATGAAGAAAAAATCTTTGACGACATCTCAAATGCGCAAAATGCCATGGCTAAAGCAAACTCAGTCACAGACACAGCCGCAGCAAATAATCAAATGACCTCAGCCTTAAATAGCTTGGTACGCTTGCAAGTCAGCTACCCTGACATCAAGGCTGATAAACAGTTTACCCAACTCGCCGATGAGTTAGCAGGCACTGAAAATCGCATTGCCGTAGCCCGTACAAAATACAACGCAGCAGTCAAAACTTATAATACCAAGATTTATCTATTCCCAACGTCACTCGTTGCAAGTCTGCGTGGTTCTGATAAGAAAGACTATTTCAAGGCCGACGCTGCAGCAAAAGATGCGCCAACGGTAAGTTTTGATACCAGTTCAAAATAAATGAAAAGATTAGTTTACTTTATGGGTGGCGTCCTTGTCATCATCGTTATGCTTGGCATACTATCTGTCAAGTTATCGGCGGATACAGGTAAATCCACCCTCAAAAATCAGCTGACCATTTATAACTGGGGCGACTATATTGATGATAGTCTGCTCAAAAAGTTTGAAAAAGAAACCGGCTACAAGGTTAATTACGTGACATTTGATAGCAATGAAGCCATGTACACGAAGATCAAGCAGGGTGGCACGACCTATGATATTGCCATTCCTAGCGAATACATGATTGACAAGATGATCTCTGAAAATCTCCTTGTCAAGCTTGACAAAAAAAAGCTGACCGGCTTTGATAATATTGACAAGCGATTTATTCATCAGAGTTTTGACCCTGAAAATGACTATTCGATTCCTTATTTCTGGGGGACAGTTGGCATTGTTTACAACGATAAGTTTGTCAAACAAGCGCCGCAGCACTGGGATGACCTGTGGTCAAGCGATTACCGTGACAATATCATGCTAGTCGACGGGGCAAGAGAAGTCATCGGCATGGCGCTAAACGCCCAGCATGACTCGCTGAACTCGACCGACATGGGCAAGCTAAACCTCGCCTATAACCACCTAAAAGAGCTGACGCCAAACGTCAAAGCCATCGTTGCCGACGAGATCAAACAATACATGATCAATAACGAGGCAGCAGCTGCTGTGACATTCTCAGGCGAAGCCGCGGAAATGGTGGCAGAAAACAAACATCTACACTACATGGTACCAAGTGAGGGGTCAAATCTCTGGTTTGATAATATCGTGATACCCAAAACGGCGAAAAATTATGCCGCTGCCTACGCCTTTATCAACTTCATGTTAGAGCCGAAAAATGCAGCGCAAAACGCAGAGTATGTGGGCTACGCAACGCCAAATGTCAAAGCTGAAAGCTTATTACCCGCAAAAA
This sequence comes from Pseudolactococcus insecticola, assembly GCF_011170065.1. Taxonomy (GTDB): domain Bacteria; phylum Bacillota; class Bacilli; order Lactobacillales; family Streptococcaceae; genus Pseudolactococcus; species Pseudolactococcus insecticola. The sequence continues at coordinate 28,257 of NZ_BLLH01000002.1, read as the reverse complement.
TCCGCAATGATAAACAGTTTTATCCCGACAACCAAGTCATCAAAAATCTAGAAGTCTACAAAAATTTAGGTCCCGACTGGCTCGGCATCTACAATGACTTATTTTTACAATTTAAAATGTACCGGAAATAGCGTTTTTATAGCGCTTTTTTTGGTATAATAAAGGCATGACTAATTTTAATAAAAATGATATTTTTGAAGTAGAGATTATAGATTTGACCCACGAAGGTGCTGGCGTCGCAAAAATAGACGGATACGCGTTTTTCGTCGAAAATGCTTTACCAGGCGAAGTCATTGAGATGCGCGTAATGAAAACTGGCAAAAAATTTGGCTTTGGCAAGGTTGAGAGCTATCTTTCAACGTCAGAGCACCGTGTGACAGACATCAATGTCGACTATCTGAGAACAGGCATTGCAGACTTCGGTCATCTGGCCTACCCAGAGCAGCTTAAGTTCAAGCGCAAGCAGATTGTTGATTTGCTTGCGAAAACGGCGCACAAGCCTGATTTTCCGGTGCTTGAGCCGATTGCAAGTCCTAGCTTGAGTAAATACCGCAACAAAGCGAGCATCCCTGTTCGTACGGTCAATGGCGTGCTTGAAACTGGCTTTTTTAGAAAACATTCACATGTCCTAGTGCCAGTTGAAGATTTTTTCATCCAAGAAGACGAGATTGATACGATTGTCGTAGCAATTCGTGATTTGCTCAGGAAATACGGCCTCAAAGCCTACAATGAGCTTGAAAATACAGGATTTATTCGTAATATTGTCGTCCGCAGAGCGCATGCTACTGGTGAAATCATGGTCACATTTGTCACGAGAAAGCTCTCGTTTTTCAAAGTTGACGGCCTGATCAATGATCTGACCACACAATTTCCAGCTGTTAAGTCCATCATGCAAAATGTGAATGCTGGGACAGGCAACGGTATTTTTGGCAGCGATTGGCATATTTTGTACGGACAGGACTTTATCACTGATACCATGCTGGGTCACCAGTTTGAAATCTCAGCACCGTCATTTTACCAAGTCAACACGGCAGCAGCAGAACTCTTGTATCAGAAGGCGATTGAGCTTGCTGACTTACAGCCAAGCGACATCGTGATTGATGCCTACTCAGGTATTGGTACCATCGGGCTCTCTCTTGCAGATAAAGTCGCGCACGTCTACGGCGTCGAAGTTGTTGCTGCAGCAACCGATAACGCCATCAAAAATGCCAAACGCAACCAGATCGACAACGTGACCTATGTGACGGGAAAAGCCGAAAAAGTCATGAGCGACTGGGCACATGACGGCATCAAGCCAGACGTCATCCTAGTTGACCCGCCTAGAAAAGGGCTGGATGAAGCCTTCATCCAGTCAGCGAGCCATGTCGGCGCCCGCAGCATCGTCTACATCTCATGCAACGCCGCAACCTTCGCACGCGACGTCGTGCGCTTTGAAGCAGAAGGATACAAACTTGATAGCGTGCAACCAGTTGATTTGTTCCCACAGACGCATCATGTTGAGTTGGTGGGGTTGCTGACACGTAACGATCTGATTTAACCTAACATAAGGCTTCAGCTAATTTGAGTAAAATCACTCGAATTTGCTGAAGCCTTTTTTGTTACGATTTTTTATGAAAATAGGGGTTAGGGTTGAGTATAGGGGGAAAATAAACGGGGTGAAAGTAGGAGTAGAGTATAGGGGAGGATCTGGATGGGGTATACTTAACCGGACAAATTTTATTAGATATGTATAATACGAATAAATACCGGAGGATAAAAGATGACCAGAGTTGATTTCAGCGAAACGGAGGATGGAGTTATTCTTGTTCACTGAAGGGACATCGTTTACAAAAAAGAGATTCGCTTTAGCGAATCTCCACGTTCAAATTTATAACGCCTATTTCTTTTTCTTAATTGCTATAAAAATGCCGCTAATAACAATAATAGCAACTCCTGCAACTCCAATTAATACGACGTTCGAGTTGTTAGTTTTCTTTGTTGTACTTGTTGAACCGGAATCTTTTAATTCAGCATCTAGAGATTTCTTGGTGATGCTATAAACCACTTTTCCAGAACTGCCTGAATGCAGGCGATAAGTTGTTCCGTCAAATGATGGTAAGAAACCTAATTTCCACAAACTTGCCGCAGCCGATTTCACTCCAAAGAATGAGGCTACAAATTGTTTTTCCCCGACGGATGAACCAACTTGATCCTCTGTTAGAGAAGCAATCGACTTACCAGTTGCCTTGATTCCTTTAACAACCGTTGGTCCGGGGCATTGCCCGTAATACTCACCAAATTTTTGATTGATATAAGTTGCGACAGCTTCATAAACATCTTTATCTGCATCCGTAGGTTCTTTAAAATCTCCCTCGGTTGCATATTGTTTTAAGAGTGCAATTGCTTTAGTAGTTGCTTTTTCTGATTTCAGAGGTAAGTATTTTGTAAAATCTGTAACACCTGCTGGGAAATCGCTTTCGGAAACCTCTTTAGTTTCTGGCGCCTTTATTTCATAAGCAACAGATCCGTCAGAAATATTGTGCAAGCGATAAGTCGTGCCATCGCTTGAAACAACAAAGCCATCTTTGATTAATATAGCTGCATTTTCGTAGCCATCTTGCGAGGTTGAATCACTCAACAAAGAGCCAAGATAACCAGCAAACATTCCTTCTTGCGTGGCGCCAACATTTTTCAAACCACTTGCTTTGCTTACAACAGAACCAACGTTGGCAGTATTCATCCATTTTTTCCAGATTGTATTAGAATAACCCCAAATTTCGTTGGCAATTGTATCTCCGGCATCTGCCGTTAAAGCTTTCATAACTTGGTTGCGGGGGTTAGAACCACCACTCATCCATGCTTTAAATGCCTTGATATCCGCAGCAGTTGGTTTATGTGCCGCTGGAGCCTTGTAATCAGTAAAAGCAGTTAAATCAAAATTGTTTGCCTTCGCCCATTTTTTTGCCGCGCTAGAAAGAGTGGTAACAGCAGTTGACTGATCTCCACCAACTGCATCCGCATCGTCTGGGTGATCATCTTTTACATCTGATGTTGTACTCGAACTCTCAGCTGCATACGTCACGCTTGAAACAACTGGCGAACAAAATGCTAGGGCAAGCGTACTAATCACCAATGTTTTACTAAAAATTTTTTTGCTAAAAAATCTCATAGTTTCCTCCGAAATATTATTTAAGTTAGATTTATAAACTAAATATAGCATATCAACCTTAAATTTGCCTTTGGAACAAAATTCAAATTTGTGTTATAATATATTGAGTAAAAAATATAATTAGAATTATTCGGAGTTTTCCAATAATGTAACTCGCAAAGAGTTTAAAACGGTACTTATGTATGTGGCTAACGAAGCTAATCGCATGCAACGTAAAACTGCAGGATTAGACACAAAATAATAATATGGTAAATTGCCGTCGCAAATAATCCGTTGATAGATAGATGACAACCCTCAAGGAGAAAACATGCTAGACATAAAATCTATGCAAAATTTAAACAAAACAGGAAAAACATTTTTCGGTCAACCTCGCGGTCTATTGACACTTTTTCAGACTGAGTTCTGGGAGCGCTTTTCTTACTATGGGATGCGTGCCATTCTGGTTTATTACCTCTATGCATTGACAACTGCTGATAACGCAGGCTTAGGACTTCCTAAAGCTCAAGCAATGGCGATTGTAAGTATCTATGGTGCACTTGTCTATCTTTCAACAATTGTTGGCGGGTGGGTTGCTGACCGCTTGTTGGGCGCTTCGCGCACAATCTTCCTTGGTGGTATTTTAATCACTTTCGGACATATCGCTTTAGCAACACCATTTGGTTTATCATCACTCTTTGTGGCATTATTCTTGATTATCTTGGGAACGGGGATGCTTAAACCGAATATTTCAAATATGGTTGGACATCTTTATTCCAAAGAAGACTCACGTCGTGACACGGGATTCAATATCTTTGTTGTCGGAATTAACATGGGTTCTCTGATTGCGCCATTGATTGTCGGGACAGTTGGACAAGGTGTGAATTATCACTTAGGATTCTCGCTTGCAGCTATCGGTATGATTTTTGCATTATTTGCTTATTGGTATGGACGTCTTCGTCATTTCCCAGAAATTGGACGCGAACCTTCAAATCCAATGGATTCAAAAGCAAAACGTCATTTTCTTATTACATTAACAATTGTTGTTATTGTCGCTATTGTTGGCTTTTTCCTACTTTATCAAGCAAGTCCAGCTAATTTCATTAATAACTTCATTAATGTTTTATCAATTATCGGTATTGTTGTTCCAATTTTTTATTTCGTAATGATGTTTACCTCTAAAAAGATAGCATCAGATGAACGTCGTAAATTAACAGCATATATTCCTTTGTTCCTTTCTGCTATTGTCTTTTGGGCCATTGAAGAACAAAGTTCTACAATTATCGCGGTTTGGGGAGAATCACGTTCTAATTTGGACCCAACTTGGTTTGGCATTACTTTTCATATTGACCCTTCTTGGTACCAATTGTTAAATCCGCTCTTCATCGTTCTCCTGTCACCTATCTTTGTTCGTCTTTGGAATAAATTGGGTGAACGCCAACCTTCAACAATTGTAAAATTTGGTCTTGGTTTGATGTTGACAGGGATCTCTTATTTGATTATGACACTTCCAGGTCTCTTGAACGGAACTTCTGGTCGTGCAAGTGCGCTTTGGTTAGTATTGATGTTTGCTGTCCAAATGGCAGGTGAATTACTTGTTTCACCAGTTGGATTATCAGTTTCAACAAAATTAGCTCCAGTTGCTTTCCAATCACAAATGATGGCGATGTGGTTCTTGGCAGACTCAACTTCACAAGCAATCAATGCTCAAATTACACCACTCTTTAAAGCAGCAACAGAAGTTCCTTTCTTTGCGATTACTGGTATTATTGGTATTATCGTGGGAATTATCCTCCTTATTATCAAAAAACCTATTTTGAAATTAATGGGTGATGTTCGTTAATTAGAAAAAGGAAAACTATCCCTATCTCGAAAAATAAAATTAAGCGATAACATCAAACATATAGATGTTTCGGATGATACAGTTACTAAGCATCCTGTATTTTCAAGAAATGTAGTGCCAGAACAATTGATGCATCTCAATTTTCTTTTGGGTGTCTACAAAAAATAGCGGAAAATTGCGAAATAAAAACAAACCTCAAGGAGAAAACATGCTAGACATAAAAGCCATGCAAATGGCAATCAATCAAGAAAAAAATGCGGGTGGGTTTGCTGATCTGATGAAGCAGTTCATGATGCTTGGTGTGACGCAGTATGACTATTTGGTCTCTGACGGGATTTACCGCTTTTCTGACGGTGATGTAACAGCAGATTTTCAGATGAATGGCGTACCAAAAACAGTATCAGAACAGTCAAGCGCTGAAAAAATCACAGCAGCAGTCAGATCAGCACAAGCAGGGCAGATTTCGTTTGAAACATTTTGTGACTTAGCAGGACAGGCCGGCGTGAGTTATTGGACGAGTGACCTGACAGCGAAACGCGTGAGTTATTATGACGCGCGTGGAAAAGTCTTGCTTTCTGAGCCGATACCTGGTTTGTGAATCGTCTCGTATTGTATTGTATGATTCAACAGTTAGTCTTTCTCAAAAAGCTTGCCTGATTTCGAATTCAGGTAAGCTTTTTCATGTCATCAACCTCACAAAAAAAGATATATATATATATATATATATATCTATATATATCAATGTTTCCAACAAAATACGGTAAAATGAAATAGTAAGCGTTTTCAAAAAAGGAGGAAATAAAATAATGAGCCAATTATTTGGTAGTATCGAAGCAGGTGGGACAAAGTTTGTCTGCGCAGTTGGTAATGAAGAGCTGATCATCATCGACAGCACAGCATTTCCCACGAGCAAGCCCGAGGAGACATTGCAAAAAGCGGTCGACTATTTCAAGACTTTCGAGCCGTCGCTCGCTGCGATTTCTGTTGGGAGTATTGGGCCGATTGATATAGATGAAGCATCTGAAACTTACGGCTATGTGACGTCAACGCCAAAGCCTTACTGGGCAGATGTGGATATGATTGGCTTTCTGAAAGCGCAGCTGGACGTGCCGATGTACTTCACGACGGATGTCAATGCCTCAGCTTATGGAGAAAAAGTGCTGGACAGCTCGCTTAACAGCCTCGTTTACTATACGATTGGGACGGGGATTGGTGCTGGTGCTCTCCAGGGGGAAGACTTTATCGGTGGCGTTTCCCATGCGGAAATGGGCCATACATTTGTAAAGCGTCATCCAGATGACTTAGACTTTGCAGGTGTCTGTCCATTTCACAGGGATTGTCTGGAGGGTGTCGCTGCGGGACCATCGCTCGAAGCGCGCACTGGGGTTCGTGGCGAAAATATCCCGCTCGACTCACCCGTCTGGGACATCCAAGCCTACTATATCGCACAGGCAGCAGTGGCTGCCACATTGACCTTGCGACCTGAAAAGATCATCTTTGGCGGTGGCGTCATGGCGCAAGACCACATGATGAACCGTGTGCGCAAACAATTTTCTGAGCTGCTAAACGGTTATGTGCCTGTACCAGACTTGGCAGACTACCTACAGACACCAAAAATAGCCAATAACGCATCTGCGACAGTGGGCAATTTTGCCCTCGCAAAACGGGCTTATCTGCGTCACAATCAAGATTAATCAAATTAATTTAACCAAATAAATTTAACCAAATAAAAAAACAAGACCTCGTTAAATAAATAACTGAGGTCTTATTTTAATTGGTGATAACGATTGTACCAAATTTCAACGTATTCCTTGGAAAATGGTCCTTTGCCCTGATTGATCCAATCAACTAGAATCTTGACGTTCTCTTTTAAGACATAGTCAATGTCTTTTGGATAACGCATTTCGAGTTTGTGACGCTCGTATTCTTCGACGTCTAACAGTTTTTTTTCGCCGTCAGCGAAGACCTTAACATCAAGGTCGTAGTCGATATACTTGAGCGCCTCATTGTCAAGGGTGTAGGGGCTTGCGAGGTTACAGTAGTAACTCACGCCATTTTCGCGAATCATGGCAATGATGTTAAACCAGTATTTCTTGTGAAAGTAGACAATAGCAGGTTCGCGGGTCACCCAACGTCTGCCGTCGCTTTCGGTCACAAGAGTGTGGTCATTCACGCCAATAATCGAGTTTTCATTTGTCTTTAGCACCATCGTATCACGCCACGTACGATGCAAGCTGCCGTCATGTTTATAGCTTTGAATCGTAATAAAGTCGCCTTCTTTGGGGATTTTCATGATCCTACCAACTTTCTAACATTCAAAGTTCTCAAGAAATATTTTACCACTTTTTCACGATTTTGTCAGGTTCAAAGTTCAAAAATGACCAAAGACTTTTTAACTTCCTCTGGGAAATGTGTCAAGAGAAAAGAATCGAATTCTGCCGTTTTTTTGAGCAGATTATAGCGTTTGTGCAGATTGTAGCTATTATACTGACCATATTTTGGAAAGGCTGCGAGATAGTCATTGATCAAGTGCCATTCACGTTTATAGCCGAGTGGCTTCGCCTGATAATGCACGCCGTCAATCACTTCGTCATAGCTGCGATGATTGTGCCCAAAAACGACGTCCTTAACGCCATGTTTGATAAAAATATCATGAAATCTCTGAGCGCCTAAAAAGGCGTTAAATCTGACGAACTTGGGATGCGTCATCAGAAAGTGGTCGTTTGGCACAAAGTGCATGGCAACAATCAGCCTGTCAATCTCGCTAGAAGTCATCTCTGACAAAACGCGATCAAGCTGCGTCAGAACACGGTTAGTCACCGTCAGATCATCCGCATCACGCTTGATTTTACGGTCAAACCAAAAAGTATTTTTCGTCCGAAGATTTTGCTCAAAAGTCGTCTCAGGGCAAAAAGAATAGTCATACCAGCCAGCAAAACTCAGCAGCTTTTTCTCGCCAATCTGACGGCTGACAAAGTCATTTTCAGTGATTTCAGACTCAGTTAGCCCTAGCATGTCATGATTACCCAGGTTATAGGACACCTCAAACGCATCAGAAAGCCGCCTTAAAAAAGGCTGTGTGACCGTTTTGAAATCATTTGACATGTCGCCAGCAAGGTGGAGATCGGTGATTTTTTCATCCTGTAAAGTCTGGATGAGCAGACTCAGATAGGCAGCGCCAGTATCAGTATCAAACTGGTTGACATCTAGGTGTAGATCAGATAGAATTGCGAGTTTTTTTGTCCTTTTCATATGGTATAATATTAGCATGACTGACTTGAAACAACAAATAATTAGGTTGTCAAAATCGCTTGGCATCTCAAAAATCGGATTTACCACGGCGGATAACTTTGACTATCTAGAAAAATCCCTGCGGCTAGCACAGGAAAATGGCACAAACTCAGGCTTTGAACACAAAAATATCGACGAGCGGGTAAAGCCTGAACTTTTGCTAAAAAGCGCCAAAACGATCATTTCTGTTGCCATTGCCTATCCGAACAAACTGCCCCAAAAACCTGACAAAACAGCCTACAAACGTGGGCAGTTTTCGCCGTCCAGCTGGGGGCTTGATTATCACGATATATTGACTGAAAAAATGCAGCGCTTGGCACACGGCATTGCCGAGTTGACAGCAGGTTTTGAGCACAAAGCCATGGTGGACACGGGGGCGCTGGTTGATACGGCAGTTGCAAGGCGCGCGGGCATCGGATTCATCGGCAAAAATGGCCTCGTCATCTCAAAAGAGTTTGGCAGCTACATGTTTTTGGGCGAGCTCGTGACAAATCTCGATCTTGCGCCTGATAGTCCTGTCGACTATGGCTGTGGCAACTGCACGCACTGCGTGACGTCTTGCCCCACCCAGGCGCTAAACGGCGATAGCACGATGAATGCCAAGCGCTGTCTGAGTTTTCAGACGCAGACAACAGGTGCACTGGATGAAGCATTTCGCACAAAGATGAAAACAGTCATCTACGGCTGTGACATCTGCCAGATCAGCTGCCCCTATAACCGTGGCATCAAAAATGACGCGCAAACTGAGATAGATCCAGAGCTCGCCTATCCAGAGCTCGTGCCCTTTATCAGCATGACCAATCAAGAATTTAAAGCAAAATTCTCACAAATCGCAGGCGCGTGGCGCGGGAAAAATGTCCTGCAACGCAACGCCATCTACGCCCTTGCAAATGCCAATGACAAAACAGCGATCCCAATACTCGAGAAAATCGCAGCCAATCCCAATAACGCTATCCACCAGGAAGCAGCACAGTGGGCACTTGATAAACTGCGGTATAAGAAATCTTTGAAAGATAGATAAATGGTTGCTGGTGCTATTTTTAGCCGATTAACCACATTTTGTCTATATTTTGGTAAAATAGAGCTATCAGTTGACATAAAATAAGGAAAGTAGTAGCCTTGACAGACAGACAGACAGACAGACAGACAGACAGACAGACAGACAGACAGACAGTAATATTCTTGCCAAATGTGACAGGTGTTTTAAGCGTGTACTCGAAAGAGTAGGCGCTTTTTTGCTGTCTTTAAGGCGGATGGGATGATAGGGGGTTAACTATCTAAAATATTATCATTCGTAACCATAGGAAACATCTACATTCAAATAAATGGCCTATCAAAGATTTAAAAGCACCTCAAAAAATATAGTATTTGAGCCAAATTTCAAAAAAAGAAAAGTTTAGTAAATGAAAAATTATAATAACACCACAAATCGTGTGATTGATGACTTAAAAGATGATCTTAAATCACACAGCAAATTAAAAATAGCCGCTGCTTCGTTTTCAATATATGCTTATGAAGCGTTGAAAACGGAACTTGAAAAAGTTGATGAGCTGCAATTTTTATTTACGAGCGACTTATTCACTAAAGAACAGGCACCAAAAGAAAAACGAGAATTTTTTATTCCTCGAGTGAACCATGAACGTAAACTTTATGGTGATGATTTTGAATTGAAAATTCGCAATGAATTATCGCAAAAAGCGATTGCCAAAGAAGCGGCTAAGTGGATTAAAGAAAAGGTGCAATTCAAATCTAACATCTCTGGACAGCGCTCGGATAATTTTATGGTTGTACAAAATAAAGCTGAATCAGCGGTGTATGCGCCATTTGATGAATTCACGACTGCAGAGTTGGGAACGACTAAAGGGGATAAGCTTTTTTATAATATTACAAAGTTTGATAACGAAAATACCCAACAATTTTTGGATGCCTTTGAAAATGTCTGGAATAATCCAGACTATGTCGATGATGTTACTGACACAGTGCTCAATAATATCACCGCAGCGTATCAAGAAAACGCGCCGGAATTAATTTATTATATTGCGTTATATAACATTTTTAGTGAGTTTTTGGCTGATTTGAATGAGGACTTTATCCCTAACGAAAGAACTGGTTTCAAAGAATCAAAGATTTGGTCATTGCTATATGATTTTCAAAAAGATGCAGTGATTGGCGCGATTAGCAAACTTGAAAAACATAATGGCGTGATTTTAGCCGATTCAGTTGGATTGGGTAAAACATTTTCGGCCATTGGTGTGATTAAATATTACGAATCACGCAACAAAAACGTGCTGGTTTTGGCACCAAAACGGTTGCAAGACAACTGGAATACCTATAAGAACAATTACAAAAACAACCCGCTTGCCGAAGACCGTCTGCGTTATGATGTACTTTTTCATACAGACATGGACCGTGAACGTGGCCAGAGTAATGGCATGGATTTGGGCAAATTAAACTGGGGTAATTATGACCTCGTTGTGATTGATGAAAGCCATAATTTCCGAAATGGCGAAGGCACGACGCACCGTAAAGATGATGAGTATGAAAATCGTTATCAGCGGTTGATGAATAAAATCATTAAGTCTGGTGTGAAGACCAAAGTGCTCATGTTATCAGCTACACCAGTGAATACGGATTTTTCTGATTTGCGGAATCAACTGATGTTGGCGGCAGAAGGTGACAGCGAGAATCTGACTAAAACTTTGAAAACGAATAATTCGGTTAACGATATTTTTGGCAATGCACAGCGCGCCTTTAAAGAATGGTCGAACTTGGATCCTGACGAGCGGATCACTGAACATTTGCTTGACATGATTGACTTTGATTTCTTTGAGCTGCTTGATAGTGTCACGATTGCGCGTAGTCGTAAGCACATCGAGAAATATTATGACAAATCAGATATTGGCAGCTTTCCAACGCGACTAGCCCCAATTAATAAGAATCCAAAACTCACAGATTTAGATATCACTTACGACAATATTTTTGGTTTCATTGATCAAATGAATCTGGAAGTGTATAACCCACTGAAATATGTGCAACCGTCAAAAATTGATAAATACATCGATCCTAGCCGTCCGAACGCTGGTAGTTGGGCTAACCGTGAAAAAGGCCGTAATCAATTGATGATTACGAATTTACTGAAGCGTGCAGAAAGTTCAATTTACGCCTTTAGACTCACTGGCGAACGGATATTGAAAAACATCAATGGTAAATTAAAAACCATTGCGGATTATGAAAATCATCACACTGGCAAAATTGTTGATAGCGCAGATGAGAGTTTCGATGATGAATCCTTTACCGTGGGGCAAGATTTGAAAATTGACTTGGCGGATATGGACTATCTGTCATGGCAACAGCAATTGCTAGCTGATCAGTCAGTTTTTGAAGCCATGTTAGCGGTAGTGAATACGATTACACCAGAGCACGACACTAAAATGGCGGAGTTAAAAACATTGATTCGCTCAAAAATTGCGCAACCAATCAATGCCGGCAACAAGAAAATTTTGATTTTCACGGCTTTTGCCGATACAGCGGACTATCTTTATGATAATTTAGCAAGTGCTTTGCTGGCCAATGAACATATCAATACCGCGTTGATTTCAGGCACGCGCACCACCTCCAATGTGCCCAATGCCAATAATGACTTCAATGAGTTATTGACATTATTTAGTCCGAAATCAAAAAATCGTGATGCGCTTGGTTTAATAGGTGAAGTCGATGTTGTGATTGCAACTGATGTCATTAGTGAAGGTCAAAACTTGCAAGACGCAGACTATTTGATTAACTATGATATTCACTGGAATCCGGTGCGAATTATTCAACGTTTCGGACGAATTGATCGTATCGGGTCAAGTAATACCCAAATTCAGATGGTGAATTTCTGGCCAGATATTACGCTCGATGAGTATATTAACTTGAAAGTGCGCGTTGAAAACCGTGCAAAATTGGTGGCCATTTCATCAACAGGTGAAGACACATTGGATAACTCGGATCCTGATATGGCATATCGTAAAAAGCAGTTACAGACATTGCAACGTGAAGTGGTTGATCTAGAAGACATGTCAAGTGGCGTGAATATCATGGACTTGGGATTGAACGAATTCCATCTCGACTTGCAACAATTGCGGGCTAAGTATGGCGATTACGATGCCAAGCCTTATGGAATTCATGCGGTGACTAAAGCAGATGATCAACACCCAGCAGGCGTCATTTTCATCCTGAAAAATCATAATAATGCCATCAATATTGATAAACAGAATCGCTTACATCCATTCTATTTGGTGTATATTGCGGACAATGGTGAGATCGTATCGAATCACTTTAATCCGAAAGTGGTCTTAGATGATATGCGTTATCTGGCCAAAGATAAAGATCAACCCATGCACGACCTGACGCGTTCGTTCAACGTTGAAACGCAAGATGGCCGTGATATGAGCAAATATTCTGATTTGTTAAATCAAGCCATTGATTCAATGATGCGCGTGAAAGCTGAAAAGGATATTGATAGTTTATTTACTGCCGGCGGCACAACCGCTCTGGAAAATGATGTGAATGGCTTGGATGATTTTGAACTGATTGATTTTCTTGTGGTGCGAGGTGAATAAATGTTAATTGAGCTACCGAAACAAGCGTTGGTGAATCGTATTATTCCTAAAGATCGCTTTAATTTTAATGATCCAACTCAGATTGAGCGGATTCGTTGGGTAGGTAAATTGGCGCCAACTACGATCAACCTACCAGCGAAAAAAGTACCAGAAATTGAAATTTTTAGCATTGATATACCGGATTTTAAGGCTGATGTGGTTCAACGTATTTTAGATAAAATCCCACAAGAAATTTTGTTTTTAGTTAACGATGACTTGGCAGTCATGCGATATGATGGGCAACTGTTTACCAAAAAAATAACTGTAGCGCTTGAAATTCGTGGGCTCAATCTTGATGAAGTGCGTGATAACTTTATTCGACAGCTACTTGCCATTTCAGATATTAAGCAGCCGTTAGCGCAGCAAGTTCAGCGCGTACGTGACAGGCAGGACTTGCAACTAGAAATTGATAAATTGAATCAACAAATCACCCGCGCGGTGCAGACTAACAAGAAGCAACAACTTGCTAGAGAACGCTATGAATTAGAAATTAAATTAAAAAACGTGTGACATGCCACTCAAATGCTAGGCAATACGCAGGTCTGCCTTTGACTGCTTCGCGGTCACAGCGGAAACTTTCGCTTTGCTACACATTTGAAACTTGCGGCATGGCACACTCTAAAAAGGAGTTAAAACCATGACTGATCAACCAGAAAAAATCAACTTATCTGATGTTAATTCACGTAAAGTTGACAATGAATTATTAAACGAACTGCGTGATTTGTTCGCTAAAGCAGAAGAACAAAAAGAACGCTACGACTTTACATGGAACGGTAAAGCTAAGGCTTATTTTGAAGCAGCAACGCCAACTACGAAAACCTTGCACCCGCAACCAGAGGAATCTTATATTTACACAGATGATGACTACAAAGAACGTGTCGATACCTTTGATGATTCAGAAAATCTGTTCATCACTGGTGATAATCTAGAAGCCTTGAAGTTGTTACAGGAATCTTATCTGAATAAGATTGACATGATTTATATTGACCCACCCTACAACACAGGTAAAGACTTCGTATATCATGATAACTTCAAGCAAACTCAAAAAGAGGCGGATGCCGCTGAAGGCAGTGTTGATGAGGACGGCAACCGTCTAGTTAAAAATGAAAAATCAAATGGTCGTTATCATTCCGATTGGTTGAGTATGATGTATCCGCGCTTGAAATTAGCGCGTAATTTGTTGAGCGATACTGGTGTGATTTTTGTCAGTATCGATGACAACGAACAGGCTAATTTGAAGTTGTTGATGGATGAGGTGTTTGGGTCAGAAAATGGATTGTCACCAATGAGCTCACCGTTTATTTGGAAAAGATCCAGTTCGACAGCGGGACATATTTCAAATGCACAAGAATATATTCTGGCTTATGCAAAATCGGTAGAAGAAGTACCACTATTTCAATTGGAAGATTACGGTGATGATTCAGTAATAGAGCATTCCGCGTTAAAGAAAATTTCGAGAGCCAATCCTGCTACTACACTAACCTTAAAAGCAGGGTTGCGATTTGAAGGCGATGATGCTAAATTCTCAGGAATCATTGGGGATTCTGAAACGATGGAAATTAATGGAATCATGAATATTGAAGCAGGACGCTTAATTGAAGATGTGGAAGTGACAGCTGGGTGGGCTATGGCAAACCAAATCAAATCTTGGCAACAAGGGAAAATAACTCTTGATAGCAAGGGACAACGCGTCTTGGAATTTTTCCTCAATCCAAAGGGGTTACTGCGTTATAAAAAGGAACGAGGAGCTTTTATTCCCAAAACAATTTTGCCTGAAAATTTAGGCTCAACTAAACAGGGCGGAAAAGATGTAGAAAATTTATTGGGAACAAATTATTTTTCATTTCCCAAACCAGTAAATTTGATGAAATATTTCATATCCTTTTCGACTCATAAAAATGACCTGATTCTTGATTTTTTTGCTGGTAGTGGAACTACTGCACAAGCTGTAATGGAACAGAATGCCGAGGATGGAGGACAACGCAAGTTTATTGTTGCAACCTTAGATGAAACTACGCCTGAAGACTCCGAAGCTCGCAAAGCTGGTTATTCTACAATTGATCAAATTTCTCGCGAACGTATTCGTCGTGCTGCTGCAAAAATTGGTGAAACGAGTGGATTCCGTGCATTGAAAGTCGATAAAGTCGGTCTTAAAGAAGATGTGTTCAAAACAGCCGATAATTTAAATCAAGAATCTTTATTGCTTGATGTAGATAACCAAGCAGATGAGCGCACCGATTTTGATTTACTATATGATGTTTTAGTTGATGGTGCCTTGGAATACAATCGTCAAATTACTCGTGAGACTATTAATGATGAAGAAATCATCAAGTACGATTATTTGGGCGAATTATCTGGTGTGATTGCTTACTTTGGCGATAATCTGACTGATGAATTGACCCGCGAAATTGCCAAGCAAAAGCCACTTATTGCTGTATTTAAAGAAACGACTTTTAATAAGTCTGCTGATAAGGTCAATGTTCTAGAACAATTCCGGATTATTAGCCCTGATACGAAAGTGAAGGTGATTTGATGAGTGATGGATTGGTTTACATGAATAATCAAAATAAGTATTCTAAATCTAATGGCGGATTCAAGAAAAATGACGTTGCAATAAAAAAAGACGATAAGGCAATAGATGAAAGTGAATTTACATCATTAGTAAGATCAGAGGTTTCAAATTTTATTCACCATTCTTTTGATAATATCGTTGTTTTAGTTGGTGCTGGTGCTTCTGTTACAGATAATAATTTTGACAAAGACGAAAATGGTTTTGCGAAAGCTGGAGTTACAGTTTCTAAAATCGCTGATGAAGTCTATGAACAATTAAAATCGAAAAAATATCAATTAAAAGATTCAGAAGTAGAAGTATTTGATTTAGAAAGCCTTTCTAAATTAAGTATGTATCAAATCATTGAGAATAAAAATAATGAAAATGATCAATTTATCACTGATGAGATAATTAACGGAGAATCATTAAAACCAGAATTCAATTTAGAAGATTTCCTATCTAACTTATTTGCGTATGAAAAATTTGTTGCAAGTAACGAAAGAGACAAGTTTATAAACACAAAAAATGCAATTTTGGACATCATCAAAAAGGCTACGTCTTATGATTATGATGCAAAACTGTTTAATCATGTTGCGTTTTTAAACGTTGTTTCAAAGTTAAGCAAGTCAGGGAATAAGCTGAACATTGTCACTACGAATTATGACACTTTGATTGAAAATGCTGCCGAAAGTATGAAAGCAACAGTTTTTGATGGCTTTTCATTTTCTCAAAGTCCACAATTTGACAGTACGATGTTTGATTGGAATCTCGTTAAAGAAGTTCCAAATTTAAAAACACATGAACTAGTTTATAAACCAAAGGTTTTTAATCTTTTAAAAATTCACGGCTCTTTAACTTGGGAACATTCTAAAACGGGGAAAAATATTGTTAGAAAACCAAAACAAAACGTTGAAAATCCAATCATGGTATTTCCTAGTTCTGATAAATATGCACAAAGCTATCAGGAACCTTATTTTGATTTGTTTGCAAAATTCCAAGAGTTGTTGAAAGTTCCCAATACGTTATTTATCACATCTGGATTTAGTTTCGCTGATAACCACATTTCAAAAATGATTCTTTCAGCCATTAAAACAAATGATGGGCTAGCTACTTTAGTAACTGATTTTAATATCGAGCCCGAGAATCCTAATGATAATTGGCAAGATTTGGTCTCTATAATGAAGGAAAGGTATCAGATTGCATTTTTACAGTCAACTATGAATTCGGACTTAGATGAGTATTTAAGGGAAAAACCAAATGAAAATTGATGAGTTTTATAATGAAATTGACAAAAGCAATTTTTATCTTGGCATGATTTCAGCAGTATTTCGTGAAAATAGTTATGTACAGGTCGAAAACCTTAGTTTATTGAATCACCGGAAGTTAAGATTAGAACAATTGATTCCTAATACAATAAATTATTTTGTTGTGATTGACAGTGTGCAGGGATTGTTTATTGGCGAAATTTACCAAGCTAAAGTTAATTCGTCTGATTCCGTGCATGATGATTTGTACATGGGAAATAAAGAATCCATTTATCCTGAAATAGCAATTGACGTGATTGGGATTCTTGATGGCGATAAATTCAAATTAGCAGGTTTTAAAACAGTTGGTATTACGGATAAGGTTTATATTGCGAATCAAAAATTGGTTAGAAAATACCTAAAATCTATTGAAGTCAATGATTATCCTATCATGGATGAAAATGGGAAACAAAAGCGCGATGACGATGGCAAAAAAATGTATCAAAATGCATTATTTAATTTCGCTCAGCTTTCTAATTTTGAAAGTGAATTTATATCATTGAAACCAAATACATTGTTTGATAGACATCTGATGACAATAGGAACTACAAATTCAGGTAAATCAACTTCGGCTTTATCCATATTAGACAAATTAGTATTGTCTGGAAAAAAAGTGTTGATTATTGACCCCACGGGTGAATATAAAAATGCATTTAACGATACTGAAGCAACGAAAATCACTTTAGGAAAGAACGCATTTCTGTCAACCGGAAATGTGGACGATTCGTTCTGGATTAATTTCTTTGATGTTTCGAGTTCAGAAGAATCAGGTAAGGCCGCGGTCCTTTCTGATGCAATTTCATCATTGCGGTATCAAAATAGTATTGGAGATAAAAGTGCGTTGGTTAAGGATGGAGCGAAAGCATCTGATTTATTGTTCCAGATTGATGCAGTGACATCTAATAGGTTTGATATAAGTTTATTGATTGAACAAATAAAAAATGAAGCCGTTAAGCAAGTCCAGGAGTCGGGAATATATAAATTTAAAAGAGACGGCAATTTATACAATGCTAGTATTTGGCTCATTCAGAAAGTGTCATATTTTTTAAAGCTATCTTTGATTAATGATTTTTTTACAATGGATGATTCAAAAACAAACCTATTTTCTGAATTAGATAGTTTTATCAGTTCAACAAATGTGAAGTCTTTATATATTGATTCGTCGACTATTTCAAAAACGAATTCAGCTGGTCAAACAATCATCGACCTGATTGCTCAATATATTCTTGAAAATAAAAATTCAGCTGATGATTCATTTGTACTTTTTGTAGATGAAGTGCATCGTTTTATTGATAAATCATCAGAAGATAGCGCTCTGGTTACGATTGCTAGGGAAGGCCGCAAAAAAGGTATCTTTTTGTTCTTGACGACCCAAAACCCAAAAGATGTGCCTGATGTACTGCTTGGGCAAGTTGGGACTCTGATTATTCATCGGTTGACACATTTCGAAGAATTAAGAGCGATTCAAAATCAAGTTCAGCCAAACACTTTGTCACAAATTAGAAAGCTCAATCAGGGTGAAGCAATATTGACTAGTATCAATTTACTTCAAGACATTCATGTTAGATTTGAAAAATCAGGTCGTTCGCATGATAACGATACGCCGTTAATGTAATACGAGGAGATGAATCTATGAAACTTCAATATAAAAATCAACAATTTCAAATAGACGCCGTCAACGCGGTGACGTCCGTATTTTCAGGACAACCCAAACAAAGCGGCGTGTCGTATTTGATGGACACTGGATATGAAGAAAGTGTCACTTTGGACGTCAATAGTGGCTTCAAAAATGAAAAAATTGCCTTATCTGATGCTGACTTGTTGCAAAACATCAAGTCAACTCAAAAAGAAAATGGCATTTTAACGGATAGCAAGTTAGTAAAAATGGCCGTTGGTGGCAAAGATAAAACGACTAAAATCGACAATTCTCGTGACAGTTTAACGCTAACAGTTGAGATGGAAACTGGAACAGGGAAGACTTACACCTACATCAAAACCATGTTTGAATTGCACAAACTATACGGCTGGTCGAAGTTTATTATTGTAGTTCCTAGTATTGCGATTCGCGAAGGCGTGGCGAAAACGTTTGAATCAACCGCAGACCATTTCAAATCAGAATATGGCATCGCGATCCGACCATTCGTTTATAACTCGAGCCAATTAGATAAGATTGAAGCCTTTGCATCGGATTCGGGCATTAATGTAATGATTATAAACACGCAGGCTTTCAACGCAAAAGGCGCTGATGCAAGGCGTATTGATATGGTGCTCGATCAGTTTCGTGGTCGTCGCCCGATTGACGTGATTGCCGCGACTAACCCAATTATGATCATTGATGAACCACAATCAGTGTTAGGCGATAATGCCTCAAAGGCAGAATTAAATGCCACCCGTGTTGGGTTGGCCAAGTTTAATCCGTTGTTTTTCATCAACTATTCAGCCACGCATCGCGATAATTACAACATGGTCTATCGTTTGGATGCCGTCGATGCCTACCAGAAGCAGCTGGTTAAAAAAATCAGTGTGAAAGGCATTGAAATTTCCGGCTCCACCGCCTCAACTGGTTATTTGTACCTTGAATCAATTGTTGAAAAGCCGAATCTGAAAGCGCGAGTACAATTTGAAAAGATTGCTGCAACAGGTAAAATTGTCAAAAATTCTAGATTACTCGACCGTGGTGATAACATTTATCCACTGTCTGGTGAAGTTGAATCCTATAAGAGTGGCTTTGTGGTTTCGGAGATTAACGCCGTTGAACAATTCGTTGAATTTACCAATGGCATGAAGTTACACGCTGGTGAAGTTGTTGGAAATGCCAGCGATGACGATTTACGTCGTATTCAGATTCGCGAAACGATTCATTCACATTTGAATAAAGAAGCCAGTTTATATAAACGTGGGATTAAAACGCTTTCGTTGTTCTTTATTGATGAAGTGGTGAAGTATAAAGATTACGATGCTGTCAATGATAAAGGCGCATACGCTGCGATGTTCGAGGAGGAATACGACAACATTGTCCGCGACCGCTTAGTCGACACGCTGATGCCAGTAGACTATCGGACTTACTTAGAACGTGATATTGATACGCCTGACGCCGTTCACGCTGGCTATTTCTCGGTGGACAAGAAAGGCAAGTCCATTGATAGTAAGGTGAAGCGTGGCAGTGAAGCCAGTGATGACATTTCAGCTTATGATTTGATCATGAAAAATAAAGAACGCTTGTTATCATTTGACGAACCAGTGCGCTTTATATTCTCACATTCGGCCTTGAAAGAAGGTTGGGATAATCCTAATGTTTTCCAAATTGCCACCTTACGCCAATCATCATCTGATATTAAAAAGCGTCAAGAAATTGGGCGAGGATTACGGTTATCCGTCAATCAATATGGTGAGCGTCAAGATGCAGATGCACTTGGTGAAAATGAAGTACAACAAGTTAACGTGCTAACAGTTATCGCCAACGAAAGTTATGATACTTTTGCTCGTGACTTGCAATCAGAATTTGCGGAAGCAGTTAAGAATCGTCCAAAATATGTTGAACCCAAGTTATTTGAAGGGCGTGAGTTAGTCGTTAAGGACGAAAATGATCAAGTCGTCTCAACAATGACGGTTGACAACTCGCAAGCTGCTGAAATCTGGGCGAGTTTAAAAGGTAATGGCGTTATCACAAAAGATAAGCAGACAGCTGATAGCTATAAAGAAATGAGCGCTGACGAACAATTTGTGGCGATTTCAGATGCGTTGGGGGAAGAATACCAGCCCTATGTGGCACCAATTCAAGATCTAGTTAATAGCGTTTATGACCCAAGTGCTTTAGGAGTTGAACCTGAATGCAAGCGCGTGACTTTGAAGCTTAACAAAGAAAAATATGCCAGCGCAACCTTTAAAGAGCTATGGTCTAAAATCAATCGTAAGAGTTACTATACAGTGAACTTTAGCGATGATGAAATAATTGAGAAAGCAATCAAACTCATCAATCGTGATTTAATTGTCGCTACTCTAAAGGCTCGAATCACTCAAGGTGAAATGAGTGCAGATGGCACAGAGGCAGCGTTTTCAATTAATGAAAAGCACGAAGAATACATTGCAACACCAAGTAATCGCGTAAAATATGACTTGATTGGAGAAGTCGCACAAATTGTTGGCTTATTGCGCAAAACAGTTGGCCAAATTTTGGCGGGTATTGATCCAGCACAGTTCGCTAAGTATCGCTCGAATCCAGAGAGCTTTATTGTTCAAGTAGGTAGTATCATTAATGCGGTTAAAGCGCAGAATATTATCTCACACATTACTTACAATAAATTAGACGAAGTCTGGGATGAAGAAGCGATTTTTGCCAATAGTGATATTCAAGGCATATTGGGAGACAACGTCTGGGACGTAAAAAAACATTTATACGATCGTGTTCGTACCGATTCAAAGACAGAAAAGAAATTTGCCGATGAATTAGACGTGCAAAGTAACGTTGAAATGTATGTGAAATTGCCGGGTGGGTTTTATATCAATACACCAGTTGGTAAGTATAACCCTGATTGGGCTGTGATATTGAATGAACCAGAACAAAAGCATGTGTACTTTATTGCTGAAACAAAGGGCGTCTCAGATAACATTGACCTTAAGTTAAAAGGCGTTGAAAACGCTAAAATTGAATCAGCGCGTAAGCATTTTGCACTGATTTCAAACAGTGAAGTTAAGTATGATGTTGTAGATAGTTATGAAAAGATGATGGATAAATTGATAAAATAGATTCAGTTATTGATTTGTCTCGATTGTATATTAAAAACGCACTAAATCTGAGTTTAGTGCGTTTTCATTTGTTTCAGTATTCAGTAGATTAGCTTTGTGTGTACCATTTCAAACCATTTAGCGACTTGCAACATCGTTTCCTCGTTATCAGGTGAATTAGTGATTGACAAAACGAATTCTTCTGATTGGTTGATGAAATCTTTATCGACCGGATCATAGACGTTGATGTGCAAGAAGGACAGCGCCGCTTGGATGGCGGTTCGCTTGTTACCATCTGAAAAAGCGTGTTTCTTAGTTATTTTTTGCAGAATAAAGGCCGCTTTTATCCAGACGGTCGGGTAAAGTTCTTGTCCGAACGCAATTTGTTTAGGTTGTTCGACAATCATATCTAAGCTCGATTATATTGTACACTAAACGTGACACCGCCGACCATGGTGACAGCGTATCTGTTGATTTCGATATACTCAATTTTTCTCAGATACTCCATGTCAACGATCCTTCAATTTTTCCATTAAAGGTGCATATTGATCCATGAATTGGTGGATTTCCCTGACACGTGGTTGTGTGATCCCTTTTTCTGCGATATAAGCGCTGACAGCCTCCTCGACAAATGATGAGACTGACTGGCCGTTTAAGGTCGTATAATCCACCATTTCTTGATACAAATTATCGTTGAAACGAATTGAAGTAGCTTTTGACATGTTTTTTCTCCTGCATTTTTGATAAATACAGCATAACACATAAAGGTATTCAAGTGTGAATACAAAGTAGGTAAATATTAAGTAATCATTGAAAAAAGTCATAAAAGATGGTAAAATAAGCTGATATGGAAATTAGTGAAATTCGCAATAAAATTGCTGAGAATATAGAGAAAATGGCGTCATTTCGAGAAAATCTTGATTTGGATCGCTTAGAAGAAGAAATCGCGCTTTTGGACAATGATATGGCGGATCCGTCTTTTTGGGATGACAACATTGCCGCCCAAAAGGTAGTAGAGCAGTCAAATCAGCTCAAGGCCAAGTATCAGACTTTCATGGATATGCAGGCGATGCTGGACGATCAGGAAGTCATGCTTGAGATGCTTGAAGAAGAAGCTGACGATGAAGATGATGAGATGCGTACTGAGCTTGAAACCGAGTTAGAAAAACTTGGCGCAAAGATGCAGACTTATGAGCTTGAGATGCTACTCAATCAGCCCTATGACCACATGAATGCTCTGCTTGAGATTCATCCTGGATCAGGCGGGACAGAGTCGCAGGACTGGGGCAGCATGCTCATGCGCATGTACGAGCGCTGGGGCAATGCGCACAACTTTAAGGTTGAGGTTGTGGACTACCAAGATGGTGATGTGGCGGGGCTCAAGTCTGCCACGCTCAAGTTTACAGGCAACAACGCCTATGGGTTCTTGCGCTCTGAAAAAGGCGTGCACCGCTTGGTGCGGATTTCGCCCTTTGACTCGCAAAACCGTCGCCACACGTCATTTACATCGGTCGACGTCATGCCAGAGCTTGACGACTCAATCGAAGTCGACGTGCGCGATGCCGACATCAAGATGGACACTTTCCGCTCAGGCGGCGCGGGTGGGCAAAATGTCAACAAGGTATCGACAGGGGTGCGCTTGACTCACACGCCGACAGGCATCGTCGTCTCATCAACCATGGATAGAACCCAGTACGGTAACAGAGATTTGGCGATGAAGATGCTCAAGTCAAAACTCTACCAACTAGAAGTTGAGAAAAAACAAGCAGAAGTAGACGAGCTAAAAGGAGATCAAGCCGATATTTCATGGGGATCGCAGATCCGATCTTATGTGTTTATGCCCTATCAGCTGGTTAAGGACACACGCTCAGGCTTTGAAACCAGCCAAATCGACAACGTCATGGACGGTGATTTGGACGGCTTCATCGATGCCTATCTCAAATGGAAAATGTTGTAAGCTTGTCACATATGCGTAATAAAATACGAGTTTAATCTGTTATAATTGAGAAGTTGACAAAAAAAGAGAGAGAACAAAAATATGAGCAGTATTATCAAACTAAATAATGCGACAAAAAAATATAACAATGGGACAACAGCGCTTCGAAATATCTCAGTCGATATTGAAGCGGGCGAATTCGCCTATGTCGTTGGCCCGTCAGGTGCTGGTAAGTCGACCTTTATCCGTCTTTTGTATCGTGAAGTAAAACTTGACAAGGGCGAAGGGATTGTCGCAGGATATAACCTCGGGAAAATCAAAAAACGTGATGTGCCAATGCTACGTCGCTCGATTGGCGTTGTTTTCCAAGACTACAAACTCTTGCAAAAGAAAACAGTCTATGAAAATATCGCCTATGCCATGGAAGTTATCGGCAAACGGCCGCGTGAGATTAAAAAACGTGTCATGGAAGTGCTTGATCTTGTTGGTCTCAAACATAAGGTTCGGTCATTTCCAAATGAACTCTCAGGTGGTGAGCAGCAGCGTGTTGCGATTGCACGTTCTATCGCCAATGCGCCTAAAGTTTTGATTGCGGATGAACCGACAGGAAACTTGGACCCCGAAAATTCGTGGGAAATCATGAATTTGCTTGAAAAAATCAATATCCAAGGGACAACGATTCTCATGGCAACGCACAATTCGCAGATTGTAAACACGCTGCGTCACCGCGTGATTGCGATTGAAAACGGCAGAATTGTCCGCGACCAAATGGAAGGAGACTATGGCTACGATGATTAGAACATTTTTTAAACACCTGTGGCAGTCGATTAAAAATCTCCGCCGAAATGGCTGGATGACAGTTGCTGCAATATCCTCTGTTACCATTACCCTGGTTCTCGTAGGAACTTTTCTAGCCGTCATCCTAAACACGACTAAACTGGCTGGTGATCTTGAAAATAACGTGAGAATTTCGACCTATCTCAAGCTCAGTGTGCATGACAATGATAAAGAAATCGCTGATCCAAACGATAAATCGAAAATGATTGCGAATCCCGATTATCAAAAAGTTTACAAGGCAATCGAAAAAGTACCAGATGTGAAAAAAATCACTTATTCGAGTAAGGAAAATGAGCTTAATAAGTTGACGAAGTCGCTCGGTAATACTTGGAAGATGTTCCAAGGCGATAGCAATCCGCTTTATGATGTTTATATCGTTGAAGCGGATAAGCCTGAGGATGTGAAAGCAGTCGCAAAGGCGATTGGTAAGATTGACGGTGTTGAACGTGCTGACTACGGTGGGGCAAATACTGAGAAAATATTTGGTATGTCAAATGTCATCCGGACTTGGGGACTTGGTGGTGCAGCATTGCTTTTGTTTGTTGCGGTATTCTTGATTTCAAATACGATTCGGATTACAATCTTGTCGCGTCAACGCGAGATTCAGATCATGCGTCTCGTTGGTGCCAAAAATGGTTATATCCGCTGGCCTTTCTTCTTAGAAGGTGCTTGGGTTGGTTTGCTTGGTGCCATCGTGCCAAGTTTCCTGATTGCCTTTGTCTATCGCATCGGCTATGTCGGTTTGCAAAAACCATTGGCACAACAAGAACTTTACCTCTTGCACCCAAGTACATTTATCCCTGAAATCATCATCTTGATGGTTGTGATTGGGGTAGCGATTGGGTCAGTCGGCTCTATCATCTCAATGAGACGTTTCTTGAAGATCTAAGTTTAAAAGGTTATAATGACGAAAGTCCGCTGATTTGGCGGACTTTTTTTGTTTTGAAAGTAATGTGAAAGGGTAATAAAAAAAACGCCCAAGGCGCTTTTTGTGATGAACTACGTTGCTTATTGTTTAGCAGCAGCTTTGAATTCTTCTTGTGAGAAGGCTTCATCGATGATTGCTTTCAATTCTTTAGCAGAAGCATCCATTTTTTGTTGTTCAGCATCATTCAAAGGAATGTTGACTGGACGCACGATACCGTGTGCCCCAACGATTGCTGGTTGACCGATGAAGACGTCTGAGATACCGTATTGACCTTCTTGGAAGACTGACAATGGCAAAACAGCATTTTCATCATCAAGGATTGCTTTAGTAATACGCGCAAGAGCTACGGCGATACCGTAGAATGTTGCACCTTTTTTGTTGATGATAGAGTAGGCAGCATCACGAACGCTGATGAAGAGGTCAACAAGACCTTGTTCGTCGATGTCGCGGTTGTCTTGCAACCATTGTTCAAGTTTTACGCCGGCAACGTTTGCATGTGACCAAACGGCAAACTCAGAGTCACCGTGTTCACCCATGATGTAGGCATGGACTGAACGGGCATCAACGCCGATTTTTTCAGCAAGTGCTTGACGGAAACGTGCTGAGTCAAGTGATGTACCTGAACCGATAACGCGTTCTTTAGGGAAACCAGAGAATTTCCATGTTGAGTAAGTCAAGATGTCAACTGGGTTAGCAGCGACAAGGAAGATACCGTTGAAACCAGATTCAACGATTTGTGTGACAACATCTTTGTTGATACGGAGGTTCTTTTGAACCAAGTCAAGACGTGTTTCACCTGGTTTTTGTGGCGCACCAGCTGTCAAGACAACCAAATCAGCATCATGAGCATCAGCATATGATGCTGAGTAGATGTTTTTTGGTGAAGTAAATGCAAGCGCATGGCTCAAATCTTCTGCGTCACCTTCAGTTTTTTCTTTGAAAATGTCGACGATTCCAAGTTCTTGAGCGATACCTTGGTTGACAAGGGCGAAAGCGTAAGATGAACCTACGGCGCCATCACCAACGAGGATTACTTTTTTGTGCAATTTTACATCAGTCATTAGATGAATTCCTTTCAAATTCTTGGCTTAACCAAGTTTTTCAAACAGTTAAATTATATCATTTTATCAATAGTTTGTCAGTTATTAAGTGAAATATTTTTCAATAAATTTTCTGTAAGCGCTTTCTAGCGTACTTTCCTGTTAGTTCAATCGCATTTGTCGTATTTTTGCTTCATCTGCTGTTACACGTAGCGTTTTTTGACCGACATAAGTGACAAATCCTGGCGGTGTTCCTGTTGGTTTATGCAGTTTTTTGACGTCTATCATATCGACCTGAACCAGATTTGACAGGCGTGCTTTTGAAAAGTAAGCAGCAAGCTCGGCTGCTTCAGTGATGGTCTCGTCAGAGGGGGAAGCATTGCCCGTGATAATCACGTGTGAGCCTGGGATGTCCTTGGCGTGGAACCACAAGTCGCCCTTGCGCGACAATTTAAAGCTGACCTGTTCATTTTGCAGATTATTTTTACCAACAAGGATAATCGTGCCGTCGCTTGCCTGATATTTTTCAGGTGGCAGGAGTTTCTGTTTTTTGTTATTGCGGTGCTTTTGCTTGATAAAGCCAGTCTGTATCAGTTCTTCTTTGATGTCAGATATTTCCGTGACAGTTGCCTGTTCGAGTGCATTTTCCACAGATTCCAGATAGGTGATGGTTTGTTTGGTGTTGTCGATTTGTTCTCCTAAAAACTTGACAGCTTGTTTGAGTTTGGAATATTTATGAAAATATTTTTGTGCATTTTGATTAGGAGATAGTGCGAGATTTAGTGCGATTTCGAGTGGTTCATTGGTGTAGTAGTTGTCTAGTGTGACACTTGGTTTGTCATTTGGCACATCATGCAAAAAAGTTGTGAGTAGCTCACCTTTCTGACGGAAAATCTCAGCATTATCCGTCGCCTTTAGCTCACGCAATTGCTTTTTTAACTTCTTGCGATTTTTATCAAGCTCGCCTGATACCTTGCGGATGACCTCGCTTGCGACCTGACGTACCCGGTCACGCTCGGCTTTATTTTGATAATAATGGTCAAGCATGGCTGATAAAGTCTCGAAAGCCGTAAAATCAGCAGATAACTGGATCGCTGAAAAGGTATCATTGGGGTAGATTGACGGGATGACAGTTGTCAGACGTGTTTTGAAATCCGTCAGACTCATGTCTTGCAAAGCTTGTGCGCTATCACGCCCAAGTCCTTGAAAAATCTGCTGCAGATTGTCCCCACGTTGCAAGGCCGTGAAAATCACTTCGTCAGAAGCGGTGAAAGGATCACGTTTGTCCGTATCAATAGGTGGAGCGATATAAGTCGAGCCAGGCAAAATCGTGCGGAAGTGATTTTGCGAAAACCCGACGTGTTTGATGGACTCGAGAATTTTATCAGACTCACGGTCAATCAGCATGATATTACTGTGTTTACCCATGATTTCAGCGATAAGAGCAATTTTCATGCTATCGCCAATTTCATTTTTAGATGAAATTTCAAAGACAATCTGACGGTCATTGCCAACTTGATAAATCTTTTCGATGAAAGCGCCACTCAGATATTTTCTGAGTATCATGGTGAAAGTCGTGGGCGTCTTGGGACTTTCAAAAACAGTTTCTGTCAGCTGTACCCGGCCAAAGGTTGGATGTGCTGTGAGGAGCAATTTGTGTGATTTTTGATTGCTACGCACTTGCAAAACAAGCTCGTGATCAAAAACTTGATTGATTTTCTGGATGCGTCCGCCTGTCAGGTTATCAGACAGCTCGCGGGTCATATGGTGGAGAAAAATACCGTCGAAACTCATAGGTCTCCTATCTTGTTATTTATTGGCATAACAGGCTTGATTTGCCGATTATTTGCTACTATTCTACCATTTTATCAGATTTTTTTGATAAAAGCCCGTTTTTCAGTTATAATAGATAAATGAAGTTTAAAACCCGCTTGACCCCTTATTTTAAGCGGTTTGTTGACTCAAAAACACGATTTAACTACCCTTTTAACTACCCCGCAACATTTTTTACAATGCTTTTAAGATACTTCCGAACTTT
>NZ_BLLH01000001.1 GCF_011170065.1 Pseudolactococcus insecticola | reverse complement strand
AGCACCAAGTGCTCCAACATCGAGCTCAGCCCCAGAAGAAACACCGGACACGACGACAGTACAACCGCCAGTTAAATCTGAAGAACCGTCAACAAGCTCAGAGTCAACGGAAGCACCAAGTGTTCCATCATCGAGCTCAGCCCCAGAAGAAACACCGGACACGACGACAGTACAACCGCCAGTTAAATCTGAAGAACCGTCAACAAGCTCAGAGTCAACGGAAGCAGCAGACACTCCAGAAACAGAATCCGAACCAGTGGAAACACCGGACACGACGACAGCGCAACCACCTGTTGATTCTGAAGAACCATCAACAAGTTCAGAATCAGCGGAAGCAGCAAGTGCTCCAGAATTGAGCTCAGCCCCAGAAGAAACACCAGACACGCCGACAGTGCAACCGCCAGTTGATTCTGACGCTCCATCAACAAGTTCAGAGTTATCTGAAGCACCAAGTGTTCCATCATCGACCACTGACCCAGAAGAAACACCAGACACGCCGACAGCGCAACCACCTGTTGATTCTGAAGAACCATCAACAAGTTCAGAGTTATCTGAAGCAGCAAGTACTCCAACGTTAAGTCCAGAATCAACAGATTCAAAAACAGAAGAATCGTCTGAACCGACGACAGCATCTGTTGATTCCAGCGAAGTAGAAAAAAGTACAAAATCAGCGGAAAATCCAAGTACCCCGGCATCAACTGAGACAAAAGTCTCAGCAAATGCTGCAAAAAAATCGACACCGCAAAAAGAGCAATCAGATGTCAAGCTAACACCGACTTATGAAGTGCTTCCTACGACGGCAAGGCCAGTGAGTAACGCAAATAAAGTAGTACAAACTCAACAAAATATCCTCCCAGCAACAGGAGAGAATATTGAGAACAAGACACTATTTTCTGGCGTGTTTACCCTGATGTCACTTAGTCTAGGCTACATTATCAATCGCAAACGTCAGTCATGATTGAGAGAGTCTTGTCAAATTATTAAATTCATTTTATCAAAAGTAAAACACCTACTCATAATCTCGTGAGTAGGTGTTTTGAAGTAATTTATTATATCACGATTATACGAGATTAAGCTGTTTTAATCTGAATATTCTTAATTGACTTGACGACTTTGCAAAGTTCATCACGGTCTTGGTAGGTTGAGAGTGTATTTCTATACTTTTCAACTGTTTCCAGATCACATTCGGCGAACTGCAAGCCATTTTGTCTCGCATCGTCTATCTTGTAAATCATCTCATTACCCAAGCGCTGAATCTCTTCAATCGGCGAGTTTTTCATGATAATCTTACACGTATTGTCATTTAAGTCGTCGAGTTTATTGACGATCAAGATAAAGTCAAATGGCCGCGCTGCAGCGTGAATCATGAGCTTAGATTCGCTTAGAAAGCGTTGAACATCAAGGTTTGTATCCATGCCGTAGGATGCCATAGCGCTCTGCACGCCGTCCATCAGATCAAACATGTAGCCGCGCGATACCGTGCGAAATGCAGGCAGCGCCGCATAAAAGTTATGGACGAGCTTGTTTAAATCTTCCACAGTCGTCTTAGGACAGTTGTAGGCCGATTTTAATGCATTGTAGGCAGTTTGTATCGTCATGTCATCGCGAGCAGGCTCAAATCCTGCTAGAACGTCTGCCGCGATGGTTTTGAGTTGGACTAATGTCGTTGCATTTTCAACAGAGTGATTTTCCACCCAGAGTCGCATGGCTTTAAGTTCTGATGACACGCGCTCAATGCTGTCATTGTCTGACGCGTCCATAGCCGAGATTAGATTGATCAAATGATCGTATTTTTTCAAATAGTTTAGATCTGCTGTGACAAATCTCGAATCCGCAAATTCGTCTATCTTACTTGCTGCGAGTCCGAGTGCAAAAGATTGCAATTCTTTGGTGTTGACAGCAGTACAGGTTTTAGTTGCAAACAAACCTTGTTTTGCAGCAAGTGTCTCACTTTTTAGCTTGTCTAAGTCGACGGCATCAGCATGTTTAGCCTTGTCAAGCAATGCGTCACGATAATCAGTTACCATAGTTGATTTACCTCACTTTTCATATATCTCTATTATATAAAAATGTAGGCGCTTTCCTAAATGATATGTGAGATTTAAAAAACAGACTGCTTATAAGAACGACAGCAGTCTGTTTTTATATCATTAAAATCTAGTCAAAGTTATAATCATCATCGGACATAGCCTCAACCTGACCAAGTAGATAGCCATTACCGACTTGACTAAAGAAGTCGTGGTTAGCTGTACCGGTTGACAAACCGTTCATAACAATCGGATTGACATCCCCAGCAGTATCTGGAAAAAGTGCATCAAAACCTAAATTCATCAAAGCTTTATTAGCATTGTAGCGCAAGAAGGTTTTGACATCTTCTGCCCAGCCAAGTGGTCCGTAAAGCGCGTCTGTATAAATTTCTTCATTGGCATAAAGGTCGTAAAGTAGCTCGTAAGCCCAGTTTTTGAGCGTTTCTTGCTCAGCATCTGACAGATCGTTAAAGCCCAACTGAAACTTATAACCGATATAAGTCCCATGAACCGACTCATCACGAATGATCAGCTTGATAATCTCTGCGACATTGGCCAGTTTATTATTGCCAAGGTAGTACAAAGGCGTATAAAATCCGCTATAAAATAGGAAAGTTTCAAGAAAAACGGATGCGATTTTCTTTTCAAGTGGACTGCCATTTTTATAAATTTCAGTTACTTTTTGTGCTTTATACTGCAGATTTTCATTGGCATCGATCCAGGCAAAGATGGCATCAATCTCAGTTTTGGTGTTCAATGTTGAAAAGATTGACGAATAGGACTTAGCGTGAACCGACTCCATGAACTGAATGTTATTGAGTACAGCCTCTTCGTGCTGGGTTCTTGCATCTGCACGCAGCGAGTCCATTCCTGAGTCAGACTGAACAGTATCAAGCAGGGTCAGCCCGCCAAAGACATGGCTGACCAGATCACGCTCATCAGCAGTCAGGCTACGCCAATCGTCCAAGTCATTTGACAAGGGAATCCGTGTGTCAAGCCAAAATTGTTCCGTGAGTTTTTCCCAAGTCGATTTGTCAATCAAATCTTCGATATTGTTCCAGTTGATTGCTTTCGTATAGTTTTGGTTTATCATTCTTATCATTTTTCCTTAAATCACACAAGATTCACATTGATTGGCACCGACTTCATCGCCGTTATCCGTGAAGGTACGCACGTAATAAATCGACTTCACACCCTTATGATGCGCATAATTACGCAAAATATTGAGATCGCGCGTGGTTTGTTTGGTGTCTGTTTTCCACTCATAGATGCCACGTGGAATGTCGCTACGCATGAACAAAGTCATAGACAACCCTTGATCGACGTGCTTGGTTGCGGCTGCATAAACATCGATCACACGGCGCATATCCATATCGTAAGCGCTCGTATAGTAAGGAATCGTGTCCGTCGCAAGACCACGTGCGGGATAGTAGATTTTGCCTGTTTTCTTTTCTTGACGTTCTTCGATGCGTTGGGTAATGGGGTGAATACTTGCAGAAACGTCGTTGATATAAGAAATCGAGCCATTTGGCGCCACAGCCAAACGATTTTGGTGATAAAGGCCATCAGCTTGAATATCAGCCTTGAGCCGTGCCCAGTCAGCGCTAGTCGGCACGGCAATGCCGTCAAATAAGCTAGCAACTTTTTCTGACAGCACTTTGTTAGACGCAATATAATCATCAAAATAAGAACCGTCAGCGTATTTTGAACGCTCAAAATTAGCAAATGACACACCACGTTCACGCGCGATTTTATTGGATGATTTTAGTGTATAAAAATTCAGCAATTCAAAATAAACATCGGTAAATTCGATTGATTCAGGACTGCCATACACGATATGGTTTTGGGCAAAGTAGGAGTGAAGTCCCATGGCACCAAGTCCCATTGTATGTGCTTGTTGATTGCCATTTTGAACAGTTGGCACGCTTGAGATGTCAGAGTTGTCTGTCACAAATGTCAGGGCATGCACCATAGCATCAATTGATTTTTCAAAGTCAGTTGTTTGCATGAGATTGACCACATTAGTTGAGCCGAGATTACATGAAATATCTGTGCCAAGTGTTTGATAAGTCTGATCTTCGTTGAGCAGGCTCGGCGTTTGGACTTGGAGAATCTCAGAACACAGATTACTCATGACGATTCTACCGTCGATAGGATTGGCTTTATTTGCCGTGTCGATATTGACGATATAGGGATAGCCAGATTCTTGTTGCAATTTTGCAATTTCTTGTTCCAAATCACGCGCACGAATCCGATATTTTTTGATGTTAGGATTTGCGGCCATACGATCATACTCAGCTGTTATATCAACATAACTAAACGGCTTACCATAGATTCGTTCAACGTCATAAGGGCTAAACAAGAACATATCGGCATTGTCACGCACGAGTTCATAGTATTTGTCAGGGACAGTCACACCAAGTGACAGCGTTTTGACGCGAATTTTTTCATCGGCATTTTCTTTTTTGGTCGACAAAAAAGCGATAATATCTGGATGGAAAACACTCAGATAGGTCACACCAGCCCCTTGACGTTGGCCAAGTTGGTTAGAATATGAAAAACTATCTTCATAAAGTTTCATGACAGGCACAACGCCGCTTGCGGCATTTTCAATCCCTTTAATTGGCGCCCCTGCCTCACGCAAGTTAGAGAGATTGAGCCCAACGCCACCACCAATACGTGAGAGTTGAAGTGCTGAGTTGACCGAACGACCAATCGAGTTCATATCATCAGTCGTTTGAATCAAAAAACAGCTGACAAGCTCACCACGGCGACTGCGACCAGCGTTTAAAAAGCTAGGCGTTGCAGGTTGATAACGCTGATTGATCATCTCATCAGCAATCTGACGCGCCATTTCTTCATTGCCATCAGCAAAATAAAGGGCATTCAAAAGCACACGGTCTTCGAGATGCTCCAAATAAGCAGTTCCGTCATTTGTATGGAGCGCATATTGTTGGTAAAATTTATAAGCCGCCATAAATGACTTAAACTTGAAATTTTGCGCGTAGAGCCAATCATTGAGCGATTTGACAAAAGAAAAGTCATATTTTTCAAGAAAAGCACGTTCGATATAATCATGTTTGAGCAGATAGTCAAAGCGTGCTTCAAGACTGTCAAAAGTCATGTAGTTTGGCGTGACATTTTCTGCAAAAAACGCATCTAGTGCATCATGATCGCGGTGCAAAGGGATTTGCCCATTGACAGGGATATTGATTTCATTATTGAGGCGAAAGTATGATACTTCGCCGAGATTTTTAAGAGACATTTTCGATAATCCTTTTAACTGTTTTGACATCAGCATCTGTGCCACTAAACTCAAATGCGTAGAGCAGTGGTACGTGAAAGTCACGCGAGATGTCGTTTGCTGAATAGATAAATTCGTCGGCAAAATTACGGTTGCCAGAGCCAATCACACCTAAACACTGTTTGCCATAATCAGACATAAACTCCCAGACTTCTTGGAGCATTTCTTGCTCATAAGTTGGGATAATCAAGATGAAGTTGTCGTCATTTAGCAACTCATCAGCCTGCAAGATATTGAAAAAAGGGTGATCGAGTTTTTTGACAAAACGTTCAACTTGGCGCGTGATGCTGTAGTAGGCGATTTTCATGCGAGTTTTGCGAGTTCCGCAGGACGAAATCCTGAAAAAGCAATGTCATCTTTGATGATGACAGGCGCCGCCATGAAGCCCATTGATTTGATTTGTTCAATGTAGGCAGGTTCCTCATCAATGTTAATTTCTTTGAAATCGACAGACTTGTCATCTAACCATTTTTTGACCATTTTGCACTGCATGCAGTTGTTTTTTGAAAATACTGTGACCATATTGATTACCACCTTTATTCTTTTAATATGTTCTTATTCTATCAATAAAAAAATACCTAGTCAATTATTTTAACTAGATATTGTGATTTTTATTTTGTCGAACACTATATGTTGTGTTTTTGGTGTGTGAGATTACGACCAAAGCTAACAATGTTTTCAGACTTGGCATGAATCCTTGCTAGATTTTCTCGGTGGCGAATGACGATAAATCCAACCAAAAATAAGATGATAATCGTAAACAACCAATCGTATGAACCGAAAATAACATGAAAGGCGGGCATGATGAGAACTGAAATTGCAGCTACAATCGCTGCAATCACACTTGATAAGGACACCATGCTAAATAAATAGAGTGTGATGGCAAAAATAACTAGGAGAAAGAGAACAAAAACTGGATTATAGCCCAAAATCAGCCCCGCAGTCGTTGCGACAGCTTTACCACCGTGAAAATGATCAAAGATAGAAAAAGTATGCCCTAAAACAGCAAATAGGCCAAATAGCGCTGGAGAAAAGGTGTGAAGACCTAACATCGCTGGCAAAAGCGTGGCAAGTGTTCCTTTGAGTAGATCCACGGCAAAAACGACGCTGCCTGCTTTTTTTCCTAATATTCGAAATGTATTGGTCGTGCCAGTATTGCCTGAGCCAAAGTCACGTAAATTTTTATGAAAGAATAACTTGCCTATCCAGAGACCAGAAGGGATTGAGCCAAGTAAGTAGGCAATCAATAATAGTAGTAAGGTTATCATCTTTCTATTATATCAAAATATTTAGGATTTGACAGATGGGACTTGAAATATTATAATGATGTTAGTTTTAAAAGCTAACGTTTTTTTAGCGTGATTATCAACTATATGAATCGAGGAAATAATGTCACTAGCAGAAAATATTAAGAAATTTCGTGTTGAGAAAAACTTGTCTCAGCGCCAAGTTGCAAAGGAGATTGGTGTGGCGAACACCTCGTATTTTGCCTGGGAGCAGGGGACTTCAAAGCCTAGATTGCAAAATTTACAGAAGCTCTCAGTGCTCTTTGATGTGGAGCTTTCTGACTTAACAAAAGATGCGGCACAAGAGTTGCTGCAGACATTTAACGACTTAAACAAGGAACGAAAGGACAAAGTCATGACCTACACACAAGCGCAGTTAGCTGCGCAAAATCAAGAAAAAACAGCCCAAATAGAGGATGAAACACAAGAAGTCGTCCAACTTTTTCCTTACAAAGTCTACGAAAAACTATCGGCCGGGACAGGATTTTCCTATATGGGCGACGGGAGCTACGACACAGTTTACTTTGATGCAGAGATGTCCTATGACTTTGCAAGCTGGGTCTACGGTGACTCGATGGAACCAGTTTACGAGGACGGATCAGTTGCGCTCATCAAGGACAGCAGCTTTGACTATGACGGTGCCATCTACGCAATCGATTGGGACGGACAGACCTATATCAAAAAAGTCTATAAAGAAGCAGGTGGGTTAAGGCTCGTTTCAATCAACGAAAAATACAAAGACAAGTTTGCACCATTTGACGAAGAACCCCGAATTGTTGGGAAGATTATCGGCAATTTCTTTCCAGTTGATGTCTAAATACCACTATACCAATATATTTTAAATTTTCGCTTGACAACGCAAAAACATTAGTTTATGATACATATATCAAGTTCCTTAATTGGAATATTGACCTATACCAATTATAAACAGGAGAAATTAATATGTGTGGAATCGTTGGCGTTGTTGGCAGTAAAAATACACGTGATATTTTGATGCAGGGTCTTGAAAAGCTGGAATATCGAGGCTATGATAGTGCAGGAATTTATGTGACAGACCCGACACAAGATGGAAAACTCATCAAATCAGTTGGGCGCATTGCTGATTTGCGTGAAAAGATTGGAATCGATGTCGCAGGAACAGCTGGCATTGGTCATACACGCTGGGCAACGCACGGTAAGCCATCAGAAAAAAATGCACATCCGCATACCTCTTCTGACGCACGTTTTGTCCTCGTGCATAATGGCGTGATTGAAAATTATTTAGAAATCAAAAATGACTATTTGGCAAATGACAGTTTCAATGGTGAAACTGACACAGAAATTGCGGTGCATTTGATTGCAGCCCTTGTCAAAAATGAAGGTCTCAGCGCGTTTGACGCCTTCCAAAAAGCCTTAACCATTATCAAAGGCTCATATGCCTTTGCTTTGATGGATAGAACAGAACCTGACGTGATTTACGTCGCTAAAAATAAGTCACCTTTACTGATTGGGCTTGGCGATGGCTACAATATGGTGTGTTCTGATGCCATGGCCATGATTCGTGAGACGAGCGAATTTATGGAGATCCATGATAAGGAATTAGTCGTTCTGACGAAAGATCTTGTTGAAATCCATGATGCAGCGGGTCAATCAGTGTCACGTGATAGCTATACAGCAGAGCTCGATCTTTCTGATATTGGCAAAGGCACGTATCCGTTTTATATGCTCAAAGAAATCGACGAACAGCCTACTGTGATGCGTAAACTCAGCCAAGTCTATGCTGATGCAACAGGAAATGTTACTGTTGATTCTGAGATTACAAAGTCACTTATCGCTGCAGACCGCCTATATATCATTGCCGCGGGCACGTCTTATAACGCTGGCTACGCAAGTAAGTTTTTACTTGAAGAATTGACTGAAAAACCAGTCGAGTTAGGTATCGCATCAGAGTGGGGCTATAACATGCCGCGTCTATCAGAAAAGCCATTTTTCATCTTTTTGTCACAATCAGGTGAAACTGCTGATAGCCGCCAAGTCCTCGTCAAAGCAAATGA
The DNA here is from genome assembly GCF_011170065.1 of Pseudolactococcus insecticola. Taxonomy (GTDB): domain Bacteria; phylum Bacillota; class Bacilli; order Lactobacillales; family Streptococcaceae; genus Pseudolactococcus; species Pseudolactococcus insecticola. The sequence continues at coordinate 428,641 of NZ_BLLH01000001.1, read as the reverse complement.
ACTTGGTATCCCAAGTCTGACCGTGACAAATGTACCAGGATCAACGCTTTCTCGTGAAGCAAATTTCACCATGTTATTGCATGCGGGTCCTGAGATCGCAGTAGCTTCAACAAAAGCCTACACGGCGCAAATTGCGGCACTCGCCTTTCTTGCAAAAGCTGTTGGCAGCGAGATAAAAAACGGCAAGGCAGCAAAATTTGACGTGGTTCATGAACTGTCTATCGTTGCTCAGTCTATCGAAGCCACATTGTCTGAAAAAGCCTTGATTGAAAGCAAAGTAGCAGGATTGCTTGAAACAACACGCAACGCCTTTTACATCGGACGTGGACAAGATTACTATGTCGCAATGGAGGCCAGCCTTAAACTCAAGGAAATCTCATACATCCAATGTGAAGGATTTGCAGCAGGAGAGCTCAAACATGGCACGATTGCGCTGATTGAAGAAAATACACCTGTTTTAGCCTTGATTTCAAACAATGCAAAAGTCTCTGCGCACACACGTGGTAACATTTCAGAAGTTGTGGCGCGTGGCGCCAATGTCATCACGATTGTCGAGCAGGATGCTGCAATCTTAGGTGACGACATTATTATTAATAATGTTCATCCGTATCTATCAAGCATTTCAATGGTCATTCCAACACAATTGATTGCCTATTATGCAAGTCTGCATCGTGGTCTTGATGTTGATAAACCACGTAATTTGGCTAAGTCTGTTACAGTTGAATAAAATAAAAAAGCTGAGAAATTCTATTTCTCGGCTTTTCGTTTGCTGTCGGTAATTTGTTGCCCTTTTTCTTCATCAGCTAAAATCGCCTCAAAAGCCGGAATGCTGACTTCGGGATATTTCTGATGAAAGGCGTTACTCACGATACGATAGGCAAGTCTAGCGTTGCGTGATAAGATTGGACCATGAAAATATGAGGCGTAGACATTTTTATAGTTCATGCCCTCAGTGCCGTCTTCGTTATTATTGCCTTGGCCTGAGATGACCTTGCCAAGCGGTTTTTGTGTATCTGACAGAAAAGTACGACCTTGATGATTTTCAAAACCATAGTAAGTCTCATCAAACTCATCATTATGAATCTCGATATCACCGATAAAACGGTTATTTTCTTGACTTAGCGTGTAATGATCCATGGCAGAAATGCCGTCGATTTTGCGACCATTTGCTTCAATATAGTATTTACCAAGGAGTTGGAAACCACCGCAAATGGCAAGCATGGCGCCATCATTTTCGATGAATTTTTTTAGTTCAACGGCTTTTGTTGGTAGGTCTTGGCTGACGATAAATTGCTCGTAGTCCTGACCGCCACCGAAGAAAACGATATCGTAGTCATCGGCCGAAAAGTCATCGCCAAGGGAAATCACATCAAAACGCATAGAAGCGCCTAGTTTTTCGCCGACATATTTGAGCATGAGAATATTGCCATTATCGCCATAAGTGTTCATGAGGTCGCCATAGAGATGCGCCACCCGCAATTGATAAGGCAGGTTTGGATTTTCTGACACGATAGAAGTATAGGTCATTTCATTTCTCCGTTCACATAATGTCTGCTCGACAGCAACTCACGCATCTCAAGCATGGCTGTATAAGTCGCAAGGATATAAACGTGGTCATTGTCTTGTTTTTCAATCAAATCAAGCACATCAGGAAGTTTTGCACTCTCCGTAATCTTGTTTTTATCATAGCCTGACACTCGGAAACGACGCGCCATTTCGCTATGCCTCACGCCACCGGTAATGATACTCGTAACAGGCATGCGGTTGACCTCTTCAAAGTTGGCATCCCAGATCCAGCTGGTGTCGATGCCATCAGCATAGTTGGCATTGAGCAGGGCAACTAGGGCGAAATCATAAGGTGCCAATTTCATCATGTCAAGCACCTGATTGGCACCAACTGGGTTTTTGATCAGAACAAGTGTACAGCTTTTTTTACCAACTTTGAATGTTTCCTGCCGACCAAATACAGCGTGAGACGTTTCAAATCCTTGTTTGATACGCTTGCTATCAAGCCCGAAAAATTCCGCGACAGAGACCGCCGCAAGTGCATTATAGATATTATAAAGCCCCCCGACATTGATCGTATAATCTGCACCATCAATCACAAACTCTGACGAGGTATTGGTGATTTTTGTCAGTTCTGACAGGCGATAATCTAGCTCAGGACGGTGAAAACCACAGTTTTGACAGATGTAATTTCCCAGATTGGCATAGGTATTCATCGTAAAGTCAAGAATGTGGTGACAATTGGGACACAAGATACCTTCGGTGTTATAGTGTGCCCGACGTGGGCTGTGTTTTTCATGGTCAAAACCGTAGTATTTAACAGGATTGATCAGCTTTTGAGAATTGAAAAGTGGGCTGTCACCATTGAGCAAAACGGTTGCATTTGGCGCCTTTGCAGCACCTTCGACGATGAAATTATAGGTTGTATAAATCTCGCCATAGCGGTCCATCTGGTCACGGAAAATATTGGTGAAAACAAACAGGCTAGGCGTCAGATAATCCGTCACAGCAGGCAAACTTGCTTCGTCAATCTCAAGCACTGCGATATTTCTGCCGTTTTTATTGCGTTTTGCCGCCAAAAATGTCGCAACAATCCCAGTAATCATGTTAGCGCCTGTTGTATTTGTCGCGATTTTGCCAAAGGCAGTTTCAAGAATGCCAACGCTAAGCGCAGTTGTCAGCGTTTTTCCGTTAGTACCTGTGACAACTACAATTTCGTAGTCTTTTGCCAGTTTGTCGAGGATTTTGGGATCAATTTTGAGCGCAATTTTACCTGGTAAAGTCGAGCCACGTTTGAAAAATTTTTGAAGTACAAATTGAGAAGATTTTCCAGCAAAAATTGCTAAACTTGATTTAATTGTCATATGTCTATTTTAGCATAAAATGTGTTAAACTTTAATAGGAGGACTTATCATGACAGAAAATAAAAAAATTGGTTTCATAGGTCTAGGAGTAATGGGGCATGCGATTGCTGCGAATTTGCAGGCAGATGGCTACGCACTAAACGTCTATAACCGCACGGCATCTAAGGCAGATGACTTGGTTGCAAATGGTGCAAGTTACCTTGCCACACCACGTGAAATTGCACAGGAAAGCGACATTATCATCACCATGGTCGGCTATCCAGCTGATGTGGAATCCGTTTATTTCGATGCTGAAGCTGGGATTTTCTCAGGCATTTCAGCTGGTAAAATCGTCATTGATATGACGACATCAACACCAACATTAGCCAAAAAAATCGCTGAAAAGGCAGAAACATTAGGTGTCTTAGCGCTTGATGCACCCGTTAGTGGCGGTGATATTGGGGCTAAAAATCGGGCACTCACGATCATGTCAGGTGGCGATAAGGCAGCATTTGAAAAAGTTGTAGATATTTTTGGACACATTTCAAAAAAAGCGCAATATTTTGGTCAAGCAGGCAGCGGGCAACATGTCAAAATGGCCAATCAAATCGGGATAGCTGGGACAATGACTGCTTTGTCAGAACTACTAGTCTATGCTAAAGCAGCTAATCTGGATTTGGATGCTGTCCTTGATACATTGTCAGCGGGTGGTGCGGATACTTGGTCACTAGAAAATTATGGGCCTCGTATTTTGAAAGCAGACTATACACCAGGATTTTTCATCAAACATTTTATCAAAGACTTGAAAATAGCCTTGGATGAATCTGAAAAAATGGACTTGACATTACCTGCAACACAGCTCGCGCTGGATTTATACGAAAAAGTAGCCGACAAAGGCTTTAACGATGCAGGTACGCAAGCATTGATTAAACTATGGTGGTCATAAAGGAAATAAAGGAGAATTTACATAATTATAATTATGTAAAATAACAAAAATGGTAGTAATTCAGTGGTTTCCAGGACATATGTCCAAGGCGCGTAGGCAAGTACAAGAAAACTTAAAACATGTGGATATTGTCATGGAATTGGTAGACGCACGATTGCCCTTATCAAGCCGAAATCCCATGCTTGATAAGATTATTGGCAATAAGCCACGTCTTGTGATTATCAATAAAAAAGATCTGGCTGATGATTTAGAGATTCAAAAATGGGTGCATTATTTTGAATCTCAGGGCATTTTAGCTGTCAAAATCAATGCAAAAGAGCAACAAACCGTCAAAAAATTGACCAAAGCTGCAAGAGAAGTACTTGCTGAAAAGCTCGAACGTGCGTCAGAACGTGGTATTCAAAATAAAGCAATCAGAACGATGATTATTGGCATTCCAAATGTTGGTAAATCAACACTAATGAATCGTCTAGCAGGCAAAAAAATTGCGATTACTGGTAACAGACCTGGAGTCACACGTGGTCAACAGTGGCTTAAAACAAATGAAGCGTTGGAGATTTTAGACACACCAGGCATTCTCTGGCCGAAATTTGAAGATCAGATGATTGGCCTAAAGCTTGCTTTGACGGGCGCTATCAAAGATGATTTGATACCAAAAGATGAAATCAGCATCTTTGCGCTAGATTTTTTCAAAGAAAATTATCCGTCAGAACTCAAAGCACGTTATAAACTGTCAGATCATGAGATGAGTTTGTCTGCTGTCGACTTGATCGTGCTTCTGACGAAAAAATATGGCTTTAGGGATGATTATGACAGATTTTATGAGTTATTGATAAAAGACATCCGTGATGGCAAGTTGGGGCTTTATACGCTTGACCGTGTTTCTGACTTGACGGCAGTAGATGAGGTATCTGATGGCAACGATTAAAGCAGTGACAGAGCAGTTAGCAGCTGTGACAGATTTGTCAGATTCTCTATTTGAAACATTATCACAGGATACTCGACAAGGGGTTCAAAAAGCAATTATCAAACGCCGAAAAGCAATTCAAGCAGAAATAGACGAATCCAACCGTTTAGATCAATTATTGCAGTACGAACGTGAACTTTACATAAATAAAATTATGTTAATTTCAGGGATTGATGAAGTTGGCCGCGGTCCGCTAGCAGGCCCTGTTGTTGCAGCAGCAGTAATTTTACCTGAGAACTGTAAAATTAAAGGGCTCAATGACAGTAAACAAATCCCCAAATCTCAGCATCTGGCGGTTTACAATCGGATTATGAAGCAAGCAGTTGCAGTTGGTATCGGGATTATGGATCATCAGATTATTGATCAAGTAAATATTTACGAGGCAACCAAGCTTGCTATGCTAGCTGCAGTTGATCAGTTAGCTGTTCGCCCGCAGCATTTGTTGATTGATGCCATGACACTTGATAGCGACATCCCGCAAACGTCTTTGATCAAAGGGGATGCCAAGTCAATGTCGATTGCTGCTGCGTCTATCGTCGCTAAGGTCACACGTGATCATCTCATGAGAGACTATGACCAAACATATCCAGGCTATGACTTTGCGCACAATGCTGGATATGGCACAAAAAAACAACTAGAAGCACTTGAAATACTAGGTATTACGCCGATTCACAGGCGGACATTTGAACCTGTTAAGTCAATGCTAAAATAATACAAAAAGCCGTCAACTCATTTTGGACAATGAGTTGACGGCTTTTTGACTTTAATCCATATTTTCGTAATAGCGTGATAGTATTTCAGATTTTTGTAAACTAATCTCAGCATAGTCACCGCTTAATTTACTTCTCAGATAAACTTTGTCATCACGTGTGACGACACCAACGAAATCAGCGTTTGCATAGCTTTCGTTAACCTGTAAAATACGCTTTTTCTGGCGTTCAATCATTGAGAAGTCAAGCACAGGAACATCAAGTAACAGCTGACTGTCTTGACGTGTGAGATTGGCAAGTGCTGTGATATGGCGATTAGGAACGAAGACAAGTGCCCCTGAATCGCTTGTCAACGTCATAGAGCGAATGCCAATCGTTTTGACAACTCCCGTTATATCCAAATTCTTGAAATTGACCGTATCACCAACATTGACCTGATGCTCAACGATGATGAAAAAGCCGTTGATGACGTCGCTCATGAGGTCACGCCCAGCAAATCCCAGTGCAACGCCGATAATTCCGGCACCCGCAAGGAGACTTGCAACAGGTAACCCGAAAATACCAAGCACGGTATAAATATAGAGGAAAATGCTCAGATACTGAAACAGCGACTGTGTCAGGCGTGACATCGTCAAAACGCGTGCACTATCAGCAAGGTCCGTCTGGGCGTATTTGCTAAAAAGTCGTTTGATAATCAGCTTAATAAGTCGATAAAAAATGTAAAATAATACTGTTGCAATCAGTAACTGCAGGACTTTATCAAGACTTGTTTCAATGAAATGTTGGAAATTAATTTTGGAAATCAACAATGGCTCACCCGTTCTAAATAAAATAATTTTCAGAAAATTGTATTAAATTATTGCAATTAGACCTAAAAAGGACTAAAATAAGTATAACAAATTTTTAGAAAGATGGGTAGAGCACCCATTCAAATGAGGAATCTAATGACTGTTACGATCGATTGGGAAAATCTTGGCTTTGATTACATGAAACTACCTTACCGCTACATTGCGCATTATACGGATGGGCAATGGCAAGCTGGCGAGTTGACAGAGGATGCGACACTGCATATTTCTGAGTCATCTCCAGCACTTCACTATGGGCAACAGGCCTTTGAAGGGTTGAAAGCTTACCGGACAAAATCAGGGGAGATTCAATTGTTTCGTCCTGACCAAAATGCTGAGCGTCTGCAAAAAACGGCTGACCGCTTGATGATGCCACAAGTGCCGACTGAGATGTTTATCGAGGCAGCAAAAAGTGTCGTCAAAGCAAATCACGAATATGTGCCACCTTATGAAAGTGGTGGTAGCCTTTATTTGCGCCCACTTTTGATTGGTGTTGGCGATATTATCGGCGTTCAGCCTGCACATGACTATATTTTCACGATTTTTGCCATGCCAGTTGGTAATTATTTCAAAGGTGGTCTTGCGCCTACTAAATTTATCGTGTCACGTGATTTTGACCGTGCAGCGCCCCACGGAACAGGTGCAGCGAAAGTTGGTGGCAACTATGCGGCCAGTCTCTTACCTGGTGCCAATGCGCATAATACAGGCTATTCTGACGTGATTTACCTCGATCCGTCAACTCACACAAAAATCGAAGAAGTCGGTTCGGCCAATTTCTTTGGCATCACAAAAGACAACGAATTTGTAACACCGTTAAGTCCATCTATTTTGCCATCTATCACTAAATATTCACTCCTTTATCTGGCTAAAAATCGCCTTGGTCTAAAAGCTAGTGAAGGCGATGTTTTCATCGATGATTTGGATCGTTTTGCTGAAGCGGGCGCTTGTGGTACTGCAGCTGTTATCTCGCCAATTGGAGGTATTCAAAATGGTGATGACTTTCACGTTTTTTACAGTGAAACTGAGGTTGGCCCAATCACGCGCAAACTTTACGACGAATTAGTCGGCATCCAAAAGGGTGATGTCACAGCACCAGAAGGCTGGATTTACAAGGTTGAAATCGACTAATAATAACTAAAATATAAAAGTCTGCTGATAAAAAGCAGGCTTTTTACATAGTATTTACAGGAAATTTTCAAAGATTTTACATGCAAGTGATGTTTTTTCAGTTAAAATAATGATGTAGGGCAATCGTGCTTTACGAGAACTTATTATTTAGAGGAGACACTCACATGTCAACACAAGCGAAATCCCCACTTCTTCGGAATTTTCTTATTGCAGCAGTGGTATTACTCATCGTTGCAAGTTTTGGTGATTATCAAATTTCTAAAACGATTATGAATCAAAATTCGATTTTTGGAACGATTTTCCAGAACTACGGTCTTTTTCCTGAAAATTTGATTGGTTTTATTGCTGGTCAGATTATCGTTGCAAATGGTCTTAAACGTGACATTCCAGTGATTTCAAAAGTATTGCTGGTTGCAGGTGGTCTCGCGTTTGCTTTCTGGGAAACCTTGCATGCTGTCGATAACTTTTTGTTCTATACTTACAGTTCTATCGGCAATGTAAAAGTTGGCGCAGCGCTCGGTGCTGCTAACAATGACGGTGGTGCTGTTGCATATCCACACAGTCTACAAATCGTGATTTCAGTGATTATCTGGGTTATTGGGTCTGCAATTGCTTACCAATGGTTGAAAAATAAAACTGAAAAATCATTGCAGTACTTGACAACAGTTGCGATTGCAGGTGTTGCGGTAGTCTACCTGAGCGAAGCGATTGTTGACACGATGAAAAATAACTGGGGTCGTTTCCGTCCTTACGAGATTTTTGGCAATGTTAAAGACGCACACTTTACAGCATTCTGGCACCAAAACGGTGTCAACGGTCATAAATCATTCCCAAGCGGCCACACGATGGCGGGTATGCTTGCAGCTTTTCTACCGTTCTTCGTGGAACGTAAAAATGTTGCTTTACAACGTAAAATGACGATTGTAACGATTGCTTATGGCGTTCTGATGGGACTCTCACGCATTCGTATCGGCGCACATTTCCTTTCTGACGTGACAGTCAGCGGCACGATTGTTTTCGCCCTCATCTTCTTGTCAATGCAACTACTTGGCTATCGCTTTGTAGAAGAATCTGACGCACTTGCTGTGGATGCGCTTGAAGATAACGCCTTCCAAGCTAATTATGATTTTGCAAAAATTTGACTTTTTCGCAAAATTTCAATAAAATAAACCTAATGTCGCTTGCTTTGGCAGGCGATATTTTGTATTTTTTCAGGATAAATAGAAATGAGATATATGACAACTTTTTTAATCGGTTTTATGGGGTCTGGAAAGTCAACGATTGCACGGCAAATGTCGGCTGATTTCATTGACATGGATGCGATGATTGTGGAGAGGATTGGCATGCCAATCGCTGCCTTTTTTGAAACGCAAGGTGAAGCTGCTTTTCGTCAGATTGAAAAATCTGTTTTGTCAGAACTAGTTGTGTCTGACAAAGTTGTCTCAACAGGTGGCGGCATTGTGATTTCACCTGTTAATCGTCAGATTCTAAAAGACGCCGTAGCGAAAGTCATTTATCTCAAATCTGATTTTGACAGTCTGTACAATCGCATCTCATCAGACACAGACAATGTCAGACCGATTTTTGTCAATAGTTCTCGTCAAGCACTTGAGGCGATTTTTAACACACGTCAGCCTCTTTATGAGGAAGTTGCAAGTCAAATTATTGATGTGACAGATAAAACGCCTAGTCAGATTGTCCAAGAGGTAAAGGAATTTCAAGCATGAAAATTGGTTTTTTAGGCCCTAAGGCCTCATTTACATACGCTGCTGCAAAGGCTGCCTTTCCTGAAAATACAGCTGAACTTATAGCATTTGACACGATTACTGAGGTCATCAGAAGCTATGAAAATGGTAGTGTTGATTTTGCCATTGTCCCAGTTGAAAATTCGATTGAAGGAAGCGTCCATCAGAGTGTCGACTACCTCTATTTGCAGGCAGACAACATTCGGACGCAAGCCGAAATCATACAGCCTATTAAGCAGCAGCTCATGGCAACATCACAAAACCGTAAAATTGAGAAAATTCTGTCTCATCCGCAAGCGATTGCGCAGTCTCTCAAATATTTGCAGCAGCATTTCCCTGAGGCAAAAATTGAGAGTACCGACAGCACAGCCTACGCTGCCCGGTATGTAGCGGCACATCCAGATAAAAATCTGGCTGCCATTGCGCCCCTTGCCAGTGCGACTGAGTATGGTCTGACAGTCATTGCGCATGATATCCAAGAAATTGATGAAAATTTCACACGCTTTTGGCTCTTAGGTCAAACTGTTCCTGCAATCAATCTCCCTATTGAGACACAAAAAATGACCTTGGCTTTGACTTTGCCGGATAATCTACCAGGTGCACTCTATAAGACTTTGCAAGTTTTTGCAGATTTCGGCATCAACTTGACCAAAATCGAATCCAGACCACTCAAGACTTTTCTTGGCGAATATTTTTTCATTTTAGACGCGCAGTATTCTGATAACTACCCGTATTTGATCCACGCACTCGAAAAAATGGGCGTTTCCGTCAAAAAATTAGGCCGGTACAAAGTTTACAAAATGTCAAGTGACAAGGAAAACAAGATGAAATGAGTTATATTTTTGAAGATAGATTAAAAATAATCGGTGTCAATCCCTATCTCAGTGTACCTAACGACATTTTACAGGCTATTTTTAGCGATAGTCAAAAATCAAGCGGTCCGATACAGGTCAAAGGTGAGCTAAACGGTTTACCTTACAAGCAGACATTGGTAAAATATGCTGGAGAATGGCGCTTTTACGTCAATACAACTATGCTCAAAAAATCACCTGAGCGTATTGGCGAGACTTGCCTGGTGAGTGTCGCTTTTGATCCTGAATCACGTCTGATTGAAATGCCTGAAGGGTTACGAGTTGCGTTAAATCAAGTACCAGAAGCAAGTCAAGTTTTTGAGACGCTCTCAACTTCTAGGCAACAAGAAATCATCCGTTATATCGCAAAACTCAAATCAAAAGCGGCAATCGAGCGAAATATTGAGCGAGCTGTCACATTTCTTCTTGGCAATGGTCGATTTGTAGGTCGTGAAAAGCCGTAAAGCTACCTAGAATCCGGCCAATTAGCTTAGAATAGTATCATCAACTGACAAAAAAATAAAAAGTCTTAGCAGGAAAGAAGAAGTGTTTATCTTTCCAAAATCATTAGTTTACATAATTATAAATATGTAAACTGCGGCATTGTGAAAGTCATTCCATTTTTAGAATAATTTATGATATAATTTGACTATTACGATTATCAAACAAAGGAAACAATCATGGCAAACCATATTAATGTTATTGGCGCTGGACTTGCAGGTTCTGAGGCTGCTTATCAAATTGCAAAACGCGGCATACCCGTCAAACTCTACGAGATGCGTGGTGTTAAATCGACACCTCAGCACAAGACTACCGATTTTGCAGAACTTGTCTGCTCTAACTCGCTTCGTGGCGATAGCTTGACCAACGCTGTTGGACTTCTTAAAGAAGAAATGCGACGTCTTGACAGTGTCATCATTCGCTCGGCAGACGAAACCCGTGTTCCTGCTGGTGGTGCGCTTGCCGTTGACCGAGATGGCTTTTCAGCACTTGTTACCTCAGAAGTGACCAATCATCCTCTGATCGAAGTCATCAGAGAAGAAATCATTGACTTACCTGACGATGAGATTACAGTCGTAGCCTCTGGCCCTCTGACGTCTGAAACATTAGCACAAAAAATTCACGACCTTAACGATGGAGACGGTTTTTACTTTTACGATGCTGCAGCACCGATTGTTGATGTCAACACGATTGACATGAGTAAAGTTTACCTTAAATCTCGCTATGATAAGGGCGAAGCAGCCTATCTCAATGCACCGATGACCAAAGAAGAGTTTGAAAAATTTCAGCAAGAACTGGTACATGCCGAGGTTGCACAGCTCAAAACATTTGAAAAAGAAAAATACTTTGAAGGTTGCATGCCAATCGAAGTTATGGCGTCACGTGGTTTCAAGACCATGTTGTTTGGCCCCATGAAGCCTGTCGGACTTGAAAATCCAAACGAAACATATACCGTCACGAAGCGTGATGGCACAACCTATGAAACAAATGTCCCATACGCAGTTATTCAACTGCGCCAGGATGATGCTGCAGCAAGTCTTTATAATATCGTGGGCTTTCAAACGCATCTCAAGTGGGGGGAGCAAAAACGCATTTTCCGGATGATTCCAGGCTTAGAAAATGCTGAGTTTGTCAGATACGGTGTCATGCATAGAAATTCCTACATGGATTCGCCAAATCTTTTGACACAAACTTTTCAGTCTAAAAAACAAGAAAATCTCTTTTTTGCAGGACAGATGACGGGTGTAGAAGGGTATGTTGAGTCAGCGGCATCCGGTATGGTTGCTGGAATCAATGCCGCCCGGTTATTTAAAGAAGAAGAAGCCGTGGTCTTTCCTGAGACAACAGCGATTGGTGCACTACCTTACTACGTGACTCATGCTAACAGTAAAAACTTTCAGCCGATGAATGTTAATTTTGGCATTATCAAAGAACTTGAGGGCGAACGGATTCGAGATAAGAAAGAACGCTACACTGCCATTTCAAATCGTGCCTTGCAAGACTTACAATCTTACTTGATGGTTTGATTTTACATAAATTAAGATATGTAAAAGCATCCAATATCCAACTTTACTAGAAGGAGACATTATGAAAACACCTTTTGTTACAAAAGCACAATTAGATAGATTGATAGCCGAATTTCCAACGCCTTTTCACCTATATGATGAAAAAGGAATCCGTGAAAAAGCACGTGCTGTCAATCAAGCATTCAGCTGGAATCCTGGTTTTAAAGAATACTTTGCTGTCAAAGCAACACCGACACCCGCCATTCTCAAAATCTTAAAAGAAGAAAATTGTGGCGTTGACTGTGCCTCTGAAATCGAGTTACTTATGTCACATAAACTCGGATTTGAAGCAGAAGACATCATGTTTTCATCCAACGATACCCCCGCACAAGAGTTCAAATACGCAAGAAAACTCAATGCGACCATTAACCTGGATGCTTATGAGCATGTCGCTTTTCTCGCAAAAGTAACAAGTATACCAGAAACGATTTCTTGTCGCTACAATCCTGGTGGGGTATTTTCTCTGGGCACTGATATCATGGATAATCCTGAAGAGTCGAAGTTCGGCATGACTAAGGCGCAGCTCATTCAAGCTTTTAAAGACTTGAAGAAACTGGGTGTTAAAAAATTCGGCATTCATTCATTTTTAGCTTCAAATACTGTGACAAATGACTACTATCCTGCTCTTGCCAAAGAGTTGTTTGAGTTGGCAGTAGAAGTGGTTGCAGAAACACAGGTTGATCTGGACTTCATCAATCTTTCAGGTGGGATTGGCGTAAATTACCAGCCAGACCAAGTGGCAAATGACATCGCAAAAATCGGTGAAGGTGTTCGCCTTGCTTACGAGGAAGTGTTGACACCCAACAACTTGGGAAATGTTAAAATTTTCACGGAGCTTGGGCGCTTTATGTTAGCACCACATGGGCATCTGATAACGCAAGTTTTGCACAAAAAACAGACTTATCGCGACTATATTGGTGTCGATGCAAGTGCCGTTAATCTGATGCGTCCTGCTATGTATGGTGCCTATCATCATATTAGCGTGGCAGGTAAAGAAACGGCTGATGAGACTGAAACTTATGATGTGGTTGGTTCTCTCTGCGAAAATAATGATAAGTTCGCAAAACAACGGACACTGCCTACAATTGAGGTCGGTGATACGTTGATTATTCACGATACGGGTGCTCACGGTTTTTCCATGGGCTATCAATACAACGCGAAGCTGCGTTCAGCTGAAATATTGTTACAAGAAGATGGGACGCCACGTCTGATTCGCCGTGCTGAAAAGCCTGAGGACTATTTTGCAACAATCACTGGGTTTGATTTCTAAATAGCGGCTTGAGATAGACAGATTATGTAAAATCTGTTATAATAAAGTAAATAAGAAAAAGAGAAAAGAGACAAAAATGTCAATCGCAATTGCAATTTTATTGATTATTATCGCAGCTATCGCTGGATTTGCTGGCGGCATGTTCCTTAGCCGTCGCCAAGTTAAGCAAATGTTGCTTGAAAACCCACCATTGAACGAAGATGCCGTTCGAACGATGATGAGCTCGATGGGTCGTAAGCCTAGCGAAACGCAGGTACAACAAGTTTTGCGCCAAATTCGCTCAGCAGCTAAACAAGCCGATAAGAAAAAATAAGGTTTATGACAAAAAGCTGAGTCTATCTCAGCTTTTGTTTTTATGAGGTAATCACTAATGGATAATCGGCCAATCGGATTTTTAGATTCCGGTGTGGGTGGACTGACTGTCGTTAAGGAGCTCATGCGACAACTACCAGATGAAGAAGTGGTCTATATTGGTGACTCTAGTCGGGCGCCGTATGGGCCAAGACCTGCAGAGCAGATCCGTCAATTTACTTGGGAAATGGTTAAATTTCTCCAATCGAAAAATGTAAAAATGATCGTTTTTGCCTGTAATACGGCAACGGCAGTCGCTTGGGAAGAAGTCAAAGCAGCGCTTGATATTCCTGTTTTAGGTGTGATATTACCAGGCGCGAGTGCGGCGATTAAAGCAACTGAAAATGGAAAAATCGGTATCATTGGCACGGCTATGACTATAAAATCGGATATTTATCGGCAAAAAGTACAACTTTTATCGCCCAATCTTGCCGTTACATCACTTGCCTGCCCGAAATTTGTACCAATTGTTGAGTCAAACGAAACGTCGTCAAGTGTTGCCAAAAAAATTGTTTATGAGACGTTAAAACCTTTGGTTGGGCGTGTTGACACCTTGATTTTGGGATGCACGCATTATCCATTACTGCGTCCCATCATCCAAAATGTTATGGGGCAAGACGTTAAACTCATTGACAGTGGTGCAGAGTGCGTTCGTGATATTTCTGTTTTGCTCAATTATTTTGAAATCAACCGTGAACGGACTCAGTTATACAAAGCGCACAGTTTCTTTACAACCGCAAGCAGTCAGGCGTTTGATGCTATTGCAGAAAATTGGCTGAAAATGCCTGTCAAATCAAGGACAATCAACTTATAACATGACAACTAAACTTTATAAACACGACATATTAGATATTTTTGCTTATACGCTTTCGACTCGTCAATTACGCATCGAAAATATTTTTGGTGAACAGCTTGAGCTACCCATATATTCGGTATTTTTTAAGTATTTCCCGTCAGAACTGGGATTGAAGATAGTTGCTGTTGACGAAGCATCGCCGTCAGAAATCATGACATTATTTTTCCAAGTTTTGCGTGATGTGACGGCGAAAAATTATGTAGAAATAATCACTGATACGCTTGTCGTCAAATTAGACGATGTTGAAGTACACTCAGAAACCCTGTCGCTTCCGGTTATTTCTGATAAAACGTTACTGATTGCCACCCGAAATGAAGGCAAAACGCGTGAGTTTAAGGCAATGTTCAGTCAGCTGGGCTATACTGTAAAAAATCTCAATGACTTTCCAGAGCTCCCTGAGGTCGCAGAAACAGGCATGACTTTTGAAGCTAATGCTCGTCTCAAGGCAAAGACGATTTCTGAGTTGACAGGGGAAATGGTGCTTGCTGATGATAGCGGTCTCATGGTCGATATATTGGGTGGTCTGCCTGGCGTCTGGTCAGCGAGATTCGCTGGCGATCACGCAACAGACGATGAAAATAACGCAAAACTTCTTCATGAGCTTGCAAGTACCGCTGTTTCGCCTGACAAACGTAAAGCAAAATTTCACACGACGCTAGTTGTGGCAGCACCTGAAAAAGAACCATTGGTCGTTGAAGGCGAGTGGTTCGGCGAGATTGGTACTATTCCAAAAGGTGACGATGGCTTTGGCTATGATCCTCTATTTATAGACGAAGAGACGGGGCGCACTGCGGCACAAATGAGCTTATCTCAAAAAAATAAGGTCTCGCACCGTGCCCGTGCCCTACAAAATTTATTAAAAAAATGGCCAGAATGGCTGAAACAATGAGGTTTTTATGATTATTGTGATGAGCGATTCGCATGGTGAAAGAGATGTCATCAAAGCGATAAAAGCAACTTATGAAACGAGCGCAAGTGTCATTATTCACTGTGGCGACTCTGAGTTACCTGCGTCTGATGACATTTGGCAAGGGATCTCGGTTGTCAAAGGAAATTGTGATTTTGACGATGATTTTTCTGAAACTGCAGTTTTGAACGCTGACAATCAGCGATTTTTTGTCACGCACGGTCATCTCTTTGGTGTTAACTGGGGACTTTCTGACTTGGTTGCTGCTGCGCACCAGAAAGCTGCAAAAATTGCCTTTTTTGGCCATTTGCATACGCCAATTGCGACGGTGGAAGATGGTGTTTTATGCCTGAATCCAGGCAGTGTTGCTCAACCACGAGGACAATACAACATCAAAATGTATGCCAAAATTGATATCACACAAACGCATTACAAGATTAGTTATCGGGATTTACAACACCAAGAAATACCAAATCTCCAATTTGAACTGTTGAGGGCATAGACCATGATTGATAAGAATATCGAATGTTTTCTAATGCAGCAAAGTAATACTTTTTTGAAACCAGCAAGTGAGGTTGCGGTTCTTATGAGTGAGCACAATGTTTCGCATGCGAAAATACTGTTGAGTCAGTACAAGTACTCCAAAGTTCCAGTTGTCAATCAAGATCACGAGTTTATTGGTATTTTGGGCTGGACTGATATTATTAACTTTGAGATACAGCATGATTTTTTCTACGAAAAATCAGATAAGACGCCAATTTCAGAAATTGTTGACCGAGATGCTCACACGGTTCAAAAAGATTACACACTTGAGGAAATTTTACATTTGTTAGTCAAAGAGCCATTTTTACCAGTCCTAAAAGGGCAACAGTTTTACGGTATCATTCCAAGGCAGGAGATTCTCAAGGCTTTCAATGCCTTTGCTCACAATTTTACGAAAGACTACGATATTGTTGAACGAAAAAAAGATTAGACAGTTTATTGATACGCGAACTAGGGCATCTGAGAACACGAAACTGGCCTATTATTATGATTTGCGATCATTTGTCAGTTTTGTGACTAGTCCCGTTCCTGAACACAATGAGGGGCTAACACAGACGCAGCTCAACCTTTATCAAGCAAGCCTTTTAAAACTGGCTAAGTCTTCCCAGCAGCGCAAAATCACAAATATCAACTTATTTCTCAAGTACCTCTATCAATCAGGTGACATGCCACATTTTTACGAGTTGCAGCATGTCGCAGCTGATGCTTTCGGACGAGAAAATCACAAATCTGCCGGTACAACTCAATCAATCGTAAATCTTGACATCTATTATCAAAAAGTGCTGCAACCAGGGGATTTGATTGCGCTTTTGATACTAGAATTCGGTCTTAAACCTTATGAGATTCAACAGCTTCATTGGCGAGATTTTGATTGGAATTTCAAGATTTTGACTTTTGAAAATTCGAGTGGCCTCAAACGTATTTTACCAATTCGTGAACGATTTGCGCGTCTTGTCCGTCCGATTAAGAATGCGGATGAACTATTTGCTAAGTCAAGGCAATTCTTACATTATGAGCTCAAAAAGACAAGTTCATTGACATCTAGTGATCTCCGTGAGTTTTACATCAGACAACGCGTTTCTGAAAAAATTGCTATCACTGAATTAACTGAACTGCTTGGGTTAAAATCTAGTCATTCCCTTGAAAAATATTACAGATAAGAGAGTTTACATAAAATGAATTATGTAAAAGAAGCAATCACGATTAAAATCCATGATTTTGAAGGACCGTTAGATTTATTATTGCATCTGGTCAATCAGTACAAAGTTGACATTTATGAAGTCCCCTTGGTTGAAGTTATCACTCAGTATCTTAGCTATCTGGACGCTATGAAAGAACTTGCGCTTGACCTTGCATCGGAATATCTTGTAACAGCTAGTCAGCTCGTTTTGATCAAGTCGCGTAGGCTATTGCCAACGGTTTCTGACGAATTTGAGGAAGAAACGATCGATCTAGAACAAGAAATTTTGAGTCAAATTGATGATTATCGTAAGTTTAAGGCACTGAGTATTGCCCTATCAGAAAAGCATGAGGCACGTGGCCTATTTTACTCTAAAGCAAAAACGAATATCGCATCTGACGACGTGACCTTACTTTTTGATAAAAATGCACTTGATTTATACTTTGCCTTTTCAAACTTGATTCAAAAAAAGCAGGCGGAGTTTCGTGATCATCATAACACAATCAGTTCTGATGAGTTTTCAGTTGAAGATAAGATTGACAGAATCAGAGTGATTTTAACGAGCAGAACATCCGTCCAGTTTACTGAACTATTTGAATCGTCAAAGTCGCTGGACGAGATTGTGACGGTATTTCTTGCCATGTTAGAGCTCATCAAAAATCATTTCCTTGATTTTAAGCAAGAAGCGACTTTTGGGAATATTATTTTACAAAAAACGAAAGGGGCTTGACCGTGCAAAAAACAGCCGAACTTGAAGCGCTATTGTTTGTGACTGGTGAAGATGGCTTAAGTCTACGTGATTTATCAAGTCTTTTGAACATTACGCCGAGTGCCGTTTCGCAACAGATTGAAAAATTATCCGAAAAGTATCAGTCTGATGAAAATTCAGCGCTGATTATCATCGAGACAGCAGGCAAATATCGCTTATCAAGTAAGCCAGAATTTAACGAGTTATTACAACATTATGCTAAAACACCGATGAATCAGTCACTGTCAAAGGCGGCACTTGAAGTGCTTGCAATCGTTGCCTATAAACAGCCACTAACCAGGCTAGAAGTAGACAAGATTCGTGGCGTCAATTCTTCTGGGACCATGGCAACACTGCAAGCGTTTGACTTAATTGAAGTTGTCGGTAAAAAAGAAGTCGTGGGTAATCCAAATATCTATGCAACTACTGACCATTTCTTAGATTATATCGGTATCAACTCCTTGGAGGAGTTGCCCGATGTAACTGAAGAATCCCTTATGAATATTGATGATGTCGATATTTTCAACGAAAAGGAAATGACCACAAATGAGAATCAATAAATACCTCGCACACGCAGGTGTCGCAAGTCGCAGAAAAGCAGAAGAACTGATTAAAGCAGGAGATGTTACGGTGAATGGTGAGGTCATGCAAGACCTTGCTTATCAAGTCAAATCAGGCGATGCAGTCGAAGTTAAACAAACGCAAATCTACAAAGAAGAACCAGTTTACTATGCGCTTAACAAGCCCCGGGGAGTGATTTCATCGGTTTCTGATGAAAAAAATAGAAAAACCGTACTTGATTTCTTCCACCATATTCCCGAGCGGATTTATCCCGTTGGGCGACTTGACTGGGATACAAGCGGCTTGATTCTCCTTACAAATGACGGTGAATTTGCGAATCTCATGACTCACCCACGTCATGAAATCGAAAAAGTTTATATTGCGAAAGTTGAAGGTCAGGCAAATAAAGAAAATCTGCGACCTCTGACGCAGGGTGTCAAGATTGACGGACGAAAAACAAAACCAGCAGTATACTCAATCATTAAACAAGATGCCGCAACAAAAAAATCAGTTGTCCAACTGACTATTCACGAAGGACGTAATCATCAAGTCAAGAAAATGTTTGAAGCTGTGGGTCTACCTGTTCAAAAGCTGTCACGTGTCCAATATGGCACACTTGATCTGACAGGATTACAACCTGGTGAGTTCAGACGATTATCAAAAAAAGAAGTCAGCCAATTAGTTAATGCTGCAAAAGGTTAATTTACATAATTTTATTTATGTGCATTCTCCAAAAAGACAAAAGGCTTGCAAATTTGCAAGTCTTTTGTTATAGTTAAATAGTCTTCAGGGCGGGGATCGTTTCCCCACTGGTGGTTAGAGTCCATGAAGCTTGATTGCAAAAATCAGGCCCGAATCGGTGTAATCCCGATACCAACTGTAAGGTCAAAAGTGACCGCAAGTCAGGATAAAGAGGAGACAAGAAAACGATAGGAATCTATCTTTTTCAAGTCTTCTAAATAACATTTAGGAGGTGCCCCAAATGACAAACACAATTCGCACACGCAAACTGGTGATTATCGCCATGCTTGCCGCTATCTCATTTATCTTGATGATATTTCCGCAATTCCCGCTAATTCCGGGTGCAGATTTCCTCAAAATTGAATTCTCTATCATTCCGATCTTGGTTGGTCTTTACTTGTATGACTTATCAGCAGCCTTTATCATCCTGATTTTACGTTCATTGCTCAAACTCTTACTTAACAATGAAGGCGTCAATACTTGGATTGGTTTACCGCTTAACATCGTGGCTGTCGGCTCATTTCTTGTTATCTTTGCATTATTTTTCAAAAAAGAAACAAAGACTAAGTCTTACATCGTAGGAAGCGTGCTTGCAACGCTTGTCATGACAGCTGCCATGGTCGCTGCCAACTACATTTTTGCCATCCCGATGTATGCAAAATTTGCTAATTTCGATATTAACAAATTCATCGGATTAGGTAAATATTTGATGACAATGGTGATTCCATTTAATCTGATAGAAGGTGCGATATTCTCAGTTTCCTTTGCAATTATCTTTGTGGCACTCAAGTCAATTCTTGAAAATTTTCGTAAAAAAACAATCTAAAATACTGAATAGTTGAAAGTCCGAAAGGGCTTTTTTGATATTCTTTGATAAAATGAGCAAAAGTACTTGCTAAATAAATAAAACTCTGGTATAATAAATTTTGTTGCGAAAGCAACATGACCGAAGACAGTTGGTGACAGTAGTCGTAAATCCAACCGAGGACAAGATTGATTAAGCATATTAATGAAATTTTGTACTCTCTATGTCTATGGTTGGCGTGGAGTTTTTTTACGCCATCAAATAATAGAGGAGGAAAATCAAACAATGAGTGAAGCTACAATCGCTAAAAAAGCTGAGTTAGTTGACGTTGTTGCCCAAAAATTTGCCGATGCATCAGGTATCGTCGTTGCAGATTCACGTGGGTTGACAGTTGGACAAGATACTGAATTGCGTAAACAATTACGCGAAGCAGGTGTTGAGTTCAAAGTCATCAAAAACTCAATCTTGCGTCGTGCTGCTGAGAAAGCTGGCTATGCTGATCTTGCGGATCAATTCGTAGGACCATCAGCAGTTGCATTCTCAAACGAAGACGCAATTGCACCAGCGAAAGTCTTATCAGATTTCGCTAAAACTGCGGACGCACTCGAAGTTAAGGCCGGTGTTATCGAAGGCAAAATTTCTTCAAAAGAAGAAATCGCTGCAATCGCATCACTTCCAAGCCGCGAAGGATTGCTTTCAATGCTCCTTTCAGTACTTCAAGCACCAGTTCGCAATGTCGCATACGCTGTCAAAGCCGTTGCCGACAAAAAAGAAGAAGATGCTGCTTAATTTTAAGCTCAGTTATTCTTAAAAAAGGCGTGCAAGTCGCTTAATACTTGTCAAAATTAAATTAAAAAATCTAAGGAGATTCCAACAATGGCATTGAACATTGAAAACATCGTTGCTGAACTTGAAACAGCAACTATTCTTGAACTTTCTGAGCTTGTAAAAGCAATCGAAGAAAAATTTGACGTATCTGCAGCAGCTCCTGTAGCTGTAGCAGCAGCTGGTGCAGCTGGTGGCGCTGAAGAAAAATCTGAATTCGACGTTGAGTTGACTTCAGCAGGCGACAAAAAAGTTGCTACAATCAAAGCAGTTCGTGAAGCTACTGGTCTTGGACTTAAAGAAGCTAAAGACCTCGTTGATGGCGCTCCAGTTATCATCAAAGAAGGCCTTCCTAAAGCTGAAGCTGAAGCTCTCGTTGAAGCTATCGCAGCAGCTGGTGGTTCAGCAGAACTTAAATAATCTTTACGATTATGATGAAAAACGTTCATTTGTTAAAATGAACGTTTTTTTACTAATTTCGGAGAATATTTGCCCTTAAAATTTATAATTTATCAATACGTCTCATTCCCTGATTAGGTTTCAAGAATGACTCGCCGATTAGATCTTGCACCTTATCAAAAATAGTTACAGTGAAAATTCATTTTTGAAATATTTAGGCATACCAGCAAATCCCGTAAATATGGGTTAAAAGCGGGTTTTACAGATTTACCACAAACATCTTTCCGAAAAACTATAATTTTCTTGACAAATGTTTCTGTATACCTTATACTATTAGTATCATGAAAAGAGAAAAAATACTTGAAAATATCGATGAACTCAAATCTGTCATGCCAGGTTTTGTTTTAGAATATTATCGTTCGAAATCTGCCGTACCATATTCAATCAATACGCTGTACGAATATCTCAAAGAATTTCAGAGATTTTTCAGCTGGATGATTGATTCTGATGTGACGTCAGCAAAAAATATTTCTGAAATTCAACTCGATACGCTTGAAAATCTGACCAAGGCTGATCTTGAGAGCTTTATCTTGTATCTCCATCAGAGACCTCGCTTAAATACATCTTCAAAGCGAAATGGCGTCTCTCAGAGTACGATTAATAGGACGCTTTCGGCATTATCCAGTCTCTATAAGTACCTGACCGAAGAGGTTGAAAACGAAAATGGTGAACCCTACTTCTATCGGAATGTCCTAAAAAAAGTCGCAACACGTGCAAACCCAGAAACGCTTGCTGCTAGGGCTGAAAATATAAAAAATAAACTCTTTTTAGGGGAAGAAACCCAGGATTTTCTTGATTTTATCGACGTTTTGTATGAAATTGAGCTTTCAAATCGTGCTAAAGCGTCATTTTTGAAAAATAAGGAACGTGATTTGGCCATTGTGGCACTGATTTTGGCATCTGGCATTAGGCTTTCTGAGACGGTTAATATCGACCTGAAGGATCTCAATCTAGCAACCATGACGGTTGAGGTTACTAGAAAAGGCGGAAAACGAGACGCTGTCAATATTGCACCATTTGCAAAACCCTATCTAGCGCAGTATCTCGCTATCCGCAATGAACGCTATCAAACTGAAAAATTAAACAAGGCACTTTTTGTGACACTTTATCGCGGTAAAGCCAACCGTATGGATAATTCTAGCATTGAAAAAATGGTTGCCAAATACTCAAAAGTCTTTAAAGTCCGCGTGACGCCACATAAACTGCGCCATACACTTGCGACAAGGCTCTATGCAGAAACCAACTCACAAGTCCTCGTCAGTCATCAGCTAGGCCATGCTTCCACACAAGTCACTGACCTTTATACGCATATCGTCGATGAAGAACAGCGTGATGCTTTGGATAAATTGTAATTTTACATAATTTATTATATGTAAATCACTAAAAAACAACTCTGATTTTGATGGATCAGAGTTGTTTTTTAGTGATTTGTTAACAAATAAGCACGAACTTGACTCATAAAATAAAGTGAGCCTGTCACCAGATAAATTTCATCCGATGCACGTTCTTGTGATAAAAATATCCGCCAATCAGGACACCAAGTGACATCAGAAATCCCTGCAACATCAGTCTGTCTAATTGTTTTTGGATAGTCAAATGTTGTCAGGGAAAGCGCCATATTTGGAATGGTTTTGAGCAGTTCAATCATCTCAGGAAAGTCCTTACGTTGCAAGGCTGAAAAGAGGATATTGACTTTTTTTGATCCATCAAATTCAGTGATTAGCCGCTTGATAGCTGGAATATTGTGGGCGCCATCAAGGATAAAACCGTTTAGCGCTTCCATTCGAGCCGGCCAAAAGGCTTGTTTGAGTCCTGCTGCTACTTTATCATGGTCAGGTACTAGGGCAAGTTTTGGTGCCAAAATATCAAATACTTTAAGGGCAAGTGCTGCATTTTCCTGCTGGTATTGACCATGCAGGCTCAAGTCAAACTTCTCATGACTATCTGGCAACGGTCGAAAAATAGGTGCATTGACAGACTTTGCTTTCGCTTCAATAACTTGAAATGCATCATCAGGCACACCTACTTGATTGCCAACGATGACAGGGACATTTGGTTTGATAATGCCTGCTTTTTCGCCTGAAATCTTTGTTAATGTATCACCTAGGATGTCCTGATGATCCATGCCGATGGTCACAATTGCAGACACTAATGGCGTGATTACGTTTGTTGAGTCGTAAAGGCCTCCTAGACCAACTTCAATCACTGCAATGTCAACTGCTTCTTGCTGAAAATAAAGAAAACCAATCGCTGTGAGAATCTCGAATTCTGTGATATTGACGAGTTCTGAGTCCATATCCATCTCCAAAACTAGCGGTTTGATAATAGCAACTACCCGATCAAGTTCGTCATCTGAAATAAAGCGCCCATTTATCGCAATGCGCTCATTAAAGACTTCGATGTAAGGCGAGGTAAATGTCCCGACCCGCAAGCCATATTGCTGCAGGATATTGGACAGAAAAGTAACGGTTGAGCCCTTGCCGTTTGTCCCTGCGACGTGGACAGTTTTGAGCTTATTTTGTGGATTACCGAGTTGTTTAAGGAGGTAGACAATACGTGTCACTCCTGGCTTGATGCCGAATTTTAGGCGTGAATGAATCCAGTCAATGCTTGTATTACTCACTTTTTTCGATGTCCTCTTTTAACTCATCCAAGTCAAGTTTGGCAAATAAATATTTGCGATCTTGCACTGGAAAACGTTGGTCAAGTTGATCGACCGCACCCACTTCGACGATGCCTTCATTGATGACATAGTCCATGACATGGCCGCCAAATGTGTGGTCGTCAGTGATAAAATGCAGATGATAGCCTGCCACACTCACACCGTGAAACATCTCAGGTGTCCAAATCCCAACAATCGTGCCGCTGACATTTTCCTCTGTATACTCGGGCTGATTATTTGCCACGTCAGCAAACTTCAGCCCTGCTTTGGCTTTGGGAATCATGCGGACGTGCATTTTTGAAAATGTCCCGTGGATTTTGATTGAACGAAAAAGATTAGCGCCATCGTAGTAAGTTTCGATGCGATTTTGTAATTCCTGATCTGTGACTTCAAAACGTTGCTTGAAAATCACCTCTGCTTGGTGAAAAACAACGGCAGCGTAAGGGACTTTGACATCAAGTCCAACTTCTGTAATGGTCTTATCACCCTTAGCCTGATAGGCTTTGCCGTCAAGAATAATCAGCTCGCCGTCAATGGCATCAAGCGTACCAATCCCTAAGTTGCCGTGTTCAAGCAAGTCACCAATTGTCAAACTGCCCTCAAAAAGACCACTCATGAGGGCTGACAATGTATTATATTGAAAAAGTTTCACTGGTTCAGACATAACATACCTATTTCTATATTCACGAAAAACTTGTGAATTGTCCACAAGTTTTTATGCTTATCTCTATTTATTTTACCACTTTTATCAGTAAAATTCATCCGGTAAAATAGTTTCACCGAGTTTGACATTGTCTTTGTAGTCGATAGGGACGTCAATGACGACCGGGCCTGTTGTGGCATCAATCTCTGAGAGAACTTTTGCAAGATCTTCTTTATTGGTCACACGGATACCTTTTGCACCAAACGCTTCGGCATATTTGACAAAATCAACTGGGCCAAAATCAACACCAGATGAACGACCGTATTTCATGACTTCTTGGAACTCGACCATGTTATAATGTCCGTCATTCCAGATGATATGGATCAATGGTAACTTCAAGCGGACAGCCGTTTCAAGCTCTTGCGCTGAAAATAGGAAACCACCGTCACCTGAGATAGAGTAAACTTTTTTGCCCGGGCGTAAAAGTGCTGCTGAAATGCCCCAAGGTAGCGCCACACCAAGTGTTTGCATCCCATTTGAAAAGAGCAAATGACGCGGTTCATAAGACTTGAAGTTACGTGCCATCCAGATATAGTGGCTACCCACGTCAACTGTGACTGTTTCATCATCTTTGACGACTTCTTGGAAAACATCGATAAAGTCAAGCGGATGCACGCGATTTTCCTCAGAATTTCGGTCAAACTCTGAATTTTCGAGAATCTTGCGCAAACCTGCCAGATAGTCTTCACTATCTGCAGGGATTTTGTAGCCACGAACTGCTGGAATCAGATTTTCAAGGGTCTGCGCGATGTCACCAATCAGCTCTCGTTCAGGCTGATAATAGGTGTCAATCTCAGCAAGTGCTGTATCAATCACGATAACTCGACTGTCAATCTCAGCATTCCAGTTACGTGCTTCGTACTCAATCGGATCATAACCTATCGCGATGACAAGATCAGATTTTTTGAGCAACATATCACCAGGTTGGTTACGAAAAAGTCCGACACGGCCAAAGAAATTATGCACAAGATCGCGCGAGATAATACCAGCGCCTTGGAATGTTTCAACGACAGGGATATTCACGTGTGTGAGTAATTCACGGACTGCTTTTGTGACACCTTCTGACGATGCACCACTACCTAGTAAAAGGACTGGCAGAACGGCATTTTTGATGGCTTGTGCCAGATAGTTGATGTCGTCAATTGACGCATTACCAAGTTTTGGTGCGTTCAATGGTTTGATGGCTTTGACAGTGACAGGACTATCCACAACGTCTTGTGGGATCGATATAAAGCTTGCGCCAGCCTTGCCTGATTTTGACAGGCGGTAGGCGTTAGCTACGATTTCAGACAGGGTATTTGCGTCTTGTACTTCTGCTGAATATTTTGTGATAGGCTCCATGAGCGACACGTTATTCATGGACTGGTGGCTGCGTTTGAGAAGATCGCCGCGTTTGACCTGACCGCCAATTGCAAGGATAGGGTCACCTTCAGCAGTTGCTGTGACAAGTCCTGTTGCAAGATTTGACACACCAGGTCCTGATGTCGCAATCACAACACCAGGCTCACCCGTGATACGGCCAATTGCTTGTGCCATAAAGGCAGCATTTTGCTCGTGGCGCGCTACAATCAGCTCCGGCCCTTTATCCTCTAAGGTATCAAAAACCTTGTCAATCTTTGCGCCAGGAATACCAAAGATGTATTTGACATCATGGTTAATCAAGGAATCAACAATCAGATCTGCTCCAAATTTTTCTTTTGTCATGTTTTTATTGCTCCATTTTCAGTTTGATTTCTAAATTCTATTTCACAAACTATATTGTAACAAAAAAGGCGTTAAAACGCCATTAAGAAAGCTCACGAAATAGAGCTTGTGAATTTTCGTCATCAGGGATCAGAGTCAGATATTTACCAAGAACAGTTTTGGCGTCGTCAGAACGGCCTGCTCTGATGAGAATTTGCGTGTAGTCCAACAGAAACTCAGGATTATCCGTCAGAACACTGTGGCTGATCTCATCATAAATCGGTAAGGACTTGGCATCATCATCAAGCTCCTGATAGGCTTTAGCGATATTCCACTGCGCAAGTGAATGCGGCTCGTCAAGCAAGGATTCGAGCTTGGTTACAGCTTCAAAATCATCTTGCTCAAGATAGAGATTACTGAGCAAAAAAACGGTCTCATCGTGCATGTCAGGGAGATCAAGCGCCTGTGTCAGATAAGTTTCACTGGCCGCCAAATCATGCAGCGCATAGGCAATCCGACTGGTCAGATGAATCAAAGGCACGTCTGTCGGATTTTTCGTCAAGCCATCTTTTGCGACTGTATAGGCCGCTTCGAAGTCATTTTCAGAGACCAAGGCTTGCGCATAGGGATAGGCATAACCGTCAAAATCAGGCGCCAAGGCATCCAACTGCTTGAAATAATCAATGGCGCGCGTGAACTCGCCGATTGCGATATTAAGCTGGGCAAGTTCAAACAAGACGTTGTCGTCGTGATCAATCTCAAGTGATTTTTCGAGGAACTTCTCAGCATTTTCAAACTCACCTAGTGATGCATAGGCCGTACCAATCCGCTGGTAAATCGAGATTTTCGTGAGTTCAAGAATCTGACGTTGACTGAGTTTTGCAAACTGCTCGATTGCCTCGTGCCATTTTCCTTGATTATAAAAAAGTTCTGCGATGGCAAAGGTAATCAAGGGCGAATCGCTCAGCTCTGCTGCTTCGTTTAACTTATCAAGCGCGGCTTCCCAAACGCCATCTGCCTGGTAAAGATCTGCGATCATAACAAGCGCTGCCACGTAGTTCGGATCATCTGCCTCGACCTGATAAAGCAGTTCTAACGCACCGTCAAGGTCATCGTCGTCAAACTTCATTTCAGCGAGGTTGAGGATAATGTCGGTGTTTTTGCTGTCAACGTTAGAGATTTTTTCATAGACCTTGCGACTTTCATCGATAAAGCCCATCATTGACAGATATTCTGCCAAATCGGTTAGCAAGTCAAGAGAATCTGTCGCAATCGCCTTGTCAAGCTCAATAGCCATCTCATCAAACTCACCAGCGTGTAGCAGCTCGACTGTTTTTTCAGAATGTGTCATTTTTTCCAATTTTTTTATCTTTCCAAGTAAAATTCAAAACGATCGCCGACGTACTGTGACAAAACGTATTCAAAAGGAGTTTTATCGCTATTTGCAAAGTAGGAAATTTGCGTCAACCCAAGAATCGCAGCATTTGGCTTAATGGCTAGAAATTTTGCGATTTCTTTATTAACAATCTTAGCAGAAATCACTTGCTCACTGCGCCCGATTTTCTTGCCAGCATTTTCCAGCGTATCATAAAAATGGTTGGCGATGTCATTTTTTTGAAAATCTTCAATCAAACGATAGGGAATGCTTGCTACTTCGTAGCAAATCGGCAGATCATCAGCATAGCGAATCCGCTCCATTCGGATGATCTGTGCGCCTTTTTTAAGCTGTAATTTGTCGCATTCGACTTCATTTGCCTTGGTTTTTTGATAGCTAAGGACTTTTGAAGTCGGCGTCTTGCCCAAACTTTTGATAATATCTGTAAAACTTGTGGTACCGCGCATTTTTTCACGGACACGATCGCTCGCAACATAGGTGCCAGAGCCGACATAGCGCGTCAAAATTCCTTCTTCAACGAGGCTTGTCACCGCTTGGCGCAGCGTCATACGTGATACGCCAAACTGCTCAGCCATCACGCGCTCGCTAGGCAGGCGTTGTCCGACTTCATAGACGCCTGTTTCGACCTGATGCTTGATATCATCATGGATTTTGATATAAATAGCTGTCATTTTCGGTCCTCCTGATTGTTTGGAGCTTTCGCGATTTTTTTAAGTGGCGCATCATGGATAAAGGCACTATTAACAAGGGTCGCAACGATAACGCCGACAAAGGTATCAAGCACCCGATTGAGCGCGTAGGCGACATAGTCCGTTTTTGTGATGGTAAGTGCGATGATTAAAAGCGTCGCATTTGCCCCGACTAGCCCAGGATGTAGCTCAAATCCGTCCATGATGACAATGTTTACAAGCACAAAAACTGGGATAAGAATCACTTGAACCGCAAAGTTTTGGTGACTCAGCAAATAGATAAAGTAATAGATAACTGCAAGTAAGCCACCCAAGGCTGAGCCGATAAAACGAGCTTTAGAGGCTTGTAGCGTCGCTGTATAGGAGTCGCGTACAGCAATCACGGCAGAAATACCGGCAATCATGGCTGCAGTTTGCCCCCGATGAAATAAATGCGTCAAAATCAAGATAATAAAAATTGCAAGCGCTGTCTTAATCGTCCGAAGGCCCAGACGAAAACGGCCAAATTGTAAAGACATGTAACCCCTTTCAGTATTGGTGAACTATACCAATTATACCATAATAAAATTCAGTTTGCATTTTATTCTATTTCGTGATATACTTGTTTAGTATTGTGTTTCAACGACTAGGTTTGACGCAAGACACATTTTACTAACATAAGGAGAACAAACATGGCTAACATTAAATCTGCCATCAAACGTGCTGAGCTTAACCTCGTTCAAAATGAACGTAACTCTGCTCAAAAAGCTGCATTGCGTACTTCAATCAAAAAATTTGAAGCTGCCGCGGCTGCCGGCTCTGATGATGCGCAAGCATTGTATGTCGCTGCATCTGCTGCAATCGACAAAGCTCATTCCAAAGGTTTAATCCATAAAAATAAAGCTAACCGTGATAAATCACGTTTGGCTAAAAAATTGGCTAAATAAGCTGATTTTGGATTAAAATTAATGATAAAAACACGATTTTATGGGTATCTTATCCAAGAAATCGTGTTTTTATTATGTTAAAATATAGGAATGGACATCCAACACTATCATGATTTAGCGTTACAAAAACAAAAAGTACACAAGCAATTTTTAGCTAATCTCAAGAAAAAACCACCCAAAAATCTAGATAAACTGACAAAAGAAATCCATGAGGCTGTTTTTGATGAGATTGACTGTACCCAGTGTGCCAATTGCTGCAAGGGCCTAGGACCACTTTTCACCGAAGCTGATATTGAACGTATTGCAAAACGGATGCGTATGAAATTGGCAAATTTTGAGGCTACTTATCTTGAAGTCGATGAGGATGGTGACAAGATTTTTCAGTGCATGCCTTGTCCATTTTTGGGTGCTGATAATCTGTGTGATATTTATGACGTCAGACCTAAAGCCTGCCGTGAATTTCCGCATACTGATCGCAAAAAAATCTATCAGATCAACCATCTGACCATCAAAAATACACTGACTTGTCCTGCTACTTATCTATTTGTTGAAAAATTACGTGAAAGGTTATCCTAGTCAAAAGAAAGGCAATATAAAAATGAAAAATACCTTATTAGTCGTCATTGACATGCAAAATACAATCGTCAAAATGGCTAAAAATGCACAACCACACTCAGGTTCAGACGTCCTAGCTAACAACGAAAAGTTGATTCAGGCAGCAAATGACGCAAATATCCCTGTTGCTATAGTGACGGTCACTAAAAAATACCTGCCCAAAGCCTTACAGGAAAAAATGCTGACGCTTGCGCTTTCACAATCACTTCTGACGACGCCCAATATCTCGTACTATACTAAGTATGAGCCTAGTGCTTGCAGCATTCCTGAGCTACGTGAAGTTATCAAGTCGCAAAAGATTGAGACAGTGATTCTGACGGGACTTGTCACAAATAATGGCGTTTACAAAACCTATCTTGACCTGACTGAACAAACTTCTGTCAAGGTTATTCCTGTTGAAGATGCCATGAGTGCGAGATCTGAAAAATTACACACAGAAGCTATCAATCAGATGGCAAATTTGACGACAACGACTGCGATGATTCAGGAAATAAAAAAGTAAATTGATAAACTAAAAAGCTATGTCTGATAATTCAATCAAACATAGCTTTTTTATACCCAGTTAATTGGTTTATCCCCATTTTTTATGAGTTGATCATTGACCTTGCTAAATGGTTTTGACCCCAAAAAACCTCTCCATGCCCCGAGAGGACTAGGGTGTGATGATGCAAAGATGACATGTTTGGGATTTGTAAGATAAGCCTCGTAGGCTTTCGCATCATTTCCCCATAAGATAAAGATTATCGGGTGGTCTTGTTCATTCAATAATTGAATAACTGGTGTCGTGAGCGCCTCTTGCCAGCCTAGTTTATGATGCGCCCTTCTTTCACCTTCTACGGTGGTTAAGATCGTGTTTAAAAGTAAGATACCTTGCTGCGCCCAGTGTGTCAAATCACCGTGGATTGGCGGCGTGACTTCTAAATCAGTTGATAGTTCTTTATAGATATTAACCAATGATTTTGGCAAGGGTTGAGTTGAAGGAATAGAAAATGACAATCCCATGGCATCATCCTTGTTTGGATAGGGATCCTGACCCAATATCACCACCCGAACGTCGGGTAAATCGGTCAGTTCAAACGCTTTAAACACGTCTTCTTGCGCTGGGACAATTGACTGTGTGGCGTAAGCCCTCTCTACTCGTGCCATCAGCGATGCATACTCTGGTGACGACAGCGTTGATAGAAGCGCATCATGCCAAGCATTCTTTGGAAACGATATGGTCACGATTTCTCCTTATTATTTTTTCTTTTTCTTGCCTTTTTTCATCTTCTTTTGTGCGCGCTTCATGGCGGCATTCATGGCCATTTTGCCAACTTTTCCTTTGACGCCACCACCAAACATGGCACTCATGTCAGGCATTTCGCCGCCTGCGCCACCCATGAGACCAGATAGATCACCCATTTCAGCCATACTTGACGGTAGTTTACTGCCACCTAACATGGCGTTCATATCCCCTTTCATGAGGCCTTGCATCATTTTTTTCGATTCGTTAAACTGTTTGATGAGCTTGTTGACTTCAATGAAGGTGTTTCCAGAACCAGCAGCAATCCGTCTGCGGCGACTAGGTGACAAAATATCAGGATTGGCACGTTCTTCTGGTGTCATAGATAAGACAACTGCACGTTTTCTGGCAATGTCTTTTTCATCGACTTTGACATTTGCCATAGCAGGTACATTTGCCATGCCAGGGATCATTTTCATGATTTCATCAAGCGGTCCCATCGACTGCACTTGGTCCAATTGTTCAATAAAGTCATTAAAGTCAAAGGTGTTTTCTCGCATTTTTTCAGCGATTTTTGCTGACTGCGCTTCGTCAAACTGACTTTGTGCTTTTTCTATCAAAGTCAGCATGTCACCCATGCCCAAAATCCGAGAGCTCATGCGATCAGGATAGAAAACTTCTAAGTCTGTTAGTTTTTCACCTGTCCCAACAAATTTAATCGGTTTGCCTGTGATTTCACGGATTGAAAGCGCCGCACCACCACGCGTATCGCCGTCAAGTTTGGTGATAATCACACCTGTCACATCAAGCGTTTCATCAAATGTCTTCGCAACATCTGCGGCGACCTGTCCTGTCATGGCATCAACAACGAGCAAAATCTCAGTAGGCTGCGCAAGCGACTTGATCTGAACTAGCTCATCCATGAGTTTTTCGTCAATCTCAAGACGCCCAGCCGTATCAATCAACACATAGTCATTGCGTTTTTCAGCAGCTAGCGCAAGCCCATGACGGACGATTTCGACGGGATTAACATCTGTTCCTTCGTCGTAAACAGGCACGTCAACTTGACTTCCCACTGTTTTGAGTTGTTCAATGGCGGCAGGTCGGTAGACGTCGGCTGCAATCAGCAAAGGGCGAGCATTCTCAGTATCTTTAAGACGTTTGGCAAGTTTCC
Source organism: Pseudolactococcus insecticola (assembly GCF_011170065.1). Classification (GTDB taxonomy): domain Bacteria; phylum Bacillota; class Bacilli; order Lactobacillales; family Streptococcaceae; genus Pseudolactococcus; species Pseudolactococcus insecticola. The sequence continues at coordinate 396,218 of NZ_BLLH01000001.1, read as the reverse complement.
CTGCAAATGTTGTTTTACCTGCCCCTTGAAGCCCAGCCATCATGATAATGGTCGGAATTTTTGGTGATTTGCCAAGTTCTGCCTCACCGCCACCAAGAATAGCAGTGAGTTCTTCATCAACGATTTTGATGACTTGTTGTGCAGGTTGCAGTGCTTCAGAAACTTCTACGCCAATCGCGCGTTCACGAATTTTTCGGATGAATTTTTTAACAACTGGTAAGGCTACATCGGCTTCAAGTAAGGCCAGACGAATTTCTTTTGTGATTTCTAAAACATCATTTTCAGTGATTTTTTTCTTGCCACGTAAGTTTTTGAAGACGCCTTGCAAGCGTTCCGTTAGATTTTCAAATGCCATTTCTAGGTTTCTCCTATTGTTTAGTTTCTAATTTTCTTTTGATGATATGATAATAAATGATTTGGCTCAGCCCAAAACTCAGCCACATCAGCCAGGTTTCAGGCTCGGTATTTTGCATGTTTATCATGCGATAGACAACGGATAAATCCTTTGCAATCTCGATAAAAAGTTCACGCTGCAAGACAATATCATGTGTCAGATAGAGTTGATAGATAAAAAGTAATAGCCAGCCAATCAAATAAGACCAACCGCCACGAATTTTATCAGTTCTGACGCTTGCAAATCTGCCTTGAAATATACCAATCAGAGCACTGAGTACTACTGTCTGAAAAAATAACAGACCGTTAAAATCACCGGATGCATTGCCAGTATTTAAAGCCAAGACTAAAAAAATAATCGGGACGACCAGATAGCGGAACCGCCTGACTTTTTGAAATTCAAAGACGTCACGGATGAATCTGACGATGAGCCAGATCAAAAAAATCGTCCAAAATAGTTCAGTCATTATCTTCTAGCCCTTTTAAAATCTGGATTTTTTCGATGAGAAAGCTGTCATCGACGTAGTTTTTAATCAGCTCATCAAAAATCTCCCCTCGAACGATGAAGTCTGAGTACATGTGAAGTTTCGTTTCATAGCTCTCAAGGACTTTTTCGGTTCGCTTGATATTGTCATAGACAGCTTGACGGGTCACGCCATACTCCTCGGCAATCTCGGCCAATGAATAGTCGTCAGCATAGTAAAGCTCGACATAATTCATCTGTTTTTCAGTCAGCAAGGTCGCATAAAACTCGAAGAGAGCATTCATTCGATTGGTTTTTTCGATTTCCATCTTTCTATTTTACCACAAAACATAGTAGAATGACGGATAAAGAAGATGAAGAAAACGATTAGAAATATTGGTTAATCGGCCGATTTTTGGTATAATTTAACTATGAAAAAAATTTTGGTTGCTGATGACGATCGTGCGATTTTATCACTTTTGTCCTATACTTTTGAGTCAAATGGCTTTGAACTGACTTTAGCTGATAATGGTAGCGATGCACTTGAAATTGCGAAAAAGCAGCGGTTTGACTTGATTTTACTTGATATGATGATGCCTGGTTTGTCAGGGCTTGCCGTGACTGAAAAGCTGCGCGAGGCTGGGGATTATACGCCCATTATCATTCTGACGGCGCGTGATGATGCGGATCTAAAAATCACAGGCATCAACTCTGGCGTTGATGATTATCTGGACAAGACGACGCCTCAGCGTGAGGTTGTGGCGCGGGCAAATGCGCTGATTCGTCGTAGTCAGGTTTACCAAAAATCTGACAGAACATCTGCTGCTTCAGCCGCAAATACGCTTGAGTTTGAGCATCTCAAGATTGACCTCAATCATAAGTCCGCAAGGCTTGACGGAGACGCGTTGTCACTTTCCAAACGAGAATTTAATCTGCTTGTATTTCTAGCAGAAAATCGCCATAAAATCGTCAGCCGTGAAGCGATTCTGACGGAATTTTGGGGCGAAACGCAGGATTATGAAACGCGTGTTGTTGACGTGACGATTAGTAACTTGCGCAAGAAACTGCACAATCAATTTATCAAAACAAAACGGGGATTCGGGTATCAATTCATTGAAGACGAAACTAAAACGACTACTGACTAAAAAATCAAAATTTCGCAACGTCGTGATTTTTACTGGTCTTTATTTTTTGGCAACACTCGTCGTTGTGATTTTGCTAAACAGCCATACGACCACAATCGATACCAACAATCTGACCAGCCGTGCCTATGCGATTTCGGACAGCTTTCAAAAAAATACGGCCACGCAGTTTGATGATTCCATCAAAATATTGCCAAAAAATGACACAAGTACTGCTGTCAAAAATATCAAAAAAGGTGCCAATCTGACGCGCACGATGACGTCAAAAACGCTGACCATTACCATCCCAAGCTATCATAAAGCCGTTCTAACAAACTTCATCCAGGTGACAGGCGAGCGTTCTTCTTCTCTTTTTGAAAATGTTGTCATGGTCATCTTTGCCCTCGCTGTCTATATCATCTGGGCTTTCCAACTCTACACGCGTGACCGTGACAGGCATCGTTTTGAACTTGATACCATTGCCAAAATCAAAAATATTCGCAGAAGTCCGCTGACGCAGAGCTATCTCATCTCTGAAAATGACAATCAAATCACAACTGAGCTGAATCATCTAGGTGAAACCATTCAGCATCAGGCTGAAAGTCAGACGCCTGCTAAGAAAAATCTCTATGAATTTATTGAATTTTTTGAATTTCCGATATTTATCTATGACATTAAAGGTGCGATTCGCAGGAGCAATGCCAGTTTTAAAAATGAATTTTCTGACACGAAAAATCTGGATATTTTCAGTCCTTATAGCGACGTGCTCCAGTTTTTGGTCAACAAAATGCTGAAACCGACGCGGCAAGAACAGACTTTTTATTTTGAGCTGATCAATGCCTACTATACGATTGATGTTCAGCCGTTGCATACGCTTGAGGATCGCATCATGGTCACGATGATTGATGTAACGGCTTATAAGGCGACCATGCGTGCGCACAATGACTTCATCGCAAATATCTCGCATGACCTCAAAACACCGCTTGCGGCAATTGCTGGTTTTGCTGATATTTTGGCAACTGACCAAGATCTACCTGCCGAAAAATCACAAGACTTTGCTGATCATATCGTGAGTGAGACAAAACGCCTGTCAAGCCTTGTCACAGACACCCTTGAGATGACCCGTCAGACTGGAAAAATCAAGAAAACTGAGTTAAATCTCACGCAGCTCACGCAAGATGTCCTGAGCAATTTTGACTTGACAATCGCTAAAAAATCACAAGTTCTGACGACTGATCTAGCAGAAAACCTTATCATCAAGTCAAACGATAAACATTTATATGCCGTTTTGAAAAATTTAGTTGAAAATGCGGTGAATTACACGCCTGAACAGGGCAAGATTTTCGTGTCTCTGATGATGCTAGATGATCATGCAACATTTTCAGTGACTGATAATGGCCCAGGGTTGTCAGAAGTCGAAAAAACTCGGATTTTTGAACGCTTTTATCGCTCTGACAAAACCCGTGATTCTGACGGTACTGGTCTTGGGCTTGCCATTGTCAAGAAAAATCTCAAAGAACTGGGCGGAAAGATTGATGTCGTAAGCATTCTCGGTAAGGGCACAACCTTTACCGTCACGCTTTAAAAGGCGCTAAATCAGCCATAAATTAAATTTACCCCCGTGATAACATTTTAATATCAAAAAACCTCTGATTTGCCTTTATAATAAAGTCAACGGAGGTTTTCTTATGACATCAAAAACAACAACAACTAACTCAATTCCAAAGCCACTTGTCACGACAAATCAGTCTGTGATTGTTGCTACAATCGTGATCAGCGTACTGACTAACTTTTACTGGCTACTGCTTCTGCCGATTCTCGCAGGTTTATCAGGCATTATTTTACAAAAGAATTTCGTGATTTTATTTGCCAAACGCTTTTTGAAGAAAAAGCCATCAGAATATCTGCAGGAAGATAAGGCTGACTTGCGATTTAACCAAGTTATCGCGACTAGCTTTCTAACACTTAGCTTGGTTGCTTGGCTGACAGGTCATGGCATTCTAGCGATTGTCTTTGCTGTCATCGTCTTTACTGCTGCAAGCGTTGCATTATCAGGCTTTTGCGTCGGCTGCTGGATTCGCTTTCAGTTTAACCAATGGAAATATCGTCAAACACTTAAAAAATCGTGAGATCATCACGATTTTTTTATTTCTGCAAATTTAGTTCATGATTGAAAATAGTGCGACTGCCAGTAATCCGCCAACAAGTGGTGCAACAACAGGTACCCAGCTATAAGCCCAGTCGGAATCCCCTTTATTTTTCATTGGCAAGATAAAATGCGCAATCCGTGGCCCTAAATCTCTGGCAGGATTGATAGCATAACCTGTTGAACCACCAAGTGACAGTCCAATGGCTAAAATCAATCCACCGACTGCAAACACGTTAGTTCCAGCCGCAAATTTATTCGCACCAAAGGCAAGTAGACCAAGTACGAGAACAAATGTACCAATCGTTTCACTGATAAAGTTGGCAGGATAGTTACGAATGGCTGGCGCTGTTGCAAATGTACCCAAAATCAAATCCTTGTCCTCAGTCACATCCCAATGTGGCAAGTAAGCCAACCAGACAAGAACGGCCCCTAAAATTGCGCCAAGCATCTGTGCAATGATAAATGGGACGAGTAAACTCGCTTTTAAGCTACCGTTTACCACCATGGCAAGTGTGACTGCAGGATTGAGATGTGCTGGTCCCATAAATCCTGCGATATAAACCGCAATAGTCACAGCAAGCGCCCAGCCAAATGCAATGACGATCCAGCCAGAATTTTGTGCCTTACTTTTTGTCAGATTGACAGCTGCACACACGCCGTCACCTAGTAAAACGAGAATTGTCATCCCGATAAACTCACTGAAAATTTGTGTCATGTCTGAAGTCATGCATACACCTCTGCTTTCAAAGTTTTGAGGTCAGATTCGTCGATAATTTGATTGAGCGTAACTAACTGCGCAGCCGTTTCATCTGTCGTCCAGCCATAGTAGTCCGCCATTGCCATCACAACAGGATGTTTGATGGCGTCTAAGCGATCACGTTGGAAAAGGATATGATTGGTCCGACGCATCAGATAGTCACTCGGCGTCAGTGCCATTTCAGCTGACATGGCATAGTAAAGCATGGCAGATTCTCCAGCTGTCAAATCTGGATAAGCAGGTTTATTTTTCACTAATTCAAATATAAGTCGTGAGTTCATGCCATAAAAATCAGCGATATAAGCCGCTTCTTCTTCTGACAGACCTGCTGCAATACCCAAGGCTGCATTTTCTGCGACTGTTTCAGAGACTTTTGACGGATCAAACTCACCACCTGAAACAGGATATTCTTTAGAATTTACAGCCTTAAAATCCAGTTGATAGTCCTCAGACAAGATTTGTCTGATCAAGTCAAGTGCACCTTCTGCCATTTTACGATAGTCTGTGATTTTACCGCCTGACAACGTGATCAGGTGATCGGCTTCGCGTTCGAGTGAGCTACCTCTTGAAACTTGGGACGGTGATAATTCCTTTTCACCACGCGCATTTTCCAAATGATTGAGTACTTCTTCTACTTCTAAGCGACTTGCTTTTTCATCATGATAGGCTGTGACAACATTTAGCACTTGCTCAAAACTGCTATCGGAAATGCTGCCATTGTCCCCACCGTTATAATCAGAACCTGAGTTCCCCATAAGAAGTGGCCGCAAGCCTGCCCATGAGCTTTCAATATCATCAATCGTCAGATTGGCATCAGGGTAGCGTTTATTGATGACATCTAACAGATAATCAACATCTGCTTGCGTCACATGTGGTTCAGTAAAATCACCCTGATAGTCAGTATCTGTTGTCCCAAAATAGGTTTTGTCTTCACGCGGAATAGCGAAAACCATCCGACCATCGTGTTTTTGCGTGTCAAAGTAAGTTGGCTGAGGCACTGGTAATTTTTTTGCATCAACGACCAAGTGTACACCTTTTGTCGGGCGCATTTGTGGTACCACAGCGCGTGTGAAATTCAGATTACGAATTTTGTCAACCCAGGGTCCGCTTGTATTGATGACAAGTTTTGAGTTAATTTCAAGCGTTTTTCCTGTCAATAAATCACGCGCCTTAACACCTTTGATGTGATTGTCATCGTCATAAAGAAAGCCTGTGACTTTGACCTTGCTAGCTAATAGTGCCCCATCTTCAGCAGATTTTTTGATATTTTCAATCACTAAGCGAGCATCGTTATTTCTAAAATCCAGATAGACGCCAGCGCCAAGTAAACCTGTTTTTTTGATGTAGGGCTCACGCGCAAGCACTTCTTTGGCATCAAGCAGATAGTTGGCGTACTTGGTGCCTGTTACGCCAGCTAGGCTATCATAGAGGTCCATGGCAACCTTGACCGAAAACATGTCAAATGTCGTAGGACCTTCATCGTCATAGATGGGTAGTAACATGGGATCTGGCTTTGGAATATGTGGTGCGATTTGTTGGACGATTGCACGTTCTTTGACGGTATCTGATACTACCTCAACATCAAATGTTTTGAGATAGCGAATGCCACCGTGGACTAACTTTGTTGAGCGCGATGATGTGCCTTCTGCGAAATCCTGCATCTCAAGCAAGCCCGTTTTAATTCCGGCAGCAGCTGCTTGTAGTGCGACACCAGCACCCGTGATACCTCCCCCGATGATCAATAAATCAAGCGATTCTGATGTCATTTTATCAAGCGATGCTTGACGTGTTTTTTTTGAAAAGTCATTCATAATCTTGCCTCCATTTTAATTATTTGAAAAGTCGGGTCGCATTGACCGCTTTTTGCCAGCCTTGATAAAGTTTTTCACGACGTTCTGACGCCATTTTAGCTTCAAACATCTTACCTGCTTCGTAAAATTCACGAATTTCATCTGTATCTTGCCAAAAACCAACAGCAAGTCCAGCTAAGAAAGCAGCACCAAGTGCCGTTGTTTCCGCGTTTTTAGAGCGTTGAATGGGGATATTGAGCAAATCAGACTGAAACTGCATGAGAAATTCATTTGCCGTTGCACCACCATCTACCTTAAGGACAGGAATAGCAATCCCTGTGTCAAGCTGCATGGTATCAATAATATCGCGTACTTGGTATGCAATTGACTGAAGCGTTGCTTTGATTACGTCATTTTTAGTCGTCCCACGTGTCAAGCCAAACATGGCACCACGCGCATCCTGATCCCAATATGGCGCACCCAAACCAACAAAAGCTGGCACAAGATACACTTCATCCTCGTTTTCTGACGCCCGTGCTGCAGCTTCCGACTCACTTGCCTGATCAATCAACTGCAAACCATCACGAATCCACTGAATCGCAGACCCAGCAACAAAAATGCTGCCTTCAAGCGCATAATTCACCTCGCCACTGATACTATATGCAACTGTTGTCAAAAGATTGTGTTCAGAAAATTTGGGCTCATGTCCCGTATTCATGACGATAAATGAACCAGTGCCATAGGTATTTTTGACCATACCAGGCTCAAAGGCCATCTGTCCGAAAAGCGCAGCCTGTTGATCTCCCGCCATACCAGCAATCGGCACTTCACTACCGTAAAAATGAAAGCCCTGCGTCGTACCGTAAATTTCTGAGTTAGAAACAAGTTTTGGCAGCATGCTACGTGGGATTTTGAGCAAGTCTAAAATCTCATCATCCCAATCCAGGGTTTTGAGATTAAACAGCATCGTCCTGCTAGCATTTGAGAGATCCGTGACATGCGCAAGCCCATCTGTCAGCTTCCAAACAAGCCAAGTGTCTATCGTCCCAAATAGTAGCTCACCACGTTCAGCACGTTCTTGTGCGCCATCAACATGGTCTAAAATCCAGCGAATCTTAGTCGCTGAAAAGTAAGCGTCGATGACAAGTCCTGTTTTTCGATGGAACCACTCACTTCGCCCCTCGTCGTTTAGCTTATCGGCGATGCTTGATGATTGGCGAGATTGCCAGACCACTGCGTGATAGATTGGATTTCCAGTTTCTTTTTCCCAAACAATGGTGGTTTCACGCTGATTTGTGATGCCGATGCCGGCAATTTGTGACGGTTTGATTCCTGACTCGATAAAAGATCCCGCAATCACGGATTGAACTGAGTTCCAAATTTCATTTGCATCGTGTTCCACCCAGCCTTCCTGTGGAAAATACTGGGTAAATTCCTTTTGAGAACTTCCGATTTTCAGACCTTGTTTATTGAAAATAATGGCACGTGAACTTGTCGTTCCTTGATCAATTGCCATGATAAATTTTTCTTCTGCCACAATTTCTCCTCCTTATTTTGTAAGCGTTTTCTTTCTACTCTCTAATCATATCACAGCCATGAAAAAATAGCCTATCAAAAATCGGCTATTTTTATCATATTTTTGACAGTTATTTATTTCCTTGCTTCTCACGTTTGATGGCAGAAAGTCTTATCTTGATTTTTTTGATATCATAATCACTGATAAACTCTGATAAGTAATACCTATTTTTTTCAACTGCGATTGGTTTTTCTACCGTTGTCAAAACGAGGTCGTAATATTGGTGCTGCCTATATTTTTCAATCGTCACCTGCGCAATGCCTGAAAGTTGTGCAACTAAAAAATGGTAGAGCGAATCTGAAAGGCTTGTCAGATTTGACAGCTCAATCCCTACAAATACGGTATGGTGCAGAGAAAATTCGGTAGCGATGATGAGATTAGCATAGTTTTGCCAGATAAAAGCCTTAGCACTAGTATTTGCCGCAAGTTCAGGCTCACGTGTAAAAGTCTGAGTCATCAGCCGTGCCAATAAATCAGACGGGGCCGTCGTGAGTTGTGCCTGATAATAGTACGTCAATCGTTCTTGATCAAAAATCGTCAGATTCCCCCGAAAATAAAGCGCCTGCGCATGAATTTGTGCCAAATGATAAGTCAGACCACGCTCATCTTCTATGCTTAAGCGCTGATAACCGTAATCGTTCAAAATCATCTCACGAGTGAAAGTGTCTAGCATAGCCGTGCCAATTTTCTTGCGGCGCGTCAAGTCATAGCTAGAAAAATTTTCCTCACCCAAGATATAAAAACTGACCATAAAACTATATAACATGGCGCCTTCGTATTTGCTAACAGAAGGCGTTAAACGCTGAAAATAGGGCTGTACCACTTGATTCAAAAACAGATACAGTTGGTCAGACTTAAAACGACGTTCTATGTGTTGAGTTAACCTATCATTTTGATGGTTGGCAATAGTGAGTCTGTGGCGTGTGACATAATTCCAGCAGGCTAAACGTTTTTGCGCTGCCTTTGATAATGTCCGTGCAAACTCAGGCTGCAATAACTTAATCAACCCGATAACTTCAGGATCATTAATAGAAAAACGAATATCCATAAAACTCAAAAGTTGATAGTAAAAATAGCGAATCTGTAGCTCATCGCCCACCATCTGACCATTTTTGATAGCAATATTAAAGTCTTCAAGTACTTGATTGAGCTCACGCAATTTTCTAAAAACCGAAGCTTCGCTCGTCGCAAGTTCTTACGTTAACTGAAAAATTGAAAATTTTTTGTGCTCAAAAATAAAGATCAGAATTTGATAGGCCAGACTCTTCTCCAAATAACTTTGTAAAATCTTGTCCAGATTGATGTCTGACGAAAAATCTAAGATGATCTGCCCTTGTTCGTCAGATAGCTGAAAATTTTCACCAAGTGGCTGACAGATGTAAACAATATCTGCAAGATAAACTTTAAGTGCCGTTGTTGTCAGATTGACTTGTTTTGCTAGTCCCTGTCTAGACATCTGACCATTTTGAAAAAGCAACTGCCGGATAATCTCAATCTGAACAGCTGCTTTTTTATCGAGTAAAGAGGTGATATTCATTTGATTTTTAATGGTGCTAGCTGCTGCTCTATCTCGTCTAAACTGCTGCCTGCTTGTATCAATGCAGCTGCTGTGTAGGCTGATTCGACAAAGGCAGTGTCATACAAATGCACCGTTTTGTCAGATAGAGACATGACCATTTCTAGATTCATCTTGGCAGATCCCAAGTCATAAAAAACTAGTAATTCGTCAGCACTATTTTCCTCAAATGCTACCTGAATCCGGTCAAAATTTGTCCCAATACCACCGTCAGGAAGACCTGCCCCCATTGTTATCTCAACGTCTTTTGCGACCTCACGCATTAACCTTTCAAGGCCTGTAGACACGGCTTCAACGTGCGTAACAAGTACAATGCCATAGCTCATGCAATCGCCTCCAATAAACTCTCAAAGAGATAGCCCGATGACTGACTACCTGGGTCAATATGATCTTTTGAGCGCTCACCAAGATAAGACGCCCGTCCTTTTTTGGCAACCAAGGGTGCTGTCGCCATGACAAACTCATCAATCTCGATCGCCGTCAGACTGCCTGCCGCAATTTCTGGCAAAACTGGCACCCATACGTCTAACATAGTCTTGTCGCCCAGCACGGCACCTCCACGTTTTTCAATGCCTGCTAAACCTGATGCCAGTAAGACTGATAAGTCAGATGTTGTTGCGGCTGATTTTGCCATTTCCAAAAAGGCTGTGCCATATAAAGGACCGCTTGCACCGCCAACTTTACTGATGAGTGCCATAGCCGTTTGTTTAAAGACATCCTGCAATGTATCAGGTGTTTTATCTGCCAAACTCGCCATAACAGCCGTCATGCCACGTGCCATATTATTCCCATGATCCCCGTCGCCAATCGGCGTATCAAGTTCACTCAAATAGGCTTTATTTGCCTGAATTTTATCATGAAACAAAGTCAGCCATGTGATAGCTTTTTCTACTGTTAATTCTGTCATTTTACTACCCCCAAGCAATCGTTGTCACATCAGCATTTAGCGCATCAAGCCAAGCAGGATCTGACAGGCGCACCATGGTCAAGGAAATCCCCGCCATGTCAATCGACGTCATCAAATTGCCAACTTTTTGAAAAGCAACTGTGATGCCAGCTGCTGAGAGCAAATCCAACACGTCATTGATAAAAATAAATTGTTCCATAAGTGGTGTAGCACCCATACCATTGACCAAAATCGCATAGCTGCTCGTATTATCACCATCATAAGAGGCCAATAACTTAGTCACAAGTTCTTTTGCGAGTGCTTGTGACGGTGCCATTTTTTCTCTACGATAGCCAGGCTCGCCGTGAATGCCCACGCCAAACTCTATCTCGTCATCAGCAAGGACAAAGCCAGGCTTTCCTACCTCAGGTACAGTCGCACCTGAAAGCGCCACAGCAAGCGTGTGGATTTGTGGAATAAGCTTATCAGCCTGCGCCTTGATATCTGATAGACTAGCACCATTTCTTGCTGCATCACCTAATATCTTGTGCACAAGCACAGTCCCTGCCACACCGCGTTTGCCTTGCGTATAAGTCGAGTTTTCAACGGCGATATCATCATCGACAATAACAAAGTCAACAGCAATACCATCTAGCTCAGCCATATCTTTTGCCATATCAAAATTCATTACGTCACCAGAGTAATTTTTGATGATGAAAAAGACCCCTGCTCCAGTATCAACTGCTTTTGCTGCTTCATAAATCTGATCAGGCGTCGGACTTGTAAAAACTTGCCCGCACACTGCGGCTGACAGCATGCCATCACCTACAAAACCTGCGTGACTCGGTTCATGACCACTGCCACCACCTGAAATCAGCTGAACTTGCGATGTGCTTACCGTTCTGACGAGGACGTCTGTATCTGCTAGTCTTCTGACGAAACTAGGATAGGCACGTGTCAAACCTGATAGCATTTGATCAACGACGTCTGCGGGTTGATTGATTATTTTTTTCATGTGATTACCTCTTTCAATTTTTGTTTTACAATGAAAACGCTTTCTATTTTTATTTTAATCTTTTTTTCATGATTTGTCCAAAATTTGCTTTATCATTTTTTAACGACATCAAAAAAACGCATTCTCATGCGTCAATCTTTATTTTCTAACTCCTGCTCTTCATCTTCATAAAGGCGTGAGATTTTGCGGTACCATTTGTAAAAATACGTGATGATGACCTTGGCAGAGGCGTAGACTGGAATGCCTAGGAGCACGCCCCAGATGCCGAAAATTCTACCCGAAGTCAAGAGGACAAACAAGATTGTTATCGGGTGAATGTTGAGCTTACTGCCAAGCACGAGCGGGCTGATAAAACGCCCTTCAATCGTTTGTTCGATGACAAAGACGATGGCAACCTTGACAAGCATGACAGGGCCCGCAATCAAGGCGATAATAACCGCTGGAATCATAGCAAGAAATGATCCCAAATAAGGAATCAAGTTCAAAAATCCTGCCGCAATCCCGATTACAATTGCGTATTTAAGCCCGATAATCGAAAACATGATGGAAAACATGACTGCCACACAAAAGGCAACAATCAGCTGTCCACGTACATAGCTTGACAACTGCGAATTGACCTGCGTGAGTACGGTCGATGTATCGCTACGCCAAGCATTTGGCAGTGCATTTGTCACATATTTATTAAGATTTTTCCCATCGCGAAGTAGATAAAAAAGGATAAATGGAAAAATCATGATTGAAATCAGAACATTTGTCGCAGTTGATAGAAAACTGCCTGTACCATTGACCAGATTTGATGAGAGATTTTTTGAGATGTCAATCAGGTTGTCAGAAAAGCTCTGTACCGTTTTTTCAACCTGCGGTCTGAACTGCTTGAAACGCTCGTCCTGCAAGATGTTCGTGATGTGCTTCTCACCTTGCTCAACATAGTCTGGGAAGTTCGCGACAAATTTTTCTGCCTGTGTGACAATGTTTGGAATGGCAACGGCAAGTCCCCAGATAATCAGTGCAAGGATAATCGCAAAAAGCACGGTAATAGTGATAATCCTGTTGACCTTGTGCGCCTCAAAATAATCAACAATTGGGTTTAGCAGGTAGTAAAAAATCGCAGCTAGAACAATCGGTAGCATAATGACGCCCAGAAAATCAGCAATCGGCTGAAACATGAAACTGAGCTTCGTCAAAAGCAAGAGATTGAGCAAAAAGAGCAAAATTACTGCAAAAGCAGTCGCTACTTTATTGTCCAGCAACCATTTGAAAAACCAAGTCGTTTTAAAACCATTTTTTTCATTCATTTTGAACCCTTATTTCTAATGCAACAAATTTTTATTAGCTTGCTTTATTATAACATATCGTGTGTGGTTCCACTATTTTTTAGTTATATTTTGGCATAAATAGTAGATTGATTTACTATATGACAACGTTTTCAACTGCAATTTCCTCATTTTTTTGGTAAAATGGTAGTATAACTTTGAAAGGGGTTACATACTTTGACAGATAAACTTTATTTTGGCACTTACACAAAGAAAACATCTGAGGGCATTTACAGCGCGGACTTGGACACGAAAACGGGGCTTTTGAGCAATCTAGCGCTTGTCGCTAAGGAATCTAGCCCGACCTATTTGACCATTGATGCCGATGGGCACATTTATAGCGTTGGTGCTGAAAATGGTCAAGGTGGTATTGCTGCATTTGACAATACAGGAAAACTCCTCAATCACGTGGTCGAAGACGGCGCGCCACTCTGCTATGTGGCCGTTGATGAGCCACGTAATCTGGTCTATGGCGCTAACTATCATAAGGGTGAGGTCATCGTCTATAAACGCGAACTTGATGGCAGCTTAACCTTTTCTGACAAGGACACGCACACGGGTCACGGCCCCCATGCCAATCAAACGTCGCCACACGTCCACTTTTCAGATCTGACGCCTGATAAATATCTGATCACCTGTGATCTAGGGACTGACGAGGTCACAAGCTATGATCTGACCGACGATGGTAAGCTTAAAAAAATTGCAACTTACAAATCCACTGCTGGTGCTGGGCCGCGTCACATCGTCTTTCATCCGACTGAAAAATTTGCCTATTTGATATGTGAGCTTAACAGCACGATTGAAGTGCTGATTTATGATGGTGTTGGGCGTTTCACTCTGTTTCAAACCATCTCGACTTTGCCTGAGGATTTCACCGACTTCAACGGGACAGCAGCCATTCGCCTGTCTTCTGACGGTCACTACCTCTACGGCTCAAACCGAGGCCATGACTCGATTGCCGTCTTTGAGATTGCGGCTGACGGTCGCCTTGCGCTCATCCAGATTGCCCCGACAAATGGCCTCAACCCGCGCGACTTCAACTTCTCTTCTGACGAAAGTCTGCTGATTGCAGCCCACCAAGATTCTGATAATGTGACGACCTTTACACGTGACAAAAACACTGGCCTCTTGAGCGAGATCCAGCATGACTTTATCGTCCCAGAAGCAGTCTGCGTCTTTGTCAAATAATAGATAATCAAAAAAATCCTGAAACGCTCAGGATTTTTTATGTGCTTCAAAATACTGGATTTGCAGGTGTTTCTGGCCATTGATCAAGACAAAACCAGCCTCCGACAGGAGCTTATAAAGCGTATCAAAGTCATAAACCTTCACATCACCCTCGCTCGAAAAGCGTTCAATATAGCGGTTGTAAAGCCCGCGCACGAGCGGAATCCGAATCTCAGCAATGACGAGCTTCCCGCCAGTTTTCAGCGTCCTCATGGCCTCTTTGAGAAATGTCTCAGGACTCGGAAAATGGTGAAAAGACGCCGAACAGACAATCACATCAAGGCTTTGATCATCAAATGGTAGCTGCATGGCAGACCCCGTCAGAAACTCAAACTGCGGATAACGACCACTCGCAAAACGCGTCATCTCAGGCGAAATATCAAGGCCAATCCCAAAAATCTCCTGTTTTTCTGACAACATTGCAAGCAATTGACCCGTCGCTGAACCAACATCTAACACCCGAGCACGCGGCTTGTTAATAGTCAAATGTTTCACGATATATCGCTTAAAAAAGCCAGCTAGAAAGCCGTCAAATGACCGATCGAACTTTTTAGCATGCTGATCATAATACGCTTGGGACAATTTTTCATAGTTTTTTGACATAGTTTATTATAACATTTCTACCCGTTATTCGTCGTCTTCTCCAGATTAACCAAGTTGGTTTTCATGACCGAAATATAGTCTTCTCCCGCATCTTCCTGCGCCTTGGTCAATGATTCCAGAGGATTGAGCGCAAGTGTTTTGACATGCGCTTCATCTGCTAATGTTTTTGCGACCTTGTCAGACGCATTTTCCTCAAAATAGATGTACTTGATCTTATTTTTCGCCACATAGGCCTTGAGCGTCTTGAGCCGTGTTGCTGATGGTTCGACCTCTGGATCTATGCCTGAAACTGACACTTGATGAAGGCCGTAGGACTGCGCCAAATAGGCAAATGCTGCATGCTGCGTCACAAAATTTTTTTCTTTTGCGTCGCTAAATGCCGCCCGATAATCCGCATCAAGTGATTTCAACTTGGCTAGATAAGCTGCAGCATTGGCCGTGAAAACTGCCTTTTTATCTGGAAATTTTGCAACAAGCGCGTCACGAATCGTCGCAACTTCTTTTGCCGCAAGTTCAGGCGAGAGCCAGACGTGCGGATCCTTGACCTTGTCGCCCTCGCCTTCGTCAGAAGTCCCTGTCAAGAGCTTGATGCCCTTTGCCGCCTCGATGACAGGGACATTTTTCAAATCTCCCGTCGTTTTTGCCACCCAAGTCTCAAGCGCTGGACTGTTGTAAACAAAGGCGTCCGCCCCTTGTATCGTGGCAACATCCTTAGCCGATGGCTCGAAATCGTGCGGCTCAACGCCAGGCTTGACTAACACCACCACATCTGCCGCATCCCCGACTACCGCCTTGGTAAATGCCTGCATGGGATAAAAAGTCGTCACGATTTGTAGTTTGTCAGACTTCCTGGCACTTTTACTCCCACCAGTGCAGGCCGCAAGCACTGACACGCCGACTAGCACGAGTAATGCTGCAAAAACTGCAGTTATCAATTTCTTTTTAAACATCAAAATCCTTCTCCTAGAATTATTACGGTTACAATTACTTTACCAGTTAAGTATATCACGAAAAAAAATAATGTCAACCAGTAAACTAATTGCGCATTAGATTTTTTAAAGCAGAAAAGAAATCTGAATCATGATCTAATATTCGAAATCAGCTCACCGATATTAGTGGATTGACTTTCAAAATTGATTTCAGAAATCGACCTTGCATTCTTAACTGCTAAGTCTAAATTTTTGATCATCTTGTCAAGTTGATCTGAGTCAGCTTTGATATAGTCGTTTTTCAAATGCACTTCCAATTTATTTGTTATCGCAGCCTTCGACAAAACTTTCGCTGTTACTGCTTCAAAGTGAGCTAGTAGCCATATTTCAAAAGTCGCATTTGAGAATCCTATTCCAAAATTTTCTTCCTCTGCTCTTTTAAACATCTGCTTTAATTCGTTGGATGTGAATTCATCTTTATCAAAAACAACAAACACTTCAGTTGCCTTATCTCTTCTAAAACTCGGATCGTTTTCAATTAGTAGTTTTGCCTTTTCAATCCATGTTCGACCACTGTTCTTCATCACCGTTGTCTTGATTTTAACGTTTGACAACCGAAGTTGTTGGCGCAAACAGTCGAAATACATCTGTTCAGTTTTGCCTTCAACTAAGATAAAAATTTTTCGCTTCCCTTTTTTCCCTTTTTTATTTCGTGTCATTCGTTCCCTTCTACAGCCTCTAATAAAACGCTTTTATTGATGATCTGCGAGGCACCAAATCTACCTTCAAGGTAACGTTTCTTATAGCCGAAATCACTACGTGTGAGCGCATCATCGTCAAAATCGTAGATTGAGAACAGTTCTGTCTCACCAAACTCATTTTTCTCAGCAAACCAAATCTGGTCTTGCCGTAAATGATAGTCCATCAGCGAAAGTTCATGTGTTGTCAGAATGAATTGGTTTGTTTGTTTTTCGTTCGTAAATACATCAAGCAAGGCTTCGGCCAATTCAATATGAAAAGAACGATCGAACTCATCAATCAAGAGAACCTTCCCCTTATTTTCATTTTGAAGCATGTACAACGCAAGAAACATAAATACTTTTGTCCCGGTGCTTTCATTATTAAAATGAACCTGAAACTGGCTGTCCTGTGACTGGTGAGTGCTATAAACATCATAGACTGTCGTGTAAAATGCCTCAGAATTTGCTTTTAGTTCTGTCACATCATCCTCAATGTCAACTATAAACCTAGACTTAGCCTCTTTTCGTTCTCTAATTTCTACATCAACGATATTGAAGTCGGCAGCGCGAATAAATTTTAAAAATTTATTCTTAAAATTGAGGTCGGACAATTCCTTGAACAAACGATTTGGAATTTGCTCTGTATTGACAACTATCAAGTCTTCTTCAAACCAAGAATAAGCCTCTTTTGCCTCCTCAACATTATTTGATTGCGCAAAAAAAAGTAAATTTTGATTTTTTCTGATATTTTTCTCCAAAGGTTGAAGCTGGTCTGGAAGCGCTAGAAATTGTTGCTCGATTCTTTCAAGAACAACATCACCATTCACTTTAAAAATTTCAGAAATAATCCCTTCTTCGTTATATTCAAGCCTATAATCAAACTGTTTTGAAGATTTGATAAACGAGATGCTGAACTTCGTGTTGTTTTTGTTGTAGCCAAACGTATCCGTTGGTAATTTTTGCGCCTCGCTCAGGGTAGGATTCAATACCAAAAGCCGTAACAAAGCAAGTGCGTTGATAAGATTTGTCTTCCCGTTCGCATTCCCACCAAAAAGCAAAGCTGTCTTTAACAACTCGATTTTATCTAACTTCAAAATATTATTTTTATATTTTCGCAGGTATTTTCCTTTCTCCATCGAAAAAGAATTTTCAGACTTGAACGATCTGAAGTTTGTAACTTGAAAATCAATTAACATGTCAAGCTCCTTCTTAAATAAAACGAAAATACGTTTTATTTAATTATAACAGTTTTTTGTTTTATTTCAAGTAGCATGCGCAAATTAAAGCCATAAAAAAAGCCTTACCACCTAAATCAAGTGGCAAATGCTCTTTACTTATTAAAAATTTTCGGACCCTTGCGCATATGCTTGCGGTCATTTTTAGTCGGTGTCACCTGATTAGAGCGGCCACCGCCTTGTTTATTTTTGATGATTTCAAGCATCTTTTCTTTTGTTGTTTGCGTTGTCATGTTGTTTTCCTTTGCTTTTTTCCTCGATTGTTTTATTATACCATTTTTCTAGCAATCAAGTTTGTCAAAGATTTTGGACAGCACCAGCAATAACTTTTACTCGCCAAATTTTTCATCAATCAGTTCTTGTAAAGTCCCATCTTTAGCGTAAGGCGTTGTATCAGCACAGACAAAGTGATCACGGCTGATGGCATCATCTAAACCGCCAAAGATAAAACTTGTCGCAATGTTGAAGATGATTTGACTAGGCGCAAAGCCATAGACTTGATTTTCAAGGATATGCTTGATCCGTGCACCATCATCTGGAAAGGATGCTTTTAACACGTCGCTATTAAACAAGCGTTTCACAATTTCTGTGATATATAAGCCAGACTTCATAGACAGATCAACAAATGTCTTGTTAGGATCATCATAAATCCCCTTATTTTCATCTTCAAGTTGTTGCACCATCATCTTGACCACATTTTTGGGTGTGAAGATTTGAAGCGTTATAAGTTTACTATTTTACCGACCGCAAGATAAAATAACCCTTATCTTTTTTAACCACCTCACAGTTGCCAAAAACGTCCGTCATTTTTGTCTTGGCGCTTGGGGCCCCTTGTTTTTTCTGGATGACGATGGTGAGGCTACCGTCTGTTTCAAGATGGTCATAGGCGCCTGAAATCACGCCATGCACGACTTGTTTTCCTGCACGTATCGGTGGATTTGAGATGATATTGTCAAAAGTTCCTGTGACTTTTTCGTAGAGATTTGACTGGAAGATGGTTGCCGTCACTTGATTTTTAGTCGCATTTTTTTGCGCCAACTCGACTGCGCGTGAGTTGATGTCGACAAGCGTTGGATTGATGCCTTGCGCTTTTGCGAGACTTAGCCCGAGCGGGCCGTAACCACAGCCGACGTCTAAAAGACTGGTGCCAGACTTGAAATCAAGCGCACTCAAAAGGACCTGACTGCCGAAATCTATGGCTTTTTTTGAAAAAACACCGGCGTCCGTCAGAAACGACATGTTCTTGTCGAGTAAAACAACGTCAAGCTCGTGAATATCGTGCGCTGCATCTGGATTTTCAGCGTAGTACATCTTTTGTTTTTTAGTATCAGACATCAGACTTTGGCGAGCTCCCGTGATTTGACGTCGACTGCGATGAGCGAGGTAACAAGCTCGTAGCCTTCGTGCGTGAAGTGCAACCCGTCAGGCCCCACGAACTCGTCAGAGCCCGGATAGACCGTCATGGCGTGGTTGAGGTCAACGATTTTTGCGCCAGTTGCTTTTGCGACGTCTTTTGCGACCGCCACATAGGCTGCGACATTAGCGTTGTTGCGGCTTGGCGTTTCATGCAGGCTTGCGACGGCTTTTTCATTGACGTAAGAGGTTGTCAGGATAGACGTCTTCGCAGCGCCAAGCGCAGTTACAAACGTCGTCAGATTGGCAGCAAACTGTTCTTGTGTCACGTTATGATGGTCACTTGCGTCATTTGCCCCGAAAAAGACATAGTTATAGTCAGCGTTAGCCTCAACCACCTGATCTAGGCGTTTGAGCCCGTCAGAAGAGTCCTCACCTGCCACAGCAAATGTCTCAACGACAGCCCCCGCAAATCCCATGCGCGTCAGAAAGTCTTTTGTTAGTGTGATCATCTCAGGTGACGTCGAAATAGAGTCGCCAAATATTGCAATTTTCATGATTTTACCTCGTATTTTTTCTTATTCCCATTTTAACATATGAAACCGTTTTTATGGTAAAATTATTTTTATGGAAACCGAATTGATTAACTATGACAAAATTACCCGCCGTATCTGGCAAAATCTCTATAAAAAAACACTGCCGACATTGACCGAAAAAGAACTTGATAACATCAAGTCAATCAACGATGAAATCAGCCTTCAGGACGTAAACGACGTCTATCTGCCGCTCGTGCAGCTCATCCGCATCTACATGAAAACCATGAGCGATCTCAGTTTTTCAAAGGGGCTATTTTTGCAGAAAATCGCAGACACGCAACCTTTTATCATCGGCATCTCAGGCTCAGTCGCCGTCGGAAAATCAACCACAGCACGCTTACTCCAGCTGCTTTTGTCACAATCTCTAAAGACTTCATCTGTGGCACTTGTCACAACAGATGGCTTTTTATATCCAAATCAAGTCTTGAAAGAGAAAAATCTGCTTGAGCGCAAAGGCTTTCCAGAGTCCTATGACATGGAAAGTCTGATTAACTTTTTATCTGCCATCAAATCAGGCAAAGACGTAGAAATCCCGGTTTACTCGCATGAAACCTATGATATATTGCCAGAAAAAGAACTGATCAAATCCCCAAATATCCTCATCGTCGAAGGCATCAATGTTTTCCAAAGTACGCTAAATAAACGCCTATATATCAACGATTTCTTTGATTTTTCCATCTATGTGGACGCCCGCGAGGCAAATATCGAGCGCTGGTATTTGGAACGTTTCAAGACGCTTTTGGAGCTCGCAAAACAAGACAAAAGCAACTACTATCACCAGTTTACCGTGCTCGACTATGACGACGTCTTAAAAATGGCGCGCGATACCTGGAAAAAGGTCAATCTGGTCAATCTCCGTGACTTTATCGAACCCACACGTAGTCGCGCTGAGGTCATCTTGCACAAGGATCGAACGCATAAGATAGATAAGATTTACCTGAAAAAATATTAAAAACTGCTTGAGGATTGCCGTGCTCAAACAGTTTTTTTAGTCATATTTTTTGTAATCTCATGTGGTGCCTTGTAAAACGACCAACCAACGTCAGACATAGCGGCATCAATCTCGTCAGAATTAAAATTCAGCAAGATCACAACGCCGTAGTCAACGGGCGCTTCATCGTATTCAAAAGTCGGGATTTGACTCTTGTAAACCGTACCTGCTACGCCGATTTGTGCTAGGATGTCATCTGTCTCAAAGGTTCTTGCAAATATTTTCGTCTCATCAGGCGCCGCGTCTGGCATATCAGGCAATTCTTCAAAGCTAAGCCCGATTTTCCGTGCTAATATCCGTGACAGTCCGATTTTTAGATGTGCATCAGACGGTGTACCTTCATGAAAAACAGGCCGATAAGCCGCCTCGTCAAAAGTAAAATAGATCATATTAGTTTAATTCTCCAAAATCTTTGTCAGCGTCAAAATGTCTGCCACACTCAGCTGCCCAGGTGCACTCGCGGCTTCTACTGTGGCAAAAGTCCAGCTGCTGCCAAATTCATCGCCCATCAGCCGTGTGACTTGCCCGATTTTTCCCATGGCCATGGTGACAAAAGTCTGATGTGGTGCTTTTTCTGATGCAGCAAGGGTATCTTGCATCAGGCGCAAGACGTCTGCAAAATCACGTGGCATGCCAGCAAACTTGACCACAGCAGGATTTTCAGCTATCATATCTGACAAAATATCAGGCAGACGCTCAGGAATCTGATCAAAATCATGATAGGAAAAAATCGCATTTTCAGGTAAAACAACATCTGGGAAAGTGAATTTTTCAACGTCTATGTAGTCAAAATCAGCCGCAAATCTCTCAATCAAAGCCGCATAATCTGTAGCTGAAATCTGTGTTTCAACCTTGTCTTCAGTCCGATAGGTAAAGATGATCTCATGCTTTGAAAACTTTATTTTCACGTCACGCGCAGCCTGTTCCAGCTCAGAAAACGTCATAAAATCAGCCCGCCATTCGATCATATCAACGGCTGTAAATTTTCGCTCGTCAATTGTTGCAAGTTCTGCTAAGGTTTTGGGCATGATTGGCACTACTATTTTCATGATAATACCTCCAAGACAAAGACTTTGAGATAGTCAGACTGCGGGTCAGCGGCATTTGTCGCAAAGTCTGCTGGCAGTCTGAACTCTGAGACAATCTCAAACTTCTGTGCGCCGAAGCCTTTTTTTATTTCAGCTAAAAACGCCGTCCGACTTAGGCCTGCATGGTTGGTCGAGGCAATAATCTGCCCGTTTGGGTTCAGAATCTCAAGCGCATCCGAAATCAACTTATGGTAATCACGTGCGACTGAAAACGTCATTTTTTTATTGCGCGCAAAGCTCGGCGGATCGATGATGATCAGATCAAACCTAAGATTTTTGCGTGCGGCGTACTTGAAGTACTCAAAGACATCCATGACATGAAACTTGTGTGGATTTAGCGACAACTGATTAAGCTTGAAATGTGCCTCCGAGAGCTCCCGTGAGCGTTTTGCCAGATCGACCGATACTGTACTTGTCGCACCGCCCATGGCTGCAGCAACCGAAAAAGCAGCTGTATACGAAAACATGTTGAGCATAGATTTTCCCGCCGCAAGTGTATTTATCAAGCTCCCGCGAACTTCGTGCTGGTCCAGAAAGATACCTGTCATCAACCCATCATTTAAGAAAACTTGATAGCTGACACCATTTTCCAAAATGGTAAATTTTTCAGGCGCCGCTTCACCAAACAAATGGCTGGACACTGCCATACCACTCTCAAATCGCACTTTTTCATAACCGCCCTGAATCTCAGGATAAATCATGCGAAAAGCCGCCACTATCTCGTCTTTGATGCTGTAAATAAAGGGATTGTACCAAGAAAATAAGGCGAAATCTCCATAAATATCGACCGTCACGCCACCAAAACCGTCACCGTCTTGGTTAAAAGCACGAAAAGCGTTTGTTAAAGCGTCGTCAAAATACGCCTTTCGCTGCGCGCGCGCTTGCGCAAAAAGTTGCTGAAAATCACGCGTCTCAAATGTCCAGCCCACGCCCTTGTTCTGACGGGAAAAATAGGCTGCTGTTAGAAAATTTTTCTCAAAATAAAGCGACGCAAAGCCGTCAGAAATGTCTTGTGCTGCAAAGTCTCGCCTGTCAAGCACCGCAATGCCTTTGCGAATCTTTTCTGCCGCGTGTTGATTGATTGTTATCTTATTCATTACTATCAATTATACACGAAAATTTGCGAAAAACGGCAAAAAAGCGTAAAATGGAGTAAGATATTTTATGAATTATTTTAGAGAAAATCAAACGATAACATCTGTTATCAGCTAGACAATAAGGAAATCACTCACTTGCTTAAAAAAATTTCAAATGCCCTGTCTACTCGGCTAGGATTCACCCTTTTTCTAGTCATTTTATACTGGGCAAAAACGCTTTTTGCTTACTTCGTCAAGTTTGATCTGGACTTTGACAATTCCTTCCAGATCTTTCTTGCCATCCTAAACCCGTTGTCCTGGACGTTGCTGTTACTTGGCATTGCGCTCTATGTCAAAAACACCAAAATTTACTATATTTTGTCGCTCGTAATTTATGTCGCCTTGACCGTTTGGCTTTTTTCAAACTCGACTTATTTTGGTGAGTTTACAGACTTCATCACTATTAACACCCTCCTTGCCTCAAGCAAGGTTTCGGCTGGGCTTGGCCAGTCTGCAGCAAATCTATTTAATCTGAGTGACATTTTCTTTGTGATTGACTTTGTTTTGATTGCGATTTTGATGCTCAAAAAAGTCATTCGTTTTGATAAACGACCATTTAATAAACGCGCCAGCTTTGCGATTACATCGTTATCTATCCTCGCATTTACGGTCAACCTTTTCCTAGCTGAAATCGACCGACCTGAGCTCTTGAGTCGCGGATTTTCAAATACTTATGTTGTTCGCTATCTGGGCTTGATTCCATTTACCGTGTATGATGGCATCAACACCTACAAGACCAACCAGGTGCGTAAAGAAGCCAAACCGACTGATGTCGCTGAGGTGCAAAAATATATCGCTGACAACTATGCCCAGCCAAATCCTGATACCTATGGCATTGCAAAAGGCAGAAACGTCATCTACATCCACCTTGAGAGCTTCCAGCAGTTTTTGATCAACTACAAACTCAAGGATAAAAACGGCGTTGAGCACGAGGTCACACCATTTCTAAACTCCCTTTTCAGCTCAAAGGAGACCTTTGCTTTTGACAATTTCTTCCACCAGGTCAAGGCTGGTAAGACGTCTGATGCGGAAACACTTATGGAAGACTCATTTTTCGGGCTATCACAAGGGTCATTTTTCGTTAGCAATGGCGGTAAAAACACCTTCCAAGCTGCACCAGATATTTTAGGGCAGGTTGGCGGCTATACGTCTGCTGTTTTTCATGGCAATGTCGGCTCATTTTGGAATCGAAATGAAACTTATAAACGCCTAGGCTACGACTACTTCTTCGACCAAACTTACTTTGACGTTGATAAGTCAAACTCCTTCCAGTATGGCTTGCATGACAAGTACATGTTTGGCGATTCTATCAACTATTTAGAACATCTGCAACAGCCATTTTACACCAAGTTTATCACGGTTTCTAACCACTATCCCTATGTTCAGTTTGAGGGTGGCGAAGCCGGTTTCCCGCTTGCTAATACCAAAGACGACACGATCAACGGCTATTTTGCAACGGCTAACTACCTTGACACTGCGGTCAAAGAATTCTTTGACTATCTCAAAGCCTCTGGCGTTTATAAAAACTCAGTTATTGTGCTTTATGGTGACCACTATGGTATCTCAAACTCACGTAATCCCGACCTTGCTGAGTTGCTTGGCAAAGATAAGGAAACTTGGTCTAACTATGACAATGCTATGCTGCAACGCGTGCCCTATATGATTGTCGTGCCTGGTACTGATAAGGGGCACGTTGATCATACTTACGGTGGCGAAGTGGACAATCTTCCAACACTCATGCACTTGCTTGGCATTAACAATAGTAAGTATCCCGAACTTGGTCAAGATATGCTCAGTCCACAGCATAAAAATCTTGTCGCCATGCGGACAACAGATAACTGGGTTTCTCCAGATCTGACAAGCTATGCCGGTCGCATCTACAAGACAGCAACGGGTGAGGAAATCACCAATCCTGATCCAGCAACCAAGGCTGTCATTGATGCCAATAACAAAAAAACTGAAAAGCAACTCAAGATTTCAGATGCTATCACAACTGGCGATTTACTGCGTTTCTGGCCTGATGACGGTCTAAAAGCTGAGGATCCAACCAAGTATAACTACACCAAAGGCTTGCAAAAAGCCGAGGCGATTGAGAAAAAACTTGGCGACAAATCAACTTCTATCTTCTCTGAAAATGGCAATCAAACCACAAAAGGACTCTGGAAAACAGAAACTTACCAGGAACTTCATCCTGATAGTGTCGCAAGTACAGCAAGTAGTTCTAGTAAAAAATAAGAAAAACAGATCTCAGCTTATATCATTGAGATCTATTTTTTTAGATTCTAAGCCAAACGATTCATACCACGCAGGCGATCACTTGATTTCCTGTACAAAAAACAGTACAATATAAATATAGAAAGAGGTGGCCTTATATGGAAGCTGTGGCTTATAGTAATTTCCGTGCTAATCTAAAATCATACATGAAGAAAGTTAATGATGATAGCGATGTGATTATCGTGACGAATAAAAAACCAGAGGAAAATGTTGTGGTCTTATCAAAGATTGATTATGATAATCTGATTGAAAACAACTACATTTTGAATAATCAATATCTTATGGAAAAAATCCAGCGTGCTGATAAACAATTCAACGCAGGGAAAGGTATTATACGTGATCTGATTGAGGTAGATGATGATTAAATCCTGGAGCGATGATGCTTGGGATGATTATCTATATTGGCAAACTCAAGATAAGAGAACACTCAAGAAAATCAATCATCTCATCAAAGACATTGAACGAGACCCATTTAGCGGGATAGGAAAACCAGAAATTTTAAAAGAAGATTTATCTGGCAAAATTTCTCGTCGAATAAATGAAAAAGATAGATTGGTTTATCGCGTTGAGGATGATATTTTATTTATCTACTCTGCTAAAGATCATTATTCTTGATAATCAAAAATCTCCCATAATAAAAAAACAGGTCTCATATCATCATTGAGATCTGTTTTTATGTTCTAAGCCAAACGAATCATGCCACGCAGGCGATTGATCAGCTCTGCTAGCCAAAATCCTGTCGCAAGTGCTGCAACGATGATGACTACCAGTTCAAAATTTTGCCTTGCGATTGCTTGATTTCCTACGACGAGGTTTCTGACGACCTGATAAGCTTGACCACCAGGTACAAGTGGAAATATCCCTGGGATGTTGTAAATCAGCATAGGAACCTTCTGCGCGCGACTCATGGTCAAGCTAACCACGCCTATCACCACAGCGCCCAAAAATGAGCCAAGGACTATCCGCCAATTTCTCGCCATGATATGCTGGGTGCCAAGGTCAACCAGCTCATAAACCAGCCAAGAGGCACCACCAACGATACCTGCACGGTGCAAGGTTCTGCGCGGGATATTGAGAATGATGCCAAATGCGAAACTCCCGACATAGGCTAGAAGTGTTTGAATGACTAAATGACGTAAGATGATCATCAAAATCCCTTTCTTTTATAGTATTTTAACCAAAGTCGGCTAAAATCAGTAGAAAAATGATAGCATGGCGATGCCAAGTCCGATAGAAATCACAGATAAGAGTGCTTCCACCATGCGCCCCTGACCAGAAATAAAGTTACCAGCCATGATTTCACGCACAGCATTTGTCAGCGCAACGCCAGGCACTAGCGGCATGACTGCTCCGATGATGACAGTATCCGCTGAAAATGGTGAGCGCAAAGCATGAGACGCAACTAACATGACGAGCGAAATGCTGAGACTGGCTAGAAAAAGACCGAAAAATCGCATGCCAAATCTCGTTCTGATGCTCAGATAAATCCGGTAAGAAAGCCCACTTGAAAAGGCCGTCAGAACAAGATTTATCGGTGCTGCTGTCTTTGTAATCGTAACCATGAGTGTCATCGACACAAAAATAGCACCAATAATCTGCAACCAGACAGGAAAAGTCGGACTATTGGTATCAACCGTACTCAACTTATCATGAAAGCTGTCAAGGTCGATTTTATGTGCTGTAAATTGCCGCGTCAGATCATTTACCGCAACGATTTTTTCCATGTCCATGGTCTGAATACGTGGCGGAATCGCGCGCATCTGCGTCAAAGATTGGCTTGGAAAACTCACGGTAATGCCGTTTAGCAAGGCATAGACTTGCATATTGTCAATCTCAGCGGCACGACCAATCCGCATGATGACATCCTCAACACGCGTAATTTCCGAACCATTTGCCATGAGAATCTCGCCCGCAAGCAGGCAAGTGTTAATGAGTTTTTTATCGTCCATAGTCATCCTAATCCTCTTTTTTCAAGACTTGCCACATCAATTTTATTTATTATAACAAAAAAACACGCTCATTGGTGTTTTCTTAGTCTAAAATGTCTTTCAAAACTTGTGGATAAAGCGCATATTCCTTCTCATGGATCCGCGCTTCAAAACGTTCAAGTGTGTCATCAGGCAAAATCGGCACACGTTCTTGCGCAATGATCTTGCCTGTATCCACACCTGCATCCACATAATGGATGGTCACACCACTTTGCGACACACCCGCTTTCCAGGCGTCCAAAATACCATGAGCACCGGGAAATTCAGGTAGATAGGCAGGGTGAATGTTAATGATCCGACCTTCATAACGTTGCAACAGCACGTCGCCCACAATCTTCATATAGCCTGCAAGTACAATCAAATCAATCTCATACGCCTCAAGTAAACTTAAAATCTCACGTTCGTAATCGGCTTTACTTGTGAACGTTTTCAGCTCAAATGTGTAAGATTTTATCCCCAACTTTTCGGCACGTTCTAAAGCTTTTGCATCGCTTTTATCTGTAAAGAGAAAATCAACCGGAATACCTGACTTGACTAGATTTTCAAAATTCGTGCCAGATCCACTGGCAAAAACAGCTAACTTCATTTGATGATGACCGCTTGCGTGTCGCGTTTAACGATTTTTCCGATTTCAAAATAATTACCGTTTAGCAAGTCTTTTGTTTGTGCGAGATTTTCAGGTGAAATGGCAAGCACCATGCCAAGACCCATGTTGAAAATTTCATACATTTCGCTGTGTTTGAGATTGCCTGTTTTTTCAAGCAGATCAAAAATTGGTAAAATATCCCAAGTGCCTTCTGTGATTTCAGCAGCTAAGTCATCAGAAAACATGCGCGGAATATTTTCGATAAAACCGCCACCTGTAATGTGAGAAATCCCGTTGATCACGCCTGCTTTGATAAGCGGTTGTAAGTCTTTGACGTAGATTTTGGTAGGTGTCAATAAGTTATCAATCAACTTTTGACCACCGAGTGCTGCAACTTCTGCGTTCAAGTCAGAGTCTGCAAAGACTTTACGGACCAGTGAAAAACCATTTGAGTGAATCCCTGATGAGGCAAGACCGATTAAAATATCGCCTTCTGAGATTTTTTCACCTGTGATGACTTGAGATTTTTCAGCAACGCCGACCGCAAATCCTGCAAGATCGTAATCGTCTTTACCATACATACCAGGCATTTCAGCCGTTTCTCCACCAACAAGGGCAGCATTAGATTGCACGCAACCTTCTGCAACGCCAGCTACGACTTGCTCAAGTTTTTCAGGATCATTTTTCCCCGTTGCGATGTAGTCAAGGAAATACAGTGGTTCAGCGCCTGCTGCCACGATGTCATTGACACACATAGCCACACAGTCGATCCCAATCGTATCATGCTTACCAGCCTCAATCGCAAGCAGCAACTTTGTGCCGACACCGTCAGTTCCTGAGATGAGGACGGGTTCTTTGACACCAGTCGTCGTCAAGTCAAACATCCCGCCAAATCCGCCAAGCGCGCCCATGACACCTAGGCGTTCTGTGCGTTTCACGTGTTTTTTGATGCGTTCAACTACTTCATATCCAGCTTCTACATCGACTCCAGCTTGTGCGTAGGCATTTTTTTCAGACAATCTCTCGTTCCAACTTTCTTTGATTTAATTTTATTATAAGATAATTTTCGCTAAAACTAACAAAAAAACTATCATTTCTGATAGTTTTTGCTTGTAACGTTCGGATTTTGATTATTTTTCAGTTTCAGTGACAGGTGTACCTGCCGTTGGTCCAGGTGCAAGTGTCCAGATTTTTTCAATCTTCATCACGCCTGCAGCCTTTGGTAGTGGGTGTTTTCCGTCTACCGACCATTTTGTTGCATCCTCGAAAAATGCGCCTTCACGAATAATTTGCGTAGGTCCTGAAAAACGGTAGCCAGACATTTCAGATTCATTTGCCACAGCAATAATGGCTTTACCGTTATTTTCGATATTCGCCATGGTTTGTTTGCCTGTCAGCTCGTCATAGACAATAGTTTCATCATCATAAACACGAATGGACATCTTAGGTCCAATATCTGGGTTCCCATCATTATCAACAGTCGCAATATAGGCCAAATTTTCTGTAATCAGACGTTTCATATCAGTTGTCAATTTCATTAGAATATATCCTCTCGATCTTCTTTTATTCTAAAACTCTTGCTGCAATTTTTCAAGAGAAACGCACCGACAAATGATATTGGGCAATTTTTTGATCCATCTGAAATAGCTGATACTGTGTATCAAATCCATTTTCTTGCTGTTGATACTGCTGCGTTTTTAGGTCAAAATGCTGAGCACCGACTGGTGTTGCAATGGCTGTTTTTGTCGTAATTTCAGGATGCATTTTCATGATGGAGCTTGGGTTTGAAAAACGGGTGATTGTAAGCATCTCAGTGCCGTATTTCATGACAACCTTCTCAGAAAGCTCATTTTGATAGATCAGATATTGCTGACCATTTTTCTCGCGATACTCACCTGTCACTACTTCATGAATAACCTCTTTTTGTTCATCAATCTCGATAATATTATCAATCATAATCTGCGTCATCCCTACATCACCTCCGAAATTGCGGCTAGAACTTCAGCTTCTGTTGGAATTTGGTCAAACTCGACTGTTTCTGCGGCTGAAACCGGCATGAATTTTGCGCCAAGACGCTTGATTTTCCCAGTAAAACCTGCTTCAATCAATTGCGCCAAAATCTCACCTGAAATACCTGAACGCGCCACTGCCTCAGTCAAAATCACGACTTTCCCTGTTTTTTTAGCAGAGGCAGCTAGCGTGTCAATGTCCAATGGTGAAATGGTGATGGGATCAACAATTTCAAGTGACACGTCGCATTTTTCAGCGATTGTTTTGGCAAGCTCGACCATGCGACCGAGTGCTATGACTGTTACATCATCACCACTTCTGACGACTTTTGCTTGTGCGAGTGGTACCGCGTATAGGCCATCTGGTACTTCTGACCTGACTTTATAGAGCGATTTGGGCTCAAATATCAAGACAGGATTGTCATTTTTAACCGCAGCAATCAAGACGCCTTTTGCATCATAAGCATTTGATGGCATGGCAACGATCAAGCCTGGGATATGGGCAAACCAATTTTCAAGGCTTTGCGAATGTTGTGCGCCTGCACCTGTCCCAGAACCACTTGCAGCACGGATGACCATGGGCACAGACTGCTTACCATTTGACAAAAAATGCAGTTTAGCAGCTTCATTGACTATCTGATCGACAGCGACCGTCAGAAAGTCAGAAAACTGAATCTCCAATATCGGGCGCTTACCAAGTAAGGCTGAGCCTGTCGCAACGCCGGTAATGGCAGCCTCAGAAATCGGTGTGTCAAGCACACGATCTGGAAAATCAGCAATCAGATCCTTAGTCGCACCAAAACCACCGCCGTAAGTTCCCACGTCTTCCCCCAAGATATACGCCTCGGGAATAGCCGAAAGAACTTGACGTAAACCGTCATTAACAGCTTCGAGATAAGTTTTTATCATCTGTAAACCGCCCTTCTGATGTCGTCTGGAAGGCTCGCTGCTTCGTCAGACAAGGCATTTTTTGCTTCTTTTATCAGGCGACTATAGATTTTTTCATCTAAAAGCGCAAGCTCTTCTGACGTGACATCATAGTCTGTCAGAAGGCTTTCACGCAATTTTTTGATTGGGTCTTCCCAGTTGAAAAACTCATCTGGCGTGCGGTATTGTTCACTGTCAGAACGCGAATGCCCCTTGAAGCGATAGGTCACAGCCTCGATCAGAACAGGACCATTGGCCAGATCTTGCCTTGCTTTTTCAAAAATATCATTGACTGCAAAAACGTCCTGACCATCAACTTTATAGGCCGTCATCTGATAGTTTTTGGCACGCTCAGAAATGCTGCCTGCAATCATGACAGAAGCATCGCTTGACATGGCGTACTGATTATTTTCCACCACAAAAACGATTGGCAATTGCCAGATGCTTGCGAGATTTAGACTTTCGTGAAAAGTGCCTTCATTTGTCGCACCATCTCCTGAAAAACAAACGACAATCTGCTCAGATTTATCCATTTTGAGCGCCTGTGCTAAGCCGAGTGCAATCGGGAAATTTCCCCCGACAATACCATTGCCACCAAAGTTGCCAACGGCTGGATCACTGATGTGCATAGATCCGCCGTGACCGCCGTTCGTACCTGTTTTCTTACCAAAAATCTCAGCAAACATTTGCGCAGTCTGCGTGCCTTTTGCAATAGCATGACCGTGATTTCGGTGGGTTGACAAGATCAAGTCTGACTGACTCAGTTGGGAGCAAATCGCAGTTGCAATGGCTTCTTGACCATTATATAAATGCGTCGTGCCGTGTAGATAGCCTTTTTTATTGCTATCATCGATGATATTTTCAAAATCACGAATCGTCATCATGGTTTGATACCAGTCGACTGCACGGCTTTTATCAATCTTTTGCATAATACCTTTCCTATTTTCTTTTTTTGTCATTGTAAAAAACATGTAACTCTATTATACGATAATTTGTCGCAAAATAGCGTTTCAGTCGTGTTAAATTTTATTTTCATAAAATGATGAAAAAAATAGAGACAAATCGTGCATTTTAGGGGCTTTTACGTTATAATAAAACTAAGTAAATCTAATAGAATGGCGACTATGGCAACTAATAAAAAACTAGAAAAAGTCTTTCGTGACCCTGTTCACAACTATATTCCTGTCAGTAATCAGACCATTTATGACTTGATTGCAACCAAAGAGTTCCAGCGTTTGCGCCGTATCAAGCAATTAGGCACGTCGAGTTATACTTTTCATGGCGCTGAACACAGCCGTTTTACACATTGTTTAGGTGTTTATCATATTGCCAAACAAATCACAGAAATGTTTACCAAAAATTATCCCGAGACTTGGCGGCCTGAGGAAAATCTAGTGACGCAGTGTGCGGCGCTCTTGCATGATGTTGGCCACGGTGCCTTTTCTCATACTTTTGAAGGCATTTTTGATACTGATCACGAGGCGATTACAGTCGCCATCATCACTGACGAGACTACCGAGGTCAATGCCGTTTTGCGTAAAGTTGCGCCTGATTTTCCAGAAAAGGTGGCGAGCGTCATCACACACGACTACGAAAACCAACAGGTGGTTCAGCTGATTTCTAGTCAGATTGACGCCGATCGGATGGATTATTTGCTGCGAGATTCTTACTATACTGGGGCAACATATGGCGAGTTTGATCTGACACGTATCATGCGGGTTATTACGCCTGTTGACAATGGCATTGCCTTCAAGATTCAGGGGATGCACGCAGTTGAGGACTATATCGTTAGCCGTTTCCAGATGTATATGCAGGTTTATTTTCATCCTGCCAGTCGTGCAATGGAAGTCTTGCTTCATCAGCTGCTAAAACGTGCCAAAGTCCTCTATCCGACGCAAAAAGACTATTTTGCCATGACAAGTCCGAGATTGATTCCTTTTTTTGAAAATCAATTTTCACTGAATGATTATCTTCAGCTTGACGATGGTGTCATGACCACTTATTTTCAAAATTGGCAGACGCATCCTGACGAGATTTTAGCTGATCTCAGTACGTCTTTTATCAATCGTAAACTGGCTAAATCCGTCAAATATGACCGTTCTGACGAGGCAGATTTGGCTATTTTGCGCGATATTATTGAAAAAATTGGATTTGATCCTGATTATTACACTGCTGTTCACTCAAACTTTGATCTGCCTTATGATCTCTATCGTCCTGAGCTTGAAAATTCACGGACTCAGATTGAAATCATGCAAAAAGATGGCTCATTGACCGAGTTATCCGAGTTGTCAAGCCTTGTCAAAGCACTGTCTGGCACGACGCATGGAGATAATCGTTTCTACTTCCCGCGCGAAATTTTAAAGGCTGACACCCTGTTCAAAAGTGAGCAGGAAGCCTTTACGAGCTATATCAACAATGACTATTTTCTAGGAAAAGCAGGTAAAAAATAAATGTCTATCAAACTTGTTGCCATCGATATTGACGGCACACTCGTCAATAACAACCGTGAAATCACACCTGAAGTGTTTGATGCTGTCCAAAAAGCAAAGGCCGCTGGCGTCAAGATCGTCATTGCCACTGGTCGACCGCTCCTAGGTGTGACGCCAATCTTAGCATCGCTCAACCTACTTGATGAAGGCGACTATCTTATCACTTATAACGGCGCTTTGGTGCAGGCGACTGCAAGTGGTGAAGCTTTTATCGACGAGCCGTTGACCTATGATGACTATCTGGATATTGAGATGGAGAGCCGCCGCATTGGTACGCCACTTCACTCGATCACCAGGTCTGCTGTCTACACGCATAACCGCGACATCAGTAAATACTCGGTCAACGAAGCCTATATCACGGGCCTTCCGCTCAAATATCGTAGCGCTGAGGAAATGAAAAAGCATGAAATCATCAAAATGATGTATATCGACGAGCCTGAAAAATTGGACGAGACGATTAAAAAACTGCCACAACGTTTTCTTGATAACTACACGATCGTCAAATCAACGCCGTTTTATCTCGAAATTTTAAACAAAAATGCCAGCAAAGGGCTTGCAGTTAAGCAT
This sequence comes from Pseudolactococcus insecticola, assembly GCF_011170065.1. Taxonomy (GTDB): domain Bacteria; phylum Bacillota; class Bacilli; order Lactobacillales; family Streptococcaceae; genus Pseudolactococcus; species Pseudolactococcus insecticola. Next base: position 362,441 of record NZ_BLLH01000001.1, on the reverse strand, counting down.
CTGGCTGACAAGCTTGGCATCGCCTATGAAGAAACGATGGCGATTGGCGATGAAGAAAATGACCGCTCCATGCTTGAAGCAGTCGCAAATCCAGTCGTCATGGCAAATGGCAATCCTGAACTCAAAAAAATTGCCAAATATATTACCAAATCAAATGAAAAATCAGGCGTTGCGCATGCCATTAACGAATGGGTTTTGAACTAAGACTAAGAAAGGACATCTCAATGCCAAGAAAAAAAGTGATTAGTGAAGAAATGCTGCTAGACTATGGCTTTCAATATCTCAATACACACGGCTTTGATAAATTCACAGCACGTAATGTCGCAGCTGAATTTGACATCTCAACGCAGCCGATTTACGGTAGCTTTACCAACATGGAGAACTACAAACGTGCCGTCCTAAAACACGTGTTTCACTATATGTTTGATGTCAAGCTTGCTGAAAAACATGACGAGGATCCGCTGATTTCACTCGCCATTGCCTTCATCCGTTTTTCTGAGGAAAATCCAAACCTGTACCACGGTTTATTTGTTGATGGCTTTGCCCGCAACCATCTCATGTTTGATTATTCTTATAACAACTACAAAAAAGTTGTCGCAGATTCTAGCACCTATCGCAACTTAGACGAAGCGCGCATCGATGCCCTTCATATTCGGACTTGGATTATTGTAAACGGCATGGCTGCTTCAAGCATCGCAGGTATCCGTAGCTACACGGATGAGTATTTACATACCATATTCAAAGAAATTATCAGCTTTATCATTGACAATCCGAACCTGACACCGATTTCTAGATAGGAAAAAGACATCTCCCCGATGTCTTTTTTAGTCCTGTGAAAATCCCCATAATTTGCCAAGGGCGTCTGCCGAGCTGAAAAATTCTTCTGACAAAGGTGCCTGATTATCTGGTGTCTCCTTGCGAAGCTCACGTTCTTCTTTATTTCGCTCAATATCGCGCGCCGTTATAACGCCGTCATTACGCCAATTTCGCAGAATAGCACGGATATATGGCAAAGAAACTTTACGATTGAGCGCCGCCTCATGTAAAGCAAGCAAAATCAAATCAGCTTCAAATTTGTCGTCAGATAGCCATTTTTGTAGTTCTTCTATCGTCATTGGCGTCAAACCACCAGGCATTTCTGGCTCAAACGCTGCAATGAGGCGCGTGATGTCTGATTCTGACGTTTCGTCTTGGTCAACATTAGTTGTCTCAGCTTTATCTTCAGCTAAAATCCTATCTAACTTTGCAAATGCAGGACGCGTGTCAAAACGCATCTCACCTGTCACCTCATCAAACTCCGCAGATAACGTATCAGAGTTGGTCAGAAGGGCGATGGCTTGATTGACTTCTGACGTCGTACTTTTTAGAAAAGCAGCAATCTGGCTAGGTGCAAGGGACTCATTTTGATAAAAATAAAGCCAGATTGTGAAAGTCTCGCTACTTGGGAAAATAGCGAGTAAGTGCGTCAGAATGGCTTCTGGCAGCACAAGTTGTGTTTTATATTGGTCGTAAAAGTTCATAGCTTTATTATATCAAAAAAGCACCTAACGTGCTTAAAGATTGAAATATTCGTATTTTGCCAAATCACGTAAGTCATATGGTGTATCCTGATAAACCGCATAGTTCAGCCAATTCGAGAAAAAAAGGCTTGCCGCACTTGCCCAATTCATCTTGGGCTTTTGTGTAGAATCATCATTTGGATAATAATGATCAGGCACAATTTGCGCACCGAAAACTGATTTATCACGCTGATACTCAAAATCAAGCGTCATCCGATCGTATTCCAAATGGCCAAATGAATAGATTTCGCGCAAATTTTTCTTAACAGCAATAGACAAACCTGCCTTTTCACCGTAGGATAAAATTTCAAAATCATGTGGCAGTTCTGACGCATAGGTCTCAGTATTACGAGAATGCGGACTTACAAAGTCGTCATCAAAGCCACGAAATAAGACATGTTTTGGGTTTTCAACTGTCTGATGATAGACGCCCCAAAGTTTTTTGTCAAGCGCATGCTTTGGCGTGCCATAACGCGCGTAAAGACCCGCTTGTGCCCCCCAACAAATATGCAAAGTCGAGTAGACATGAGAGCGTGACCAGTCCAAAATATCGCTCAGCTCACCCCAGTAATCAACGGCTTCGAAAGCAAGATTTTCAACGGGTGCCCCTGTTACAATCATTCCGTCAAAATACTTGCCTTCTATTTCCGCAAATGACTTATAAAAGGTATCAAGGTGATTTTGTGTGATATTTTTAGACTTGTGACTCGCCATGTAGAGAAAATCCACATTCACCTGCAAAGGCGTATTCGATAAAAGCGCTAAAATCTGTGTTTCAGCCACCATTTTTCTCGGCATCAGATTCACGACAAGAATATTCATGGCACGAATATCTTGCTGATCCGCACGCGCCTCATCCATGACAAAGATATTATCTGCCTCAAGAATCTTGACTGCTGGCAGCTGATTATTAACTTTTACTGGCATTGCAATCCCCTTTTCAATCCGTTTTTACTATATCCTCTATTTTATCATGATTTATCATAGTTTTAAACTATGATAAACTTATAGTTAGATATAACAAAAAACTATATCACTCAGCATTTAACGCTAGGTATAAAGGAATCAGCGCATCAAAAGTTTCTAGGATATAACTTTCAGGATCTTTTTGCCAAATGTCAGAGGTTCTCGCAATCACGCGTCCAACTTCAAATTCCCCTTTTTTGACATCGTGCAAACGCCGAATCCCCGCGTCCAGCGCATCATTTTCCGCTAAAACGCTGAAATAATCAGACTTAGTGTGATCTAGTGAGTAGACAAAATCCGCAGGAAACTCGTGATGAGCAGCAAGTTTTTCTGCATAAAACTCACGACGTGGTGGATTATCAATGATTGACAGGTACATAAAGACGTAATCTGCCCAAATCCCTAGCTGTAGATGTGCCTGAGACTTGTAACCACGCTTACTGTCAGAGATGGCTGACCAAGTATTTTCAGGCGCATACTTGGTTCTACGGCGATGCTGGGCAATGTGGACAAAGGACTCGTGATGGCTTTCCTGCATCAAACGACGAGAGACTTCTGTCATGATATCCGCAAAAATCGGCTGAATATTGCTTCTAATAGCAGCCATTCGTGCGTCAAGTCCCGCAACCTCAAAAACGTCAAAACTCGCATCTGTAAATAGTTTCATCATTTTTTACCTTTATGCCTTGTAAACAATCTCGCCATCACAAATCGTGTATGCTATTTTGCCTAGCAAATTTTCGCCGATAAATGGTGTGTTGCTAGCTTTTGAAGCAAAGTCATCCTGAACTTCATAGCGGTTGTCTGCATCAAAAATCACCAGATCAGCTGGACCATTTTCAGCCAGATAACCAGTGTCAAAGCGGTAAAGCTGCGCAGGATTGATCGTCATCTTTTCAAGCAACGCCATGAGCGTCAGATGTCCCTGTGCAACCAAATGCGTGAGACCGAGTGATAACGATGTTTCAAGCCCCGTCATGCCTGATGGCGCTTTCGTAATTTCCTGATTTTTCTCATCGTGCGTGTGAGGCGCATGGTCCGTTGCGATGACGTCAATGGTACCGTCTTGCAAACCAGCGATGAGTTTTGTAATGTCAGACTCACGACGCAAGGGCGGATTTAGCTTGGCGTTTGTCCCGTGTGATAGGATAGCTGACTCGGTGATAGAAAAATGCTGCGGTGTCACTTCTGCTGTGATTTTTGCGCCTAATGCCTTAGCAAATCTGACAACATCTACCGACTGACCAGCCGACAAATGCTGAAAGTGGACGCGGGCTTGCGTATCAAGCGCTAGCATGGCATCACGTGCGACCATGCTATATTCTGACACCGTTGGTGCGCCAATGACACCACATTGATGCGAAATCTCGCCGTCATTGATGCCCAAAACACCTGTCAATTGTGGGTCTTCTTCATGAAGAGACAAAAGGACGTCATACTTAGCTGCCTCTTGCATGGCAAGGCGTACCTTGCCCGCATCGGTAAAGGGAATCCCATCGTCAGAAAAACCGACCGCACCAGCAGCTAAAAGGCCTGAAAAATCCGTCAGCGTCTGACCGTCAAATTTATCGGTAATGGTCGCAACCGTCTTGACATTGATGTTTTCATGTGAGGACGACGCTAGAACCTCCGACAAAGTCGAGATGTCAGAAACTGTTGGATTGGTATTTGCCATCATGACAACTGTGGTAAAGCCACCACGTGCCGCAGACAAGCTACCTGTATGAATATCCTCTTTGTGCGTCTGACCAGGTTCACGAAAATGCACATGGACATCAATCAAGCCTGGTGCTACAACCTTCCCCGTCGCATCAATCACTTCTACTTCAGGCGCAGTTGCAACATCAACCGCTAAATCCTGACCAATTTTGACAATTTTTGCGCCATCTATCAGAATATCTGCCACGTCATCAAACTTTGTTTTCGGGTCAATCACGCGACCATTTTTGATTAGTTTCATCTTTTGCTCCAATTTTCGATTTTCTATAAAAATAGTTTGACTAAAAAGCCAAACTTATTTTTATCAGTCCAACCATGTTGTCTGATTTGCTTTAAATTTTTTCAAAAGTTGCAATTCATCTGCGTCAACATAGCCGATGACTTTTGCAATCTCAATCAAATCTGAATAATTTGACAAGGTGATAAATGGTAAATTTGCTTTTTCAAAATTTTCAATGCCACGCGGTAATTCGTAAGTGAAAATCGCTGCAACACCAAGTACATCTGCTCCTTCACGGCGTGCTGCTTCAGCTGTCGCAATCACAGAACCACCCGTTGAAATCAAGTCTTCAATGATGACCATTTTTTGCCCTTTGGTAATGCGGCCTTCAATTTGATTGCCAGCACCGTGGTCCTTTGCTTTTGAACGGATGTAAACCATTGGCAGATCAAGAATATCAGCCACCCAAGCAGCATGAGGTACGCCACCGGTTGCGGCGCCAGCAATCACCTCAACGTCTGGAAATTCTGCACGGATGCGCTCAGCAAACCCTTTTGCGATACGTTTACGCACGTCAGGATACGAAATCGTGATTCGATTATCTGTATAGATTGGCGATTTGATACCACTTGCCCAGGTAAATGGCTCATTAGGCTGTAAAAAAACGGCTTTAATGTCTAATAAATCTTTCGCAATTTCACGTGATAAAGTTTCCATGTTAGTCTCACTTTCAAAGTTATAATTCCTATTTTATCATAATTTCAGCTGATTTCGCCTGATTCTTGAAAAAAATCTTTGGTTTTTTGAATCCCGTCAGATAGACTGACAAAACCTGTCAAACTTGTAATTTGCTTGAATTTACTAATATCAAGTACGGAAACGCGAACATCGGTCTGACGAGCTGACACGTAGTTAACAGCCGTTACCCCGACTTCTGACGTCACTCTTTCGAGGATTTCATTGACACTTGCGCCTTGACCAGTCCCTAGATTGTAGATCTGATTGTCAGCACCATTTGCCACAATATCAAGTATTCCTTGAATCGCATCATCAATGTAGATGAAATCACGGATATTTTCCCCGTCGCCATAGATCGTGATTGGCGCATGAGTAAGCGCCTGGTAGACGAGTTTCGTCACAAGCCCGAGCGCACCTTTTGGATTTTGACCGGGTCCATAAGGGTTTGACAGGCGGATGATGGCGTAATCTGTGTCTGTATTTTGCGTGGTAAAGGCAAGCGATCGCTCAATCATCAACTTTTGCTCACCATAAGTTGAAAGCGGCAACAATATGTCAGTTTCACTATGATGCTCAGCGGTATCTCCGCCATAAACAGCACCACCAGATGACAAGAAAATAATTTTTTTCACACCTTGACGGACTGCCGCCTCAAACATTAAGGTCGATGGCAAGACATTATTGGTGATTTCTGTCACGAGCGAGCGCGCTGTTGCTGGCGTTGAAGTCGTAACCAAGTGATAGAGCACATCAACCTGCTGCAAATGAAAATCAAACCCATAAGAAATATCAAAGTCCATCAAGCGCTGCTCAACATTGTCATACGTTGATAAAACCGCATCAAAATGCCGGTCAAAAACAATAATCTCATTTCCAACAACTTTTGCGAGTTGTGCGATGAGATTTTTTCCGATAAATCCTGATCCGCCTGTAATTGCTATTTTCATACATCCCTCACACTCAATGCATCAATCATAAGCTTAACCCCAGACTTCTGGATAGCTTTAGAAGTAATGGCAATGCCGTCACGGTTACGCATATCAATCTCGTACTCTGCGTCAAAAACAACAGGCTCCTCTGCCTTAACGTCAAAAATTTTCAAAGTCTTGAAATTATCCCCGCCAATTTTATTTTTGGCGTATGTCAAGAGTTTCAAGCCTTGTACATCCTCTGAAAGTCTAAAAACGAGATGCAGTTTGACGTGTCTGGCTTTTATTTTCAGTAATTCTGAAAATGGAAAACGTAGCCACTCATTTTCGGCTGAAATGGTCTCAAATGCCAATAATTCAGCATCACAAGGAATTGCCTGCCAAGCATAAGTGGGTAAAATCAGATCATAAGCGACTCCAGAATGACCAATCAACTTAGACATCTCATCATTATAAAAGTCTAGTAGTTCAAACTGATTCATATTTTGTACAATGAGTTCTGACTTGATCCAGAATTTTTGATAATAGAAATTCAACTCAGGAAAGCCGTCAGAAAGCATAGTCTGGAAAGTTTGCTTGTGTGCCTTCGCCCAAAAGCCATACCTATTGACCATGTGAAGAAAACGCGTCGGATGCACCATAAAATCAGAAATCTCTAGTCGATTGACACCATGCTTAACATCATCTCTTTTGACATAGAGATAGTGTCCTTCAAGTGCCACATAGAGTAGGCCCTGATCCGCAAAAAATTGAAAAGGTTCAGGGAGCAGATTTTTATTGACAATCGGCCTTGCTTCATTTAACTTTTCAACAATGCTGATAAAATATCCATAGTCAATCTGATTGTCTCGATATGCTGCCACATCAATCAAGATAACACCTGAATTGGTAAAACCACCTAACCGTTTTTGAGACCACGAAAAAGTTTCAGGCGGTGTCCAGTCGCCAAAATTTGCCGCATAATTGCCCTGTAAATCAATGCTGTAAATCGGCCAAATGTCATCAAAAAATAAAATATCCAAGTCAAAATAAATAATTCGTTCAACAGTTTCAGGCAGATAGTCAGCTACCAACATATGATAATAAGTCTGCTTAGGCCATCGTTCAATCCCGGTTTTATAGGCTTCAAGTGCACCAAATTCGTCATTTTTAATCTGAATATAAGTTATTTTTTGCTGATAAAAATCAGCGATTTTAGTTAGCGCATGAAGATGCTCATCTGACATGTTGTCAGTAAAAGCATAGATATGCACCTCAAAATTTTTATGCAGCTCATAGAAATTGGTCATAAAAACGGGCGCATACTCAAAATAATGATCATCACCTGTTATCAGAACATTAATTTTTTCTTTCATAGTCAACTTTCTTTTATCTCAATGTCAATGACATCTATTTTTGTACCAATTGTATTGATTGCTGCATTTGAAAAACCAATACCAGAATAATCTCGCCATCCAAAATTGATTTTAGCTTCAAAAGTTGTTGGTACATCTTTGACGACATCCAATTTTTGTAAGATTTGCACCTTGACACCATAGTAGCCCACGAGATTAAAGTCTTTGATTGACTCTGATGATTTAAACGTCAATTTTACAACATATTCTTTCGGTTTTTTAGCAAAAAATGGTGTGAAGTGAAAATTGATACGCCACAAGCGTTTTCCGGTCACCTCATAGCTTGCCAAATATTGTGAGGCAACACGGTTCCATGAAATTAGCGCATAAGGTATCTCAAATTCACGATGCGCAATACGTGGCGCTAGTGATTTGTTAAAATAATTGAGTGCATAACTTGCAGAAATTGCCTGCGTGATGACTAACGCCTCAAGCTTATAGTGGTGATAAGCCCAGTACAAATCAAGATAGGGACTACCAACCATATCACCTGGCTCAGACTTGTGCGGTTTCACATAAAGGTGATTAAAATGGACAATGGCAGCCTCTTGATAGCGATCCCGAAAGTTGCTATTTGACCAGTGAATAACGTCCGTATCTGCCATGATGCTAATTTGCGTCCGCAGTGCATCATTGATAAGCCCTTGATCAGCAAAAAATAGTCGACCTGAATTCCCCCCTTTTACTGTGTAATTGCCTTTTGCAACTAGCTCTGTATCGATATAGTTTTGGAAAAATGTAGCATCAAACTTATTTTTACGCATTTTTTTAACATTGATTAGCAAAACGCCAGCGTTTACTGGATTTCCCTTACGATATAAATCTCGCTCAGCCCAGTCACGCATATCAGGGATACTTGGCTCCAAATCTAGCCAACCAATCAAATATTTGTTTGTAAAATCAGCTTTATAAAAATCGGCGACTGAACGCAAAAACATCACATCCAAATCAACCTTCAATACCCGATCCACGTGGCTTGGCAGATATTTCCCAGCCAACAAGTAATAATACAGATGTTTGGGCCAACCGGCTAGACCTCCCGCATAGTCACCCATAAACTCAAACTCAAACTCAGGAATTTCGATAAAAACGAATTTCGCATGATATTTTTCAGCAATTTTCGTCAGAGCCTCCCGGTTTTTCTTAGAAATAAAGTCTGATAAGGCATATAAAGTCACATCAAAGTCTTTGTGCAACTCTAAAAAGTTGACAAAAAGCGTTGGTGCGTAAGCCAAATAGCCATCATCTGATGATAAAAGTAAATTAATTTCTTGCATTGCCAAATTCCTTCTCCACTGCAACTAACGCGGCATGAAAGACCATATCCATGTCGTAGTACTGATAATTTCCCAAACGACCACCCATGATGACATTGTCAACCTGATCTGCCTCATGCTTGTACTGACGGAAAAGCTCAGAGTTTTTATGGTCATTCACTGGATAATACGCTTCTTTCGTGCGATCCCAGTCCTGCGGGTATTCACGCGTCAAAATCGTCACATCATCATCACCTTTTTGGTCAAAATGGCGCCATTCCATGACACGTGTGAACGGCGTTTCAGCATCGGTATAGTTGATTACTGAGTTGCCTTGCGCATTATCTGTCGGCAGTGTTTCTGACTCAAACCGTACGCTACGATATTCTAGCTCACCAAATTTATAATCAAAAAATTGGTCAATCATGCCTGTGTAGACAATCCGCGGGAACTCTGATAGATACGCTTCTTTATCCGCAAAGAAGTCTGTGTCAAGCTGCACGTCAATCAAATCACTGTCAAGCATTTTATCAAAAATCGCTGTGTAACCATCGACCGGCACGCCTTGATAGCGGTGGTTGAAATAGTTATTATCATAGATAAAACGCGTTGGCAGGCGGCGAATGATAAAACTAGGTAACTCAGTCGCCTTGCGACCCCATTGTTTCTCAGTGTAACCCTTGATCAGTTTTTCGTAAATGTCTGTACCAATCAGCGAAATCGCCTGTTCTTCAAGGTTTTTTGGTGTGCCTGAAATGCCTGCAGCTTCACGCTGTTCTGCTATTTTCGCCTGTGCTTCAGCCGGCGTTTTCACACCCCACATTTGATAAAAGGTATTCATGTTAAATGGCAGATTATACAAATCACCTTTGTAGTTTGCGACAACCTGGTTGATATAGCCGTTAAACTCAGTAAATTGGTTGATATAGTCCCAGACAACTTTGTTATCCGTATGGAAAATGTGTGCACCGTAATCATGCACATTGATGCCATTTTCCTTGTGCGTATACATGTTACCCGCGATATGACTACGACGCTCAATAATCAAGCTACGTTTGCCACGGCTAGCCGCCTCATGCGCAAAAATAGCACCAAACGGCCCAGCACCAACGATCAGGTAGTCATAATTTTTTGTGTTGTGTTTCATCAGATAATCTTCCTTTTTCCTAGCTATTTTCTAGCAGTTCTATTTTTTCTAACCAAGTTTCCTCGGCTGTATCCTTTTCAGACGAAAGCTTGTCAAGGTCGGCTTGTAGCTCGCCAAGTTTGACAAAATCTTCTGACGAGGCAACCATTTCTCCGTGTAGAAGTTCGATTTCCGAGTCTAACTTTTGAACGCTTGCATCTAGCTCGTCAATCTCGCGTTGCAGTTTTCTGCGTACTTTTTGATCTGCCTTTGATGCTTGATAATCCACTTGATCACCTGACTGCGCTGCTGTATCTGAGCTATCATCACCTTCTGCTGCTAAAAGTGCTGCGATTTCAGCCTCCTCAGCCTTTTTCTCAAGATAATAATCATAATCACCCAGATAAAGTTTGCTGCCATGGGCAGATAATTCAAGGACTTTATCAGCAACTCTGTTGATAAAATAACGGTCATGACTAACGAAAAGCAAGGTACCCGCAAAATCAATCAGGGCATTTTCAAGTACCTCACGGCTATCAATGTCTAAGTGGTTAGTCGGCTCGTCTAGCACCAAAAAATTATCATGTTGCATAGATAATTTGGCTAAAAGTAATCGGGCTTTTTCACCACCCGATAGCATGCCAACTGATTTTTGAACATCATCTCCTGAAAATAGAAAGGCACCTAATCGGCTACGAATATCGACTTCAGGCGTGAGCCTATGATCATTCCAAAGCTCGTCTATGACCGTATTTGACGCTGTCAGATCGCGCTGTTCCTGATCATAGTAGCCTAATGTAACATTTGTGCCAAGCTTTACTGTGCCTGCAATCAAAGGAATCTGACCTGTAATTGACTTGATCAACGTTGACTTGCCAACACCATTTGGTCCGACAATGGCAATCGCATCATATTTTCGCGTGTCAAGATTGATTGGTTGCGATAACACTCCCTGATCATAGCCGACAGCTGCATTTTCAATCGTCAGCACTACATTTCCCGAGGTCACATCTGGTTCAAAAGTAAAATGTGCCGACTTTTCCTGAGCATCTGGCTGGTCAATTCTCTCGATTTTGTCAAGCTGTTTGCGGCGTGACTGTGCACGTTTGGTTGTTGAGGCCCGTGCAATATTTCGGTTGACAAAGTCTTCAAGGCTTGCAATTTCTTTTTGCTGCTTGTCATATTGCTTTGCCATACTGGCTAACTTTTCTGCTTTGAGCGCAATGTACTGGCTATAATTACCAGGATATTTTTCAAGTTTACCTCGTGATAACTCTAGCGTTTCAGTCGTTACCTTGTCCAAAAAATAGCGGTCATGGCTGACAATCAAAATCGCACCACGGTAATTTTTGAGATAGTTTTCAAGCCAAAGTAGCGTTTCTATATCTAAGTGATTGGTCGGCTCGTCAAGAATCAGAAACTGCGGATTTTCAAGCAAAATCTTGGCTAAAGCAAGCCTTGTTTTTTGCCCACCTGATAGACTTGCTACTTTTTGATGCCAAAACTGCGTTTCATCAAACTTAAAACCATTTAAGACATTTTTTATCTCAGACTCATAGGTAAAGCCCTTGTTCTGACGAAAGGTTTCCGTCAGTGCATCATAGCGTGTCATGAGTGAGGTCAGTGCATCACCTGTGACTTCTGCCATCTGCTCTTCCATCTGGCGTAGCATTTTTTCTTGCGCAATAACATCTGAAAATACACTCAGCATTTCATCATAAACAGTGCGCTCTGACGAAAAATTAGCGTCCTGCGCCAAGTAAGACAGGCTTAGATTTTTAGTTTTTGAAATGTCACCAGAACTTGCTGTTTCAACTTCTGCAATGATTTTGAGAAGCGTCGACTTCCCAGCACCATTTCGTCCGACAAGCGACACACGCGAGTTATCTTGGATCGTGAAATTTATTTTTTCAAATAAGACATCTGCACCAAATGTCCGTGAAATGTTATTTCCTTGTAGTAAAATCATAGCTTTATTTTAGCATAAAACAGCTATTTTTGCCACTATTTCCATCATTTTTGTTTGACAAATTCACAAACTTTTGGTAATCTATTCACAAAGAAAACTTTTGGAGGTTTTATCTTATGGTTGTCACTAAATTTAACGAAGTACTGCCAAAGGCTACTGCTAAACGTTTACCACAGTATTATCGTATCTTCAAGCAATTCGTTTCTGATAAAGTTGACAGAACCAATTCTCAAGCCATTGCAGCCAAACTTGGCGTGGATTCTGCGACGGTCAGACGTGATTTTTCACTCTTTGGTGAACTTGGGCGTCGCGGCTATGGCTATGATACAACAGCACTCCGAGATTTTTTCAGCGACTTGTTAGGTGATTCAGCTGATACGAACATTGCCCTCATCGGTGTCGGAAATCTTGGGCGTGCGCTCATCAACTATCGCTTTCATGATCGCAATAAAATGCGCATTACGCAAGCTTACGATGTCGCGGGAAACCCGCTCGTTGGGACAACTACTGATGATGGTATCCCAGTCTACAATATCTCAGATATCAAGAAAAATCTACCCGATGCAGATATTGAGACGGCCATCATATCCGTTCAATCTGATAAGGCACAAGAAGTTGCTGACATTCTGATTGATGCAGGGATCAAAGGCATTCTAAACTTTACACCACGCCGTTTGGAAGTCCCAGATGAGATTACCGTCCAATCCGTAGATTTGACAAGCGAGCTCCAAACCCTCCTGTTTTTTATGAACGATAAAAAAGAAATTGCAAAACGAAAATGACAACTTTACAACCTATTATTGGCGTCGCAGCCAATGAACGCAGAGATGCTGGTGGCGATATGGGGCATATGGCAATCTCCTATAACCCGTCAGGCTATATCAAGGCAGTCCAGCTGATTGGTGGACTGCCCGTCATGCTACCGATCGGTGACCCGATGAACGCAAAACGTTATGTCTCGATGATTGATAAGCTAGTGCTTGCAGGTGGCCAAAATGTCGCACCTGAGTTTTATGGTGAAGTTGAAACAATCAAATCAAACGACTACAATCGTGAGCGTGATGCATTTGAAATCGCACTCATCAACGAAGCAATCAAACAAAATAAGCCAATCATCGGTGTTTGTCGCGGCATGCAATTAGCAAATGTTGCTCTAGGTGGTTCAATCAATCAAAATACGCCCAACCATTGGCAAAAAGAGGCAAGTACCACTGCAACACATGATGTTCTGATCAAAAAGTCGACGCCTTTGGAGAGCATTTACGGTCACAAGGCGCATGTCAACTCATTTCACCGTCAGAGCCTTAAACAAATTGCACCTCAACTTGAAATCATCGCTAAATCTGCCTCTGACAATGTTGTTGAGGCAGTTCAGTCAATTGACCCTAACTTGCGTTTCATCGGCGTTCAGTGGCATCCTGACTTTATGTACAACGTCCGAGATGAAGACTTGGAATTCTTTCGATATGCGGTATTTAATCTTTAAACGGCAAGCATGAGCCCATTTTCCTGAAAAGAAAAGTAACGATTTTGACCAATCACGATGTGGTCAATAAATGTCAACCCCAAGTGGTCGCAGGCGCTCTCCATGCGCTCTGTGAAAATCAAATCCGCATCTGATGGTTTTGGATCACCCGATGGGTGGTTGTGCACAATGACAAGACCAGCAGCCAAAGTTTTGACCGCAAAATGTAGAATTTCACGCGGGTTGGCACTCGCAGAATTAACGGTACCAACGAAAATGGTCCGTTTTTTGATAATCTTATTTTTTCCGTCCAGATAAACGGCGACCAAGTGTTCCTGATCGAGGTCAGCCATCTCAGCCATGAGCGTCTTTGCAAATTGATGTGACCCACGAACTTGCCCATAACGTTTGCGTTCAGTCGTCTGAATGCGTTTCCCAAGCTCGATCATTGCTCGAATCTCAACTGCTTTTGTGACACCGATGCCCGGCAATTTCATCAATTCTTCAACGCTTGAGCGTCTGAAATTTTCCAATGTCTCAAAATGTTTCAAAATCATACTAGACAGTTCTAAAACTGATAGTTTAGACGTTCCAGTTCGCAGCAAAATCGCTAAAAGTTCCTGATCTGACAAATATTTTTCACCCAAAGCACGCAATCGTTCCCTTGGCATCATCGGATAGTCGGTTTCTCTAATTTCATACATGGCAAGTCTCCTCACAATTTTATACGAAAAAAATCCTGAATTTTCTCATTCAGGATTTTTTTTAGTTATCATTTGCGCTGAAAAGCCAGCTTTTTGAACCATTTTTTGCGTGGTAATGCCTTGTGTGTAAAAGTCAAATTCAGTAAGATCAGCATCTGGTAAACTTGCTTTGAACCTCTGCCAAGTTGACGGACTGGTCAAAAAGACTGTTTTTGCCTGCTTGACCGCCATTTTTAACGTTTCAGCAGCAGGTTTTGGTAGCAGGTTTTGATAGACCACCTGACTTGTTACATTTGGTAACTGCCTATCAATAAAGTCATCAGCGAGATTGCTTTTTGGATAAAAAACGCTATCACCTGCCTGAATCTGACCGAATCCCTGAACAAGGGCTTTTTTAGTTGGTTGCGCACTCACAAAATCAACGTTTAAACCTAATTTTTCAACAGCCTTTTTGGTCTCATCACCAATGACAGCAATTTTTTTATGACTCAAAAACACAAGACTCAGATAGGTAAGTGGCGTCTGACTGGTCAAAATCAGCCAAGTCAAGCCAGTAAATGCCGATTCATCAAAGGCAACTGCCTCAATCTCAATCAGCGGCACGCTCAAGAGTTCAAACCCATGAACCGCCAAAAATTCCTTTTTCCGTGCCAGATCTCGTGCTACACCTGTGTAGATTATTTTTGTCATCATCGCAGCAGTTCCAAAGCTGCTTTTTTGCCCAATTCGTGCGTTTTTTTGCTCGTCAGAATCACACGTCTCGCTTGTGACTCACGGTCCTTTGCTAAAAATGCTTGCAGTTCCCAGATGTCAGCTGTTTTTTGGGCGAGGGCTGCAAGTGGCACCTCACAATTTCCATCAAGTACACCTAAAAATTCACGTTCAATCTCTGCTGCTGCTTGCGTTTCAGGGTCATTGATTGACGCTAAAAAATTCAACATATCACTGTCATCAGAACGTATCTCAACGGCTAAGATCCCTTGACCAACCGCAGGAATGCTATCCAGACGTTGAAAATTCAGCTGATCCAGATAGCCCATGCGAGCGAGTCCCGCCTCAGCTAAAATAATCGCGTCGTAGTCGCCACGCTGCATTTTTTCAAGGCGCGTTTCTACTTTGCCACGAATGTCCTTGACCGTCAAGTCAGCACGTGTTTCTAAAATCTGCATTTCCCGCCGAACTGAACTCGTGCCAACCACAGCACCATTCTTTAATGTCGCAAGTGTAACGTTTTCCTTCGCAAAAACAATGACATCACCTGCCGCCGCACGTGGTGGATAAGCCGCAATTACGAGCCCTTCTGGCAGGATAAATGGCATGTCTTTTAAGCTGTGAATGGCAATGTCAATCTGATTCGTCAAGAGCCCCGCTTCTATGTCTTTGACAAATACGCCTTTCCCGCCGATTTCCTTGAGTGAAACCTCTTGTAGTTTGTCGCCTAGACTTTTATTGCTGATAATCTCGTAGTCAAACTTGCCATGCTTTTCTTCAAGCAGCTCAATGACAATCTGCGTTTGTTTCAAGGCTAGCGGGCTTTTTCGAGTGCCGATTTTAATCTTGCGCATGCTGTTTCAAGCACTCCTTTGTTAGTAGTTGCTGGATTTTTTTACTCAAGGTAGGATTTTTACCAAAAGTTGAAATGGCAATCAAAACCAAGTCTGATTCTGATAAAATTTCTGTTTCAACTTCTGCCATTGAATAAAAATTTGAGCGTTCATGCTGACTGGTATCATTGACAAACTGGTCAGAACGCGCATCACGTCTGACGGTCTGGTTGACCGCCTCGTCAGAAGTTGCGATATAGATAATTTGAGCATCTTCGATGTCGCCAGTCTGATAGGGTCTTAAAATTAGCTCAATTTTACCATTTAAGGCCAGATTTTGCAAGGTTTCAGTTATTTCAGGTGCGATGACTTTTGGCCTAGTTTCTGAGGCTAACCTTAACACTTTTCGGGTCGCAATTTTTCCACCACCGATGACTGTGACCGCCTTTTTATGTAAGTCGACTAAAAGTGGTATCAAACGTTTTTTCTCCCTTGATAATGCCTGCAAGCGCTTGCGAAATTCTCGGATCAAGCGCAAGTGTTTTTGTGAAAATGATTGGCTCATCCTGTCTTAACGTCTGCACTTTGTTATTTATTTTTGAAACCAGAACGCCATCATAGATGAAAAATGGGATAACCACTTGCTTGATATTGCTTACGACATTTGTGGCAATGATCTCTTGATAAGTTTTTTCCCCCAGATAATCAACTGCAATCACGGTAACACCTGTTTTTTTCTGCAACTCTGCCGCAATATTTGCAAGCATTTGTGCAGGTTCAGCAAAATGTCTGGTGCCATGTGCTAGTAAAATCGCCTGCGCCCCCGGCAAAATCGCCTGTGTTTCACGCACCCGATCCACTAAAATATCACGAATAAAAAGTTCATCGCCAAATGTTTTGAGATAGGTTACTTTAATATCAACATCAGAAATAGCTTCCTCAGCAGCAACTACCTCATCAACCTGCTTAGGGATGTCAACAAGCGCATGTAGGGCTGGAAATAGCAAAACGGGTGCAATCAAAATCTCACGTGCACCATGTGCTAACACACGGCTGACAACACGGCCTATCGTATCTGACTGACGCTCTAAATAGGCAATCTCATACAGATCTGCAAAATCTCCCAAACCCTGTGTTGTTACCGCCAAAAGTTGCTCTAATTCTTGGTTTTTTTTAGCAATCTGACTCCCGTGAACCACGTAAATAACAGCTTTCATAGACGTTTTCTCCTTAATGTTTTCGTGTAGATGATGTCAGCCACTAACGCAGCAAGCACTGGACCAATGACTAAAAATAGGCTGCTAACGATACCATCACTCAGCCAAGTACTATAAATCTCAAAACCAATCGCAAGTGTGATGCTCAAAACGACAAGAACAGCCAAAAGTTTGGCTAGCCATTTTTCTCGAATAATCGTCAGATAATCTTCGCTGAATTTTGCTTTGAAAAACGGATAACTAATTGCGACAATCAAATAAGGCAGACTGCGCGATAGATTCGTCATGAGTGTCAGTTGATTATAAAGTTGGCTGACAATGGGCGTGCCAAGTGACAAGAAAATCACAAAAAGACTGACAACACCCGCCTGCAAGTAGACAACACGACTTGCGACATCATAGCGATTCTTTTTGAAAATACGCGCGCTTGATTGGTCAGCTGAAAGTGCTTTAAGCAAGACTTTCAATGGCGCATAGCCGATTGTAGCAAGTAATGACACATAGGCTGTAAACATAGTCAGAGCCGTATAGCGCAAGTAAAGTTGATTGACCAAATCGCCTGCTGCCTTACTTAAGCCTAAACTTTTTGATAAATCTCGTGACAATAAATCAATCAAACCATACATGAGATTGGCCAGATGTTGATTTGTCAGGGCGCGGACGTGCGTATAGTCAGAACCTGCTGCCCAGCTCATGATGTCTAGAAAATAAAACAATAAAATAAATCCGCCACCAACTAAGACAGCTTTGGAGAATTTATTTTTTTGATTACCCATTTTATCGACCAAGTTTGACACCGTGTCCATACCACCAAATGCCGTGATAGCAAAGATTAAAAATGGCAACTGACTCATGAGCCCAGTCAATTTGTCAGTCGCAAAAAAGCTATCCGCATGACTGCTACTTGCTAGATTTGGGATAATCGTCTCAGGATGTGACAGCGCTAAAAATAAGTTAGTTGATACCGTCAGAATAACTAATCCTACCATCAGAACACCGCTTACAATTAGCCACTTACTAATTCTCAAAAAGCCGTGGTTAATAATCCAGGTCAAAATCAAAATTCCCAGAATTGACAAAATACTCAGTATCCATTTGGTCGGAAAACCCAAAATACTCACCTGTTTTGAAATATCCTTGCCAAATAACAAAATCCCCGCTGGTATCCAAAGTTTCAAAAACAGACTCATCATCCAGATAAAATAACTTGAGTACCAAATAAAGGTCGTCATAAAAGCAAGGCGCGGTGAAATGCTGTCAGACACCCATGTGTAGAGGCTACCTTTGCTTTTTGGATAGGCGCTCGTGAGCTCAGAGTTGATGATGGCAAAGGGGACAAAATACAAAAAAGCCGCAATCGCTAGCCAAATCAATGAGGTCAATCCCATAGTGAAAAAGGCGGTCGTCGAACTCGAAAACGAGAAAACGGTCGTCGCAATGATCAAAACGATTTTTTGAAATGATAGTGTTTGTGTCTCTTTTGTTTTTTCAGGCGTCATCCTTGATTAATTCTTTCTTTAACTTCTCTAACTCGAGTTCTGTCGCGCCATTTTGATAAATCACTTGGCTAAATGGTTGCTGTAAATTTTCAGCATCAAGTGCATCAAAACGCGTCTGACGTGCCGAACCGACTATGACCGCCCAGACATCAGCACCCTGACTTGTCAGACTTGTTAGATCATCTAAACTAGGTTGCAAAGTACTCACAAGCAAAATCCGCTGTCCAAATTTTGGCAAGGCCTCAAACCAGGATTCTGAAACATCAGAACGCAGACCAACCGTCTGACCAATCACGATCAAGGCAGGATTTTGAATGGCAGTTTTTGCTAAATCAGCTAATAGTACTGACAAATGTGTGATGAGCGTGCGTTGATAACCACGCGTCCCATTTTCAATTAAGGCAATCGGTATGTCACCTGAAACGCCTTGGATAGTGAGCAAATGCGCAAGCTCTGGCAAACTTGATACGCCCATATAGATGACTACTGTCGTATCAAGCAAAATTTTTGGAAAATCGGTTTCTGACAAGTCTTGCAAAGTCTGACGTGGCGTCATAATTAGCACACGCTCAGCGATTTTTCGGTGCGTGATAAAAATGTCAGCATAACTTGTCGCCGCACTTGCAGCCGTGACACCAGGCACAACTTCATAAGGAATACCTGATTTTTTGAGCGCCAAAACTTCCTCACCAACACGCCCAAAAATAGCTGGATCGCCACCTTTTAAGCGCACGACAATCTGACCATTTTTATAGGCGCTAATCATCAGCTGCTCAATCTCTGCCTGCGTTTTCTGATGATGCTTCGGTGCTTTTCCGACATTGATCAGCTGGGCACAAGCTTTCGTCAGATAAAGCAATATCGGATTTGCCAGGCGATCGTAGATGACAACATCCGCATCTTGCAGGACTCGCAAGCCTTTTAGCGTCAATAGCTCTGGATCACCACTGCCTGCGCCGACTAAATAAACTTTTGAAATTTCAGACATAGGCAGCTAGACTTTCAGCAAGTTGCGTCTCAAACGGTGCTAGACCGATACGAGTAAACGTCTCATAAAAGGTCTCACTCGCAGCTTTTTCATCGGCATAAACCTTGAGCAGATCCCGCACAACGTCAATCAGAACAGTCTTTGGCACTTTACCTTTGATTTCTTCGTTAAGATGACCACCTGCAAGCAAACTGCCACCAATGGCAATCTGAAAGGCTTCTATCGGTTGTTTATTTTGATCACGCGCAGCGATGCCCTGAATGCCAATATCAGCAATATTTCGATGGGCACAAGCGTTCATACAGCCTGTCAGAATCACACGCACTGGCTTCTCAAACTGAAAACTCTCGTCAAGTGCGACAAGCAAATCACGCGTGATGTCTTTCGTGCTGGTATAAGCAAGATTACAGTACTCATTTCCTGTACAAGTCATGCCGAAATCCTGAAAACGTGACGTGTTAATCGGATATTTATCAAAAATAGCAAGCGACGTTATTTCAGCGAGTTTATTATTTGGCAAAAATGGAATCAGCAGATTTTGCGAATGATCAAAACGAATCTCATTTTGACCGTAGGTTTCAGCAATCTCTGCAAATTTGAGCAAATCTTCCGTCAAAATACGCCCAGTCGGCACACTAACGCCAACATAAGACAGGCCGCGCTGCTTTTGCTTTTGAACACCTAAAATCAAACCATTTGACCAGCCGACTAATTCATTTTTCCCTGCTGTTTCAAGTGGTCCCGTTCGTTTTAGCAACTCTTCTGTAAATTGCTCGGTTCCCCAGTCTTCCAGTAAAAACTTAAGTCTGGCCTTGCTACGGCTGCGACGATATCCAAAATCACGATAAATCGCAACGACCGCTTCAGCAACCTTGACAACCTGTGCGGGTTTTAAAAAAACATCCAAAGTTCGTGCCAGATAGGGTTTTGCCCCCAGACCGCCGCCGACTTTAACGCCAAATCCTTTATAAGTGCGACCATTGATTGCCTTGGTCGCTGGGAAAAATGCCAAATCATTGATTTCAGCATTGGCAGCGTTATCAATATTGGCTGAAACAGAAATCTTGAACTTACGCGGCAGATTGGAATAATCCGTATTGCCTTGAAATTTTTGATGAACTGCCATGAGCGCAGGCGTTGCATCAAAAAGCTCCCGTGCATCAATGCCAGCAAGTGGATTTCCGATGACGTTTCGGTTAATATCGCCTTCTGTCCCACGTGTTGTCAGACCGACGGCTTCGATTTTAGCAAAAATTTCTGGTAATTTGGCAAATGGAATATTGTGATATTGCACCGACTGACGCGTCGTAATATCTAAAAATCCCTTACCATAAGTCTCCCCCAGTCCGACTAACATGCGTAATTGTGCCGCCGTGACAAATCCGCCCGGGATCTTAACCCTGAGCATAAACAGCCCGTCTGTCTGCGGTTTTTGTACCGTCAGACCAGCATATTTGAAATACATGAAGTAGTCTTTTGACACGTCAGAAAACGGGTGTTTGACAAGTTCATCAAAGTCATCAAAGACTGTTAGCCCATCTTTTGCGAGTTTGGCAATTTCATTTTTATTTAGCTTGTCATCCACCCATGTGGCTACATAAGTCATGGCTTACTCCTTTTTCTTAAATCATATCATAGTTATCGCTAAATGGCAGTTTGCGATAAGTGTCAAACTGCAACCATTTATTATAAAAAGTCGCCTTATTTTTCCCGTCAAGGTACTGATAATCCGTGATAAAGTCTGTGAGATCTGATGCCTGTGCTAGTTTGATTGCAAAGCCGTCAGAATTGACGACGGTATAGTCAGATTGCGTTTTATTTTCCTCAATGTAATCATCCAATGCTGTTAGTGCCGCAAACTGGCCATGACGAATCTGAATCACCAAACGCTCAGAAACCACTGCAATATCAAACGTTTCAGGATACTGATAAGTCTCACTAGAAATGGCAACAGCGTCTCCGATATGATAAAGCTGATTGCTTGCTTGTCTCGTGATATTCCCGCCAAGCGCAATATTGTAGGCATCAAAGGCATGTACCCCAACCACTTTCGTGTCAGTTGCAAAATGAACACCCGTCAGACTCGCCTCAGCAATTTCACGCTTTTCAGCAATGGTGCCGCCACCTGAGACATCAAAGCCATCAATTACAACGAATCGCCCCGTCACGTCAAAATCCTTGAAAGAATCAAAAACAATCGTTTTTTCAAGGTTGAAAACGACTTCAGCCACATCGTTGATATTAACCACCTGGGCATCTTCAAACTGGCTGAGCGTTGAGGCATCAAGTACTTTTTCTATCGTCGCCACTGTCGCATAGACTTCCTGCGTGGCAAGTTTGATTTTGTAGCGTTTGCCCTTGACAAGCGGCGTTTTGCCCATCCAAAATAGATTGGCTAAAAAAGCGTTTGAAACAAGTGGAGGCGTCACCGCATGCGTGATCACCTCGCCACGATTGTTGAAAAACTCATCACGAACTGTGATGCCGATTGACTCACCAGGATAGGCAACGGTCTTTTCACCCGTTTCATGCCATGTTGTAAAGGACTCAACAACTGTCTTGCGACCATCAGGAAAGATTTGGATTTCATCGCCTTTGCGCAATATCCCTGATTCAATACGACCTGCGATAATCCTTCTGTCATCAAACTTATAAACATCCTGAATCGGAAAACGCAGTGCCTGCTCAGAAAGACTGGTGTCATTGTCAATCGAGTCAAGTAAGGCAATCAACGTCAGCCCCTGATACCATGGCATGATGCCAGTTTGTTCCAAGATATTTTCACCAAAGAAGGCAGAAACTGGCACAAAATCAAGCACCGTTAGATTAAGCGGTGTCAAAAAGTCAATCAAATCTGCCTTTACAGCCTCAAATCGTGCTTGTTCATAATCAACTAGGTCCATCTTGTTAAAAATGGCATAGACTTTTTTAATCCCTAACAATTTTAACATATAAGCATGGCGTTTTGTTTGTTCTTCGACACCTTTTTTAACATCAACAATCAAAAAGGCTGCCTCGGCATTTGCCGCACCAGAAATCATGTTTTTCAAAAATTCAACATGTCCTGGCGCATCAATGATCACATACTCGCGGTTGTCCGTCTGAAACTGAATCTGCGTAGTGTCAATCGTGATGCCCTGCTGCTGCTCTTCTTCAAAGGCGTCTAGTAAATACGCGTACTCAAAAGGTTTACCCGTTTCTTTGGCAATTTTTTTGACCTTGTCAATCGTACCTTGTGGAAGAGAGTGCGTATCATGCAACAAACGCCCAATAACCGTTGATTTTCCGTGGTCAACGTGACCTACAACAACCAAACTAAGTGACTTTTTCGACATTACATATACCCTTCTTTTCTAAGTTTTTGCATGGCATATGTATCTGCCTGATCCTGTGCACGACCTGCTCGCTCACCCACAGTCGTATTTTTAAGCTCCTCGATAATCTCAGCAACATTTGACGCATGACTATCAATCGGAGACGTACATGGCGCACAACCAAGTGAGCGATAACGCTTGCCATCTTTTGCAAAATAAAGGTCAATAATCGGAATATTTTCTCGCTGGATATATTCCCAAATATCAAGCTCTGTCCACTGCAAAAGCGGATGGACGCGGATGTGATTGCCTTTTGGGAAGTCAGTTTTATATTGATTCCAGAGTTCTGGCGCCTGATTTGTATAGTCCCACTTGTCTTCTTTGTTTCGCTCTGAAAAGACGCGTTCTTTCGAGCGTGAGCCTTCTTCATCACGACGCACGCCAACAATCAATCCATCAAAACCATAGAGTTTTGTGACTTGATTGAGCCCTTCGGTCTTCAAGGCCCCACAACACAAAAGACGACCAAGATTTGGGTTCATACCTGCATCAATCGCTGCTTGATTCGTATGCACGATCAAGTCAAGGTTCAATTCTTTTGCGACTTTATCACGATACGTGATCATCTCAGGGATCTTGTAAGTCGTATCAACATGAATAAATGGAAAAGGCGTGTGCCCATAGAAAGCCTTTTTCGCCAGCCATAAAAGCACCGTCGAATCTTTCCCGATTGACCATAACATACCTAGTTTGCCTAGATTTTTATAGGCTTCACGTAAAATATAAATACTTTCAGCCTCCAAACGATCGAGGTGGTCCATTTTTTCTTGCGTTTCTTGCGTAACTGCTGTCTGTTTTACCATTTGCTTTTTCCTTTTTCCATTTTTGTGTTCTGATACTATTATAAGCAACCCGATCGTTATTTGTCATAAGCATTTTTCTAAAGCGCTGATAAACTTTTTTTATGTCAAAAAAACTTGACACGTTATGCCAATAAAAAATCGTATCGAGTAGCCTCTGACACGATTTTTACGCGTTTTTTATAAGGCAGCACCAATGATTTTCGCCTGTTTGAAATTCTGGTTTTCAAGAACGTAGCCTTCCTCATGGTTAAACACATAAAGTCGGTAGATGAAAACCTTGATTTTTTCGCCCACTTCAAAATCCTTTTTCTCAAGTGAGCGGTTGGTTATCATGTCGATTCCCTTAACATTGACAAGCACTTCGCAGTAACTGCCACGAAACTGGACTGATTTGACCACACCTTGCTCAGTCGAAACAGGATATTTGACCGTTTCATTATATTTGTAAAGGTCGATATACTCAGGTCTAATCACCGCACGTGATCCAGTTGGCGCCGTATCAAACCCTTTTAGCACTTGGATATTGTCAATGGTTGCACTCTCGCCGATAAACTGAGCCACAAATGGCGTGGCTGGTAACTGATAGATTATCTCTGGCGTGGCTTGCTGCTCAATGCGCCCAAGATTTGTCACAATAATCTCATCAGCAACTTCAATGGCTTCTTCGTGGTCATGCGTCACAAAAATGGACGTGATGCCGATTTTTTCGACAATATCACGCAGCCAAGTCCGCAGCTCTTTTCTGATTTTTGAGTCAACGGCAGCAAATGGTTCATCCAACAACAAAACATGAGGTCTCGGTGCCAGTGCCCGTGCAAATGCCACACGTTGTTTCTGACCTCCGGATAATTGTGACGGATAGCGTTTTTCAAGTCCGGTCAAACCTGTCAGCTCGATTAACTCTGCCACACGCTTTTTGATGTCTGATTTGCTGACTTTTTGAGTCGTCAGACCAAAGGCTATATTGTCAAATACAGTCATGTAACGAAAAAGCGCGTAATTCTGAAAGACAAATCCAATCTCACGCTTACTGGGTGACAAATCATTGACACGTTCACCGTTGATAAAAATATCACCAGAATCTGCGTCCTCAAGTCCAGCAATGAGACGCAAAATGGTCGTCTTTCCAGAACCTGACGGGCCAAGAAGTGCGACTAACTTGCCCTTTTCAATCTCAAAATTGATGTCATGACTAGCTGGATAATCACCATATTTTTTATTGATATTTTGGAGTGCGACATACGCCATTTTTTATCCCTTTCTTATCTGATATTAGTGTT
This sequence comes from Pseudolactococcus insecticola, assembly GCF_011170065.1. GTDB lineage: Bacteria > Bacillota > Bacilli > Lactobacillales > Streptococcaceae > Pseudolactococcus > Pseudolactococcus insecticola. The sequence continues at coordinate 337,691 of NZ_BLLH01000001.1, read as the reverse complement.
TTAGGTGCAGGCCACATTCACGATGGGCGTCACCTTTTGTCGGATCATAGTAGTTGTCATTATCAGGCAGATCATGGTCAAGCTCATACTGCCACATCTGTTTATTGTTCCAATCAAGCAAGGGTGCTGCTTTGATCAAGCCGTCAGAGTTGATCGAAACCTTGTCCATCTCTGCACGCAGGGCACTATCTTGTTTTCTAAGGGCTGTGAACCAAATTTCTGGTTTTTCAGTCGCAAGCGCACGCTCAAATGGTTCAAGCTTGACCAAATTTGTGAAAACATCGTGTTCTGGTGTGTCAATGATTGGCAGTTCTGAGCCATTGATTGCTTCAAAATGTGCACGTGAAATCTTTGGATGATAGATTTTGAGATTAAGATTGAGCTGTTTAGTCAGCTTATCAGCAAACTCGTAAGTTTCTTTTGTCGCATAGCCTGAGTCCATCCAGACCACCGGAATATCAGGACGTACTTGGACGACTTGATGGATCAAAACTGCCTCAAAAGGTCTGAAATTTGTCGTGATGATTGCTTTTTTGTCTGTTGCTAGGAGAGTTTTGATGATGACGTCACTCTCTTGTTGATTGAGTGCATTGAGATCAAGGTTTAGTCCATGTTCAGTCATGTTGTGCGCTACTTTCTATGATATTTCTGATGATAAGGATGATTACTGCGATAATGACTAGCAGACTTGCGACAGCGTAAGAGCTCGAAAACTGGTATTCATTATAAAGCATCTCGACTTGTAGTGGGACTGTCACCGTCTTACCCCGAAGATTCCCTGATACAACGGATACCGCGCCGTACTCACCAAGCGCCCTCGCTGTTGTCAAAACAAGACCATAGGCAAGTGGCCACTTGATATGAGGTAGGGTTATTTTCCTAAAAATTCGGAAGCTTGATGCACCAAACATGGCGGCAACTTGTTCTTCTTCATTACCCCGCGTCTCAAGAACGGGCAGCACTTCGCGCGTGATAAATGGCAAGGTGACAAAAATCGTAACAAGTACAATCGCTGGAACTGCAAAGACGATTTGAATACCTAAAAAGTCAACTAGCGGAAAGAGCCAGCCAATCCGACCAAATGTCAAGACGTAAAACAAGCCTACGACCACTGGTGAAATGGCAAATGGAATGTCAATCAACGATAGTAAAATACTCTTGCCACGAAATTTATAGTTAAAAATCAGCCAGGTTGACATGATCCCAAAAAAGAGATTGACGATAATGGTAAGGATTGTAGTGAGTAGTGTGAGTTTTAGTGCTTCAAGCGTGTACTTGTCAGTGATTGCTGAAAAATATGCCTTGACACCGTTACTGAGCGAGCTTGTCACAACAAAAATCAGCGGCAAGATCAACATGATAACCAAAAAAGCAACCGCAATGCCAATCAGCAGATACTTGACCAGATTTTGTTTTTTCATAGTTTTAACCCGCCTCCTTTACGATCTGACATAGCGCTGCATGCGGTGCTGCACAATATTGATCACAAGCATGGTCACAAAGCTAAATACCAGTAATATCAGCGCAATTGACGTCGCACCAGGGTAAGAATGCTCATTGAGCTTACTTGCAATCAATAATGACGGAATTTCCGTCTTAAATGGTCTATTTCCTGCGATGAAAACGACTGATCCGTATTCGCCCATACTACGCGCAAATGCCAGGCTAAAGCCAACAATGAGCGGCAGTTTAATTTCTGGGAAGATAATCATCCTGAAAACCTGAAAAGAATTGGCACCTAAAAGGCTCGCTGCATGTTCATAAGACGGATCAAGTTTTGCTAAAACAGGCTGAACCTCGCGGACCACAAAGGGAATGGTCACAAAGGTCATGGCAACGAGAATCCCCAAACTGGTATAGGACACCTTGATGCCAAACTGTAAGAAAAATTTTCCCATGAAACCTTTATCAGAATAGAGATTAGCAAGGGCAATCCCTGCTACTGCGGTCGGTAAGGCAAATGGCAGCTCGACAATGCCGTCAAGTAATCGCTTGCCAAAAAAGTCATATCTGACAAGCACCCAGGCAATAATCAAGCCAAAAACGGTATTGATCAGCGCCGCCATAAAAGCAGTTTTGACACTCAAGATGATACTCAGTATAACCCTGCGACTCAGTACAATCGCAATAAAGTCTGACCAGCCGATTTGTGACGTTTCAAGAACGATCGAGACCATCGGAATCAGCACGATCAGGCTGAGTAATGTCATGGTAACGCCCAGACTCAGACCGAATCCTGGTACGATATGATTTTTTTTAGCGTGCTTTTTTTGCATGTCACGGTTTTCCTGTCTTATTTCGCATAGATTTGATCAAAGATTGCCCCATCTGCGAAGTGTTTTTCTTGTACTTTTGGCCAACCGCCAAAAATTTTATCGTCAATTGTAACGAGGTTGACTTTGGCAAATTTATCAGCATACTCGGCTGCGATTTTTTTGTTGATCGGGCGATAAAAATTTTCTGCTGCGAGTTTTTGACCTTCGTCAGAGTAGAGGTAATTCAGATAGGCCTTAGCGACTTTTTCTGTGCCACGTTTTTTAGCAACTGCATCAACAACGGCTACTGACGGCTCAGCTTTGATAGAAATGCTTGGTGTGATGATTTCATATTCGCCTGGATGTTCTTTGAGCGCCAGATAGGCTTCATTTTCCCAAGAAATCAGCACATCACCCTGACCATTTTCAACAAAGGTTGTCGTTGCGGCACGCGCACCAGAGTCAAGTACGAGCACATTTTTGTAAAGCGATTTTTCAAATGCAATATCTTTTTTCTCATTGCCGTTATATTTTTTATTGGCGTAGGCCCATGCTGCTAGGTAGTTCCAACGTGCGCCACCACCTGTTTTAGGATTCGGTGTGATCACGCCCACACCTGATTTCGTCAAATCATCCCAATCTTTGATATTTTTCGGATTGTCTTTTCTGACGAGAAAAACGATGGTTGACGTATAGGGTGATGAATTATCTGGAAACTCTTTTTTCCAGCCTTTGTCAATCAAACCTGCATCTTGAATACTTGTAATATCCTGCTCCAGAGCAAGCGTAACAACGTCTGCTTCATTACCTTCAATGACAGAGTTCGCTTGTTTACCGCTACCGCCATGTGACTGGGTAATGGTCACATCCTGACCTTCTTTCGCTTTCCAATATTTTTGGAAAACTTTGTTGTAAGCCGCATAAAGCTCACGCGTCGGATCATAGCTGACGTTTGTGATTGAGATGGCTTTTTTTGTTTCTGAGCTTGAACTTGCTGGCTCAGCGGCTTTTTTCTGGCCACAGGCAACAAGTAAAACTGCTGCCGTTGCGAGAGTTGCAAATGTGAGTAATTTTTTCTTTTTCATCTTGTGATTCCTCTTTGTCTTTGTTATTTATTTTATCCCTTTGTTATATCTTATCAAGCGTTTACTCATCTCGCCATATGTTTTTTTTATGACCCCTTTTACAGAATCTTATCAGACTTAAAAACGCCTTAAATACAGCTTTTTAAAACACAAAAAACTTACCTTTGTCAGATAAGTTTTTGCTAGTTTATGAGACGAGTTCACCCTTTAAAATAAGCAACTGCACTCTCAAAAAGTTTTTGATCTTTGTTACCTGGAACATTTTTGAACAGACCAGTTTCATAACGTTCTGAATGTCCCATTTTACCAAGAATTTGCCCATTTTTACTAATAATACCTTCAATAGCTGCAACCGAACCGTTTGGATTATAAAGTGAATCCATGCTAGCATTGCCCGCAAAATCAACGTATTGTGTGATGATTTGACCATTTTCAGCAAGTTCAGCAAGCTCTTTTTCTGTTACGACAAATTTACCTTCACCATGTGAGACAGGAATCGTGTGTACATCGCCCACTTCAACGCCTGACAACCATGGTGAATTGGTGTTCAAAATTTTCGTTTCAACCATTTTTGCAACATGTTGATTGGCATCATTGTAGAAAAGCGTTGGAGATGTTTCAGACAAGCTGTCAAATTGACCATATGGCAAGAGTCCAGATTTGACAAGGGCTTGGAAACCATTACAGATTCCCAAAATCAAACCACCTCGTGCGATAAAGTCATCAATTGCTGATTTGACTTGCTCGTTTAAGAGAATATTAACGATAAATTTGGCTGATCCATCAGGTTCATCTGCGGCAGAAAAACCACCTGCAAACATGAGAATATTTGCAGTGTTGATATGTGCTACCATCTCACGAATAGAATCTGCAATGTCAAGTGTTCTAAACGGTACAATGACAGTGCTAGCCCCTGCCGCTTCAAAGGCTTTGGCTGTGTCATATTCGCAGTTGGTGCCTGGGAAAACAGGGATATAGACAAGCGGTTTGTCAATTTTCACTGGTGCTTTGAACACATATTCTGACGCTTTTGTCGCAAGACTTGGTAACTCGTCAGATTGTTCAAAGACTGTCGGATAAACAGTTTCAAGCGGTTTTTCGTAGCTTGCAAGTAGGACGTCGCCTGAAATGCTGCTGCCATTGACCACAAGATTGAACGCCGAAGTCGTTTGGCCAATCTTGATAGCCTTCGTGTCAGAAATCGTGTCAGGCGTCGTCAGAATAAAACCTGCAAACTCAGCTTTGATCACGTTTGAAAGATCATCAAGTTTGATGTTTGCACCAATATGATTGCCAAAAGTCATGAGCGAAATCGCTTCACCAAAGCCACCTGACTTGGTTGAAATCGCAGCTGTAATCTTGTTATCTTTTTGAAGCTCAGAAACAGTTGCAAAGTTGTCCTTGACAGTCGCCCAATCAATATCCTCAGAAATCGCAACACCTGGCAGGTAATAGATATTTTCGCCCGCTGCCTTGAACTCGGGTGAGAGCACACGGTCAGCCTCAGACGTCGTCACACCAAAGGCAATCAATGTCGGTGGCACTGTGATGTCCTCAAAAGTCCCACTCATCGAATCTTTTCCTCCAATTGACGGCAAGCCCAGTTGTTCTTGCGCTTCAATCGAACCTAGCAAAGCCGCAAGGGGCTTACCAAAGCGCTCTGCTTCTTTGTCCATACGTTCAAAATATTCTTGGTATGAAAAACGTGCTTTAGACCAGTTTGACCCAGTCGCTACAAGCCTTGCTGTTGCTTCAATCACTGCATAAGCTGCGCCGTGATAAGGTGACCATGCCGCAATTTCAGGGTTGTAGCCGTGTGCCAGCAATGAAACGGTATTTGTCACGCCATTTAAAACAGGCAATTTTTGAACAGAGCTTTCCGTTGGTGTCAACTGATAACGCCCACCGATAGGTGAGTTGACCGTTGAGCGCCCGATTGAGCTATCAAAAATTGTTTGCAAGCCTTTTTGAGAGGCAAAGTTCAGTTGTGACAAGAGTTGATTGAGGTCTGTTGCAAGTGTCTCAGAGCTAGTTTTGACGTCAAATGGAAGCGTTTCGTCAGAGTCCACGACTGTCGCATCAACGACGACCCGAACACCATTTGTATCCAGAAAATCACGCGCAATGTCAACAATTGTCTGACCTTTCCAAACCATTGTCAGATTGGCTTTTTCAGTAACTTCTGCGACTTGAACGGCTAGAATATTTTCCTTAGCAGAGGCTGCGATAAATGCAGCAACGTCAGACTTGTCAACGACAACAGACATCCGTTCTTGCGACTCAGAAATCGCAATTTCTGTACCAGTCAAGCCTTGATATTTCAAAGGAATCTTGTCCAGATCAATGCGCAAGCCGTCGGCTAATTCGCCAATAGCCACACACACGCCACCTGCACCAAAGTCATTTGATTTTTTGATGAGCTGTGTCACAGCTGGATCACGGAAAAGACGTTGGATCTTGCGTTCTTCGATGGCATTTCCTTTTTGGACTTCGGCACCCGCAGTGGCAACAGTTTCCTTGGTTTGTACCTTAGATGACCCCGTTGCACCACCAACGCCGTCACGACCTGTTTTGCCACCGAGCAAGATAATCGCATCACCTGCTTCAGGTTTAAGACGCAAAACATTCTCTTTTGGCGCAGCACCAACGACAGCACCAGTTTCCAAGCGTTTAGCGACAAATCCAGGGTGGAAATATTCCTTGACATAAGTCGTCGCAAGCCCGATTTGATTACCGTAAGAGCTATATCCGTGGGCGGCACCTTTTGAAATGACTTGTTGCGGCAGTTTACCTGCACGTGTTTCAGAAATTGGCGCTGTAATATCGCCTGCTCCCGTGATACGCATGGCTTGATAGACATAAGCACGACCAGAAAGTGGGTCGCGAATGGCACCACCAATACATGTAGATGCGCCACCAAACGGCTCTATTTCAGTTGGGTGATTGTGCGTTTCATTCTTGAACATGAGCAACCACGGTTCTTTAACACCGTTTACATCCACTTCAATTTCAACGCTACACGCATTGATTTCGTCAGACACTTCCATGTCATCCAATCGACCATTTGCACGCTCATAACGGCCAAAAATCGTTGCCAACTCCATGAGCGTTGTTGGTTTTTCAGTGCGTTTGATGTTTTCACGCATAGCTTGGTATTTGTCAAATGTTGCCTGCAATTGCGACTCGAATTTTGAACGTGAAAAGTCAATATCTTTCAGCTCAGTTTCAAAAGTCGTGTGACGCGTGTGGTCACTCCAGTAAGTGTCGAGTACCTTCAGCTCAGTTTCAGTCGGATTACGACCGATTTTTTTGAAATAATCCTGAATCCACAGCAAATCCGCCACTTCCATGGCAAGACTGTATGACGCATGCAGCGCAGCGATTTCATCAGCAGTACGCGTGATAAAACCGTCAAGCACTGGAATCGTTTGCGTTACATCCAAAATTTCCTCGTCAGAAATAGCTGCCTGAATATCTTTAAAACGTGAATCAACAGCGTTGAGTTGGTAATTTTTGATTGCCTCAAACTCAGCGTCTGACAAGTCAGGATTGAGCAGATAAAGCTGCGCAGTTCTGACAGTTGCATCCTTGCTAGCACCAAGTAAAAACAGGGCTTCTTCTGCTGATGTTGCGCGTTGGTCAAACTGACCTGGCAAGGCTTCAATGGCAAAAAAACGGCTATTATCAAGCGCAGACGCAACTGTTGCATCAACTAGGACGTTGTCAGTCACTTTTTCAGAAAAGATAGACTGCTCAGCAGCGGCCAAGATGTCAGGTGTTACACGAAACACATCATAGACTTGGACAATGTTGACAGAAGTCAGCGTTTTGAGCTGCAAATTATGTTGTAATTCACTTAAAAGTGCTTGATTTTTCACCTTGAACTCAGGCTTTTTAGCAACAAAAATACGTTTTTTCACGAGATTATTTTCCTTCATTTTCAAATTCTGCTTGCAAACCAGTGAGAACTTTTTGGTAAACTGGGATAATATCCCCCAGGTCACGACGGTAAACGTCTTTATCAACGTGGTTGTTATCAGCATCCCAGAGACGTGACGTATCAGGCGACACCTCATCAGCAAGGATAATGCTTCCATCAGGCAGACGGCCAAATTCCAGTTTAAAGTCGATAAGTGTCAAGTCAATTTTAGCAAAAATATCAGTCAAAATGGTATCAATCTCAAGCGCTGATTTTTTAAGAAAGGCAATCTCATCATCTGTTGCAATATCAAGAAATTTCACGTGCTCATCGTTGATAAATGGATCATCCAAGTCATCGTTTTTATAGTAAAATTCGACAATTGGCTTTGGAAATGCGATGCCTTCAGCAATGCCAAAACGTTTAGAAAACGAGCCTGCCGTGACATTACGCACAACAACTTCAAGCGGAATAATAGCAACTTTCGTATTTAATTGTTCGGTTTTAGAAATCTGCTCAATAAAATGCGTTGCAACACCACGACGATTGAGCTCACGGAAAATCAAACTTGTGATTTGATTATTAAGCTCGCCTTTGCCTGCAATCTGGTCTTTTTTCTTGCCATTTAGCGCAGTTGCTTGGTCCTTGTACTCAGCAAGCACAATCGTTGCATCATCCGTGTTGTAAAGGTTTTTCGCCTTACCTTCATAGAGCAAAGTTCGTTTTTCAGTCATTGTCATCTCCTAATCGATTTGTTACTTCTATAATAGCGCAAATTGGCCGAAAAACATGAAAAAACTGCCAAATTTTGACAGTTTTTAAGTATAATGTTCGGATTTTAACCATTTTTAATAGTCTAAAGCATCAGAATGTCCAGCACCATTGCCCACAAAATAACCCGTTTGTGAGTTGATTGAGACAAGATAAGTACCGTCTGGCTTGTAAAGATTGTAGTATCCGACACCGTTTTGGATGCTAGCAGGTAAGAGAATATAGGCATCTCCCGTGATATAGCCACGATCACGACATTTTTGTAGCACCATCTCCTTGATACCACTTGCCCAGGCAAACGCAGGATTACTCGCGTTGGCATTGGGATCAACAGGCACGCGGGAATTGCTGCTATCAACTTGGACACTTGCTTGACTTGCTGACGCCGCGGGTGCAGTAGATGATGATACAGCGGCTTGTGGGGTACTTTGACTAGCACTTGCTGCTTGAGCAGCTGCCTGCGATGATGACGCCGCAACAGCTGAAGATGCTGCAGATTTTTGTTGCGCTTGTCCTTGTGCAACGGCTGCTTGAAGTAACGTGTTCAAGCTTTCATTTTCAGTTGCTGTGTAGCTGATTGTTTCGCCTTTTTTGACAGTTGCCGTCTTATCAAGCTCCCCATCTGTGATGGCAGGCTTGTCAAACTTCGCATTAAGCGCTTGCGTCGCGGCAATTTCTGCTTTTAGTGCATCAACCTTGGCTTTTTTCTGCTTGTAGTTGCTCTGATTTTTCAGCGTTGCAAGGCTCTTATCAAGCTCAGCCACCTTGCCAAAGACACTATTTTTTAGCTTTGTCTGTTTGTTATCTGTGAAAAATGACGCAAAAACTTTATTGAAAGCAGCCGTTTTTTGAGCAGCAGCAGACTTTTTATCCTCTGTTTTTGAAGCTTGAACAGACTTAGCCTGTTTATCTTGATCAGCTGAATGATACCAAGCAAAACCACCCGCCGCCAATAATAATATGGCACAAGCAGCAATAATAACAGGCTTTTTAGATTTTTTTTGCTTATCATCTGACTTCCCCGCACGTGTCAAGGCATCAGAAGACGTCTTAGACTCAGTACTAGCTTTCTCAGCAGCATCAGTTTTTGGTTCTGCTGTCTTCACTAGAGGTTTATCCTTATCTGCCACTGCAATCACTGGAGCAACAACTGGTGTTTTGACCTTTTTCTTATCAGACTTTTTAGTTCTTTTAGGTGCTGATTTTTTCGAATCAGCTTTTACTTCTGGTTCTGACGGCGCTGGTTCTGGTTCAGTCTCTTTAGCAACTACCACCTCGTCAAAACTACCTTGTAATTCAGGAAAATCAGGTTCAGATGTTTCGTCAGAAGTGGTTTCAGTGACGTTTTTATCACTAACTAGCTCAGCAGGCACATCAGAAGTCGTTTCGTCAGACTCACGATCTGATTTTTCAGGTATAGTCACTTCTGATGCAGGTTTTTCCGTATCAGTTTCGGCTTCAGTTTCAACACGTGCCGTTTTGATCAAGTCATCAAGTGCTAACGCTGCTGCTGTCGCCTTTTCTTCACGTTCTTTCTTGGCCGTTTCGATATCTGAACGATGATTGCGGATGTATTTGTCTAGTGAGCTTTCTTTTGCGATATTTTCAGTTTCTATCGCAGCTGATTTCTCAGCGAGCTCCCCCACTGTCATCTTTTCTGCCTCTTTTAGTGGCAGCGTTTTTTCCTTATAGGGCGTTCTTTTTTTCTTCTTTTTTTTAGCCATTATTTTATTCTCTTACCAAAATATTGGTACAAATCTGTGCGCAGGCGACCGTTATATAACTTGCGTTTTTTAGTTGCTTTGCGCCCAAAATGCTCCTCGAACATCAGATCGCTCGTGATGATATATTTACTCCATGTTTCAAGTGGTGCAAAAGTCTCGCCCATCTCCTTGTAAAGCTGATAAGCCATCTCCTCATCGCCCAGACGCTCACCATAGGGCGGGTTAGAAACCAACACGCCGTCTAATTTTTCTGTTTGAAAATCCTGCAAGCGCATTTGTTTGAAGTTGACAATGCCGTCAAGACCGATTTCAAGGGCATTTTCCTTAGCAATAGCAATCATCTTACCATCTATATCAAATCCAGAAATATCAAGCTCTGCATCATAATTCGCCTGAGCTTCAGCATGGTCACGAACTTCCTGAAAAATTTCATCTTCAAACCAAGGCCATGCTTCAAAGGCAAAGTCCCGGTTAAAACCAGGTGCGATATTCATGCCAATCAAAGCCGCTTCAATACAAAATGTACCAGAGCCACAAGTCGGATCCACAAACGGCCGCATCATATTCGCACGCCAGTTTGTCAGCATAATGATAGCAGCGGCCATATTTTCCTTGATTGGCGCTCCACCCTTGTCAATCCGATAACCGCGCTTAAAGAGTGACTCACCGGTTGTATCAATCATGAGCGTCACCATGTCTTTGTGCAGCGCTACTTCGATAGAAAATGTGGCCCCAGTTTCAGGTAGCGGTACATTTTCAGGTCGATGGTAATGCGCCTGCAACTTTTTAGCAATCGCTTTTTTCGTGATGGCTTGGATGCTAGGTTCATTGTGCAAGTCAGATTTGATACTTTTTGCCTTAGCAATCGGGAACTTAGCACCAAATGGGAGTAGCTCCTCCCATTCCAAAGCAAAAACACCTTCAAACAAGTCGTCAAAAGTCTTGGCTGGAAATTCACCCACGATGATTTTGACACGGTCAGCAGTTCTTAGCCAGAGATTTGCCGTTGCAATCGTTTTCTTATCCCCTGAAAACAGGATGCGCGAACGATCATCAAGCTGCGTCTCAATGCCTAAATCACGCAATTCACGTGCTGTTAGACTTTCAAGTCCAGCCGCTGCAGTTGCTACTAAATTAAAGTTATTTTTCATTTTTTCTTTTCTAGCGCTAGCTTGATATCAGTGCCAGCGATTCTGTCTAGATAAACTAGTCAAAAAAGCTGGAGCTTTACGCTCCAGCCCCTGTCATCCAGTTTTCTATAAGCCATGTTTTGTTCCAGACTGCATGTCAGACACGCAGTCCTTCGATAATCATCTGTCTGCTAGTTAAGAAAATCTCTCACCTAGCCTCGTCGTACGTTCTTTAACGTTCCGCGTGACAAGTGCCCCTACCATAAGTTTGGGTTGCTCGCTTGAGGGGTTTACCACGTTCCACTTGCTAAGTTTCCAAAGCAACTCGTCTCTATGGCACTTTTACAGAATTTTCCGCCTATCTTCCGAAGAAAACTTAGCTTGAATTCAGCCGTTAGGCTTGACGGGCCTACCTAGGCTTATGGTTTCGCCTAGCACAAACACTGCAGGCATCGCAGCCTGCGCGAGCATGGACTTTCCTCACGACTGTTAAACAATCGCGCAATTATCCAAAAACTGGTTGTTATTTCTGTATTGCTTATTCAGCCGGTGTCTCAGCACTATTTGCTTGTGCTTGCGGACCAAAAACAGCGCGTTCCAAACGGTTAAGGCGTTTGAGAATGTCAAAGTTATTGACAGACTTCATCGTCACACGTGCACCTGATGCTGTCTCAACAGGTTTATCTGTTGCGTCTGATGAAGCACTAGCAATTGGATTGAAACGTTGCGTATTTTCTGAGACAGCACCTTGCGGTCTTGCTTCAGTATCACGGATTTTTTTCTTCAGAAATTCATTTTCTTCTTGCAAAGACAATATTTCTTCTTGGAATTTTTCATAGTCTACAATGACATCATCAAGTAAATCGTTGACTTGATCCTTGTCATAACCACGCATTTTTATGTCAAAATCCGCATCATAAATATCTTTGGGCGTTAAATTATAAGTTGCCATTATTATCAAAGTCTCGCTATTTCTTTTCGTTATACCCTCAATCTTACCAAAAATTTGACTGATTTACAAGAGCAAGCTTGAGCGTTTTGTCTTATTTTTGCAACCAATCATTTTTGATCAAATGGTAAGCGCTAACAGGGTTTTCAGCTTGCGTGATTGGTCTGCCCACCACGATGAAATCACTGCCAATCTGACGCGCTCGACTCGGTGTCATCACACGTTTTTGATCACCAACTGCGGCACCTGCAGGGCGTATACCAGGCGTCAGACAGATAAAGTCTTCTGACGTGGCTTTTTTGATTAGTTCAACCTCTTGCGCTGAACAAACAACACCAGCAAGGCCTGCCTCAGCTGTTTTCTGCGCATAATGCACGACGGACTCAGTCAGAGACGTTTGAATATTTTGAAATGCCTGCATCTGTGCTTCACTTGTTGACGTGAGCTGTGTCACTGCAATTAACTTTGTCGTACCAGCTAAGCCGTCAAGTGCTTCTTGCATCATCTCAACGCCACCCGCAGCATGGACATTTGTCAAGTCAACACCAAGATTTGCGATGACTTTCATGGCAGATTTAACCGTGTTTGGAATATCATGCAATTTCAAATCCAAAAAGACGTCATGTCCCAGAGACTTGATATATTTGACGACATCAGGTCCTGCGGCATAAAATAGCTCCATGCCAACCTTGACATATAATTTTTCATCTTGACCAAATTTTTCCAAAAAATTTTTAACGTCCGAAAACGCTGGAAAATCTAGTGCAATCACCGGTCTATTTTCTACAAATTTACCCACGAATCGCCTCCTGACACTCATTTACAAAAGTCTGCAAGTCTGAAATGCCATACTGATCCATAACCTCAGGCAGACTTTCAATGATTTTCGGACAGGCAAATGGATCGGTGAAATTGGCCGTTCCAACACCAATTGCCGATGCACCAGCAATCATAAACTCAAGCACATCTTGCGCACTTGTCACGCCACCCATCCCGATGATTGGCAGATTAGAAATCTGCGCCACTTCGCGAATCAGTTTGAGCGCAACAGGCTTAACTGCAGGTCCTGACATCCCACCTGTTGTATTTGCTAAAATTGGCTGACGCGTTTTAAGATCAAACCGCATCCCGACAAGCGTGTTAATCATCGTGAAACCAGCCGCGCCAGCAGATTCAACCGCTCGGGCGATTTCTTTGATATCTGTAACCGATGGCGTTAGCTTGACATAAATCGGCACGTCAGAAACCGACACAGCTGCCTGAACTGCATCAAATGCAAGCTCGGGCACTTGTCCAATCAAGAGACCATTATTGCCATGGTCAACGTTTGGACATGAGATATTGAGCTCAATCGCTGAAATATTGGCAACCTTTGAAATTTTTTGCGTGACAATGCGGTAATCCTCAGTCGAAAAACCAGCCACATTAGCAATAATCGGCAAATCATATTTTTCTAGTTTCGGTAGTTTATCAGAGATGACCGCATCAACGCCTGGGTTTTGGAGGCCAATGGCGTTCAGCATGCCAGAAGGTGTCTCAGCCACACGTGGTGTGGGATTGCCATATCTGGCTTCAGGCGTTGTTGCCTTGATCATAATTGAGCCAAGTTTTGATAAATCGTAGTATTTGGCATACTCTTCACCAAAACCAAAACAACCAGACGCAGGCATGATTGGATTTTTCAAATCAAGCCCGGGCAATTGAATGGCAAGTCTATTTTCAGTCATCAGATGACCACCTTTCCAACTCTAAATATCGGACCATTATCACATACTTTTAGCGATTGTTGCCCTGTTTCGTCACCTACCACATGAACCACGCAAGCATAGCAAGCACCCATGCCGCAAGCCATTCGTGCCTCCATTGAGATGAAGGCATTGGGATGATTTTCAGTTTTCGCTGCAACTGCACGTAACATACCAGGCGCTCCACAGGCATAAACTGCATCAAAGTCAGCCATCTCAACCCCGTCCATGAGCACACCAACATGACCCTGACGCCCATATGAGCCATCATCTGTCACCACCTGAACATCAGCAGCAACCTCACGAAACTCAGCTTCTAAAATCACAGCTGACGCTTGTGCAAAGCCTAGGAAAACCGTGACTGCTACCCCCTTTTTTTGCAAGTCGCGGGCGAGTTGAACCATTGGTGGCGTCCCGATGCCGCCTGCAACGATCAAAGCTTTTTTGTTGGGAAATGGCGTGCTGAGATCAAATCCATTGCCCAAAGGTCCCATAACGTCAAGTTTTTGACCTGGCACCATCTCAGAAACGTCCGCAAGTCCAGGACCTTCAACTCGATAAATAATCACGCAAGTTTTAGTCGCATGGTCATACTCAGAAATCGAAATCGGACGGCGCAAAACCTTATCAGGACTTGGCACACGTAGATGCAAAAACTGGTCTGGTACTTGCATATCAAGTACCATCTCACCTTGTAAAACCATCCGAAAAACACGCGGGGCAATGTTGACGTTTGACAAAATCGTCATCTCTTCTTGTAAAATCATCGCAACCTTTCTTAAAACATCTCGTACAAAATTTGTACCTTGCTAAAGCAACCATCAAATCATAGCAAAAACCGCAGGAAAAATCCTACGGTTTGCTTTCATCTAACGCTGCAACCTTATCACACTCTCGGCGTGACTTAAAGGACTTTCGTTTATTATAACAAAATTTATGGCACTTGCCAAATGACGCCCGTAATCAAATCGCCTGCGTTACAAACGATCGGCTTTCCAAAACTTTCAACATGGCTGCAATCGTGTCAAGTGACGTAAACAGTGGCACACCATGTTCAACAGATTCACGACGAATCGCCATGCCGTCTGTATTGTGATCATTGCGATTTTTGCCCATGGTATTGACCACAGCTTGCACACGTCCTGCACGAATGCAGTCAACGATATTATCTTGATTTTCTGTTTCTTCACCAATTTTTGCGACAATATCCGCATAGACGCCATTTTGCTCAAAATATTTTGCGGTCCCAGATGTCGCATAGATACCATAACCAATCTCGTGGAAACGTTTAGCCAGTGCTAGTGCTTCTTCTTTACTATCGTCTGCCACTGTGAAAAGTACGTTACCAAAAGTTGGCAAATGCAGATATGACGCTTCAAACGCTTTGTACAATGCTTTTTCAAGCGTTGCATCTGAACCCATAACTTCACCAGTAGATTTCATCTCTGGAGAGAGATAAGCATCAACTTTTTGCAATTTTGTGAAACTAAAGACCGGTGCTTTGACATGGACTTTATCATCTTCTGGGTAAAGGCCATCTTCATAGCCAAGTTCTGTCAGTGTCTTCCCGAGAATCAGCTGTGTTGCCACTTGTGCCATTGGAATACCAGTCACTTTTGACAAAAATGGTACAGTCCGTGACGCACGAGGATTCACCTCAATCACGTAAACTGTGTTATCAAAGATGACAAATTGAACATTCATCATGCCGATACAATTTAGCCCAATCGCAAGACGTTTTGTATAATCAGCAATCGTTGCTTGAATTTCAGGCGACAGATTTTGCGGTGGATACACAGCCATCGAGTCGCCAGAGTGAACCCCAGCACGCTCGATATGTTCCATGATGCCAGGAATCAGGACATTTTCACCATCGCAGATGGCATCGACTTCACACTCACGACCAAGCAAGTAAGAATCGACCAAAACGGGATGATCCGGACTCGCTTTAACGGCTGTTTGCATGTAGTTACGCAAGTCCGCTTCATTGTCGACAATCTCCATCGCACGACCGCCAAGTACATATGACGGGCGGACAAGAACGGGGTAGCCAATGCGGTTGGCATTTGCTACTGCTTCTTCTTCGTTAGTTGCCGTTGCGCCAATTGGTTGTGGAATTTCAAGCTCTTGAAGCGCCGCTTCAAACAATTTGCGGTCTTCGGCACGATCAAGCGCCTCAACCTGCGTCCCTAAAATAGTCACACCTGCTTTTGACAAAGGCTCAGCAAGATTAATCGCGGTTTGTCCGCCAAACTGAACGATGACGCCCTTAGGCTGCTCAAGATCAATCACGTTCATCACATCTTCAAATGTCAGTGGCTCAAAATAAAGTTTATCTGATACTGAAAAGTCAGTAGAGACTGTCTCAGGATTTGAATTCATGATGATGGCTTCATAACCTGCAGCTTGAATAGCTTTGACAGAGTGAACCGTCGCATAGTCAAACTCGACCCCTTGACCAATACGAATCGGGCCAGAACCCAATACTAGAACTGATTCCTTGTCAGAGCGAACAGATTCATTTTCAAACTCATAAGTACTGTAAAAATATGGCGTTGTCGACTCAAACTCAGCAGCACATGTATCCACCATTTTGAAAACTGGATTGATTTTATTGTCAACACGACGTTTGCGAATTTCAGCTGCATCTGTATTCCAGAGATCAGCGATTTTTCGGTCAGAAAAGCCATTGCGTTTTGCAGTTTTCAATGTTTCAGGATTAAAAACATTTGTCGCAAGTTCTTGCTCGATTTCAAAAATGTGCAAAAGTTTATCAAGGAAAAAGAGGTCAATTTTCGTCAGACTGTGCAGCTCTTCAATGGTATAGCCCCGGCGAATGGCTTCTGACAGATAGAAAAGTCTGTCGTCTTGCGCTTTGACGATTTTTTCGACCAAAGCATCGTCAGTCACTTCTGCAAGTTCTGGCATTTCATTATGATAAACACCCACTTCAAGCGAGCGAACTGCTTTCAAAAATGATTCTTCGATGTTACGGCCAATCGCCATGACTTCGCCCGTTGCCTTCATTTGTGTACCAAGACGGCGTTCACCAGACTCGAACTTATCAAATGGGAAACGTGGAATTTTTGACACAACATAGTCAAGCGCAGGCTCAAACATAGCATATGTCGTCCCTGTGACTGGGTTTATCATCTCATCAAGTGTAAGGCCGACTGCGATTTTTGCAGCCAATTTTGCAATCGGATAACCTGTTGCTTTGGATGCCAAAGCAGATGAGCGTGACACACGCGGATTGACTTCAATAACATAGTAGTTAAAGCTATCTGGATCAAGGGCCAGCTGAACATTACAGCCACCTTCAATTTTAAGGGCACGGATGATTTTAAGTGACGCATCACGCAACATTTGATATTCGATATCGCTAAGCGTCTGACTCGGTGCAAAGACGATTGAATCCCCTGTATGAATCCCAACCGGGTCAAAGTTTTCCATATTACACACGACAATGGCATTGTCCGCAGCATCGCGCATAACTTCATACTCAATTTCCTTGAAACCAGCGATTGAGCGTTCAATGAGACATTGCGTCACGGGTGACAGTTTCAAACCATTTTCAGCCGTTTCACGCAGTTCTTCTTCGTTGTCACACATGCCGCCGCCTGTACCGCCAAGTGTAAAGGCAGGACGGACAATAATCGGGTAGCCGATTTTGCCTGCAAAAGCAACTGCTTCTTCGACGGTGTTAACAATCTCAGACTCAGGAATTGGCTGATCAAGCTCTTCCATAAGTTGTTTGAACAAGTCACGGTCTTCTGCTTGGTCAATGGCTGAGAGTTTCGTCCCAAGCAATTCAACGTCAAGCTCATCTAAGATGCCAGTTTTTGACAGCTCCATCGCCATATTTAGCCCAGTTTGCCCACCAAGTGTTGGTAGAAGGGCATCAGGACGTTCTTTACGGAGAATACGTGTGACAAACTCAACTGTGATGGGCTCAATGTAGACTTTATCTGCGATTTCGCGGTCGGTCATGATTGTTGCAGGATTGGAATTGACAAGAACAACGCTATACCCTTCTTCTTTGAGGGCAAGACAGGCTTGCGTCCCAGCATAGTCAAATTCAGCAGCTTGTCCAATGATAATTGGTCCAGAACCAATCACCATGATTTTTTTAATATCGTTACGTTTTGGCATTGTTAGAAGTCACCTTTCTCAAGCTTAGTTGCATCGATCATTTCCATAAATTCATCAAAAAGATAATCCGCATCGTGTGGTCCTGGCGCAGCGTCAGGGTGAAATTGCACTGAAAAGGCTGGCAGATATTTATGACGGACCCCTTCAACAGACTGGTCATTGATTTCGATATGTGTGACCATTAGGTCAGTCTTATCGATTGATGCTGCGTCTACAGCGTATCCGTGGTTTTGTGAGGTAAAATCAACACGGCCAGTTGCAATCTCACGAACGGCATGGTTAAAGCCACGGTGCCCAAATTTCATCTTGCTTGTTGTGGCACCATTTGCCATGGCAAACAGTTGGTGTCCCAGACAAATCCCAAAAATAGGGAATTTATCTTGAATGCCTTGGATCATTTCAAGTGCATCAGGCACATCCGTCGGATCCCCAGGACCATTTGTCAGCATCACGCCGTCAGGATTCATATCAATAATTTCCTTGGCTGTGATGGTATGTGGCACAATCGTCAGATTGCACTCACGTTTTGAGAGTTCCCGCAAAATAGAATGTTTGAGTCCAAAGTCAACAACGACAATATTGCGACCTGTGCCAGGACTTGGATAAGCCGTTTGCGTTGACACTTGCTCGACTTGGTTTGTCGGCAAAACAGTCGCCCGCAGCTGATCTTGCATGTGCTTGATTTCATCACCAGGATTTGCTAGCGTTGCTTTCATGGTACCATGATGGCGGATAATCCGCGTCAGAGCACGCGTGTCAATGCCTGAAATACCTGGGATATTTTTACGCTGCAAAAATTCGTCCAGTGACATTTGATTGCGCCAATTACTTGCTAAACGGGCGTTTTCACGGACAACCACACCTTTACAAGTTGGGATGATTGACTCATAGTCGTCCCGGTTAATGCCGTAATTACCAACCAAAGGATAGGTGAAGGTCAGAATCTGACCGTTGTATGACTGATCGGTGATTGACTCTTGGTAGCCTGTCATCCCCGTGTTAAAGACGACCTCACCTGTCACGTCTACATCCGCACCGAAAGCCGTACCTTCAAAAATCGTGCCATCTTCTAAAATTAAAAGTCGTTTCATTCTTTCCTCTTTCATTCTCGTTCTACATTCTTCTCATCAGTATCAGTTTATGATTTGCCGTTTAAAATCGCTTCTAATATTGCCATTCGCATGAAAACACCATTTGTCATCTGCGCTGCGATTCGGGATTTAGGTGCTTCGACTAGGTCACTTGCGATTTCAACACCACGATTGACAGGCGCCGGGTGCATGATGATTGCATCCGCTCGCATAGCAGCGTAGCGCGCATGCGTCAGACCGTATTGTGCATGATAGTCGGCCTTTGAAAATGTCTCCCCAGACGCATGACGCTCGTGTTGCACTCGCAGAAGCATGAGCACATCTACTTGACCTATCATATCATCTAAACTAACGTAATGCCCGTAAACATCAAACTCGTCAGAATACCAACTTTTAGGTCCTGTGAAATAAATATCAGCACCCAGACGTTTGAGCATTTGCATGTTGGACTTTGCGACACGGCTGTGCGTAATGTCACCTGCTATCATGATTTTCAAGCCCTGAAAGGTGCCAAATTCTTCGTAGATGGTCATCAGATCAAGTAGAGACTGACTCGGATGCTGTCCTGACCCATCACCACCATTGACAATGGTCGTCTGAATGGTCCGACTATCAACAAGCTCCTGATAGTAATGCTCATCGGTATGTCTGATAACGCAAATATCAACACCAATCGAGCTCATGGTCAAAATTGTATCATAAAGCGTCTCGCCTTTATTGACCGAGCTTGCTTTCGCATCAAACTCAATGACTTCGAGACCTAATTTTTTTTCTGCCATCTCAAAGGATTTGTGTGTCCGTGTTGAGCTTTCAAAAAAAAGATTGGCTGCGAAAAACTGACGTTTGAGCTCTGGTTTGATGCGCTGATATTTGTAGTCTTGTGCCCGTTTAATCAGGCCTAGAACTTCATCATTGCTCAGTAACTCCATACTTGTCAAGTGTTTGATTGACACCCTGCCGTCTGGTGAAATTGTCAAATCTAGATTCCTTTCACAAAAAAATGGCTACCTTAAAAGGCAGCCATGCGCTCGTCAAAAAACGTGCGTTATCGTGGACAACCTTCACAGCCTCACGGGACTGTTGTTAAAGGATTTTATTCATTTTTACTATTATAGCAAAATTCTGATTACTTATCAATAGTTTTTGGTAAAATTAAGTGCATGCCGATACCTAAAAGTGTTGAAAAGGCAACACTTGATATTAAAATCCCTTTAACATTAAGCATCAGACCACCGATACCAGATACCAAGATAACACTTGCAATCAAAAGATTGCGCTTGTCATCAAAGTCAACTTTATTTTCAACTAAAATCTTGAGTCCACTCGATGCAATGACACCAAAGAGCGCAATTGACACACCGCCAATGACTGGTGTTGGAATTGAGTGAATCAATGCTGATATCTTGCCAACAAAGCTCAGCAAGACAGCAAAAGCTGCGGCACCCGCAATAACATAAACTGAGTGAATTTTTGTGATGGCCATGACGCCGATATTTTCGCCATATGACGTCACAGGCGGTGCCCCAAAGAATCCCGCAATAATCTGTGCAACTCCATCACCTGTGAGCGTGCGCTCAAGTCCTGGATCTTTGAAATAATCATTTCCTGTTAATGAGTTTAGCACCATGACATGACCGAAATGTTCGGTCATGGTTACAAAAGCAATCGGTGCCATCGTCGCAATCGCAGATGGATAAAGTTTGAAATGGTAATCAACAAACATGATATCAAAACTAGGCAGACTCAGCCAATGACTTTTAGCAAGCTCATCAAAAGAGATAATCGTTGTACCCGTGATACTTTGGACAATCAGAGTGAACAAGTAACCAACAATAATGCCGAGTAAAATCGGAATCAGACTAGTCAAACCCTTACCAAACATGTTAAAGCCAACCACGGCAAAGAGTGTGACGAGGGCAATCAGGAGAAAAGTCAGACTATACTTTCCGTCACGGTTCATGGCGTCACTAACAGCAGTCCCAGCAAGGCTAAGGCCAATCACCATGACGATTGGCGCCACAACGATTGGCGGCAATACTTTATCAATCCAAGCTTTACCCGAAAACTTGACAATCAACGCAACAAGCAGATAGACAAGCCCGCCCACAACTGCACCTTGAGCAACCGCAGCTATGCCTCCGTGTTTCATCAGATTTTGCATAGCAAGGATATAGGCAAAACTTGAACCCATGTAAGCTGGGATTTTATACTTGGTTACAGAGAGATGTGCGAGCGTCCCAAGACCACTTGAAAATAGGGCGATAGACGGATCAATTCCAACTAATATCGGCACCAAAACAGTCGAGCCAAACATGGCAAATAGATGTTGCAGCGATAGGCCCATCCACATGCCAAAAGGTGGTTTGTCGTGCACATCATAAATGACGTCTTTTTTAGGTGTCGTCATCTTTTTAGTCCTCTTTTTTGATGAGAATGCTATCTGCACCGTCAATTTCCGCCACATGCACAATGATTTCTTCGTCACGCGCCGTTGGGATATTTTTTCCGACATAATCCGCACGAATCGGTAGTTCACGGTGACCACGGTCTACAAGAACAGCAAGACTCACTTTTGACGGTCTGCCAATCTCAACCAAGCCATCAATCGCAGCACGAATTGTCCGACCCGTATATAGCACATCATCAACTAAGATAATTTCACGATCCGTGATACTAACAGGCATCTCAGTTGTGTTATCAGCTGTTTTGACATCATCACGAAATGGTTTTGTATCAAGCTCTCCAAGTGGAATATCGATATTTTCCAACTGTTTGAGACGTTCTTGGATGCGTTTTGCGATGTAGACGCCACGCGTTTTAATTCCGACAATTACAAGCTTATCAAGCTCTTTATTGCGCTCGATAATTTCATAAGTAATCCGCGTGATTGCACGTTTCATCGTTACTTCATCAATAATTTCTTTTTTTGACATTATCTCTCCCATTTCTCTATGAAAAATTCCTTGCCCAAAAAGCAAGGAAATGATAAAAGCCGTCATTTTGCCTTGCCGCCTCTCTGGACGAATTTAAGGTATGTTTTTATTATTATATCAAATTTTCCGGCGCTTGGCTATGCTTATCGGGAAAAATGTGATGAGAACCCCTAGAAATGATATGAATTTTGATGACTTGTCTGAGGTTTTGGGGAGTTCTGAGTGTGAGATGGTGTTGTTGGTGTCTTTTTTGTCTTGATTGTCTGCTGTTTCTGAAGAAGGATTTCGTTTAGAAATTTCAATCTCCAAACCTTGCGTATCCAACTGTTTTAATGGCACATTTTTATCAGAAGTATCAGCTGTTACTGACACTTTGCTTTGTTCGTTATTCAATGAAAAAGGGAGATAAGCCGAGCTTTTAATTTCTGATATTTGGTCATCACAATACTGCGCAATAGCTGAATTTGCTAACATTGCTACGTCACTACTGCTTTTATCTGTAGTATCAATGGGTGTTATTTCGGATTCAGGTTTCTGATTAACGTCAGATGGGACTTCACCATCAGCGCTAAGATCAGCAGATGAGAGAGTAGATAATATTGCTTCATTTTCTTGACTGTCAGAAGACTTTTCAGTTTCAGAAATCGCTATTTCGCGAGTACTAGGTCCCTGCAAACTGTCTGAATTTGCTGATATATTATCTTGGTCAGCACTTTGATTGCTTCCTGTCAATTCTGTTTTTTCAGAAATATCGTCAGATTTTATCGCTTCAGTTTGAGCTGCATCTGTGGGAATTTCTGGCTCAGATCCTTGCGCAATTTCCAGTTCTGACGGTGCAACTTTTATAATAGTGTTTTCTCCAGAACTGTCAGCTACTATTATACCTGCTTCTTGCAAAATCCCTGAATATGGTGGCAAGTCATATTCAGCACTGATTTCACCAGGATTTTTAGTTACAAGTTTCATCTCATCATGCTGATCAATTACGGTTAAGTTTTCAGATTTACTACTATTTTCAGAAATCGTTGCCAATTCCATTTTATCAGAAGCATCAGCAAATTTTATGACTTCGGTTTGAGCAACTGCGCTAATTTCTGTCTCAGATCTCTGTACAATTTCCAGTTCTGACGAAAAATCACCGCTCATGTTATGTTCGTCAGAATGGTCAACTGCCTTTATCTTTTCTTCACTTTGGTCATCATCTGACTCATTTTCAGAATGAGTCATGTTTATCTGCTTTGCATTCTCTAGGTCTGACAGTAAGTCCGTATTATCACTGACTTCAAGAGATGTTTCTATCTCTACATCATCTCTCTGAGTCATACTATTCGTGTTTTCAGTTCCGCTGCCATTTTCTTCAACTTCCCCAATCGCTGTCAATTCTGTTTTATCAAATACAACTTCAGATTTTACTTCTTCGTCTCGATTAGCAGCTGTGGTAATTCCCATTTCTGACATCGAATTATCGCTAATGTTGTGTTTGGCATCTGAACTAATTTCAAGTTCAGAATTTTCAACATTCAACTCAGACACTGCTTCTGGATTCGATGATAAATCAGCATCACCCTTGATTTTCTCAAAATTTTCAACTGCAGCTACGCTTTCAATACTCTGTTTAATGGTGGTGAAATTTTCAGTTTCGTTATTAATTTTATAAACATCATCAACATCATCAATCTCTGTCATTTCTGTTTCATCAGAAGCATCTTTAGATTTTTCTATTTCACTTTGATCATCTTCTAAACCATTTTCAATTTCAGAACTAGCTGCGTCTATCTCTTGCAAAATCCCTGAATTTTTTAACAAATCAGCTTCATCACTACTTTCAACAGAAGTTTCAACTGTCGGCCCTGCACCAATTCTCTGAACAATATCGTTCGAGTTTTCAGTCTCATTACTATTTTCAACAACATCAGAAATAGCAGAGAATTCTGCTGTATCAGAAGTATCCGTGGCATTTACCGTCTCAGGTACCTGCACAATCTCAGCTTTTGCCATCAAATCATCATCGGTACTGTTTTCAACTGGATTTTCTACTACAACATCCGCATCATCCCTCTGATTAGTAACGGTCGATGCTTCAATATCAGTACTATTTTCAACAATTGCATCAACCCCTGCTAATTCTAGTACATCAGAAGCATCAGCAGATTTTATTTCTTCGGCCTGCGTTGTAGCTGAGGAAGTTTCCGGTTCTGACGACAACTCATCTTTTCTAATGATATGCTCGTCAGCACTATCAATTGCCGTTACGGTTTCTTCTCTTTGATCATCATTTGAATCAGCTTCCTCAGGATTAGCCACGACCGCCTGCTCTGCCCCAACAGCTAAATCATCCGAGTTTTTTTCATCATCTTGACTACTATCTGATTCAGTTTTCTCAGCGTCAGCAGCTGTAACTGGAATCTCAACTATCTGGCTCTTATCAATCACCGTCAAATCTGAAATCACCACGCCATTTTCCAGATAGATATGCCGTGCACCAGCAGTTAAAAGTTCCGTCAGAGCTGCAAATAATGGACTTTTTGCTGAAAATGCTGACGCATCAATCACCGTCTCAGCACCCAAAGTCAAATCAGATATTTTTGCACCGAAAAAAGCTTCTAATGCGATTGTACTTGCATCTTCCGCGCTAAAAGCAACCGTGACAAGTGGCGTATTGTAAAATGCTCGACTGGCAATTGATGTCAAATTGACCCCAAACTGCAACTCCGTCAGAAAAGTATTAGCAAATGCCCGATTACCAATCACTTCAAGTGTTTCAGGAAAGTGAATCTCAGCAATCAGAGTGCCCGCAAATGCCTCTGTTCTGATCGATTTCAGTTTATCGTTTGTAACAATTGTAGCCAAACTAGAATTTTGAAAGGCATAGGTGCCGATATTGTCAATATTTGCCCCTAAAATAATCCCTGAAATCTCGCTGCCATAAAAAGATTTTGAGCCAATCTCCGTCACCGCATACGTCACGCCAGCAATCTCAATCACATCTGGAATGATAATGTTAGCCCCAGCAACACCTGAAAAACTCACCGTTTTCGCCGTCAAATTCTTCGTATCAAGCGTATAATGCACGCCTTGGGCATCCACATAAGCATCCGAAAGCGTCGCCGCACTAACATAATGTGAAGGAAATGCAATATCACTCACGCCTGGCAAAAGTCCCGCCGAAACAAGCATACCTGTTATCATAATTTTTTTTCGCATAAATATTACCTCTACCATTTTATACGAAAAAAATCCCTGATTCTCTCAGGAATTTTGCTTATTTTTCAACTTTTTTCTTGTTTTTAAAATGACGTTTCTGGCGAAAATCGTTCTGACGAACTTCCATAACGACTGGCAAAACAACTGGACGGCGTTTTGTTTGATCGTACAAGAATTTGCCTAATGTATCTCGAATTTCAGACTTGATTTCTGCCCAGTCAAAGCTATCACCAGCCAAATATTCCTTGACTTTCTCATCGACTTTCAGCGCTGATTCTTTCATCAGATCACGTGAATTTTTCACATAGACAAAGCCGCGCGTATGCACTTTTGTTTTAGAAATAATTTTTTTATCATGTTTTGAAATTGTGATAACGGCGATAAAAATACCATCTTCACTCAAAATCTTACGATCTCGCAAGACAATATTCCCAATATCACCAACACCTGAAC
Organism: Pseudolactococcus insecticola; assembly: GCF_011170065.1. GTDB lineage: Bacteria > Bacillota > Bacilli > Lactobacillales > Streptococcaceae > Pseudolactococcus > Pseudolactococcus insecticola. Next base: position 312,280 of record NZ_BLLH01000001.1, on the reverse strand, counting down.
CATCAATCATGACGTTTTCAGCAGCAATCACACCCGCAGGCTCCAGATTACCATTGGCATCAAAAGTAATCACTTCGCCGCGTTTAGAAAGAAAGATGTTTTCAGGCAACATCCCAACTTCCATGGCAAGCTCCGCGTGGGCTTGCAACTCACGATATTCTCCTTGGATAGGTACCAGATTTTTAGGCTGTAAAATATCCATCATAAACTGTAAATCACGTGAATTCGCATGACCTGACACCTTCAAATCACTTGAAAGCATCTTCATGATACCACCTGCACGATACACAATGTTCTCAGTTTTTGCCACAATCGTTTCATATGAAACTGTTGGACTCGTTACCGTATAAACCAGATCGCCATCCTTGATTTTAACTGTACGATGGCGTCCTTTTGCCATGTCACCCAAGGATTTGAGTGGCTCACCCATCCGACCAGTTTCCAGAATCAAAAGCTCATGATCTTCGAAATTCTTGATCTCTTCAGGCCTGATGATCATCTTATCATCATCGATGCGCAGTTTGCCTAGGTCACTCGCCGTTTTGACAATACGATCCATATCATGACCCGTAAAGGCAACATGACGCCCAACCTTGATAGCTGAGTCAATCACCTGCTGAATCCGTGCTAAATTGCCTGCAGCAGACGCGATAATCACGCGCCCTTCCCAGTCAGCAATCGTATCAAAAATCTTATCAGAAACCTCTGATTCACTTGCTGACTGGATGCTTGACAGCGCATTTGCCGAATCACTCATGAGCGCAAGGACGCCTTGCGTACCAATCTCAGCCAGACGACTGATATTCGTCTTGTAACCTTTGCCAACAGCAGGATCAAACTTGAAATCACCCGTATAGACTACATTGCCGTCAGGCGTCCCTACAACAACACCCAGACTTTCAGGGATGGTATGCGTCGTTGAAAAGAAAGAAATAACAGCCGTTCCAAAATCAATCTCAGTCGTCTCATCAACCACATGGAAATCATCAAATTTCTTGCTACCGTCAAAGTTCTTCACATTGATTTTGGCAAGCTCAACTGTCAACTGACTCCCAAAAACAGGCACTTCTACTTCAGAGAGCAGATAAGGTAATGCACCGATTGAGTCTGGATGGCCATGTGTTACAAAGACGCCCGCCACACGATCCGCATTTTCAAGCAGATAGGACATATCAGGAATGACAAAATCCACACCCAGCATCTCAGTTTCAGGATATTTAAGCCCCGCATCCATCACAAAAATAACATCGTCAACCTCGACAACATACATATTCTTACCAAACTCACGCACGCCACCCAGCGCCGCAATTTTTACATTACTCATACTTGCTCTATCTCCATATACTTTCGTTCATTCTTTGCCAATTCAAAAGCCGGAACTGTGCAGCTCCGACTTATCTTGTACGTTACACTTATCTCAAGTATATCATGATTCAGCGATTTCCGCAAATATCTCTTTAGACTTGATTTTAATCACCAACAATTTTGATAATGCTTGCAGCTTCGTCAGAAGTCGCAGCCACAAGTGGCAACCTTAACGGACCCACTTCAAATCCCAAATCGTTTAAAACAGCTTTAACAGGGGCTGGACTAGGGATTGAAAAAAGCGCATCGATCTTCGGCAAAAGTTGACGTTGAATCGCAGCAGCGCCTTTGACATCACCGTGATCTAGCTTGTCAAACATATTATAAAAGTCATCACCATTTGTATGCGCTGCAACAGAAATCACGCCTTGTGCTCCTAGAGCCTTGGCATGAAAGGCTTGCCCATCCTCGCCAGTATAGACTAAAAAGTCATCAGGAGCATGCTCAATCAAATAAGTTAAGTTTTCAACACCCGTGCACTCTTTGATTGCGATGATATTTGGATGCGTCGCAAGTCGCAAACTCGTCTCAGGCGTTAGTTGCGCCACCGTACGACCAGGGACATTGTATAAAATAATCGGCAGATCACTGCTATCTGCAATCGCTGTAAAATGTTGAAATAGACCTTCCTGACTCGGTTTATTGTAGTAAGGCACAACAGCAAGACCAGCCGCAAAACCACCAAACTCTGCCACTTCTTTTGTAAACACAATCGAGTCGCGCGTGTCATTTGTCCCAACGCCTGCAATCAAAGGTACTCTGCCCGCCACTATTTTTTGCACCGCCGCAAATAAGTCCAACTCTTCATCATGCGTTAAAGTTGGCGATTCACCCGTTGTTCCAGCCAAAATCAGACCATCTGTATGATGCGCCAGTAAGTACTCAATTAATTTTGGCAGCGCCTCAAAGTTAATATCGCCATTTTCCTTAAAGGGTGTGACTAGCGCTGTGATGATTTTCGCTTGTTTTAGTTGTTCGATAGACATTTCTTCCTACTTTCTTGACCATTTTTACAAAAAAACAGCCTCTCAGTAAAAGAGGCTGCAAGTTAGTCAAATGTTTGATTTGATTAGCTCACCTTTTGATGACAACTGATAAGCAATTTCCACCAAAAGACAGTCTGACGGATTTAACCAGTCAGCCCAAAAGCTAGCGTTATGAGCACACTAGCTCCTTCGGCAAAGGACGCCGCCTCTTCGCATCAACGCCCTCACAGCTCCACTCAAGATTCTTCGCCTTTGCGACCTCTAATATTTAATTTTACTCAATTATAGCTTATTTCAACTCAAATTTCAAGTCAGCCGTTGGATGAACGAGATCACGTTCATGAAGTGATTCTGCAATTTGAACAGAGTTCCATGCGGCACCTTTGAGAAGGTTATCAGAAACAACCCACATATGAATCCCTTTTTCAGCGTCTAAATCGCGACGGATACGACCAACAAATGTTTCACGACGTCCCGCAGCATTGACAGCTTGTGGATAGATTTGTTGAGAGGGATCATCTTCCAAAATAGCCCCAGGAAAGGCAGAGATAGCAGCCTTGACACCGTCAATCGGCGCAAGTTCTTTTGTTTCGATATAGACTGACTCAGAGTGGGCAAGGATTACTGGTACACGCACACAAGTAGCTGAAACCTTGATGCTATCATCTTCCATGATTTTTTTGGTTTCATTCGTCATCTTCATTTCTTCATAGGTGTAGTCATTATCTGTAAACACATCGATTTGCGCCAAGGCGTTAAAGGCGATTGGATAGTGTTTTTTGTCGCCACCAGCAGGTAAAATATCGGCATGGACATCTTTAGGGTCTACTTTATCATTGATGACCTCAGCGATTTCGCGCTCAGCCTCAGCGATTGCTTTTGCACCAGCACCGGATACGGCTTGATAAGTCGATACGATGATACGATCCAGACCATATTGCTTACGCACAGGTTCAAGTGCCACCATCATTTGAATGGTTGAACAGTTTGGACACGCAATAATCCCGTTGTGAGCATCAAGCGCGTGAGCATTAACCTCAGGCACGACAAGTGGCACATCAGCATTCATCCGGAAATGAGACGTATTATCAACAACCACAGCGCCAGCTTTCACCGCATAAGGTGCAAACTTGGCAGATACACCGCCACCAGCTGAAAATAGGGCAATGTCAATCCCGTCAAAAGAATCTTCCGTTGTTTCTTCAACGACAACATCTTGACCTTTAAATTTCAAAATTTTACCAGCTGAGCGATAAGTTGCAAACAAGCGGATTTGCTTGATGGGTAATGTCGATTCTTCAAGCATTTGAATCATACGCGTTCCGACAGCACCAGTAGCGCCCACAACAGCAACAGTATAGTTTTTTTCTGACATATTCCACCTCTAAAGATAATTTAGTTTCAATTTTTTGAAAATTTCAATAAAACCATTATACTACTATTTTTAGAAAAAAAAAAGCCCCTTATCACAAATGATAAGGAACTTTTTGTAAGCAACTGTTTTTACAAACAGCCGTGCCTAGGAGGTTCACATTCCTAGACAAGATTCCATCAATCCTTGACGGGCTAAGCCCCGAACCTCTTAGCGTAAATAAGGTACTTGCGTACCAAATCGACTCATCGCATGCCTTAATTATAACATAGATTTTTGGAGATTGGAAGGGTAAAATATCTGACGTTTTGGCTTATTACAATTCGTTATAAAGCTTAACGGCATTTTCAACTGTAAAGCCATATTCTTTGAAAATTCGATCGCCAGGTGCGCTTGCCCCCCAAGTGTCGATGGTGAGTGTTTTGCCTGCAAGACCGATGTATTTACCCCAACCAAAGCTTGTTCCTGCTTCGATAACAAGACGTTTTGTGACGTTGACTGGCAAAATTTCTTCTTTGTAGGCTGCTGACTGCTCATCAAAGATATTTTGTGCTGGCATTGAGACGACGCGGACAAACTTACCTGATTTTTCAAGTGCTGCTTGCGCATCAAGTGCCAGTTTCACTTCACTACCTGTGGCGATGATGATACCATCAAGCTCACCTTTTTCTTTGGAAATGATGTAAGCGCCTTGATTAACACCTGCTTCAGCAAGTTCTGCTGTACCTTCAAGCACTGGCAAGTTTTGACGTGTCAATATCAAGGCTGTTGGACGTTTTGTTTCAGTCACAGCACGACGCCATGCAGCAATCACTTCATTGCCATCTGCTGGGCGGATAACGTTCAAGTTTGGCATAGAGCGCACACTTGCAAGTTGCTCAACTGGCTCATGCGTTGGACCATCTTCACCAACAGCAATCGAATCATGCGTGAGCACATAGACCGTTGGCACTTCTTGAAGCGCCGCCATCCGAACCGCTGGCAAGAGATAGTTTGAAAAGACAAAGAATGTCCCACCATAGACACGTGTTCCGCCATGCAAAGCGATACCGTTCATAGCTGCTGCCATGGCAAACTCACGCACACCAAACCAGATATTACGGCCAGCATAGTTACCAACTTCAAAGTCCGTTTCAGCTTTTACCATGGTGTTGTTTGATGCTGACAAGTCAGCTGAGCCACCCCAAAGATTTGGCATTTGAGCTGAGAGTTTTTGAATGGTTTCTTGTGATGAGACACGGCTTGCGACACTTGTGCCAAGCTCATACTTAGGCAAATCAAGCTCAGGCGTTTTATTACTAAAGGCATCCGCATATTGCTTAGCGAGATCAGGATATGCTTTAGCGTAGGCGTCAAACGTCTCGCGCCAAACTTGTTCCATTGCTTCACCGCGTGCACGTAACGTTTCAAGGAAACGTTGTGAAACTTCCTCAGGCACCGTAAAGTCAGGATAGTCCCAACCGTAAGATTTTTTTGCAAAAGCAATACCATCAGAACCAAGTGGGGCACCGTGAACTGCTGATGTGCCTTGTTTTTCAGCACCAAAACCAATGATTGTCTTGACTTCGATGATCGTTGGTTTATCTGTTTCAGCCTTAGCACGAATAATCGCCGCTTCGATTTCTTCTAGATCATTGCCGTCTTTGACAAGGATATGCTGCCAGCCGTATGACTCAAAACGCATTTTGATATTATCTGGGAATGATTTTGAGGTTGGCCCATCAAGTGAGATGTCATTGCTATCATAAAGCAGGACCAACTTGCCAAGTTTAAGCTGTGCGGCTAGTGATGCTGCCTCTTGTGAAACGCCCTCCATCAAGTCACCATCCCCATTGAGCGCATAAGTATAGTGGTCAACGATGTCAAAACCAGGACGATTATAAGTTGCAGCGAGATGCGCCTCAGCCATGGCAAGTCCGACTGCATTTGCAATCCCTTGCCCAAGTGGACCAGTCGTTGCTTCAACGCCATCAACCCAATCAACTTCTGGGTGACCAGGAGTTTTGCTGTTCCATTGACGGAAATTTTTAAGATCATCAATCGTCAAATCATAACCTGAAAGATGCAGCAAGCTATATAGCATTGATGAGCCATGACCTGCTGATAAAATAAAACGGTCTCGGTTTGACCAATCACGGTGTGTTAAAGGGTTGACGTTTAAAAACTTGCTCCAAAGCACATAAGCCATTGGTGCTGCACCCATAGGGAGACCTGGATGTCCAGAATTTGCCGCTTGAATCGCTTCGATTGAAAGCGTGCGGATAGTATTGACCGCTAGTTGGTCAGTGTTGTCAAAAGTCATGAGGAATTGCCTTTCAAATTGTCATTTTCGTTTTAGACGATAGCTAAATTATACCATATTTTTAACAGAATTTTCAGATAAAGACTGATAATTTATCGCAAAGTACGTTTGAAAACAGGTTCAACCAGAAAACGTGACCAAAAAAAGGTTAGACCGTTTCATGTCTAACCTTTGTGATTATAGTGTGTCCCGTAAGCCTTTTTCATATTGGGCTTTCTTCGCCTTTTCTGGGGTGATATCATTGCCGTCAGGATCGACCACTTTGATTGACTCCACGTGATGGCGCAGACTAGATTTGACGCCTGAAATGTAAGCGGCACGCAGTTCAGCTTGTTCGACTTTTTCAGCTTCTGTCAAACCTTGTGTTTTCTTCTTTTTTGCAAGTTCATTGATTCTTGCGATTTGTACTTCTGTTACCATTTATTTTTCCTCAAATGTTTGAAGGAAGAAATTATCAGACTCATCAAAACTATAACGCACTTCATTGTCAGTGCGTGAAATTTCTTTGATGTCACCATAAGCAATCTGATGATTGTCAAGATACATCTTAATCCGTGGCAAAATCAGTGCTTCCATAGGCACATTCATCACAACAAAGTTACGTTGCCCATTATCATAATAGTAAAGTCCAAACATTTCATACCTCTTTTTATTAGTCGTGAATTACTTTGTATTGATCAGCGTAAAGTCAGCAATTTTGCTCGCTTTTGATGCAATATCTGAAAGTAAACTCAAACGATTGTATTTGATAACACTATTATCCGTCATCACCATGGTATTGTCAAAGAAATTGCTTATCGGCGTTGAGAGATCAAATAGTTTTTCGACATTTTCAACCACATTATCCGTCAGAACAAGTGCTTGATTGGCATCAAACAGAACTTTTTCATAGGCATTTTCAAACTGTGTTTCATCAATCACGGGCGCAGCGTCAAGCTTACTTGCAAGATTGAACACACGCGATAGATTTTCAACTGACGTTTTGAAGTCAGCCTCGTCTGTCTTGTGGTCAAGTGCTTGCGCATTTTCCGTCAGACGTGCGACATCAAGTGATTCCGTCGCAAGCACAGCGTCGATAATATCGCGACGTGCAATGCCTGAGAGCATTTTTGCCACACGACCATTGATGAAGCTGATCACGTCATCACGACGATCGTATTTGAAGCCGTTCAGGCGCAACGAATAAAGTTCATTGATGATCGTTTCAAGTGAAATTGCCCATTTTTGATTGTCAATAATCCGCAAAATGCCAGCAGTTGCACGGCGCAAAGCATAGGGATCGTTTGAGCCACTTGGAATCAAGCCAACAGTGAAAAATGACAAAATCGTGTCCAGCTTATCTGCAACAGCAAGCACCGCACCAATCTCAGTCTCAGGCAAATCACCATCAGCTGATGTGGGCATGTAGTGCTCACGGATACTTGTTGCAACAGCGGCATCTTCACCAGCTAACAGCGCATATTTCTCGCCCATAATTCCTTGCAACTCGTCAAACTCGCCAACCATTCCCGTTAGCAAATCAAACTTGTAAATATCAGCTGCACGGTCCAGTTTATCGTCAAACGCGAGTGGTAACATGGCATGGTCACGTAGTTTTTTAGCGATAATCTTGACACGCCCCATATGCTCATAAACTGAGCCAATTTTTTCATGGAAGGTCACTTTTTTGAGTTTTTCAACCAGATCAGAAATTTTGAGTTTTTGGTCTTCACGCCAGAAAAATTCAGCATCTTCTAGACGCGCAACCAGCACTTTTTGATTGCCCTTGGCAACATTTTCAATGTGTTCTGCATTACCATTTCTGACGGAGATAAAATGATTTTGCAAGTTACCAGATAAATCACGCACTTCAAAATAACGCTGATGCTCACGCATACTGGTCACTAAAACTTCCTCGGGTACATCCAGATACTTGGCCTCAAAGTCCCCGACAAATGCTGTCGGATACTCAACTAAGTTATTGACTTCTTCAAGTAAGCCAGGCTCTAGGTAAATGTCCCAGCTGTTTGTTGATGCAATTTCTGCGATTTGTGTCTCAATCAACGTCTTACGTGCTGCGCTATCAGCAATGACAAACGCAGTATTTAAAGCAGCTTCATAGTCTAAAGCATCTTTGAGCACAATCGGCTCATCATAGAGAAAACGGTGACCACGTGTGATAGCATTACTCGTCACATCAAGCAACTTGAAGCTGACTGTTTCATCATCAAGTAGGCTGACCAACCATTGGATTGGGCGGACGAACAAAAATGAATTATTAGCCCATTTCATATAGGTTGAAAATTGCATTTTTGCAATCACATCATCACCAATTGCCGTCAGAATCTCAGACGTAGGAACGCCTGAGATATGTTTATTGGCATAGTAATAGTCACCTTTTAAGACCAAGTCGTCAGGTGTCACACCTTGTCCACGTGAGAAGCCTTGAATAGCCTTAGACCAATTACCGTCAGCATCTTTTGCTATCTTTTCTGACGGACCTTTGACTTCTTCGTCAACTGCTTCTGACGCGTCAGACAGTCCCTTGACTAGTACAGCTAACCTGCGCGGTGTGGCGTATTTGACAATTGTGTCAAACTTGACACGTTTTTCAGCCAGAAAATCAGCCACTCGCTTTTCTAATTGGGCCGATGCTGCGCTCACAAGATGTGCAGGCATTTCTTCCAGACCGATTTCAAGTAAATAATTTGCCATTATTTGTCACCTCCAGCAACTTCTTTGTATTTGCCATTTTCACCCAGATATTTATCACGCAAACCGTCATCTTTGAGTAACGGAAAACCAAGTTTCGCGCGTTCATTGATGAAAGTACGCGCTACTTTCCGCGCCATCGTTCGCACACGGTGAAGATAGCCAGCACGCTCAGTCACGGACACCGCACCACTTGCGTCAAGTAAGTTGAAAGTATGAGATGACTTCAAAATAAAGTCATACGCTGGATGCACGAGTCCCAAATCAAGCAACTTAGTTGCCTGCGCCTCATAGGTATCAAACAAGGTCAGAAACGTTTCCGTTTCGATTTCTTCAAAGGCAAATTTTGAGTGTTCATACTCTGGCTCTGTGAAAATATCACCGTACAGCACGCCATTTCCCCACTCAAGATCGTAGACTGACTCAACTTCTTGGATGTAAGACGCGAGACGCTCAAGACCATAAGTAATCTCAGACGTCACCGAGTCAACCTCAATACCGCCGACTTGCTGAAAATAGGTAAACTGCGTCACTTCCATCCCGTCAAGCCAAACTTCCCAGCCAATACCAGCAGCACCCATAGACGGATTTTCCCAGTTGTCCTCAACAAAACGAATATCGTGCTCCAAAGCATTAATACCAAGCGCAGATAGGCTGTCCAGATAAAGTTGTTGGATATTTTTCGGGCTAGGTTTCATGACGACTTGAAACTGGTGATGTTGAAAGAGACGGTTAGGATTTTCTCCGTAACGGCCATCCGCCGGACGGCGAGACGGCTGCACATAAGCTGCATGCCATGGTTCTGGACCATTGGCACGCAAAAACGTATACGGACTCATCGTCCCAGCCCCGACTTCATTGTCATAAGCCTGCATGAGATTGGCACCTTGCTTACTCCAAAACTCTTGAAGTGTCAAGATAATTTCTTGAAATGATAGTTTTTTAGACATGATTCTCCTTTTTGATATATAAAAAATCGCCACTGCATCCTTAAAAAATAAGGACACAGGGACGACATATAGACGCGGTTCCACCCTGATTCGCTAGCAACTGCTAGCCTTCATTTTGGTATTTTCTAGCTTATTTGATAAGAAGTGCCTCGTAATCATGCACGCTCTCACCATCCGTGCTCGCTAAAGATTACTTTTTCTTCTGATATTAGTATAGCAAAGTACGCTTAGCTTGTCAAAATTTTCTGTGTTTGACAAGATTTTCAAAAGATAATTTTACAAAATCACTCACAAACCAATTCGCGTAAAGACTTCATCCACACGTTTTGTATAATAAACTGGGTCAAATAGTTCATCAATTTCTTCACTTGTGAGGACACTTGTGACTTTTTCATCATTTAAAAGCTGCGGCTTGAAATCAACTTGGTTATCCCATGAATAGGCCGTTTTTGGCTGAACAAGGTCGTAAGCTGCTTCACGCGTCATCCCTTTTTCGATGAGTTTAAGCATGACACGTTGGCTGTAGATCAAGCCGAATGTGCTATTCATGTTACGAATCATATTTTCAGGGAAGACCGTCAAATTTTTTACGATATTGCCAAAGCGGTTTAGCATGTAATCGAGCAAAATCGTTGTATCAGGCGTAATAATCCGCTCAGCAGAGCTATGAGAAATGTCACGTTCGTGCCAAAGCGAGATATTTTCAAAGGCTGTCACAGCATGACCACGGATAACACGAGCGAGTCCTGTCATGTTTTCAGATCCGATTGGGTTTCTTTTATGTGGCATAGCTGAGCTGCCTTTTTGACCTTTGGCGAAAAATTCTTCGACTTCACGTTGCTCAGATTTTTGTAGACCACGGATTTCAGTCGCCATGCGTTCAATAGATGAGGCGATAATCGCCATCGTTGAGAAATATTCAGCGTGCAAATCACGTGGCAAGACCTGTGTCGAAATTTCTTGCGCTGTGATGCCAAGCTTTTGCGTCACATAGCTTTCAACAAATGGTGGAATATTGGCAAAATTGCCCACAGCACCAGAGATTTTACCTGCTTCAACACCACGCGCAGCATGCTCGAAGCGCTCGATATTACGCTTCATCTCTGAGTACCAAGTGGCAAGTTTGAGGCCAAAAGTTGTAGGCTCCGCATGAACGCCGTGTGTGCGCCCCATCATGATCGTAAACTTGTGCTCACGCGCTTTATCCGCGATGATGTCTTTGAAGCGCTCTAAATCAGCACGTAAGATATCATTGGCTTGCTTGTAAAGATAGCCGTAAGCCGTGTCTACAACGTCGGTCGACGTCAAACCGTAGTGTACCCACTTGCGTTCTTCGCCAAGTGTTTCAGAAACTGCACGGGTGAAAGCCACCACATCATGTCGTGTTTCCTGCTCGATTTCAAGGATACGCGCCACATCAAAATCAGCATTTTCACGGATTTTTGCTACGTCTTCTTTTGGAATTTCGCCAAGCTCAGCCCACGCTTCATCCGCAAGAATCTCAACTTCAAGCCAAGCACGGTATTTATTTTCTTCCGTCCAAATGCCATACATCTCAGGTCGTGAATAACGTTCAATCATTGTCTAAAACTCCTTATAGTCTTCGTATTTATCGCTCAAAATAGTCACATGACCCATTTTACGATTGTGTTTCGCCTCTATTTTACCATACAAATGCAGGTGGGCGCTCGGATTTTCTTGTGTAAAATGACGTGCAGCTGACAGATCCTGTCCCAAAACTTGTAGCATGACAGCAGGTGACAGCACCTTTACTTTTGGTAATTTTTCTGCGAGCACACCACGGATGTGCAAGTCAAACTGTGAAAAGTCACACGCTTCAATCGTCACATGACCAGAATTATGTGGGCGTGGTGCGATTTCATTTACTAAAATGTCATTTGCTGTCACAAACATCTCAACGCACAGCGTGCCTGAAAGTTTGAGGGATTTTGCGATTGACACTGCCATTTTTTCAGCTTCTTCTGCCAAATATTTGGAAATTCTCGCTGGCATGATGGTTTTTGACAAAATATTATTTTGATGGATATTTTCAAAAACTGGAAAGACTGAAAAATCAATACCATTGCCCGAGATGACGATTGACACTTCTTTTAGAAAGTCAACAAACTCTTCCAAAACGCAATCTTGTTCAGCTGCAAGCGCATGTGCAGCCGCAATATCATCATTTGACTTAATCACAACTTGACCATGACCATCATAGCCACCTGTCGCCGTTTTGAGCACATGTTTTTTAGTCAAATCAAGCTTTTGATCCAAGTCTGACGGGCTTTTTATGACCTGATAAGGTGCAACTTTGACGCCTGCTTCTTTCGTCAGAAAGGCTTTTTCAAATATACGATTTTGTGAAATGCTCAGAAGCTCAAGACCTTGTGGAATTTTATCAGCATAGGGACGAAGCGTGTCTGCTGAGACATTTTCAAACTCATAAGTCAGCACGTCAGAACGCGCCGCAAGCTCAGCAATTGCTGCAGCATCGTCATAGGGCGCCACAATCATCTCTGCCACATGAGACGCGGGACAAGTCGCATCCGGATCAAGCGCGATGACGTTGTGTCCCATATAAATAGCAGAAATTGCCATCATTTGCCCGAGCTGACCGCCGCCAATAATGCCTATTGTTTTTGTTGTATTCGTTGTATCAGTCAAGTTGGTCACTACTTTCTATGGCCTCTTGCCGTTGATCATCACGGAATTTTTCAAGTCGTGCTGCCAAGTTTTCGTCTGCTATGCCAAGGATTTGAAGGGCATAGAGTCCAGCATTTTGAGCGCCAGAGTCGCCAATCGACATGGTTGCAACAGGTACACCACCAGGCATTTGCACGATAGATAGGAGTGAGTCAAGACCGTTTAGCGCACGCGATTTGACAGGCACACCAATGACAGGCAAGGTCGTTTTTGCCGCTACCATCCCAGGTAGATGCGCCGCGCCACCAGCACCTGCAATAATAACAGAAACGCCACGCGCACGTGCGCTAGCCGCAAATTCAAACATGAGATCGGGCGTTCTGTGGGCTGAAACGACCTTTTTTTCATAAGAAACGCCAAACATATCGAGCACATCGGCCGCATGTTTCATAGTTGCCCAGTCCGACTTGCTCCCCATGATAATCGCGATTTTCGGTTGATTAAACATTTGCCTTATCTCCAATATCTCTTCTGTAAAAAAGTCCCGTCGTGTCCTGCGCTTGCAGTTTTTTGTAAATGATGTTCTGAGCGCTTGTGACGCTGTCGGCTGTCGCCTCAAGCAGATAAACGCGACCACCATTTGTCACTAAATGACCTGTTTTGTCTGCTTTGACACCTGCGTAGTAAGTTGTGATATCACCTGACGTTTTTTCAGGCACAGGAACATCTTTAGCATAGTCACCAGGATAGCCGTCAGAAGCCACCACAACGCCAAGTGTCACACCGCTGTCTAACCAGGTAAAATCAGGCGCCTGATCAGCCAAAAGATCACGCATGTTCAGCGCAAAGTCAGACGTCAGACGCGGTAAAATCACCTGTGTTTCAGGGTCGCCAAAGCGTGCATTGAACTCGATAACTTTGGGACCATCAGCAGTTAAAATGAGCCCCGCATACAGAATGCCTGTATAAGGACGATTTTCAGCAATCATGCCGTTTACAACTGGTTTGATAATCGTCTCAACTGCTGTTGTAACGACTGACTCAGGCAGATGTGGCACTGGCGAATAGGCACCCATGCCACCTGTATTGGGACCTTTGTCGCCATCAAATGCACGCTTGTGGTCCTGCGCCGTTGGCATCATATAAAATTTATCGCCTTTGACAAAGGCAAAAAGTGAGAACTCTTCACCAGCAAGAAAGTCTTCGACAATCACGCGAGACTTGCCAAATTTGTCATTTTCAAGGACATCACGTGTGAAATCAACTGCTTCAGCAACCGTTTCAGCAACCACGACACCTTTTCCGAGTGCTAAACCGTCTGCTTTGATAACGATTGGTGCGCCTTTTGAGCGAATGTAGCTTTCTGCCTCAGAAAATTCACTAAATGTCGCGTGTGCAGCAGTTGGCACCTGATATTTATTCATGATTTGCTTGGCAAAATCTTTTGACCACTCAAGCTCTGCGGCGAGTTTAGTTGGTCCAAATACGCGCTTACCTGCTGCCTCAAAATCATCTACGATCCCTGCAGCAAGGGCATCATCAGGCCCCACAAAAGTAAAGTCAATGTCATGCGTGCTTGCAAAATCAATCAACTCAGCGTGCTGTGTGATTGCAAGTGCAACTGTTTCAATCCCATCAAGCGTCATGCCAGCATTACCCGGTGCAGCATAGACAGTCTCAACTTCCGGACTCTCCAATAATTTTTTGGCAATGGCGTGTTCACGACCGCCAGATCCAATGACAAGTAATTTCAAAGTCAAATCACGTTCCTTTTTCATTATTTTCTTTCATTTTATCACTAATTTTCGGAAAATCTGTCAAATGGTCAAGAAAAAACCGAAAATTCACTTGGAACGTTCGGTTTTTGTTTGACGTCTGATGCGACTAACTCATTTTCGTGCAAATTTATTTGGCAACATATTTTCTGCCATCTGATGTGTGAAGTGCTCAGGGTTTTCGAGGGCGTTTTTGCGAATGACTTTGGCAAAGCCAGCATCGATGCGCGTGCTGCCATTTTCAATGCCTGTGATTCCTTCTGCCACCAGGTCTGTCAAAGTCATGTTGTTAGGGCCTTCAACATGGACATTTTCTTCAAGATTGGTTTCTGACACGAGCGGCGGCACGAGTTCTGTGACTTGCAAGTTGGTGTAGCCCTGATAAATAACTTGCTCACGCACAGCATCTGTAAACATATGGACACCCGCTTTTGTCGCTGAATAAATCGGATTTGGTGCTGATGACACATTTGCAAGACCAGATGAGACGTTGACAAGCAAGCTTTCTGGCTGAGCCGTCAAGTGCTTGAGAAAAGTCTGTGACACGAGAATTGTACCATTCAGATTGGTGTCAATCTCTGCCAGCAGATCCGTTGCTTTCAGATCATCGTCAAATAAATCGTAAGTGCGCATGATTCCTGCAGAATTCATGACGACATTTAAGTTTGGAAAATCACTTAAGACTTTTTGAGCCAATCTGGCTACGTCTGCTGCATCTGACACATCTGCTGCAATGCCGTATAAGCCAGGATTTTCAGAAATGGCTGCGTCAATCTTTGCCTGCGAGCGACCTGTGACAATGACTGTGTTACCTAGCGCCAGAAATTTCTGTGCAAACGCTAGGCCGATACCTGATGTGCCGCCTGTGATTAAAATGGTGTTGTTAGTGAGCTTCATGATTAGTTTTCCTCTGCTTTTTCTATTGTTTTTGCCATTAGATTTTCAAATGCCATGGGCAGTGTGCGTCCCATGACTTGAAGTAATTTTGATTGGCCAACATTGATGCGTTTTTTATTTTTAGCGATACCTTTTAGACCAGCTGCAACCAATTGTTCGGTTGTGATGCCTTGTGTTTGATTGCCCTGATTTGATTCGAGCGCCGTTCCACGTACCAATGGTGGTACAAGTTCGACAACGTGAAGATTTGGTGCTTGCTTTTTAGCTTGGTAGCGAAGGGCATTGGTAAACAGTCGCACACCTGATTTTGTTGCCGAGTAGGTCGGCGTCATGTGCCAAGAAATATTGGCTAAACCAGACGTCACATTGATGATCATAGCTTCTGGCTGCTTTGCTAGGACTGGCAATAATAGCTTGTCCACCCATATCGTGCCGTTGAGATTCGTCTCTATTTCTGACGTCAGATCCTCGGCTGTCACACTTTCGTCAAAAAGTTGCTTAACTCGCATGATGCCTGCTGAGTTGATCACCATGTTAAGCTGCGGAAATTTTTCGTTCAGCGTCTTGACAAGTGCTCTAACTGAAGCCAAATCCGACACATCTGCCGCAATGCCGTGTAAGCCAGGATTTTCAAAAATGGCTGCGTCAATCTTTGCCTGCGAGCGACCTGTGACAATGACAGTGTTATCTAGCGCCAGAAATTTCTGTGCAAATGCTAAACCAATGCCTGAGGTCCCGCCTGTGATGAGAATGGTGTTGTTGGTAAGTTTCATGTTTTCAAATCTCCATTTACATTTTTGATATTTTGTAACTAAAAATAGTATAACTCACTTGGTTACAAAAGTCAATACTTGTAACTTACAAAAAAACATTTTTGTAAATTTAGGATAAACGTGATAAAATAAAAGCATGCAAAAACTATCTGAAAAAAAGATTTTACAGACAGCTGAGGCCATGATTGACAATTTTGGCATGGCAAATGTCACTTTATCAAGTCTTGCAAAAGAGCTCGGGACGTCTCACGCTGCTTTATATAAGTATTTCAAAAATAAAAAAGAACTGTGGGGGGCGCTGGCCATTCGCTGGCTTGATGAGATTTTGACAGATATTTTTGAGTTTCAGCCTGATCATTATGACAATCAGCTTGAGCTGATCCACGATTGGCTTTGGGCCTTTGCAAATAGCAAGCGAAAAAGCTACATCGCAAATACTGAAATGTTTGCGCTCTATACGGCTTATGTTGACGAAGATGCAGTACTTTTGGCACGACATATCAATGATCTGATTACCAACTTAACAACCGTTTCCACCTTGTCAGCTGACACTGCACAAAATCTCATCACAACTTTTGCTTGGTTTACCACACCAACATTTGCGCCTGCCTGGATCACAGAAGATTTCACAGGCAAGTTTGACAGCATGTGGGCGTTTATCAGACCTAGCCTTGAAGCCATCATCTAAAACTGCCAATTTCAACTAGAGAAACTGGCAGTTTTTAGTTTATTCATATGTATACTCTGATAAAATATCCTGACCATGAAAAACGAGTTTTGCACCCTCTTGGATCAAGTGATGGCACCCGTCAGAAAGGCCATCTACGATATTGCCCGGCACCGCAAAAACATCACGTCCTTCTTCCATGGCACGCTCACAGGTAATCAGACTGCCCGAGCGAAGCTTGGCCTCGGTCACGACCACGCCACGCGTCAGACCTGCGATGATTCGATTTCGGTCTGGAAAATGATACTTGAGCGCCTTTTCTGACGGACCGTACTCCGTCAGAATCAGCTGGTGCTTACTGATATAGTCCTGCAACTGGAAATTTTCACGTGGATAGGTTACATCAAGTCCTGTGCCAATAACAGCAATGGTCTGACCGCCATTTTTCATGGCAGCAATATGACACGCCGTATCAATACCACGTGCAAGTCCGCTGACCACGACAAACTGATTGCCCAGTTCTTTGATGATTTTTTGTACACTTGAAATGCCCTGTCGACTACAATCGCGACTGCCGACAAAACCTAGTTTTGGTTGACTAAGCAAGGACAAATCTCCCTGATAAAAGACCAAGACAGGCGGATTGTAACTCTCACGCAAAGCTTCCGGATAGACTTCGTCAAAAATCGAAAATGACGGATATTTCAAAAAATCTGCCCGAGCTACTTTCGCGTCAATCTGACGAAATTTCTCCCAAAATAAGGCTTTTTGTTTCATGTCAGAACGCTTGATAAATTCAGGTAACTGCAGCAAATCATTGCCCGTTTGACTGTCATTTAAGTCATTTTCACTATTTCTTTCATCAATAAAACTTAGAAATTTGTTAAGCATCAGATTTGTCATACCTGCTAGTTTTAGACGATATAGTTCAAAATTTGTCATCTTAATACCTCTCACTATCTTATACGAAAAAAATCGCAATTTGCTCGCGATTTTTTGATCATTATTATTTTGATTTGATATAGTTGACGCCATTTGCCTTTGGACCTGTTGACTTTCCTAGGAAAATCGCAAGTACTGCGATGGTCAAAACATAAGGTGCGATTTGCAGGTAGACAATCGGAATGCCAGAAATGACAGGCAGCTGAGCACCCACCACGGCCAAACTTTGCGATAAGCCAAAGAATAAACTTGCAAGCATGGCGCCAATTGGGTTCCATTTTCCAAAAATCATGGCCGCCATGGCAATGAATCCTTGCCCTGCAATGGTTGAAGCACTAAAATTAACCGAGATTTGTTGCGCAAAAACAGCGCCACCAAAACCACCCAAAAGCCCTGAAATCATCACACCTGAATAACGCATGAGATAGACATTAATGCCCAGTGTGTCTGCCGCCTGAGGGTGTTCACCGACAGCGCGAAGGCGCAAACCAAAACGTGTTTTAAACAAGATAAACCAGGCTAGAAATGCTACTAAAATTGACACAAATCCGATCAAAGATGTTTGTTTGAAGAAAATTTTCCCAATCACCGGAAGATGGCTCAAGCCTGGAAAATCCCAGTAGCCAAAGCTTTCTTGGATGTTATCAGTCTGTCCCTTGCCATAAAGCACCTTAACCAAAAAGACGGCTAGTGCTGGCGCCATAAGGTTGATGACGGTGCCTGAGATGATGTGGTCTGCTCGAAAATTAATAGTCGCAACCGCATGAAGCAGGGAGAAAATAAGCCCAATCACACCGCCAAATAACAGTGCTAGCCAAGGCGTCACCTTGCCTAGGCTATCTGCAAAAGTCAGGTTGAAGACGACCGAGCTAAAAGCGCCCATGGTCATGATACCTTCGAGTCCGACATTGACAATCCCGCTGCGTTCTGAAAAAGTGCCGCCAAGACTGGTAAATATCAGCGGTGTCGCATAAATCAACATCGAAGAAACTAAAATTTGAAGCATTGTGGTAGCCGTCATAGCTTAGCGCCCTCCTTTTTCACTTTACTGTCAACCGTGCGCGCTGTGGTGTTCTCGTCTTTTTTAGGTAGGCTTGGCAAGACTGTCTCAATAACAAACTTGATGCCGACAAAAAAGATAATACTTGCAATCACGACATTGACGATTTCTGGCGGAATACCTGTCACATTCATGCCCGGTGCACCGATTTTTAGGATTGAAAATAAAAGCGCTGCAAACAAAATGCCCACTGGTGAATTTTCACCTAAAAGCGCAACGGCCATCCCATCAAACCCGATCGACATGCTAGAACTTTGGACAAAGAAATTTTGAAAAGTCCCAAGTCCTTCGACAACGCCACCAATACCAGCGAGTCCGCCTGCAATCAGCATAGATGTGATAATCGTGCGTTTTGCTGAGATACCTGCGTATTCTGAAGCGTTTGGATTGAGTCCAACTGCCCTGATTTCATAGCCGAGTGTTGTCCGTTTGATAACCACTGCAACGACGATAATCGCGATAATCGCGATAAAAATACCGATATTAAGACGTGAATGATTACTAATGTCTGATAGAAACGTTGTCCGAAATGACGCATTTTGACTGACCGGAATGGTCGAATCTTTTGATGACATGAGTTTTTTAGCAAAAACATTATGCACCAAATGCGTCGTCACAAACAAAATAATATAGTTCATCATGATGGTCACGATGACTTCACTCGTGCCTAGAAAAGCCTTTAAAATACCAGGAATTGCAGCCATAATAGCACCCCAAGCAGCACCGATAATAATGACCAAAGGAATCATGATAACACGTGGCAAGTCAGGATAGCTTAGCACAAACCAGGCCGATGAAATCCAGCCTGCCAAAGCCTGTCCTGACATCCCGATATTAAACATGCCGGCTCGCATGGCAACAGCAAATGATAGCGCCGTCAGAATCAGCGGCCCCATACTTCTGAAAATTTCTCCGATTGATTTGACACTGCCAAAAGCCTGTGTGAATAGGTCTTCATATCCCCAAAGCGGATTGTAGCCAAAGACGAGCATGATGATTGCGCCCAAAAGAAAGCCCACAATCACGGCAATAATCGGAATTAACCCTTTTCTGATATTGAGATTTTTCATGATTTTAGCGTACCTCCTACCATCAGAACACCCAGTTCTTGTTTTGTCGTTTCAGCTGGTCTGACGATACCTTGAATCTTACCATCGTGAATCACAGCGATTCTATCAGAAACGTTTAGGATTTCGTCAAGCTCAAATGAAACAACAAGCACAGCCTTCCCTTCATCACGTGCTTGTATCAAGCGTTTGTGAATATACTCGATTGCCCCAACGTCAAGGCCACGTGTAGGTTGACTGACAATCAGTAAATCAGGATTACGATCAATCTCACGGGCAATAATCGCCTTTTGCTGATTACCACCTGAAAGCGCCGACGCAGGCACTAGTTCACTGGCACCTCGGACGTCAAACTCCGCCATAAGTTCGCGCGCTTTTTGATTGATTGCCTTATAATCAAGAAAACCCAAATGGCTCATCGGTGCTTTATAGTAGGTTTGCAAGGCCATATTTTCAGCGACTGACAGTTGCAAAACAAGCCCATCACGATGCCGATCCTCAGGCACGTGCGCCACTGACATCTCAGTGATCTGCCGCGGTTTATGATTGGTGATTTCCTTATCTTTTAGCTTGATTGAGCCTGTGACAACAGGGCGTAAGCCTGTGATTGCTTGAACTAGCTCACTCTGACCATTGCCGTCAATACCAGCTAGACCCACGATTTCACCCGCGCGGACTTTCAAAGATAACGATTTGACTGCCTGTGCGCCGCGGCTTTCATTGACCACCAAATGGCTAATATCGAGGACTACTTTACCAGGATTTGCGACTTTTTTCTCAGTCACAAAAGACACGCTGTGACCAACCATCATTTCCGCAAGCGTTTTATTATCGCGCCCTGCAACATCGACGGTTTCGATCGATTTACCACGACGAATAACTGTGACACGATCAGAAACCGCACGGATTTCATCCAGTTTATGCGTGATGAGAATGATTGATTTCCCTTCTTTGACGAGATTTTTCAAAATCGTCATTAACTCCAAAATTTCAGCAGGCGTCAGAACGGCCGTTGGCTCATCAAAAATCAAAATCTCAGCACCTCGATAAAGCGTTTTTAAGATTTCAACACGCTGCTGCTGACCCACTGAAATATCGCGTACTAGCGCACTTGGCGTGACCTCTAGCCCATATTTTTGCGAGAGTTCAAGAATTTCTTGCTCAGCTTTTTTTGTGTCCAATTTGATGCCACGCGTCGTTTCATTGCCTAGGATAATATTTTCAGTCACCGTAAAAGCGTCTACCAGCATAAAATGCTGATGCACCATACCGATACCGAGTTTACTAGCTTTTGACGGCGAATCTATTTTCTCAACGCTCCCATTTACAAAAATCTCGCCTGACGTCGGCTCAAGTAGGCCTGATAACATGTTCATCAGCGTTGATTTACCAGCACCATTTTCACCTAAAAGCGCATGAATTTCGCCTTTTTGGACTTGTAGATTGATCTGGTCGTTTGCCACAAAAGTACCAAAAACTTTTGAGACATCGCGCATTTCTATCACATTTTGCACGTTTTGTCCTGTCATAAAATGTTCCATTTCTATAAATTGATATATCTCATTATATCAAAAATTTGGCTAATCTTGCTAATTTTTCACAAAAAAATAGCGCCTCCGCACTATTTTCATTTATCTATTTTTCAGGAACTGTGATTTTACCAGCTTTGATGTCATCACGTGCTTGATCAACTGCTTTTGCAGCTTCAGCTGACAAATTGTCATTGGCAAGGCCTACAGAGCCATCTTTTATTCCGTAAACGACGTGTTTGCCGCCAGGGAATTTGTCGTCAGCCGTTTCTTTGTTGATAGTTTGAACAACTTTACCTACGCCTTTTATCGTTGACGCAAGAACAAAGTTAGATTTTTTACCATCTTTTGATGTGTAATTACCTTCATCTTTTTGGTCACGGTCAACACCGATCACCCAAACTTTATCAGCGTCAGATTTTTCTTCGTTGAGTGCTTTGGCTTCTGAAAAGACACCTGCACCTGTTCCACCAGCGGCTTGATAGATAATATCAGCACCACCAGCGTATTGAGCTGAGGCGATTGTCTTACCTTTTGCAGCATCAGAAAATGAGCCCGCGTAGTCAACTTTGACTTTGATTGATTTATCGACTGACTTAACACCAGCTTCAAAGCCTTTTTCAAAGCGTGTGATGACGTCAGATTCCATACCGCCTACAAAACCAACAGTTTTAGTCTTAGTTGTTTTAGCTGCGGCAACACCTGCAAGATAAGCACCTTCTTGGTCCTTAAATGTCGCTGAGGCAACGTTTTTTTGTCCTTCAATGACGTCATCAATCAAAACAAAATTTGTGTCAGTGTTATCTTTGGCACTTTCAGCAATCGCATCATGAAGCGCAAAACCGATACCGTAAACCAGCTTGTAGCCACCAGAAACAGCGCTATCAAGGTTGGTTGCATAGTCAGACTCACTTGCTGATTGGAAATAAGTGTAGCCTTTGTCTTTAGCTAAGCCATTTGCCTTGCCCCAAGCTTGTAAGCCTTCCCAAGCTGATTGGTTAAAGGATTTGTCGTCAACACCACCAGTATCAGTTACGATTGCAACTTTCAAGTCAGTTTTAGCATCTGATGAGCTGCTTGTTTTGTCGCGATTGCCACATGCCGCAAGCGACAAGACAGCCACAGCTGCAAGACCAGCACCGATTACTTTTTTGTTCATGAAATAAATTCCTCCAAATTTTGTGTTCAATCATGATCATAATCATACAAATCGAACTTCTATGTTTAAGTTTACATTAAGTTTACAAAAACTACAACCATTTTCTGAAAAATTTTTATCCAAAAAATCAATCGTTCGGATTTTTATTATTTCTATACTAAGTCCTTAAAATGATAAGGCAATAGTTCGCCAACGGTCGTTTTTTTGACCTTGCCATCCCTTGAAAAAAGGAAAACAGGCATATCCTCTGGGCAAAATTCGGCAAGTACTTGCCTGCAAGCGCCACAAGGTGAAATCGGCTCATCCGTATCACCATAAATACCAATCGTTTCAAAAGTCCTAACGCCACTTGACACTGCCTTAAAAATCGCTGTCCGCTCGGCACAATTTGTCAGACCAAAACTCGCATTCTCGATATTGCATCCTTGAAAAACAAGCCCATTTTTGGCGATAAGCGCAGCTCCGACAGGAAAATGCGAATAAGGCACATAGGCGACACTTGCCGCATCCCGAGCCTGCTTAAAAAGCGCTGATTGTTCTGTCTCAGTAGCCGCCATTTGCCACGTTACCTTCCATGATGTCAACGCCATTCGACGTGCCTAGGCGCGTTGCACCCGCCGCAATCATTGCCTTGGCGTCCGCAATGGAGCGCACACCGCCAGAAGCTTTGACGCCCATATCAGGACCGACCGTTTTGCGCATCAGGGCAATATCTGCAACCGTTGCACCACCTGTTGAAAAGCCTGTTGACGTTTTGACAAAGTCTGCTCCCGCACGAACTGCGGCCTTACAAGCCTGAACTTTTTCATCGTCAGTCAAAAGTGACGTCTCAATAATCACTTTTGTTGTTGCATGGCTTGATGCCGCAACGACTGCCTTAATGTCAGACTCGACTAGCGCCCAGTTGCCATATTTGGCTGCGCCAATGTTGATGACCATATCGACTTCATCAGCCCCATTTTTGACTGCGTCAGCCGCTTCAAATGCCTTGAGCGCACTGGTATTTGCACCCAAAGGAAAACCGATAACGGTGCAGACTTTGACGTCTGTCGCTGCTAGTTTTTCAGCTGCGAATGCCACCCATGTTGGATTGATGCAGACGCTCATAAAGTCATATTTGATGGCTTCATCGAGGATTTGTTGCACTTTTTCCTGAGGTGTATCCGCTTTGAGCACGGTATGGTCGATGTATTTGTTTAAGTTTGTCATTTGATAATCTCCAATATTTCTTTTATTTTTATTTTTTCGTCAGAAATGCTGATTTTGTCAAGCAAGTCCTGGCTTTCTTTATCAACGTCGAAGTCTGGTTTGTTGTAAAAAATTTCAAACAAAGGCTCATCTTCTTGCACGGCATCTCCGATTTTTTTGAAAATCTTGATACCTGCGTCCATGTCCAATAAGTCCGACTTGACAGCACGTCCTGCACCCGCTCGCATGGCAAGCAGACCAGCACTCAACGCGTCAAATGACGTGACAAAACCTGATTTTTGACTTCTGACGACTTTTGAAAACTGTGTTTTGTGCACAGGTGATGCTAATAACTCAGCCATATCACCGCCTTGTGCTGTAACCATAGCTTTAAATTTGTCAAGTGCTGCACCATTTGACAGATGCGTCAATATCTCATCTAGCGATTTGTCAACGTCCGCAAGTCCAAGCATGAGCTGTGCGAGTTCAGCAATAAAATATTGCAGTTCTGACGACCCTTCTCCTTTTAGAACAGCAAGGCTTTCAGCGATTTCTAAGCGATTACCAATAGTTGCGCCTAGCGGTTGACTCATATCAGTAATCACAGCAATCGTTTTGCGCCCTACAGCATTGCCCAAATCGACCATGGTTCTCGCAAGTAGCCGCGCGTCGTCGATATTTTTCATGAAGGCACCGCTGCCCACCGTCACGTCAAGCAAAATTGCATCACTACCTGCTGCAATCTTTTTCGACATAATCGAGCTTGCAATCAGCGGAATAATATCAACGGTAGCCGTCACATCGCGCAGCGCATAAAGCAACTTATCAGCCTTAACCAAGTCATCTGACTGACCAATCACGGCAAGTCCTGCTTCTGTGACCTGCTTGATAAACTCTGCCTCCGATTGCTCAATCTCAAAACCGTGAATGCTCTCAAGCTTGTCCAAAGTCCCACCAGTGTGTCCAAGCCCGCGACCACTCATCTTAGCTACTGGCACGCCAAAACTCGCAACAAGCGGCGCCAGAATCAGCGTAACCTTATCCCCCACGCCGCCAGTTGAATGCTTATCCACCTTGACACCGGGTATAGTCGTCAGATCAATTGTCTGACCACTTGCTACCATCGCCATGGTCAGATCTGCCGTCTCTGCTGTCGTCATACCACGAAAATAAACAGCCATAGCCCAGGCTGACATCTGATAATCGGGCACAGCGCCTGATGTATAACTGTCAATCATCCAAGAAATTTCCTGAGTTGACAGTGCCTGCCCTTCTCTTTTTTTCTGGATAATGTCAACCATTCTCATTATTTATCCCTTTTTCCTGACTTTTCATTTTTATCGATATGTCAATTTTACCATATTATCACGGCAAAAAAAAACTCCGAAGAATTTTTCCAGATTTAGTTATTCTCATAGCCATTTTCAAGTTTTGCTTCATCATTTTCAACAAAGCCAAAATCGCTAATCGGTGCATACCTGAACTCGAGCTCACCTAAAATATCTTTAGCTTTAATCGGACCAAAACGTCGGCTGTCTTCCTTGACATCACGCGCATCGTTTAAGATCCAATAAGTTTTAGCAGGCAGCTGATCCACACGAAAATCTGTGGTAAAATCATCGTCATGCGTAAGCAGATATTTATTTTGGTTGGCGGTAATGTACGGTTCTTTTAGGATATCATGGTTAACATAGACGATATTGTCCATGGCAATGACGCTCTGCCCTGGCACACCAATGACTCTGCCGACATATTTTTTACCATCATGACGGTAAGCAACCAAATCAAGGTTGCCAATTTTTGAGCGCTTCATGGCTAAAATATGCGTTTTTTTAGGCAAAATCGGTGCCATATTATCATTGTGAATCCGGATAGGCTCTACCACGAAAATCCTTAGCACCGCAAGCAGCAAAACAACGATCAGTCCTATCAAAATATTGCGATATAAATCTCTTTTTACCATTTTTATGAAACTCTCTATTCATAATAAAAGCGGTTGTTTTTTCCGCTTATTACTTTACTCAAATTTAGCTAAATCAAGTCACATGACCTATACAACTGGGGTAGCTGGATTCGAACCAACGCATGAGGGAGTCAAAGTCCCTTGCCTTACCGCTTGGCTATACCCCAAAAATAATCCATTGCTGCGATTACCTAAAAAGTTCAAAGCGCAAGATTGTAAGTCTTGATTGCTTCTTCCAGCGCATCAGGATAGGCCTTGAAAGTCTTGATATGCTTGCCATTGACTAGCACTTCAAAGGCATCGTCAGAAGCATTTTTTATCTCTGCGACCGTCTTTTTACCAACCGTCAGAACCACACCATCATTACTGTCAGAAATCTGAATTTCTGTCTCTTTTTTCTTTCGCATACCTTAATTATATCTAAAAAAGTCCAGATTTTCAAGTCTGAACTTTTGTTGATTCACAATCAAGCCATCAATGCCGCCAAATCATCGAAAAATGACGGATAAGACGTTTTTATGGCTTCAGAGCGCTCAAGATCGACATCACCATCAGAATCAGAAACTAGCAAACTTGCAACTGCTGCTGTCATGCCAATACGGTGGTCTCCCTGCGTGTTGATCACAGCACCATTAAGCCGTGATTTACCTTTGATAATCATACCATCGTCCGTCGGGGTAATGTCTGCCCCCATGCTGTTTAGCATATCCGCAACAACCTGAATCCTGTCAGTTTCCTTGACTTTCAGCTCTTCAGCGTCACGAATGACTGTGGTACCACTTGCCTGCGTCGCAAGCAGCGCAATGACTGGCAACTCATCAATCAAGCGCGGAATAATATCACCAGCAATCTCAGTAGCACTGAGCTCTGATGTTCTAACAGTCAACGTCGCAGATTTTGCAAGCTCGTCTACATCAGAAATCGTCAAATCACCACCCATCGCCTGAATGACGTCAATAATTCCCGTGCGCGTCTCGTTAATGCCAACATTTTTCAGAACAATCTCACTATTTGGTACAATGAGACCTGCCACCAAGAAAAAGGCTGCACTTGAAATATCGCCTGGTACAGTAACTTCTGTAGCTGTAAACTGCTGCCCGCCTCTGACGCGAATTTCCTTACCATTGACCGAGATTTCACCGCCAAACTGGACAATCATGTCTTCTGTGTGATTCCGCGTGAGTTCTTTTTCGGTGATGACTGACTCACCATCTGCCTGCAATGCAGCAAAAATCAAGGCCGACTTTACCTGCGCAGAAGCGACAGGCAGCTGATAAGTAATCGGTTTTAAGTTGCCAGTTCCTGTGATTTTAAGCGGTGGCAAGTCACGGTCTGTTTCCCCTGAGATGTCAACACCCATCTGACGCAAGGGAATCGTCACACGATCCATTGGCCGTTTTGACAGTGAATCATCGCCAAACATCTCTGACGTGAAAGGTTGCCCTGCTAAGACACCTGAAATCAGGCGAATAGATGTACCAGAATTACCCATATCTAAGCGTTTTTGAGGTGCTTTCAAGCCATCAAATCCAACACCATGAACAACCACTTCGTAGCCATTATCCTCGATGCGCACGCCAAGTTCCCGAAAAACAGCCATGGTTGACAGCACATCCTCACCACGCAAGATGTCATGCACCTTGGTAGTACCTATCGCAAGGGCGCCAAACATGATGCTGCGATGGCTGATAGACTTATCACCTGGCACTTTTAGCGTGCCACGAAGGCCTGCTGCATTGGTCTGTAACTTCACTTTTTCGTTTCCTCGTCTTTCTTGACTATCAAGTCGTATCCCTTGTCATTCTTACGGCTACGGGTGTAAATGCCTGAGCCTTTCCCATTTTTTGACTTGACAAATTTTTTGAGCTGATTTTTATTTTGACGTTTTTTCTTGCGCAAGGCAAGTAAAATCGCCTCGCGATCACTTGTAGACGTCATAATCCGAATTTTCCTTTATCAAATGTTCAGCAGTTTTCTGATCTTGCTCCGTTTTAAAAGTAATCTGCAAAACACCGTTAATCTCAACACGCGTTTCATTGATTTTGATATTGATGATGCTCAGATTGTGCCCAGCAAAATAACCCAGCACCTCATGAATCACGTCAGACTTATCTGGCACGCTGATAAACAGGTCATAAAAGTTCTCCAGAGCCCCTTTGTGAATGGGCATCAGACTTCTAAGTTTACGTGCTTGATCAAAGAAATCCCAGATTTCAGCGCTCTGTCTTTGAACAATCAGCTGTTTGATCTGCGCCAGTTTTTGACTAAATTGATCGATTTGGTAGATGATATTATCAGGATTTGACATGAGAATCTCTGCCCACATATCGGGTGAGCTCTCAGCAATCCGTGTCATATCCCGAAAACCACCCGCTGCTAGATTTTCAGTAAAAGGCATGAGCTGTGCAAAATCATGCGCATTATTAACCAAACTTGCTGCCACAACATGCGGAAAATGACTGGTCACAGCCGTCATGGCATCGTGATCTTTTGGTGACAACTCAACAAATTTCGCACGGGTATTTGATAAAATGTCCTTGAGTTCCGCAAGGTCTTTTGGCTCAGATAGAGTTGACGGGGTCAAAATATAATACGCATTTTCAAACAAAAGCTCGTCAGATGCAATCACGCCTGTTTTGTGCGAACCAGCCATCGGATGACCACCGATAAATCTGGCGGATTTCCCCGCAAAAATAGTTTCCGCCGCAGCAACAATCTCAGTTTTTGTAGATCCCGAGTCTGAAATCAGCACATTTTCTTTCAAAGGCAATGTCGCAAGCTTTTTCAAAAAGTCAATTGATAGCTGAACGGGGAAGTTCAAGATGATCACGTCTGCCTTGACAGCAAGCGCCGCAAAATCGTCAGACACTTCATCGACAATCTTTTCTTGAATGGCAAAATCGCGCGGTGCCTGACTACGATTGTAGGCAGAAACGTGATAATCTGTGTGACCTAACTTGATTGCACGCGCAAGCGAGCCTCCGATGAGACCCAGTCCTGCGATTAAAATCGTTTTTTGAGACATCTACTTACTTTCTTTACCTTTTTATAGTCAATCGCTATCAGAAACCTTTGACATAGTCATTATGGCGGGCAATGTTTTCTTTGAGCTCAGCCATGTTATCTGACGCAAATTTTTCTAGGATTTCATTTGCTAAAACAGTTGCGACAACGTGCTCAGCCACCACTGCAGCAGCAGGGACAGCGGTCGGATCAGAGCGTTCGACTTGCGCCTTATAAGGCTCGTGATTTTCAGTATCCACACTCATCAGTGGCTTATAAAGCGTTGGAATCGGCTTCATGACACCACGCACGACAACCAACTCACCATTGGTCATACCACCTTCAAATCCGCCAAGGTTATCAGATTTTCGTGTGTAACCATCGTGTTCTGACCAAGCGATTTCGTCCATGATTTGACTGCCAGGTTTATAAGCCGCATCAAACCCGATGCCAAATTCGACACCTTTGAAAGCATTGATAGAGACAACGGCTTGTGCGATTTTCGCGTCCAATTTCTTGTCCCACTGGACATATGAGCCTAGTCCGACAGGCAGGCCGCCTGCAACAACCTCGACAACGCCACCAATCGTATCACCATCTTTTTTAGTTTTATCAACTAAATCTTTAATCTCTTGTTCACGTTCAGGATTGACGATGGATACTTCTGATTGCGCCGCACGTTCGCGTATTTCGCTAACGGTCAGACCGTCTGGCACTGCAACTTCAATCCCGCCAAAAACCGTCACATGGCTTGCCACCTCAATATCAAGCTCAGCAAGCAGACGTTTTGCCACAGCGCCGATTGCCACGCGCATGGTTGTTTCACGAGCACTTGAGCGTTCTAGAACATTTCTCAGATCACTAAAACGATACTTCATGCCACCAACCAGATCGGCATGTCCTGGACGTGGCTTAGTCAGTTTACGTTGCTTTTTGAACTTATCATCGACGTCATCTGCCGCCATAATCGTCGTCCAGTTTTTGAAATCCTTATTTTCGACATTGAGCGTGATGGGGCTACCCATGGTAACACCGTGACGCACGCCAGACGTGATCTCGACCTGGTCGCTTTCTATCAGCATACGGCCACCACGACCATAGCCGCCTTGACGGCGTTTTAACTCAACATTAATATCAGCAGAACTCAGGCGCAACCCAGCAGGGACGCCTTCAATAATAGCCGTCAGACGCGGCCCGTGACTTTCTCCAGCTGTAAAATATCTCATGATTTATCTCCAATTTTCAGAATTTTACTATAATTATAAATTATACCAAAAAAAAAGGCGATTGCCTATTTTTTTCGTCATGCCAGTTATTTTTTATGACCAGTTAGGCCAACCACTCCTCAACATCCACCATGTCGATCACATTGATCTTAGCCTGACCGATTTCTGGGACTAAAACAGTTTTTATCTGAGTGCCACGTGCCTTTTTGTCTAGCGTCATGACTTTGGCAAGTTTGTCCACTTCCCACGGCGTATAGTCTGTCGGCAAATGGAATTTTGCAACCATTCCCCTGATTTTTGCTGTTAATCCTGCCTGACTCAAGCCTTTTTCTTCAGCAATTTTTGTGATTTGTACCATGCCAATGGCGACGGCTTCGCCGTGCATGACCTTGCCATATCCCGCAGTAGCCTCGATTGCGTGACCAATCGTGTGACCAAAATTCAGATACAAGCGTGTCCCATTATCAAGCTCATCTTCGACAACAACCTTGCGCTTCACATCACACGAATGGTAAATCAAAGCTTCAGAATTCGTCAAAAGATTGTCAACTTCGCCCGTCAGCCCCTCTAAAATATCCCACAAATCCACATCAGCAATCAGACCACATTTGATGACCTCTCCCATGCCCTCATAAAGCTCACGTTCGCCAAGCGTTGCAAGACAGTCTGGGTCAATCAAAACGCCATCAGGCTGTGTAAATGTCCCAACCATATTTTTGGCATAAGCTGTGTTCACGCCTGTCTTTCCGCCAACTGAAGAGTCCACTTGCGCCGTCAGACTGGTCGGTATTTGCAGAAAATGGATGCCACGCATGTAGGTCGACGCCACAAATCCTGCTAAATCGCCAACAACACCTCCGCCCAGAGCAACAATCCCGTCAGAACGTGTCATGCCAAAATCAGCCAAAAATTTGTAAGCTGTTTCAACTGTAGCAAGTGTTTTTGATGCCTCGCCCTCCAGAAAAGCAAAGACAGAAACTTCTGTGAAGCCAGCGTCCTCAAAAGACAGCTTGACCGTCTCAGCATAAAGTTCGCCAACGTGATTATCCGTGATAATTACGATTTTCTGCGGTTGCCAAAGATCTCGCGCCCATTTGCCAGACTTTGCAAGCTCTCCCCGTGCAACCGTGATGTCGTAGGGATGTTGGGGTAAATCAACGTGCAATGTTTTCATAAATATGTTTCCTTTCAGGTTCAACCTTGATAAATCGTGATAACAGATGATGCGAATTATCCGCATTAGCACGTCTCTAAGGTAAAAAATCTTAATCTTATTTTCAGCGAACATCGACAAAATCGCATCACGATTTTATTTCAACGCATCATATAAGCTTTATCGCACTCGGGGAGACGATGAGTTTTGTGACTGTATCTTTGTGATCAGCCATAGATTTTTTCTTCTAACTTTTCTAATATCATCTCAGCAGGCATGACTTTCCCAGTCCAAAGCTCAAAACTTTCAGCAGCTTGATAGACTAGCATGCCAAGTCCATTAAGTGTTTGGCAGCCCTGCGCCTTAGCAAAACGCAGCAACGGTGTCTCAATTGGCTGATAAATCACATCTGCCACGATCATATTTTCTGGGATAACCAGATTTTCCGAAATCGGCATGCTAACACCGTCCATCCCAACACTTGTCGTATTAACCAAGAGATCACCACTCAAACTTACCAAGTCTGACAAAGGTTTGAAGTCAATCTGCCCTGGATAGGCCGCAAAAAGTTCAGGCTTATAAGTCCGGTTGTAAACGGTGATTTTTCCTGCACCTCGCAACGCCGCCTCAGCAATAATCGCCCGAGCGGCACCGCCAGCACCAATAATTGTGATGTCGCTATCTTTTACCGAAAAATCAGGCAGTGACTTGAAAAATCCCGCGCCGTCAGTTGATGTACCAAAAAGTTTACCATTACGGTTAACAATCGTATTGATCGCGCCAGTCAGTTTTGCGACTTCTGAGAGTTCATCAACGTAAGCCACCGCTGCTTCTTTATAAGGCATGGACAGATTGACGCCGTACATATCTAGTGTTTTGATTGAATCAATGACTGAGCTTAGCACTGTTGCTTCGACTTCAAAAGCTAGGTAGGCCCCGTTTTCTGCAACCTCTTCAAAGGCCAAGTTATGTATAAATGGCGACAGAGAATGCTTGATTGGCTTTGCCACAACTGCCGCAAGTTTTGTATATCCGTTGATTTCCATACTTTTATTTTAGCCTAATTTTCGCAATTTTTCAACAATTCATCCGCGTTTAGGCCATCATTTTTCAGGAAATAAGGACGTCGAGTGAGCATGGCTAGGATTACCAGAGTGGATTTTAGCCATGATCTGGTTAACCGCGTGCGGCCCTTCTTCAAATCCTTCGACGATCAAGCCGAGTTTACCGTCATATTTTGCCGTGTCACCAATGGCATAAATTAGTTCTTGATTCGTTTGATAATGGGCATCCACCACAAAATGCTGACGATCCATTGCCAGATTGACCGACCAAGCACGAATGTCTTTATTATTGCTCAAAAAACCGTGCTGAACCAGCAGATAATCAACTTCTAGCGTCTGACCATCAGACAAGGTCAAGCGCAGCTGCTGATTTTCCGTGTCCTCATCAACAACATCATCAATGCGTTCAATGGTAAGCGGCACCAAGACCGCAACTGATGACGCTTGCAAGTGATCAACTGACGACTCATGCGCCCGAAATTCCTTGCGCCGATGAATCAGGCTGACTTTTTCAGCGACTTCTGACAAAAGCAGCGACATGTCAATCGCAGAATCGCCACCACCTGCTACAGCAATCCTTTTTCCATCCATTTTTTGCTTATCTGTCATGCTGTAAAGCACTTTTGACGCATCAAATTCACCAGCAGTTTTGAGTATTTTCGGTGTGAATGATCCATTACCAGTCGCAATGATCACAGCCTTACTCAGATAAGTCGCTTTTGTCGTAGTGATCTGGTACAGCTTGTCGTCAGAACTCTCCTGATCCACTGCCACAATGTCAATCACCTGTTCTGACAGGCGAATCGGCACACCAAACTGCTCAGTTTGCTTGACCAGATCAGTTACCAGCTCCTCCGCCTTGACGGCAAAATATCCTGGCACATCGTGAATCATTTTTTCAGGATAGAGCGCATTGAGCTGACCTCCTGCAATTTCCAAGGAATCCAAAATTTGCACTTTATTTTTACGCATACCTGCATAAAACCCTGCAAACAAGCCACTCGGACCTGCACCAATAATCGTTATATCATATATTTCTGCTGTCATCTGGATGACCCCTAACTTTCTTTAATGTAAAACATATTTTACTATAATCCCAGTAATAAAGCAAAAAACTGCCATTTATGACAGCCTTTTCTTGTGCGTATTATTTGCTGGTAATGGCGAGATTCCGATTGCAGTAAGTTTCAGGTCCAGTAAGAGCTTGATTGCCGCATCTACTACGTCGCTACGAGAGATCTGTGCGTCATTGCCATAATATTGATCATTAGCGTCCCGTCAGAGAACCATTTGACAAAAATATAGTTATATGCTAAAATTTAATAAAATTGATAATTAAAGGAGAAATTTCAATGAAAAAAAATATTTTAAAACCACTGGCAATCTTGTCAGCGGTAGGAATATTGAGTGTGCCACTATCTTTAGACAAACTATCAGTCAATAATACTGAAGTTAATGCTGCAGCTGCTGTTAAAACAGTCGATATTTACCGTTTATATAACCCAAACAGCGGTGAACATTTTTACACGCGCTCAAGTGCAGAAAGAAACAACATTATTAAAGCAGGTTGGAAATACGAAGGTATTGGGTGGGTAGCCCCTGAAACAAGTAGTCAACCAATTTATAGACTATATAACCCAAATGCTGGCGATCATTTTTACACAACATCATCAGCTGAAAAAAATAGCTTAGTTAAAGTGGGTTGGCGATACGAGGGTATCAATTCCTACGCAAGCACCAATTCTAAAGATATTGCCCTATTACGTGCCTATAATCCAAATGCTAAGGCTGGCAGCCATAACTACACAACTTCGTCTGCTGAGCAAAATAGCCTGATTAAAGCTGGCTGGAAAAATGAAAATATCGCATGGCGAGTTTCAGGTCTTGGACATGCTGATGCATCAGTTCCTGCTGTTACACCAAAACATGTCGATCAAAATATTACCGGAACTGGAGGATCTGAAACGAGTAACCCAGGATCATATCGAAACCTTTATTCAAATAGACCATTTGATAGTGCTACTTTAACCGGAAATCCGACCATTGAATATTCTGCCAATATCAAGATGACTAGCTCAAGTAGTGATTATGAAACGCAATTTGTTATTGCAGGTACTAATACTGGTCAAGGTCAAATCGGCATCTCATTGCATTACCAAGCGGGTACTGATGCAAACTTCGCACAAGGTAGAATTAACACAACAACGATTAATTTTCCAAGTGGTGCTGGAAATACTGGCCAACAATACTATTCAGTGAACACTGGAGCTGCTAGAATTGCTAACGGTCAAACAGTGAATTTAAAAGTAAAATATTTCTCAAATGGCTATATGCAAGCGTTTGTTAATAATGTGTTAGTTGGACAATATAAAACTAGCTTAGCTACAAATTCTGCTGGAAATTATATCTTACACACCCTTTCAACCAATGCAACTGTCAATATGTCTAATATTAAAGTTCTAAAAAATGGTACTGATATAACGCATGGCGGTCCTGTTCCTTTCAAAAATAGCAGTTATAGTCTAGGAAGTGGCATTGCCATTTCTGCGGCCTATTAATGCGCTTTGTCAAATCGTGTGGGAAAATCAATTTCCTTATAAAGCAAGTAACTTCGGTTGCTTGTTTTTTTAGTTTACAAAAACTCTTTCTCTCTAAATAAAACAAAAAAACTGCCATCACTGACAGTTCCATATCCCAAAATCAAGCATTCACCTCAGCTGTCACTTCAGCTTCAGCCATATCTTTTTTGAGTTGTTTTTTTGCTGTTGCCATCATCAAACGAATCCGATTAAGTTGGTTGACGACTGAAACAGATGGATCGTAGTCAATTGGTGCGATATTGGCACGCGGATATTGACGACGGAGTTCCTTGATCATACCTTTACCAACGATGTGGTTAGGCAGGCAGCCAAATGGTTGTAGGCAGACGATGTTATCCACGTCATCTTGCAAGAGTTCAATCATTTCACCCGTCAAGAACCAACCTTCACCCGTATGATTTCCGATAGAGATGATTTTTTCGGTATCTGCAGCGAGGGCATCAATCGAGTGAATCCCATCAAATCGTTTAGAGGCTTTGAGCGCCTTATTCATCGGTTTTTCAACCATTTGGATAATGTTAATGAAGGCGCGTGCAAAGTATTTTGCTTTCTTGCCCATGCCGAGATTTTCAGATTTCCAGATTTGGTTGTAAAGCGAATAGTTCATAAAGCCGATAATATCCGGCACAACTGCTTCTGCACCCTCCGACTCAATGATGCTCACAATATCATTATTGGCTGTTTTTGAATATTTGACAAGAATTTCACCTACCACACCAACACGTGGTTTTTTGATGTCCAAAAGTGGTGTTTCGTCAAACTCACGAATGATTTGTTTCATATTGCGGTTAAATTCAAAAATTGAGCCTGATTTGATGTTGTGTTTCGCTTTGCCAAGCCATTTGGTATGAAGCGCATCAATCTGACCTTTGGTGATTTCATACGGCCGTGTCCGATAAACAACACGTTCAAACAAGTCACCATAGAGCGCACCGATAATCACGCGCGTCATCATTGGCACAGAGAATTTGAATCCTTCAGATTTTTCCGTACCTTTATTTCCCATTGACACGGAAACGACTGGCACTTGACCAAATCCAGCATCTTTGAGCGCTTTTCTAAGCAGTGGAATGTAGTTTGTTGCACGACAACCACCACCCGTTTGCGTCATCATGACAGAGGTATTGTTGACATCGTAGTCGCCCGATTCGAGCGCATGGATCAACTGCCCGATTGAAATAATGGCAGGATAACATGAATCGTTATTGACAAATTTCAAACCGGAGTTGATAGATGATTTGTCTTCAGGCAGGACCACAACATTGTAGCCAGACTGTCTGAAGGCCTCATCAATCAAACCTTCTTGGTGGATTGGCGACAACATTGGCATGAGAAGCGTGTGTGTCTTTTTCATCTCTTTTGTAAATGCTGGATGTGTTTCGATGATTTCCTTGTAGTCGCTTTCAGCGATTTCAGGAATGACGCCACGTTTGTCACGTTCGCTAACAGCTGCTTTGAGTGAGCGCAGACGAATCCGAACAGCGCCCATATTTGAACCTTCATCGATCTTTAAAACCGTGTAAAGTTTGTTATGACCTTGCATGATTTCTTCAACTTGGTCAGTTGTTACGGCATCAAGCCCGCAGCCAAAACTATTGAGTTGGACGAGTTCAAGATTTTTATTTTTCGCAACGACACGCGCAGCGCCGTACAGTCGTGAGTGATAGACCCATTGATTGACCACGCGCAAACCGCCAACTTCAGCAAGATGCGCGATCGAATCTTCCGTCAGAACGTGGAAACCTTCTTGCGTAATGATGTCAGAAATGCCATGGTTGATTTCTGGATCCAGATGGTAAGGACGTCCTGACAAGACGATGGCTTTTTCATTGTTAAGATTGATTTGCATAAGCAAATCCTCAGCCTTGTCTCTGATGTCAGCTTTAAAAGCGTCAAGCTCTTCAAAACCATGGTGAATCGCTGCTTTAACGGCATCAAGTGTAACGTCGAACTCTTTCAAAGCCTCAAAAAGATTAACAGCCATATTGTCAGGATCAGCAAGGTTGATAAATGGATGCACATAGCCTACTTGACCATTTCTGATTTCGTCAATGTTATTTTTGATGACTTCAGGATATGACTGAACGATCGGACAGTTATAGTGATTTTGTGCTGTCACATCTTCTTGACGTTCATACAAAACAGACGGATAAAAAATCGTTGGCACATCTTTTTGGATCAAGCTCATGATATGACCATGGCTGAGTTTTGCTGGATAACAAACCGTGTCTGACGGAATTGTTTCAATCCCTTTTTCATAAAGCTCTTTGTCAGATTTTGGTGACAAAACAACACGGAAACCAAGATCTGTCAGCATGGTGTGCC
Source organism: Pseudolactococcus insecticola (assembly GCF_011170065.1). Classification (GTDB taxonomy): domain Bacteria; phylum Bacillota; class Bacilli; order Lactobacillales; family Streptococcaceae; genus Pseudolactococcus; species Pseudolactococcus insecticola. The sequence continues at coordinate 275,577 of NZ_BLLH01000001.1, read as the reverse complement.
ACAATGGATAGTTTTCATACATGTTAAGCACACGTGGAATACCAATCTCACCATTTGTTGCTTTTTTCTTGTTCAGGGCTTTAAACTTGAACAATTTTTTATATTTGTAATCAACTAGGTTGACTTTTTTGTCACGCTTGTCAATTTTGATTTGCATGGCTTTTTCGGCACCACGTTCGCAACGATTACCTGAGACAAATTTTGACCCGTCATTGAAGACAGTCAATGTCATCTTACACATGTTTTCGCAAAGGCCACATGTTGTAAATTCTTTTGTCGTGTTAAAGGCTTGAAGTGCTTCAAGACCCAAAATCGTAGACGGTGTCGCATCGTCTGTCGCATCTTCCATGGCAATCAAAGCACAGCCATAAGCCCCCATGAGACCTGCGATAGAGGGACGGACAACCTCACGGCCTGAGATTTTTTCAAAGGCACGTAACACGGCTTCATTGTAGAAAGTACCGCCTTGAACAACGATTTTTTCGCCAAGATCTTCAGGGCGTTTGACCTTGATAACCTTATAAAGCGCATTTTTGATGACTGAGTAAGACAGGCCAGCCGAGATATCACCGACTGTGGCACCTTCTTTTTGAACTTGCTTGACTTTGGAGTTCATGAAAACCGTACATTTTGAGCCGAGATCCACAGGATGTGCTGTGAGCAGTGCTTCTTGCGCAAAGTCTTTGACGTCAAACTTCAAAGATTTAGCAAATGTTTCGATAAATGACCCACAACCTGAACTACACGCTTCATTGAGCTGAATGCTTGAGAGCGCCCCATCGCGAATCTTCATAGCTTTCATATCTTGCCCGCCGATGTCGATGATAAAGTCAACACCAGGTTGGAAGAAATCAGCCGCCTTGTAATGCGCCATGGTCTCAACTTCACCAATATCAACTTTGAGTGCGGCTTTGATCAGCTGCTCACCGTAACCTGTCACCGCAGATTTTGCGATGTAGACGTCGCTAGGCATTTCCTTGTAAAGAAAGGTCATAACGTTCAACACGGAATCAAGCGGATCACCGTTATTGGAGCCGTAATGCTCAAACAAGATATTACCGTCTTCATCGATCAGCACGACTTTTGTCGTCGTAGAACCTGCATCAATCCCTAGGAAAGCTGCGCCATGGTGATCAGATAAGTTTTTATGTGCTGCACTTGCTTTGGCGTGACGAGCTCGGAACTCAGCCAAGTCAGCGGCGTCTTCAAACAAGACTTCGAGTGTGTCTTGGGGAATCAGGTTGTCAGAGTTGTCATTTTCAAGCTTGTTTACAATCTCTGATGCTGAAAATTCAGTCGCATTTTCCTCGTCCAGAGCTGCGCCCATGGCAACAAAAAGTTGCGGATTTTCAGGGAAAACGACATTTTCAGGTTTGATATCAAGCGTTTCGATAAAGCGTTTACGAAGTTCGCTCATGAAAAAGAGAGGGCCACCCAAAAAGGCAATATTCCCTTTGATTTTGCGACCAGCCGCAAGACCTGCGACCGTTTGATTGACAACAGCCTGAAAAATACTGGCTGCGATGTCTTCTTTGCGCACCCCTTCATTTAGCAAAGGTTGCACGTCTGTTTTGGCAAAAACGCCACAACGACTGGCAATCGGATAAAGATTTTGATAATTTTTAGCCAGCTCATTGACACCATTAGCATCTACTTTTAGTAGCTCAGCCATTTGGTCGATAAAGGCACCCGTCCCACCAGCGCATGACCCATTCATCCGTTGCTCCATCGCACCGTCAAAGAAAGTCATCTTGGCATCTTCACCACCAAGCTCGATCATAACGTCTGTTTCTGGAATGAATTTTTCGATTGTCAGTGTTGAGGCGATTACCTCTTGGATAAATGTGGCACCAATCACGTCAGAAAGCCCCATACCGCCTGAACCTGTGATTGAAAAAGTAAACTGGATATCACCTAACTCGGCAATCATCTCATTAAGCACTTTTACTGTCGCCGTTTTGACGTCAGAAAAATGACGCTCATAGCGCGAAAACTTGATATCATAATTTTCATCGAAAACGACCATCTTAACCGTCGTTGATCCGACATCAATACCTGCTTTATACATGGTTACTACTCCTTTAGTGATTCGTGTTTTTGATTACTGTCTGTCTTAAACTCGCTTTTAGTATAAGCAATCGAACAACACAGTGTTGTTTATCATATATAATTCTATTTTACAAGGATTTTGACTTGCAATCAACCATTAAAATATGCTAAACTGTTGGTAAAACAACATTATCCGACAATGTGTTGGATAAAATGCTAAATTATATTATTATTTGCAAAAGGAAAGGCATCTCATGGCTCAAAAAGTAGATTTACGCGTCAAACGCACCAATAAATTGATCACGCAGGCTTTTCTCAAGTTGCTGCGCACCAAGACATTTGAAAAAATTACGATTAACGATATTTCTGACGAGGCGATGATCAATCGCGCAACATTTTACAGCCATTTCAAGGATAAAACCGACCTTTATGAAAAGATCGTAGACAAGTTTATAGGCGATTTTGCGGCCGTTTTGGATCAAGAAAACTTGATCGAACAAAACTCAGTCAATGTCAAAAGCATTGAGGCGAGCTTGACGAAGTTTTATGAGTTTGTCACCGAAAATCCCGTTCTCGCACAGATCATCATCGATAACAGCAACGAGGAAATGCTCTCTACTCGACTGCTTGCCATCTTGTCTGAGCGTTATGCCAGCATTTTTGATCGCCTTGACGTGCGAAATGAAGACCTGAAAATCCCGACTGACTTCGTCGTTTCGTATATCACAAGCATCTTCATCGGCACTCTAAAATGGTGGATTAACCAAAAAAATAACGAGATGACAGCGCGTGAATTCGCTGCACTCGTGATCAAACTCATCTCAAATGGCCATTTGACGGTTTTGGGGGTTAATATTAACCGGGATTAGGGAGGAAGAAATTTTCCCCAACAAAAAAACACCTCAAAGATGCTGTTATGTCAGTACCAAAAACAGTCAATAGGAGCTTTGACATGTAATATAACCACACCGCTACCAGCATTTGTTATTAATTGAACGGCTACTCTAAAATGCCGTATTTGTTCAATATTTCCATATCCAAAAAAACGTGAGGCTTGGCCCTGAATTAATTCCGGCTCAATAAAAAATCACGTGGGTATTTTTCCCACGTAATTTTTTATTGAGCCTATTTTTAATCTTTAAACCAGGTTTTGGGGGCATTCAATTCAACACAGCTCTAAAACATGAATCGACATTGATGAATTAAGTTCTAGGTTTTGGGGGCATTCAATTCAACACAGCTCTAAAACTGGGAAAACGTCGAGCGATACTCAGCAGAGTGTTTTGGGGGCATTCAATTCAACACAGCTCTAAAACAGGGATATTTTGCTGAAAAATATGGCTTGGGTTTTGGGGGCATTCAATTCAACACAGCTCTAAAACCTCGGAGAAAATTTTCTGCCGTTTTTTTAGGTTTCAGATTTTTGCTGTTTGACCTAGCGATGGTCTTCAGAATTGATCAATGCCTTGTGTTGTTTTTATTTTTATTCAGTTGTCAAAGTGCAACTAAATCCTTTATTTGTCCCAATTATACCATATTTTCAGTATAAAGGAAATAGTCAGAATCTAATATATATTGCGGCATATCAGGTACTTTATAACGTTCAAGAAATAAAAGCGTCAGGCCTTGCAACTCAGAAAATTCCCTGATGGCAGCTAGTTCATCACTTGTCAGAAAACTTGCAGCATTGATGAAAACAAGCAATTTCTTTTTCGATAAATACTTAAATATCTGCAAAATTTCAAATATTTTTTCGAAAATCGTATCACTCAGCGTCTCGATCTGAATGCCAAGCGCTTTAAACAATTCTTGTACTGTGATCTCATCTTGTTCTAAATCAAGCTCGTGATCTAGTAGCTCATAGCCAATCAACTCAGAAATCGTTGCAGTCAGCTTGTCAATCATTGACTTGACTTCTGGCTTTTCATTAAGCTGCGTTTCCAAGTCTTGATAGACAAGTTTCAAAACAGGACGCGAGTTAACATCAAAACCCAAAATATCAGTGATAACTAACATGTCGGCTGCTTTCAGCGACTTAAACTGGTCATCATAAAGTCTCACGTCATTCGCATCATCAAAGCCATACAACTCACGGACTAGGTTTGCAAAAACTTGCACATCTTCCACCACTACTGTCGTCATATTTTCCAAAGTTATCGGCTCATCAAGTTGTGGAAAGTTAAGATTCATTGTTGTCATCACCATAATCCTCCCCTAAAAATACGATGCGGCTATCTGAGTTTGCAACGCTTGCGTCACGCGCACCATGCAGATAAATCATGCGTGCATACTGCTTTTCAGTCACTCTTAATAGTGTGATTGAGCCACGCTTTGGATGATGCTTGCGCAGCCTATTTTCCATCGCATTTGCTGCTGTGGCATTAAGCAAAAGCTTGCTATAAACCGAGTACTGGTGCATGATAAAGCCCTCGCTGAGTAAAAACTTGCGAAACTGTCGATAGGCTTTCTTCTCATCAGATGTATCCATTGGCAGATCAAACATTAGTAATAATCTCATATAGCGATAGCTCATATTCTAAACACCGGGACTGTCGTGTCCTCGCCGTTCAATGCCGCAATCACGCGCTTGGTGTAGTCGCTTGCGATATTGGTCAGATACATCTCTTTTTGATCATAGACAAAAGTCGTTGCAAACAGCTCAAACAATTCTCGCTTGATTTCAGCAAAATGTTTGTGACGGTGTTGGTAGACGATCTGATCCACTAAAATCCGGAAAGGCTCCATGATGTCACTTGCTAGGTTAAAATCATTGAACTGATTGACATGTTTCAGCCCTAGCTGCGTCATGCAGCCTGATTTGACAATTTCCCGTGCAAAAACGCTCATCAAAAGGGTATAACCATAGTCAAGTCCTGCGTTGATGTCATTATTATCATCGCGCGTAAAGTCATTGCCAAACAGCCTGTTAAAGTAAATCCGTGCTGCATGACCTTCCCGATTTGATGGGTCAAACGGTTCAAGCGTGTCAAGAAGATTATTGATGGCAGTTGCTGACGCATCAAAAGTCAGCTGCGTGAGGTGATTGGCTTGATTGATGATTTTTTGTGCAATGATTTCAGTCCAAACTGCTGACTTTTTTGTGTCTTGCCAGGCGATCTGACGTGATAACTGTAAGCTTGAATCATGCCGCCCGTAGTACGGCAGCATCTGACTAGATGGCAGACGTTTGTCATCACAAAATATCGTCAAGATGTTTTCATCTGCTAACTTTTTGAGTAGCATGGTCGTGATAGAAATATCCGTCGTCTCGCAAATCAGGACATCAATCTCAGAGAGATGAATCACTTCACTTTTAGTTGAAGACCTGAACATGAGGTGGTTGTTTTGATAAGAGAGCTTACTATGCGTATTAACTACGATTACTCGCCATCCCATTTTAGCTTCTTCCTTGTCTCATATAGACCTGTGATGGATTGGTAGATGAGGGTTGCATTATTTCCAATAGCATTGCTTCCTGTTAACTGTTGCGCGGTAGTTCCTAATCCAGCCTGTTGCAGCGCTTTTAAGCCTTGACTTGATTCTGAGGGTGAAATAACTTTTAACATTTCCGAAATAATGGCCGTCTTAACTTCACTGTCATTAGCAATAAAGTAATCTCTTATGTCAGAATCTAATAACCGTACCTTATCGCTTTTTTCTTTATACTTACCTTTGGCATCGAATCCATCTGCAAATAATTTGTTCTTTTTTATAAACATCGCCAGTTGGTCATACGTTTTCAACATATCTTCAGTAGATGCACTTTTGCCAGCTATGTTTATCATTGGTAACTGCGACCCACTCATTGCTTCTTGATAACTAGAAAACATTCGTGGCGCCCCGTTTTCTAGTAAATATTTATTGTATTTAACTATCTTTTTAACAAGAATCTCACTTATGCTTTCACTCTGATAAATATCTTGAATAAATTTTAGCTTATCAGGCGCCTTAGCATAGTCGTATACTAACATGGCAGGAATTGATAACGGTTTAATATTGCCCTTCACGTCTTTAATAATTACAGCAAACGCTGAAATTGGTTTTTTTGTGCCACCATACTTATTAGGATTCAAATTTTGTTTAAGTCCAGTAGCAAAGTTTTTGGCTGTTTCGTCACGTTTGTAAACCGAAGTGTCCCCAAACTTGCCTGTCTGCTCTTCAGTCTTCTTCACAATATTTACATTACGCAAACTCAAGTTTTTCTTGATTTTCGAAATCACTTCATCACGATGCCAGAATTCGCCAGACTGGTAGATGGTTTTTCCGTCTTCATCTGTCACATATCGCATCCAGCTCTCTTCTGTCATGTCTGATAGCAGTTGTTTGTAGTAGTCCTTGCGTTGCTTGCCGTATTTTCCTGTTACTTGCTGCGCTTTGCGCTGGTAGTCGCCGTAAACCCACATATCATGCAAATCAGGACGCGTTTCATAGATGTAAATAGCAACGATAGCATTCAGATAGGCATCGTGCGCGTGATGATAGTCGTTCAAATCACGATTTTTAGGAAAACCGTCATGCACATAAACTTTAACGAAATTTGAATCACTATATTTTGTATCAATGACTTCACCATTTGCCAAAACTGCTTTATTATCATACTCATAGTGAACATGTTGTGCCTTCGCAGTTTCAAAATCAAAATCTGCAACTGGAACAAAGACTTCGCCATGACGAAATTGACTCGTCAGACCTGCTTTTGGTGTCAGCACTTCTACCTTATCCGACTTGAAATAATCCGATAAGATATTTGCGACATGTTTGGTTATCTGACGCGTTTCAACCAACTGACGGTTAACAAAACCAGACTTGCGTTCATCAGATAGCTTGCCTATTTTTAGATTGGCTAACTTTCTTGGTGACACTTGACCATTTTTGGCGAGTAATTCCCAGTAATCACGCATTTTTGAAATAATAGCCTGACTTGGGACATCACCACCCTTGTTTTGATTTTCTGATTTCAAAACCAACACTTTATTGTCAAAAGAGTCATCTTTGATATAGGTTTGTGGCACGATGTGGTCAATTTCATAGGCTGAAAGGTTGTCCAAATCTAGATTGGCACCACCATACATCGACTTACCGTTTTGTAAGAAATACAAGAACACTTTTTCATCGTCAAATCGATGGGCGTCAGATATATTTTCAAATTCATTTCTAACACCGCTAGCTACATCTTGTCCAGTTTTTTCAGCAAACTTCTTATAAAAATCTTCTATCTGACGTTGCCGTGTTTTCTTTCGTCCAGGTTCGCTTCCGCGCGCCATCTCAACGACAATCTTACCGATATTCTCACGTCCAAGATAGTTTTCAAGCTCTTTGATGATCTGCAAAGACTGCCAGATGCCTTTTTTGATGGCAGGTGAGCCAGCTAGATTTTCAACCATGCCATAGTTCAACGTCGTATCATCCAGCTTTTCAACTTGTTCTGACTTGATGGCTGCAGCGATTTTCTTATCTTCCAGAAGACGCATGAAGTTGTTGTAGTTTTCTTCTTTGAGATTTTCGATGATTGTCTTGCCATTTTCGGCTTTTAAACCATCAAGTAATTTTTTAGATAAGCGCCCCCAGCCGGTATAATGGCGACTGCCTAACTTTTTGACTTGCTCCTCAGTCAGCAAATGACCCCAGTCGTTCTCATTGGCGTTTTTGATGGTCTTTTTCAAGACTTTTTTGTCTTCAAAAATCGTCTGCCATTTGATGATTTGTTCAAAAATATCTGGATTGTCTGAAATCGTTTGTTCTGAAATACCTGCCTTTACCAAGTCGATATAGGTGCTATAACTCGTGTTGTATTTAGGAGATTTGACAAATGTGTCGATGCCAAAGAGTTCTTTGGCAGATGATAAATTCAGATTAAGTTCACAATTCAAACAATCAATCATTTTCTGTGCAGTGACAGACTTATTTTTCTTGAATAATTTTTCAACAATCATTTGACGTGTTTCTGGTGAAAAATAGTTTTTCTGACTATCTTGATAGTACCCACCAATGATCAATTCATTATAAATCGAAAATTCTTGGTACAACAATGAATTTTTCGGCAGGACTTTTTCACTAGGCAAATAAGTGTCAAAATTCGTCATGCGTTCGATGAAATTGACCGCTGACGCTTCTTTATCGACCACCTGATCAAAATTCCACGGTGTGAGTTTCTCGTCAGATTGACGGACAAGCCATGAATTTTTTGATGACGAGTTAGTCTGAACTAATTCACCATTTTCACCGCGCGCCCAACCCGCTTCTTTGGCAAGGGTCCCGACATAGTACGGAATGCGGAACTTGAACAGCACTTGAATTTTATATTCTTGCTTAATCGACACATCACCAGCTTCATTTTCTTCTTCAACGTCGACTTGTTCAAGCAAAAATGGATAGTACTGACCTTGATTTTTCAGAATGCGACGTAATTCATGCTCATGTACTTGATATGGAATCGCACCATTGTCTGACTGACGCTGTTTGGGCAAGTAATTTTCTAATTCAATATGTTGTAAAACATCCATAACAAAAGTAATCTTATCGGAATCGAACTTATTATAGTTTTCTTTGTTTTCGCTTTTATTTACTTCTAGAAATTCAATATTAAAGTTCTGACCGTTGCCAGAATTAGAGAGCTCTTTCTTTTTCCCTTTGTTGTCATATAAAATAATATTTTTTTTAGTTATTTCATCGCTGATAACTTGAAATAATAAATTTTTAACATAACTGTAAAACATTTCTCGAGTTGCGTACTTTTTGGAGAATGGCTTTTTGTCAGTTCGTTGCTTTGTTTTTGCAAACGCCTTGGGCAATCCAACATAGCCTACATATGTTCCTTCAATTACTTTTTCCTGACCTTTTTTTACTTCTTTGGGTATGGCATTAAAAAAAATTTTGTACTCTTCATCCGGAAGATATTTTTTAATAAATTGTTTTAACTTTGCTAATTGTTCTTTATGGTCGTCGTATTTTTCAACCATTGATGCTGCAAGCGTTTCCTTGGTCAAAATACCTGACAAAACAATGGCTTCATAGACTTTCTTCCCAATAGCAATCACTTCAAATTCTTCAGGTGAAATGGCATTTTCAATGTCAGCTAATTTTTCATCAAAATTTTCATTGCCATATTTAAAATCACCACCTTTTGGGAGACCATTTTCTTCAGTTGGCTTATACTCATCATTTGAAAAAATCTTAGCAAGATCAATGCTGTTCCCGACAATCGCTGTAAATAACGCTTTTTGTTGGGCATTTTTAGTTTCTAAGAATTTCTTGCCTTGATCTTCATGCTTGGCATAGTTTTCATCCGTCAAAACACTATACAATTCAGTCAAATCATACGCTTTCTTTGATTTTGAAATGTTTCTATTTGTCAGAATTTGATTCGCTGCCGCTTCATTGTCCTCATCAAAATTAAAATCAAACGTCGTCACTGCTTGATATTTCTCTAATAGCTCTTGCAAGCTTTCCGCAACATTGATATTTTTCAAATCAAATTTTTGACCTTGGTTGGTAAAATGACCACGGAACTTCAAAATATGGTGCAATGCTAAATAAACCAATCGCAAATCGGCTTGACTTTTGTCATTCACCAAACGTTCACGCAAATGATAAATGGTAGGATACGCTTTATAATAATCCACTTCATTGGCATAAGTTTCACCCTGTCCAATCTTGCCATTAAATAAAGGATATGGCGTTTTTACAGACTTATTAACTTTTTCAATTTTGTGCCCATTCGCATCACGAAAAGTATGAACTTCCTGATTATCATCATTTTGGTAAAAGCTTTCATCCATCCGAATGAAAAAGCTATCGTCAAACTTCAAAATGTCATCAGAAAAAATCTCACGCAACATCTGCAAACGCTTTTTCCGTCGTGCAATGCGTCTGCGCATCCCACGTTTCAACCTGCGATCTGCAGCGACATTTCCTTCTTCAAAAAGTCTGACGCCCCAAAGATTCGTCCGATTTTTCCGCGTCTGCCCATCCTCTCTGATGATTTTTTTCCCTTGATCAGCTCAAAGTCATCATTGACTACGGCCCAGCCCACGCTAATAGCTAAAACTAAATATTGTTTTTCTTCCTCTCGTCAAGCCATTCTTCAACTAACTTCAAATCTTCTTCGTGTGCTTTTTTCAGAATAAAACTTTTTGCTGCTGATCTATTTTTGAGATAGTTGCTGTGCTCTCTATTTTTGGTTTCCCAATTTTTAGTGGCTTTTCTTTGCGCTTCTGATACTTTATTTTCATTTTTCATACTTGAAATTATATCACGATTCATCTGATTTTGAAAATTCTTCATCAGCGAATAGCGCAGCAATGCCTGATAGTTGTTTCATTCTGAGCACTTCCTCTGCGTCCATGCCTAGATTCTTCATAATCCACTGATCGCTAGCACCATTTTCACGCAATGATTGAACGATATTAACCATCAATCCAATATCATGCGTGCCTCGTGCTCTATTGTGCCTGATAGTCGATGCCATGCGCTCGCTTGGTTCTTTTTCGATAACAGAAACAGGCAGCATGCCATTCTCACGGTCATAGATGTCCTTATGGAGTTTCATGGTCGTATATCTATGATAGCCGTCAACAATCTCATAAACGTCCTCATCAGCCAAGTAGTAGCAGACAATAGGCATGGTATAGCCATCTTCTTTTATCGACTGATATAGCAGCTTCATCTCTGGCGGTGCGACGTGATTTGGATTATACAGGTTAGCTTTGATTTTATCGAATGGAACGGCTATGACATTCCAAACTGGTGATTTTTCTGTTATCATAATATCTCCTTATATTTTGTGACTAATTCGTCTCTTCTTTTGATCTGATCTTTTGTTGCGCCAAATGACAGTGTTTTTCCGAAAATATCACCTTTAAGTATCGCTAAGACCATTCGCTTGTATGACAGCGATTTGATGTTTTGGGGATTGTCGTCTGGAATTACCTTTGCGATAATCTTCTTTTTCTTCTTATCGCCTCTAGTCTGCTTGCTATCAGTGAAGATGTAATCTTCTGGCTGTTCACTTTTTAAGATTTCAATTTCATCGTCAGATAGAACGCTGCCCTCTTTCTGCCAATACTCAGCAAATCTGTCAAACTTTTTCTGATAGATATCTCGTGTTGATTTTGGCAAAGTATCCAGCAAAAACTCAAGATATGACTTCCAAGAATGTCCCTCAGGCAATGTCATTTTCTTAATATTTCCGACCGCCTGCGTTCCTAGACCGAGCTGCGACAGATTGACACCTTTCACACGCTCAACCATCTTGCCCCAAGTTTCAGGCTCTAACTCTTTCCAAAGCTTGATGCCGTTTCTTTCTTCGACGCCAAATGGTTCGTCAATCCGCATCTTGCTGAGTGGCACGCCTGCACGATAAAACAAGTCATAAGTTTTATTGTATTTCTTTTCAAACTTTCCAGAATATCGCCAAATGTCCTCCACTTTCCAGTCGTAAATCGGATAAACGTTTATGACACCGTTTTTATTGTCGACAGTAAATCTCTTATCGTTATATTTAGCGACTCTGTCCGCATGAACTGCACGCCAGCGATTCAGACTTTCTTGCGTTCTGATGCCCATCATATTTGCCGTTTTGCCGTATTTCTTAACACGCCAAGCGCCATACCATGCAACAAACTGGCCAAAACGCATGTCAAGGCTTAGCTCTTCGCCAAATACTGATTTGTAATTATCCAGATTAACGACATAGTCAGCGCTGGGCATCTCTCTGATCCACTTTTCCTGTTTCTCGCTATCCCAAAACTTCCAGATTGGCTCAATGTTTGAGTTGGCGTTATCGCCATAAAACGGCAAGCACACCCAGTGCACATCATTCAAGTAGGCACTATTCACAGTAAGCATTTCTGTCACGAAATCAATCGTGTTCTTGTACATGCCTTCCATATCGACGTACAGCACGCTGAACTTCTTGCCTTTTTTCTTAGCAATGTCCACCATTAGATTAAATGTCGTGCCGCTATCTTTACCGCCAGAAAAGCTGATGTATATATCATCAAATTCATCAAATATATACTCTATCCGCTCAACTGCTGCTTCATAAACGTTCATTCTTTATCTCCTTTTCAAAGTAGTCCTTGACCTCGTTTTCCAGCGAGTTTATCAATCCTTGTTTTTTTGCCAAGTTTTCCTGAATCATTTCAGAAATCGGCGAGCTGCACAAGATATAGGTGTGTTTCAGCTCACGCGCAGTCTGCCCAAGCCTTGATATGCGTCCCTTCGCCTGCTCCATCTTCTCCCAGTCAAAGCTGATTGATGAAAAGACAATCTCGTCAGTGTACTGCAGATTCAGTCCATGACCTCCGACGCCAAGCATGATGATGAGTGGTGCGCACTCGCTTTCTTTCCAGTACTGAATGATGCGCTCTCTATCTGCTAACTTTGTTGCGCCTGTAATCGCAAAACATCTATCCAGATTTTCAACAATCTGTCTGTGCTCCTCCAGATAATTCGTGAATACGATCAGCTTCTTGTTTCTAGCATAGTCAGCAACTGCCATGTTTTTGTTTTTATCAATCGAAAAAGTTTTATTTGCAAATTGCAAGAAATTCAGCAGCTCCCCGTTTTCAAATCCAATCTTTGTGATTGTCTCGATAAATTCATCACGATTTTTCAAATAGCCGTCTGCTGTCTCATCGTCTGGCTCGACTGTGATACTTGTTTCGGTTATCTCGAAGTCAATGTTGATTTCGCCGTAGATTGCGATGAGGTCTAGGATATTTTGCAGATAGCTTTTATTCACGTCAGAAAATTTCAAAAAACTTTTCTCACTTTCTCCCTTCTTTTTGTACGTTATTTTTTCGTAAAAATTCTTGATAAAATCACCTTTTGACATTCTCAAGATATTTTGGCTTAGAAATTCAAGCTGATTGTATAAGTCTAGCTCGTCCTTTGTGATTGGCGTCGCTGTCATGATCAGTGCATACTTGCAACGCTTTCTAATCTCAAGGCAGCGCTGCGCTGTCTTGCTCTCGTTTTTAAGCGCTGTGCTCTCGTCTGCTATGACAAAGATATTCTCGTACATTGAAAGCTCATCTAGCAGCTCTATATAGATCCTGTCAGACATTGCGATTGCTTCATAACTTACAAACTTGACGTCGTCTAGTCCATGTTTTTCAAACTCCTTTCTAGTCTGCTTTATCAAACTTGCTTTTGTGATAAATAGGCAAAAGTCTCTATTTTTCTTCGACTTGATAAGCTCTATCGCTGTCAGCGTTTTCCCCGTCCCAACGTCCATAAACAAGGCGCCGAAATTTTTGTTTTCAAACTTTTCAATCGCTTTCTTCTGCAAATCCGTCAATTTCATGCGAAAACTCCAATCTATCAGGCTTATCGACTTTCAAGTAAGTTTCAGTGTCTTCGATATTAGATCCAAACGCCTGCATTACTTCGTCAGCGCTCCACTCAGCATAATCGTTATGATACTGTTTGCCAGATTTAATCTGATAACTCCAGTCAGGGTGCAACCAAATGCTATCCCAATTTATATATCTTGTGGCAATCATAACCGCCTTGCCACTATGTCCACTAGAATGTGGCAGCTTTATAAGCGTTACTTTTCCGTATTCTTTAGCAATTTGATTGCTGTTTATTTTAATTGTGATTCCAAAACTCATATTTTCCTCTTTTCTATTTAAATCATATCTCCAGAATTAAATCCTGTGATCATTTCTTGAATGTCATTTCCAGTTAGAGTTTCTTTATTTTTATTTAAAAGTTGATATTTTTTCAGTCCTCTCATAGTATTTGTGATGTTATCAATTACTGCACCACCATCGTCGCCGTAATGCTTAAATTCACCGTCAAGTGTCGCAAGTATCCGCCAGTTTTGACCAGTTTTTAAATTGTGGAGTGTGTATTTTATTTCATTGAAATGTTCATATTCCCAGCCACTTTTTACGACACCGAGCAAATATCCATCTGAATACTGCACATATTTGTCAAATTGTTTAAGATAGCGTCCAAACGTTGTTCTTTTGTCGACTTTCGGAGTTTCGTTATCTCTTAGAGCTGTTTCGTATTTTTGGATTAGTTTGTTCATTTTGTTTTCCTCTTTCTTTACTTTATATATTTATTATACTACATGTAGTATAACGTGTCAAGCGTAAACTTTATTTTTTTAAATTATTTTTTACATCACAAAAAAACCAGCCGCTCAAACAAGCGACTGGTTCACAATGATTTTTAGCCTTTCATCTCAGCCTTTTTGTGTGGATGCTTAGCACATTCAATCACGCCTTCACTAAATCTTGCTCAAGCACAAACAAGGTCATGTTAGTCGTTTTCGACAATGAATCAGAGTTGTCAATCGTGACCCAGTAGGCCATTTTTGAGTTTGAAATATTAACAGGGATACCTTTTCCGACTGTGCGATAGAGGTGACCACGACCAGCAATCAACTGCTTAGACTGTGCGTCAGCCGTTGCTTGTGGGATTTGCCCCAAAGCTTGTACAGTATTTGCCGTTTTAGCGATTTTAACTGTCGTCCAGTGTCCTAGATTTGAGTTTTTGAGCACAGTTTCAGCGGGTGCTGCTGTTTTTGCAGGCGTCGCTGGGGCAGGACTTGCAATCGCTTTGGCGCGTTTGACAAGTTCGTCAATGTTTAGGCCGCCTGGGCAGGCTGTCGCATAGACCTCAGAGTGCTTGATGATGTGCGTTCGGTCGATTGGAATTGCATAGCGCTTGCAGATATCAGCGATGAGCTTAGCTGATGCGTTCATCGTCGCCTCAGAGACTTGCCAGCTTGGCGCCATGGTTGAGTTTTTGTGCTCAAGTCCGATTGAGCGCAGGTTCATGTCCCAGTTACCAGCATGCCATGCTGTGAAGTTTTCACCGACGCAGCCGATAATCTCGCCGTCAGCGATTTCATAGTGTGCCGACGTATTCGCAGCACCACCTTTTAGCCATGTATTCATCGCAACATCTTTGTTCGTCGTCGCATTATGATGAATCACGATGCGGTCAATCTTTGCACGCTCAGGCGAGCTGTTCATTACATTTGGATTAGCTGATGTGATCAGATCACTGTAGATGTCGCCATCGATATTTTTAGTCATTTGTTTTCTCCTTTGACATTTCATTTAGTTTTTTTGCTACTTCACCGCCTAGATTTGGCAGGATATAGCTGATGATTTTCCAGATGATATTAGTTGTTTCAGGCACAAGAATGCGAATCCATGCCACGATGCTTGAAGCCGATACGATGAAATAGACGATAAATGGCAATAATTGTGCAATGACCATCAAATCTGTCCCTGACGTCGTATTGCCATGCAGCATTTCAAGTCCGACATCAAACGCATAGACGACCGCAGGCACCATCGAAAAGACAAAGTTGACAAAGAAACCCGACGCCAGTTTGTGCGATAGAAAGTGATTGCCGTTTTTATTTCTGGCAATCAGTGCCAGCAAGGTATCCACCACCGTCAACATGAGCAGTATCATCGACATCTCCATGCCGTGCTTGTCGAAAAACAAGATAATTTGATTAAACAAAAACATCAAGCACCCTCCAAAGCTTTCAAAAGTTCATCAGTTTTCGGCGCTTTTTCAAACGTCAGACCTTTTGATTTGGCGAGTTTGCGCAGTTCCTGATATGAAAGCTTTGACAAGTCTTGTTTTTCTACAACGTCAGACTCGTCAGAATCGCTCTCAGGCGTTTCGGACGCAAACGTGGCTAATTGTGTATCGTCAACGCTAACGTCAGCCGCAGGCGCTTTCTCGTCCTCCTGAGCAACTGATTTAATCGTGACATGCTTATCCAACCAGTCAAGCGCAAAGTATGCTTTGTAGTTGTCATGCTCAAGCACTTTTTCAAAGATGATGATTTCTTTTTCAGATTCTTCAAACCACTGCGGTTTGATAGTCTCATGGTCGATTCTGACCGTTTTGCCGTTCGTTGTGCGCTTTGCACCTTCGTATTTTGTTAAATTATTCATAATAGTCTTAGTCCTTTCAGTTCTTTTGCTGTGCCACGCATGATAGCGTGGTCTGTGTCATAGTGCCTAATGCCGTAAACATGTCCGATTTCGTGGGCAATGGCGACTGCCAAATCAACTTGATAGCTTGCTGCCTTATCCAGATAAACGACTACCTGCCGTGATTTCTGATAGCCGATAAGCTCTGGGCTATATCTGCCGCTATCTCGCAAGATAATCATGATGTCGTCAGTCTCATAGCCGTATTTTTGCCAATAAGCCTTGGCTTTTTTTATTGCTTCGTCAGCATCAGTCATCACTAAACTCCCTTAACGTATTGACCAAGATAAAGTCAGCCGACGAAATCAGCCATTCCTTACAGTCAATCGTGTACGAATATGGCACATACAGATCAAGCCCGTTGACACCCATGAGAAACTGGTTGCGCATCTCTGGCTTGACCGCCATATTGTCCAGTGTAAATCCGTTGTACTGGCTGAGAATGTTTTTCAGCACCCGAGTTCTCGTGATGTTATAGCTTGCAAAGTCCACGTCTGATAGTGTATAAGCGATACCATCATTGACGCCTGATTTATTGATAATCTGCGTGCTGCCGATTGCTTTGCTAAAGACACCCCGTGAAAAGCCAATCGCCTTTATCAAAATATTACTCGCTGCATCGTCAGAAATCGGCTCTTTATCCGTATCATCTCCGCCGTCGATGTAAAATCTCAGCGCCTCATAGTCAGCAGCAGAAAGCTTTGATTTCCATGAATAGAGTGCATTTTTGGACTCAATCCCTGTAATCGGCTGTAAGATGACTCGTGACGTATCATACTGCGGATTTGTATCAATCTTTCTGCCGTATTCTTCCATGGCATAGACCTTATCAGCGAGCTGGTAGCTATCCCAGTCAACTCCTATCACCTCAACGCTTGCGACAAACAAGTTCTGACCGTTGCCAGCGTTCGTCAGATTGATACGACTATCTACTTTGACATAGCCTGCAAATCCAGCCACGCAGTCATCAATCGCCGTTCTGATGTCCACATCGTCAGTCACTTCTACCGTCGGATTAGCCTGACCGTGAAGGTTGCTTAGCACATCATCTTGTACTTTGCTAATGAGTTGTATCAGCGTATAGGTGCCTTTGCCGATGGTCAGATTTTCAGCACGTTTTTGGATAAAGTCAACGGCTGTTATCTCAGTACCAGTTTCAGTCTGCTGATAGTCTGTGATAGCAAACAGCATGTTATTTGCGACCATATAGCGATATTCTGGTATCTTCTCACGACTAGATAGATGAACCTGACTATTCCACCCGTCTATCGCATACTCAAACGTATCAAGCGCCGTCTCATCTATCGCATATTGGACAGACAAGACGTCGAAACGATTGGTAAATATCATAAGTGTCTAATCTCCCTTGCAATCACGCCAAGCGTAATATCATAGTCGCTCATGTCGATAGATAGTGGCACTTTGACAGGCTCAGCTGGCTTGTATGGCGTCACGCTATACTCTGTTGACTGCACCATTGTCGCATTAGTACCATAAATCGTCGCACGCACTTTTGTCACACCATCAGGAATCGTGATACCTGACTTCGACCACTGCGAATTTTGAGCTGTTCTCAGCCAGTTGCCTTTATAAGCCAAATCCCAGTCTTGCGATCCATCGTGTGAAAAGACGACTTGATCATAAAACGAGGTATAAGTCGACCCTTTCAACCACTCAAGACGTATCTTATAGTCATATGTGCCGCCATAATGCACATAGTTTGAATCTTTGTTGTAATTTCCTGCATCGTCCACCGAATAGCCGACCAAGTTCATTCTGATCGTCAGTGCATTATTGATGACTTCAAATCCGATACCTTGGCCAACGCCGTTAGCGTGTGCTGTACCTAGTGGGATATTGCCGTACATGGTCGCATTTGGACTGCCTCCCAAGATGACATTTCTATACGGCCCAGTGTTATCAAATCCACCATGAATGTCAAACCACTGCGTCGATATATTCAGCGGTGGTGGCTGTTTCATGATAGTCGTGCCTAGCGTGACTGTGTTGACATCGTTTTTTAGCTTAAAGCCACGGCCACGATATTTGACACGATTGAGACTGCCGACTTTCGGACTTGTGAGTTGCTTATGATAGGGACTAGGCGTCAGATATTGCCTATCTGCTTCAGCATTATACGGACGCAAATGCTGGTAATTCAGATCAGTCCCGACTAAAAACGGCACATCAGCAAGCCCGATTTTGTCCACATTACTCTGCGGACGACCATAAGCCAAGTCGTCAAGATTCAGCCATGTATCTGTACCAATGATTGACAGCTTGTGATTTGTCCAGTTGTTTCTAAACTTGCTATCGTTGACGAGATTGATAAAAGCGATATGACCATCAGGCACACCAGACTGATAGATACCATCAATCTGATAGGTTTTAAAACTGTCAACGCTTGGTGATAACGCTAGTGTTGTCCCGTCTTTTTGTCCCAACGTGTTAAGCTGAATGACCTCAGCCTTGCTCTGATAGGCTAATCCCTCAGGCACAACGACCGTCAACTCCACAAAGTCATTTTCGCCGTATGACGTAAACGAGATTTCTGACAAGTCAAACGGTGCATACCACAAATCCGTGTTGATGTCTCTGACCGTCGTTGACGCTGGCTTTTCTGGCTCAGTCGGTTTATCTGGTTTGATAGGCTCATCGACGACTTCTGATGAGATGCCAAATAGTGAGAACACTGCGACTGTAATATTTGTACCACCATATAGTTTGACTGATAGCGTGCTCGTCATAGGTGATTGGAAGACCATATTACTGTTGTTTGTATATTCGACATCGATATTTTGTGACTTGATAGCACCATCAGCAGTCACGCTCAATATCGTGCCTGTTGCGCCACTATTAAATCCGTAACTACCACTAGACACGACGCCTGCGATATTGACCTCTTGCTCATCATCAATATCTTCAATCTTACCTGTCAGCTCGATACTAATCGCCTCTTTCGTCTTGCTATCAACAAAGGCAAACTCCCACTCTGCCGATACTGGCGATGGTTTTCCGTGAATAATCGTTGTAAATGTGTCATAACCGTAAATTTTGATATAGTCTACATTATCCATCTTTTTCAGCGTCGCTTTGACGTCGAACGTACCACCCGCATACTTCCCGACACCACGCAACCAGACATACTGTCCTACTTTCGTCATGTAGTAGGATATATAATCACTCTGTATATCATCGTCAGGATATATCGCACGAATTTCCTCTAAACTAAGTGCTGTATTTTTCTCAATACTGTTACCTGGGACAGAAATTTGCCCCAAGTTCGTCATACCCGTATAAGTCACTTTTTGCCCAGCGTCAAGGTCAACATCATGCCGACCACTACCTTTTGCGACCTGTTTTAATGTCGAAAGAATAGCTTGATACGCCGCATAGTCTGCTTGATATTGGGCATAGTCTGCTGTGTATTTTGCCAAATCCGCCTGATACTGAGCGAGTGCTGCTTCATACTCTGGTGTACTGCCATCTATCGTATAGACGCTATCAATCGGACTCATGTCATTGCTATCAGTGAACACGTCCTCTGCGCTCCCTGTGATGTCAGGCAAAGCACCCGTCACACGCTTGCCATGCTCCATGAAAAACATGATGCCATAGTTGTTTGTCGTGTGGACAGTATCGTTGAACTCTGACGTCGTATAGTCTTTTGACGTGCCTGAGTACTGATTCCAGACATCTTTTTTCATCATCTCAAAGTAACGATTGAGTTGCCAGCGCAAGAATTTCGCCGCATTGAGCTGATTGATATTGTCATCAGACCAGTCAGCGTCATCTATGACTGACTCTGTTTGTAGCTGCGTGTTTTGCGTGATATAGGCCATGTACTGCGTGACTGTCTGCATGTCAAACTTGTACTTGTACGTGATTTCACGGGCATCATCACCCGCACGGCTAAGTGCCATATAGGCGCCGTCAGTGTTATCCACACTATTGTGCCGACTTAGACGCTCCTCAACGCCCGCAAATGTCAGCAGGCGCCTGAAGTCATCAAGCACGTTATAGCTACGATAGGCATTGTGTGCCGTCCAGTTTGTCGCAAGACTCGCAAACCATTTGTTAAACGAATGCTCGAAACTCTGAAAGTCCGCAAAATTGCCGTCATGACCTAGCCAGTCATTCTCATAGATACCAGTCGCACGACGTGACAAGTCGAATTTTTCAGGGTGTAAATCAGCCTTACGTTTCAGAAAAATCATGTCATTTTCAAAAAATGATACGCCCGAGTAAAGTTTATGATAGCGCTGAGAGATTTTCCCCTGCGCCTGCGTTGCTTCTATTGCCATGCTTACCTCCTTACTTTTGCTTTTTGCATGAGTTTGACAAGTGGGTTGAAGATTGTCTGTGCCACCGTTTGTCCGTCAAGTTTCAGGACAATCGGCGTATTCGTCCCCATCATCTCGCCTGTCACCGTCACATTTGACTCACTAGACGTCGTCACACGACTGCCTGCACTGTTTGCATTAAATGCCCCCAGACCACTGATAGCGCCAGACGCTAGGAAGTTATCAGGCGCAGCAACTATCAGACCGTTTTCCATTGCGACCGTGCCATAGCTCAAACCACCGCCTGAGGCGATACTTTTAGCCTTTGCCACACCAGCAGTTGCCTGACTGACGAGATTTGCCACAGCGCTTGAGATTAAACCACTAGCGCTTGAGATACCATCAGCCATAGAACTGCCTAGATTATAGCCAGCACTATAAAATAATGCTGAATAACCATTGACTGTCGCAAGTGCCGCTGACAATCCACTATTGAATTGTGATTTGACCTGATTCATGGCGTCGATAACGGCTTTCACGATTGCCTGCGTCATGCTGATAAATGCTGCCGTGATAGCTGTTGTCGCAGCCGTAACTGTCGCCTGCAAAGCTGTCATATCACTCGCCAATGTCGTCACCGTCGTATCAAGTAACGTCACTGAGTTACTTGCGCCAACTGCCGCCGTCCCAACAGTCGTGATAGCAGACTGTGCTTGCGTAGCGGACGCTACAAGACCACCAAAGCCAGACGTGCCACTCAGACCATTAAGCTGAGCTATCGCAGCATTCAATGTTGCCAAATTAACTGGTAATAGACCGCTAAGCTGAATGCTCATATTGTTTAGTTTAGGCACGAGTGCTGCGATATTATCCGCCGCAGTCCCTGCCATTATGATGTTACCAGGCTTGATACTGCCCCATGTCGTCGTTGCATTTTGAATCTGTGCGATAATGCTGTCAATTTCCATGATTTTGTCAAGCACACCAGTAGGTACAGCCGTACTGTCCAATGCTTTCAAACTCACAATCAGCGGTAACATATTATTGACTGCCGTTGTTGCCTTGGTGATGTTACCAGGCTTCATGCTGCCCCATGTAGATGACGCATTTTGGATTTGCTCCATGATGGCACCAATCTGTTTAATCTTGCCTGTCACATCAGGGATTTCTAAGCCGTTAAATTTCACAAGCGCAGGAATCAGTTTGTTAAATGAATTAACAGCCAGCACCGCATTTGCAGCATTGCCAGGTTTCACACTACCAAAAGTAGATGACGCATTCTGTATCTGTGCGATGTCTTTATCTAGTATTTTCAGCTTGGCTGTCACATCAGGCACATCTCCAACACTATCCAGCGTCTTAATCTTGCCAGAAATCTGAATCAGTGCGTCAATCGCAACATTTGCAGCAGCCGCTTGTGCCGCACCGAGCACGCTTTTCACCATGTCAAGGGCGTTGCCTAAACCACTGTTTGTGATTGCGGTTACTGCCCCCGCAAGCGCTGCTATCTTACCTTTGATGTCACCAAAGTCATTTGGCACATTTGTATTGATAAGACCGATACTTTTAGCAAGTGAGCTCATCGTTAGAGCAACGGCGAGCAGCGTGCCAATACCAGCACCAGCGACTAAAGCACCAATCGGCCCTGCCGCAACAATAGCAGCACCGATGAGAGCGGCACCAGCCGCAACACCAGCAACGGCAATCCCCATGCTGAGCATTTTCTTAGCTACTCCGCCAAAGTCCTCAGGCACATTGTCGTCAATCGCCTTCATGGCTTTTGCCAGACTCTTCATGACAAGTGAGATACCGAGCAAGGCCATGCCCCCCGTAATCAGCACTTGTTTTGCCCGTTGAATCTTATCCAGCGCAAGCCCGACTACGACCATGGCACCACCAACGGCACTCACGGCCACGCCAACGCTTAATAGCTTATTTCCGACAGTGCCAACACTTGGCACGTTTTCAAGCTGTTTGACAGCCGATACGATTTCCTCAAAGACTTTGACAGCCCCGTAGATAATCGCAAGATTGCCAGCCTGCTTGATAAAACTAGCAGCCGATTTTTTCAAATCAGCCACAAAGGCACCCTTTGCAGTAAATGGGTTACTACCACCGCTACCGCTACCGCCTCCGCCTTTTACGCCAGAGACGCCAAACTTAGACATGATAGATGTTGCGAGCTTCAGACCTTTCACAGCGATAACCACGCCTAAAATCGCCTTAGCTGCCGTTTTGGCCGTGCTTGCGATTTTATCAAAGCTGATATTTCGCAAGCCGTCAAACATTTTCGGGTCAATCTTGAAACCAAACATACTGCCGATGGTACTTGTCGCACCACCTAATATATCCGCAAGTAGTCCTGGTATTTTTGGCTTGACCTTGTCAAACGCCGACTTGATACCCGCCCACAGTTTCGGCGCAAGTTTGCCAGCCATTTTGGCCGCCATATTGCCGAAATTAAGGAATGAATCAACAACCTGATCTGACCCCTCGCCTGTCGCTAGGAAATTCTCAAATGATTTCTTTGCCATGGTAAAGCTACCAGTTAGCGTGGTTGCTGCCTCTTTGGCGGTCGTGCCCGTTACATGCAGTCTGTCCTGAATCACGCTGATAGAGTCAATCATTTCAGCAAATGAGATGTCGTCCATGCTCTTGAAGTTTTTCTTGACAACGCCAGCATCTTTGACGAGTTTCATCGCTTCTTTCTCAGTACCGCCATAGCCTAGTTTCAAGTTATCCAGCATGGTGAAGTTGCCTTTTGAAAAGCCTTGATAAGACTGTTGTAGCATGCTGAGCGACGTTCCAAATGTATTGCTGTTATCTGACATTTGCACCATGGCTTTGTTGACTTCTTTACCTGCCGCAGACGCATTGCCACCCAGGTCCTTGAGCAGTTTAGGTGCATAACTTGTCGCACCTTCCAGATACTCATTCATGGATAGCCCTGCTGTCTTAAATGCCTTTTTAGCGTCTGCCATGACGTCCTTACTTGCGATACTGCCGAAAATCTTATCGACACCACCTACTGATTGTTCTAAGTCCCCTGCCGCCTTGACACTCGCTGTGAGACCTGCTGCAACGCCTAATGCGCCGACTTTGAGACCAGTAAACGCTACACTTGCCGCTTTTTTGGCGATACTCGTGATTTTACCGTCAATCGAACTGAGTGCACTTGAGCCAGCGTCTGTCACTTTGACCACGATACCGCTTTTTGCCTTGCCCTCAAGCTCGTCAAGGTTCTTTTTGACTGATGTCAGCCCCTTATCATCAGCGTTTATTTTTATCGTTAACGATCCGTCTTGTGCCATATTATCCTCCCTCCTTTATTTTATTCGCTTGATGACGTCACTCTTCCAGCGACCACTGCGAAGACCGAACATCTCACGTCCAGCTTGTTTATAGGTGCCAAATTCTTGAAATAGTGCATGGTCTGACGTGTTTTTCACAGTCCACGACTTCGTACTATCACGCTTTAACACCCAGCTTGCTTTTAGCTCTCCCGTGTCAACAGGCGATAGCGTTTCAGCATTTGCCACTTGAACGGCAAGCGACGCATCAAGCTTTGTCATCAGCGACTCAACTTCCTTATCTAGTAAACTCGATAAACTCATATGTTAATCCCGTATTTATCCCTAAGACGCTGTCTGATACTGCTGACAGTTTCTTTTTTCTTGGCTTTTTTAGCTTTCTTTCGCTCAATGTCTTCATCGTCATGCGTCATTTCTTCAAATAGCTTGCGATTTGATACGATTTCAGCCTGATTCATGCCTTGAAACGCCAGCAGTTCGTCGATGTGAAATGGTTTTGTCGACTTGCCTGACTTTTTCTTATCCGCAATCGCAGTCAGTAGCGACTGCTGCGCTATCATCATTTGCTGTTCAAAGCGTTTGACAAGTAACCTCGTATTGATACGCTGTGACATGATTTCGTCCATGCCACAAATCTCATCAAAGCTGTATCCTGTCATATAAGACAGATACTCAGCCACCTCTATCGTGTCATCTAATATCTGATCGCCTAGAAAAACAGGCGCCACACTATCAATGTAGACGCCTGCGACTGAACTTATCAGATGAGTGTCAGCTTTTTTTCAGTCTCAAGCTCTGATTTGACTTTTTGCGTCAGCTCAATCAAGTCAGAGTTATCAAGATCTTCAAGATAGTCAATAAACTCATCTCGTGACAGTTGCACTTGCATAGCATAGGCCACTTTACTCATGAGAAAGACGATTTCATCACGGTCAACCTCTCCTGATAGATTTTTCAGCGACTCAATCGCCATCGCTGGTGCCTCAATCTCTACTGACGCACCTTCTGAGTCTTTTGCTGAAGCTTTTGATAGCTTGCCCAACTTCTCGAAAAAGCGTGCGCCTTTAGTAAACATGACCGTTTTGCCTTTGATTTCTTTTGAAAATGACATTTTATTTCTCCTCGTATTGATTTTATTTTTAGTTGATATTGATGAGCCCGTGTAAAACACCGTCAGACTCTCTGAAAATTCTCTGCGTCATATCATGCAAGAACGCCTCTTGCACACGGCCATCTATCTCGTAGATAGCACTGAGCATATCGCCCTGACGCTCCCACGGATAGAAGACATGCACGACTGCCGTATAGTTGTAGATGTCGCCCGCTCGATGACTGCGCCGTGCAATCTGACTACGCTCACCGTTTATCTGGTCAATCCATGCGTATGGTAAGCTACCATCGTGAGTTTCTGGTGCCTCAGCAAGCGTCAAGCCTGTTTCCTCGACCGCTTTTCTGATGGCATTGTACATGAACAATGGCGTGTGCTCTGTGTGTTTATAAGCCATTTTTTACCTCCATAAACCGCACTGAGTGCCATTTGCGACCTCGTCCCTGTTCGACCTTTTTATATGACCCAGCAATCGGCTTAAACAACGCCCCTTTCCACTTGCACATCTTCATAGGGATTGGACGCTGACTCTTGACACTGATAAACTCTCGATACTCAAACTTGGTATCTGACGAAAGCTCCCCTGTCGCACGCCAGCGCACATCAGCCCGAGGATAGCGTATGTCATAGCGCTTAGCGCCATAGTTGCCCGTCTCCTCGTCATAAGCAGCCTTGTCAGACTCAAACCAAAGTGTTTGATTATAGGTCATCTCAGCCTCCCTGTGTTCGTGTAGTACCATGTCCCATTAGCAAGTAA
The DNA here is from genome assembly GCF_011170065.1 of Pseudolactococcus insecticola. Lineage (GTDB taxonomy): Bacteria > Bacillota > Bacilli > Lactobacillales > Streptococcaceae > Pseudolactococcus > Pseudolactococcus insecticola. The sequence continues at coordinate 250,090 of NZ_BLLH01000001.1, read as the reverse complement.
CGGCACACGATAACCTAGGTCATAGCGCTCATTTTGGTCGATGGTCGATACCATGATAAGCTTCCAGTTGATGATTTTGTTTCTGATGGTCGCTTTGATGGCTTCTGCCCATTTCTCCATCGGGTCAGACTCCCACGTTATCGACTCTCCGTCCTGCGTGCGCTGACTCATGCCCTCCTCAGACAGGCGATTAAAACGATAAACGGCTGATTCACTCAGCGCTGTTGCAGCAAGTGCCTCAAACTTGACCGTGTCGACCTCCTCGCCAGCCACAAGCGCATATAGATAGCCACTCGCTAGACGGTAAGCCTGCCTAAGCTGACTATCATCTTCTCCATCGTCAATGCCCACAATCAGCATCAAATCGTCTTTGATTGCGTCATAGTTGATAGGTGTGATTGCTTCGTTGCTCATGTTACCTCCTACGGTGCTGGAACGCCATATGCACCTACTGGCGCATAAATTCTAGTCGACAAATCTGTGATTTGGTTTTCAAATGATACATTTGTGATTGCTGTTTTCGTTTGAGCGGTGCCATTTTCTTTAATCCCCAAAATTATTCCGTCACCAACTTTAAGCATGGATACAATTGCTTTGTTTCCAGTATTATCATTTAGGGCATAACATCCAGTAGCATTTATAAATCCGGCAGGAATTTTATTCCAGAAATCATCAACAGTTTTGAACTCTACTTTTTGTCTACTAAAATACGTGAATATAATAACAACATCTATATTTAAATCATTGGGACTATTAGCCATTCTGAAAAAGAACGTGACATCATTTTTAAAAAGCGGAATTTCAATTTCTGCCATAAATCCACCAATTTCTTCGTTAAAAAGCACACTATCCGCAAAATCGCTAATATCCTCAGCCTTGATAACCTCACCAGCTACCATCGTCGCTTTAATCTCATCTCTTGTTTTTTCTGCCATTTTTTATATCCTTTCTAAAATAAAAGCGAGGTTTCCCCCGCTTTGCCTAACGGTTCAAACTAAAATCGTGTCAGAATCTGACAAGTATTCAGTGATTTCTTCCGTCGTTTCGCTATCCATAAGCTCTCCTTTATACTGCTGTCGCCACTGACGTCGCTGAATGCGTGAAGATAGCCTCAGCACGTCCGCTTGTAACGTCAGCCCATATAATAGGTGCTGTCGTCTCTCCTGGTGCAGCAGTCTGCGTGATGGCAAACGTCGTCTTAATATTCACCTCATCCGTCCAGTTATCGGCTGAGTAGGTCATCGCATGACTGTAGATATAGTCGCCAATCTTGATTGTAACAGTGCCAACACTATTAGATGTCTCAGTCCCTGTTTTAGTCCAGCTAACATTTTGCAAAGTAACATAGTTCAACGTCGTCTTAACAGCACCACTAGCGTCAATGCTTGACGATTTTGAAACGATAAAGTTTACTACGATATTACCGATTGCACCGCCATTACTATCACTAGTAACGTTCATCGTATAGCTAAACATAGAAGCAGAGCTGCCATTCCAGTCTGCTGATTTATCAAGCGCCAAAGCGCCGTCGATATAGTATTTCTGACCACGTTGCGCAGCTAAGCTATACGTATATGTTGGCGTGTTCGAAACAGGAGGTTCAACCTCCTCAGGAGGGTGTCGCAGGCTGTGCACCTACCTTTTGACTTGCTTCTGATGATGGTTGAGGTTCGTCCACTTGCGTGTCACGAACAGTGCTAGTCGGATTATCCGTCGCCGTGTATTTCTTGAGTGACGCATTTGGATAAGTCTGATCATCACCAAAGATCCACTCGATTGGTTGAATCCATGACTGGTCGTGCTCGTTTTCAAGGTCAATCGTCCACTCATGCGTACGTGTTGCATCGCCTGCGTTGTTTGAGTAGTCGTCAGCGTTTACCGTTCCCACCCAGTAGCGATCAGGCATCCAGCCTTTAGGTACAGCTTTACCTGTGTTATCGAGCACTGTTGCACCGTCAGCCGTGATGGTTGGCGTTACTTCCCAGATTTCGATAAGCTCGCCGTTTTGGTATGCCCAGCGTAGCAATTCATGCGCCTCAACAGAGATACTCTCTACTGTTGTGAACGTCAATTGTTTACTGTCATCGCCATTTCGTGTCGTGACATTACGCACACCACGAGTTGTCCGTGTTGTCGTCGAGTCAGTCCCACGTTCATAGCTATAACTAAAGTCAGTTACCTGCTCCAAACGATATGCCGCCATGTCCTTGCGCATTGAGTAAATGCGGAAGAAAAAGGCTGTGTCGTTTGGCAGAACTGTTGTAATATCAAGCTTTGTTGATTTGATTACCATTTTCTACCTCTCATTCATAGTCAGCAGCGTCATATACTGCTTTGTCATAGACGCTCGATGTGTCATTGTCTGACGTTACTTCATCATCGTCGTCATCGCCATCATCTCCCCCTGGTTCACTCAGGGGTGTCGCTGGGAATGTTCGTAAACGCTGAGTTTTCGCCACCGACATAAGCATAGTCGAGATAAGCAATCGCACGTTTGCCGATTTTATCATTCGTCCAGTATGAGATACCAGTTGACTTACCAGGATTCGAGATGTCGCCTTTACCAGTGTTTCCTGTGAATGATTCAAATGGATCATACGCAGAGTTTGAAAGTTCAAGACGAACTTCACCGACTTTGGCATAAAACAGCAAGCTGCGGTCAAATACGATCCATGGTTGATTACCCTTAGAGAAGTCAAATCCTGACAATTTCGCACGTTGGCGCATACCAGGCATTGTCACAAACGTTGCGTCCGTCTGAGTATGTTGCCATACCGTACCAGGGATTACCGCTGTGAAGTTATTGAGCTCGTACATTGGCAGTGATTGCAGCATTACAACTGGTGACCCACCGTATTCAGTGATTAAGTCAACTGCTTCCATGATGTCGTACATGATTTTAGTCTGACCAGTCAGTGTATCAGTCGAGCCAGTGCCAAATCCCTTAGTTGCCTTAGCAAATACAGAGTTTGGCTCACGTACTGTCCCTTGTACGTTGTACGTTTTGTCTTCGTCAATACCGAAAATCGCTTGCTCGTCAAACTTCTTGTTGATGGCTTTACGATATTTACCAGCGTCAGAAAGGACTAATCCGCCCGTCAGAGCGTATGACAAGCCGTCAGTGTATTCACGAGTCGCATAGCCATGCAAGTCGAGCAATCCTGTGATTTCGTCAGATTTCGTCAGTCCGATGTATTGGTTTGACAAGACTGAAAATGCTGAAATGTCGCCTTTGCCTTTGAGCGGGATCAGACCTGATTGATTTTGTGGTTCAAGACTTGTCCCAAACAAAATCGCACGAGAGTCATAACCTGAGTTACCGTCGAGTTCAAACGAGTAGCTATTGTCGCCGTTTTGGACAAGCTCCGTTTCCCCTAAAATTTGATATGCCATAATGGCCTCCTTATAAAAAATATGTGAAACTGACCTCAAAACACGAAAAAAGCGTATGGAAAAGACATGCGACAATATCGCTCATCTTGTTCCATACGCTTTACAGTATTCTACCCGTAAAGGTACATTATCCGCTAACATCTTGGTAGTTTGCAAAGCATTATCTTGTCATATGAGACAAAGACACGCTCTGGTTTAGTATTCTACCCATTCCAGAACTAGCCGTACACCCATCGCCCTCTAGCCGATTAGGATTATTCAGTTTTAGTCAATAGTGACAGCACGCAGTAAGCTGAGTGACGTCAGTCTGTCGTTTTCAAAACGCTAAACCTCTGCCCCATTCATACCACTACCCCTGCACCCATCGCCGTGCGCTGATGTCTGACATCTCGCTTTCTTTGGTAGTTTGCAAGCCGATTGCTTATTTGTATTATAACACAAATTTCTTTTATGAGTCAATGCTTTTTTTATCAGTACTGAAAAATGACGCAAAAAAAGCCCTTTCGGACTTCCTCACTAGATGATACCCGCCGCAGCAAGCACATCACGTTTATTGACCCAATCTTTCGTCTTTGTTTCCGTGTTGCTTGGTAACGGATTCGGACGTGGTGCGTTTCCTTGTGCCAGTTTATCAATCTCCGCTTTCTTGGCATCAGCGATGAGTTTTGCCTGCGCTTCAATCTGTAACTTGATATTTTCTTTATCAAAGCCAGCATAGATTTCCGCAAACTGCTGATCACTTGGCAAGCCATTTGTCGCAAGCAGTGTCTGCGCAAAGTTCACACGAGTCTCACGTTCAAGCTGTGCCACATAGGCCTGTTGCTTAGCTGATTCTTCTGCTTGGCGTTGTTTTGCAAGCTCCTGCTCTGTCATGCTCGCCTCTTGCATTTGCTTGATTTTCTCAGTCAGCTCAGACGTCGCCTTAGTCACAGATTTCGACACCATAGCGTCAACTTCATCTTGCGTGAAGGTCACAGGCGTGTTTTCTTCTGGTTTTCTCTTATCTTCTGTATTTGGATTTTTTTCAGTCATTTATTTCTCCTTATAATCCTGGTAATAACGGAATAAAATCTTTAACGTTATTATATGCCTTCTCAGCCTTACTCATCAGATTATCATCTAGCAGATAATCAATCCCTGACGGCGTTATCTCTATTCTCTTAATATCTAGTCTTCCTTGCGTGCCAATAATTCTCACACCAGATACAAAGCCCTGCTCCTTCATACTCTTCATGATAAATAACCAATATTTTTGATAAATACCAAAGTTTCCAGCCTCAAGCAGTCTAAAATCAATCTCCGTACCATTTTTTAGACTTTCATAGAGGTACTTTAAAATCTGGTACACGATAACGTGATAATCATCTTTTGCCATTATTTTATCTCCTCTATTGATTGAATATCTGGTACTGGTATTGGTTTTAACTGATTGAACCATAAATCTTCATTTTCCAGTAGAATCGTATGTACGTCAACGTCTTCACTATCTTCATAGTCAATAAATCTACCTACAAATATTTTGTTTTTATTAGTTACAACCTTGATAGTTTTCCGTCTAAACGGTTTGAGTTTTTTCACGTCCATTATTATTTATTCCTCTCTAGGGTCAAGTGGAGTCAAATGACTACCTGTCTTTCTAAATGACACCCTCACAAATTTTGTTTTAATTTCTTCTCCAGTTTCAGGGTCTATAAATATCGCAATATAATCATCAGCTTTAAAGATTACAGGCATTGAACTATTGAATCCTTTAGGTAATCGCATTTGTTCTACAATTTTTTGTGATTGCTCGTTGCTTATCATCAGCTTACTTGGTAATGCTTTCCCATCATAGCCTTCTTCTATCAAGTCTTTTTGATAATTGACAACCTTATCTTTCCATTGCTGCGTACCAACAATATGACGATTATTCATATCAGGATTGATGTTCACTTTTTTCTTAAGCTCATCACTCAAATCCTCATAACCGATAGTATTATTATACCATTTCTTTTGCTTGAATTCTTGACTTAATCGCTCAAAAGCTTGGTTATTTGGCTCGTGTTTGAGATTTTGGAAGTGTTCAAAGCTCGGTAGTGTGACACCTTCATTTTGCCACCGTTCATACTGCTCTCTATCGCCTTTTTCCTGCAAGCTTTCAACCGTGTTCGGCTGCTTCTCACTCTCAGCACGATTATCCTTAAACCGATACTTTTTTATCCGCTCATCGCTCATCGTAGGTGGCACAAGCTCAGCCGTACAGTAGCAGTTGTAGTGGACAGGATAGATGGACTTGAACTCATCGACTGTCATGATTTTGCGGTTGTACTTGGCACACTCAGCGTCTGCTTGACCTCTTGCCCGCCAGATGACTAGTCCTTTTCTGTCTTCTTGCTCGACGTCCTCGTAGTAGTCACCGTTTTCAGCCTCACGCAGCACGTCTGCATTTGCCGTTGCAAAGACGTTCATACGATTAAACAGCTTGACTGATGAGCTCATTTGCTTGGCTATCTTAGTCGCCTGACTGGTATCTGTCACGATTTCACCAGTCGCAAGCGCAGACTTCATTTTCATGGCAAAGGCGTCGCGCTTTTCAAACGGGTACCACTTGTTTGGTGGCACGATATAGTTGACGATTCCGTCAGACACGTCGCTAGGACTGTCTGATTTAGCTCCTGTGAGTGTTTTGAGTGAGTTGCGGATAGTTTTGTCGGATTTACTTTCCTGCCCGTAGAAGGCAAGCAGAGCCATCAGAGTAACTAGCTTAGTATCGAGGTTATCGTTAAAGGTCAAAGCGACCGCGAGCAATGCCAGTTGTTTCTTAGTCGTCTCGTCCATTGCCATCGTTTACGCCTCCGATAAGGTTGCTGACCATGCTTGCCGCATCTCCGCTAGTCATTTTAGTCGCCTGCAAACGTCCCAGCTCGTCAGATACCTGCTTGTCAGACCACTCAGGAAACGCTAGACGCAGTTTCGTCTCGTCAGACAGGTAAGTAATCCCGTCAAGCGCCTTCATGTTGTCGTTAGGACTTGACGGCGTGTCAATCTCATAGGTCAGATTAGCGTCATTTAAAATGACCTTAAACACTTCAATCACGCTATCAGCGATATTCTTAGCACGCTGAATCGTTCGATAGAGATAGATTCTGATGGTGTCTGTTGAGACATTGCCTGCAATTTGCTCGAAGTCAGGCAGAGAGAGTGTCGTGTAGATCTCATTGCGCACACGGCTTGACCACTTTTCCCGTGCTTCCGTGTTCAGCGGTGGTGCGATGAAGTCTGCTTTTGGCGTTGCACCGAACGTGCCGTCGCCACCCATTTGTGCCTCAAACGCTAGCACATTGATGGCTTCTTCACCGATGGCCTGCAACTGCTCAGGCGTGATACCCTGCGTGCTATCGATACCCGTGATTGTGAGAATGCTCTCAGCAAATGCCCGCAGGCTGTCGCTATTGTCATTCAGACTATCTGTATAAGCGTTGATGAGATTGATTGCGTCCGCATAGATAGGCTTCATATCGTCTAGCTTGACTAACTGGTACCAGTCAATGCTAAACGTCTCAGGCGTGCCGATATAGCCTTTATTCGCTTGATAGACATATCTGATACCGTTAGCCAGTACCTCGTTTTTATCGTTGATGACGGCGATGACGTTACCTGCTGTGTCAAATATCGGTTCAAAACTTGTCTCCACAGTCACATCAGCATTAGCATAGACGAGACAGTAGCCCATGGCAAGCGTCCGTGACAGTATCTTATACGTCAGATTTGACGGATTAGACCATTTGATGTTAGAGCTAAAAAAATCAACTGCTATCTCATCAAACGGCACATAGGCACCACCTTTTTCAATGCCGAAACTTTTGTGACTGGTCAGCTCCTGCCGATGTTTCATGAAGTCTGCAAGGTCATCAGTCACGATAAAGTTGTGTGGCTTGTAGCCGTTTTGTATCTTGTTTTTCTTGCGCTGCGTGATGTCGTGTTGTATCTGACGTTGCATTTCAGCCTTGCTGTCCATGAATGGCACACGTCTGCCTTCTCCTGCCTCAGCAACTGCAATCTCACCCGTCTGCGTGTCATTTGCGATAGGTGAGCTTGCGGGTGCCCGTCCCATGGACTCCTCTGTAAACTCTATATCTGCCATTATTTTCCTCTGCTCCCTGTTATCCAGTACCCTCTCACTGCGTAGCGCATGGCGTCAAGCAAATGGTCAGGCGTCTTGTTATTCGTCGTGATATTGCCGTCATCATCATAGAGATACTGCCCTATCTCAGAAAGCAGATCACGACTATTCTCGTCTATGTAGATGTCAAATGTTTGCAAAAGCCTCACGCCGTCGATGACTTTACCCTTTGAGACCTCTTTTTTCATTGGCCTAATATTGTAACCCTTTCGCATCAGCTCAGCGTTTGCGATACCGTTGTTGGTATCTGCAAATATCTTGACATCTCGACCTCGTGGCAACATTTGGGCAATGCTATTAAGCGGCAGGCTGTTAGAATAACCTACCTGCATGACGTACAGTACCATTGCCTGTGTATCCACAAACACACGCACGATAGCCGTCGGGTCACCACTCCCACCAGCATTCCCCCAGTCAAGCCCCCACACCTCAGGAATGCCCCGTGGTAAGCCTGTGAATGTTTTCCACTTGTAGACGAGCCCTTGACTATATACCCACTCGCCAAGTGCCTCACGTCGATAGCGGGCAAAGTCAATGTCTTTGAGTTTTAGAAAATGGTCAATGTCTTTTTTTGACAGAAATTTATTATCAAAAATCGTGAAGCTATAAACGCTAGCGCCATATAGATTTTTGTCAATGAAATACTCCTTGACCCACGATGACGTGCCTGCTGGGTTGGTTGAGATGAGTGTCTGATTGTTCGCCTCATACTCAGCAGTCCCTGAGAACGACCCTGTAATCGTCTCATAGGCGTTCCTGTCAATGCTCGTGATTTCATCGAACCAGATAAGATGTAGCCCGCCATTTGAGAAATCAAGTCCTTTGACACTCTCAGGATCATCAGTCCCACGAAATACTATTTTCTGGCCAGTCGCTCTGACTTCTATCTCAAGCGGTGTTTTCTTGACCGTGAAAATGCTTTGTAGCTTCATTTGCTTGATGACTCGTGCCAGTGTCGCATAGGTGCTATCCTTGTGCTGGTTAAAGCTTGACCTGATGACGACACAGTTTATCATGCGATTCATCAGCATAGTCACGATGATCTTCTGCGCCAGTATGATAGACTTACCAGATCGCCGTGAGCCACTGGCAAAGATGACGTCAGACTTATCTTTCATCAGCTTGCTGTGCTTTTTGCTGGCGAATTTCAGTCTGACTTCATTCATCGCTATCGTCCTCGTCCTCATCTTCGAAGACTATCTTAATACCGCCGTCAAGCTTGATTTCTTGTGCTACAGGATAGCGTTTCAGTATCTCAGCAGCCGCACGAGTTTTCTGAACGTTGTTCGGTGGCACCTCTACAACTTCACCAGACTGCGTGACGACCTGCTCCAGTTCTTTGCCAGTCAGAATAGACGACAAAACCGCAAGCGCCATTTCGGCGTCTGCGATTGTGTTTTTTGATAGCTGTTCAAGGTGGGAATCTATATATTGCCTGATGACAGGTTTTAACAAGTTTTCATTGCCTATCTGGTTAGCCGTTTTCTTGCTATATCCTGCGTCAATAGCCGACTGTGTCGCATTCCCTGTCTTGATATAGTTATCCGCAAATTTCCTTTGTTTCGGTGTCATATTCCTCCCTTTTTCGCCAAAATTTGAAGATTGGTCAGTAGTCTTTGGAAAACCACTCCATAACCTTCACGTAAACCGACTTTCTAACTTTTAAACCGCCTGTAATGACTTTCTTGTATGTGATGTGAGTAATGCCAATCTCACGCGCGACCTGCTCTTTGTTTAACTCATTATCTGCCTGCTTGCGTCTAATCGCCTTGGCCTGCTCGGGTGTTATTGTAAACATCGTGTGTGTCTCCTTCCAGTCTAACTATCACGTTTTTAAGCTTTAATCCATGTCGAACAAAATTTTGTAAAACGGTGTCCATTTTCGTGAGAATGTATCCCAGACATAGCCGTTATTTTTCATCGTGTAGCGTTTTCCGCCTGATTCTACGCTTTTTATATTCCTGTATGTATTACGTGCATTTTTGCAAATGTACGCTGTGAATTTGTCATTAGTCATAGTTTTCACCTTCGATATACCTCTCCATAATCGGCATTGATTCATCGTATTCGTCATGGCGTAGCTCCGTCAGGTATTTCCAGTCTTCGAGTACTTCTGCAGCTTGTATAATGTAACCTGTCTCGATATACTGCATGGCTTGTGCTTTCATGACTTCGATTGTTTCGGCATAGTGCTTAGAGACGTATTTTCGTTTTACCTTTTCTTCTTTCTCTTCTCTGTTCATTTTAGGAATTAAACTTTTAAATTTTTCCATGTTCATTTTCTTTCTCCTTTTAAAATCTCGTTGTCCGTGAATATCATAAAATATTTTGCGTCAAATTTTGTATTGCAATCTAGGCAAGTCGTTTCAAACCAGCATATATTCCTATCGTACTGCGGGTGGCTATCTGATAGATCTATAGACCCGCACGCAGGGCAGAGACCTTCTTTGTCATATTTTTGTTCAGTCATTTTCTTTCTCCTTCCACTTCAATCTCAATCCGATACTTCTCGTCACCGCTCAATCCGCCATACGTGAATGTCATGGACTTTATCACCTCGTGATTATCGTCCGTCCAGACGCCTGCGTCGGTCATGCCATCGATTAGCGCTTTGACTGTCGGATAGAGGTTTGGCGGGTCTAGTTTTCTGCGTGTCGGACTGTAGACCGTTATTAGCACCCTACACGGCTTTTTAGGCGAGTAGGGCACATTGACACTGCCTAGCGTTTTCAAGCGTGCCTGCGCTCTTAACTGAGCTGTCAGCTTGGCTTTCACGGCATAGTGCAGGCGGTCATTGCTGCTGATCATCTCTTTCCGTTTTTTCGTGTTTGACAGGCTAAAGCTGACTTTCATCAGTCGCTCCAGTCTTCGAATAGGTCGATATATTGCAGGTTAAAATACTTGATTAGATCCCGCATGACCATCGGCAAGCTTTCTGGAAATGTCTTATTGATGTAGTTATTATAGCGTCTGTTCACAGTGGTGCGACTGCTTGAGATGTCCATCAGTGCTTTTTTCACGCTGATGTTGTACTCTGCTGAGTATCGCTCGACGTTTTCCCAGAAAATCTGCTGTGGGTCTTTGTATTTTAGTGATGTCATGTCTTCACCTCACTAATCTTCGCAAGCGCATCAAGCCTGATTTTCTCAAGCTGAGCAAGCTCTTCTGCGCTGGTCTCGTTTTTGTAATCAGGCTCTGACCACTCTGGCGTTTTACTGCCAACTGGTGCCGTTGTTTTGGCAGTTTGGTAGTCTAAATACGCCTCGTCTGTGATAAACGTTGCCTGATTTTTCAAAAATTTAAAGTCTTGCTTGTCGTATTTTAGCTCTGTCGCTAGATTCTGAGTGCCTGTCATTAGCCGTTTGATCTCATCGTCTGTCAGTTGCTTAAACGCTTCGTAAGCTTCACGTTTCTTTGTTTTCTTGGGGTATAGCTCTGAATATGCTATGAATTTCTGCTTGATTTCTGCTTTTCGCAGGGTTTCTGTTTCTGAGACAGATTCGATTTGGTCTAAACTCGGGCGCTCGATTTTTTGATTAGAATGTTCTACTCTACTCTTATCTACTCTACTCTTATCTACTCTACTCTTATCTACTCTACTCTGTGCGGACAAATTTGGCATAGAGATTAAATCCTGCGGCATAGAGATTAAATCCTGCGGCATAGAGATTAAATCTCTATATCTACTTGGTTTTATACGATCTCGTCTGATTGTATTTTGTTCGCCAAAGTCAACGATGAAATAAACTAATTCATCATTGAGAAGATTGATGAATTTTTTATCAGCTAATTCATCTAAACTATCCTCTCTTGCGCCAATCATTCTGATTACAGGGAAAGCTTCAACTACACCTTCATCATCAGCATTAAGCATTAAGTGAAAATACACTGCTTGTGTTTCAAGCGGCAGTCTCAGAAATTTCTGTGTCTGAATCACTGTTTTGCCAATCATTCTAAATTGTGCCAATTAATTTATCCTTTCTATTTTTCTTTTTAAATACCTATATCGGGCACTTCCCCCGTCGGCGTTCATATTTGTGAGTTGAACTGCGTATTAGACTAAGTAGAAACACTCGACATATTCGCCTAGTTTCCGATAGCAGTTTAACGAGATTGCCCAGCTCGTTCATTTACTTACTCTTGAAATCTTTGACTTGCCAAGTGTAGTTATTTTCTGTCATCCATTGTTTAAACTGTTCTTTACGCTCAAAGCTCTCAATATCTACTGTGATACTCAGCATAGCAGGATATGGATTATTTACCACCTTTTCAGCAACAGGCCTTACAGGCGATTCTGTGGCTTTCTCAGCAGGGTTGAAACTTTCTTCTAGTTTCTTTGTCTCAAACTCTTTTTGTTGCTGCGCTAATCGTTCTTCTCGCTCTTTTTGCGCATGAGCGTCTGCGTTCATTGCTTGCAAGATTTCGGCGATATCAGATCCGCTATTTAGCGCTCTAACGTATGGTTCTGTTGAGAGACCATTCATTTCCGCCATCGTTGCGATACTTGATAAATTTTTATCACGCGCATTGCGTGCCTCAACAGCATTTTGAACCATATAGTCAAGCTCATCTATTAGTGACTTCTTCGGCTTGTAGTCGTCTGTGAAGTTCGCTTTGACAAGCATCTCATCTTTGACGGCTAGGCTATCTTTTTGGAATCCCGCATCAATAGCCATATTTTCTAAAACAACTCGTGCACTATCTGCACGCAGGGCACGTTCGTTTGCCTCTATTTCTTTGATACCAACGTCAATCGTCAGCTTGACATTGACAAGTGATTCTACTGCTTTTTTTAGCCAGTCCTGAAACTCGTCAAGTGGCTGCTCGTAGTCTTTTTTTATATCTTTTCTGCGATCATCTATTGATTTGATCAGTTTGTTTATAGTCGCTCGTGTCGCTTTGTCTGCCTTTAGATTATCTATCGAAGGCGTATATCCCTTATAGTTGCTTACGATTTCGTTGATTGTTTTTTCAAACTTATCACGATCGCCAATGCTGATGATCGCAGGCGTTAATGTGACATTTAAATCTGTAATCAAAATTCAAGTCCTCCTGTCATCTCTGCAACTGGTTCAAGGATTTCTCCTGTTTCAGCGTCAGCTTTGGGCTGTGATAATTCAGCTCTTTTCTTTTCAAAATCAGCTTTTCTTTGCTCAACATAAGCCTGCTTGTCGAAGTTATTGATTTCATCAGGAGTTGGCTCAAATACGCCATTTACTTCTTTTCTTTGTTCTGGCAGCTCATCTTTATCATAGAGATTTCCAAGACTAGGAAAAGCCTCACGAATGGCATTTACAAGTGCCACCTTGCGAATCATAGTCGCTGGCATTGTTTTCCATGTACTTTGACCCTTGCTGTACTCTTTGAGCGATACCACGCTCTCAACTGGCACATCTCGATCATCTCTGTAAATCCTAGCCCAACCACCAATCAGCTCGTCAGTCGGCAAACTGAGCGATCCTTTTTGCTCGACTAACTGACCATCACGCATGACAACGATACCAGCCTCAAAGCCCTTGTAATGTTCGTTAGCCTCAGCTTTTTCCATGAAAGCTTTTTTACTCACAATTGTTTGCGCTGGCGCATTATTGTACTTGACGAGGTACACATCATTTGTGAATGGGTTTAACTTTTGAGCTTTAGCCAAAGCCATGAAATACATGACTTCATCATCTGTCACGTTCTGATTTTTGGCGACATATTGGCGCACAATTTGTGGGCTTAATTTGATTGTTTCGCCATTTACTTCAAAAGATACTGCGCCAGATTGTGTCTGGTTTGTGTTTGCTACTTGATTTGTCATTTTTTCCACCTCATTGATATTTTTTGATAATCTCTATTGCTTCGTCGTAGTCGTAGCTAGCAGAATTTAAGAAAGCTCCTAAATCGTCAATCTTTTCACGAGCTTCATCAAAATAGTTAATGAAAATCAGGCTTTTTATTTCTTCTTTAATCGCGTTCACTGTATCACGGTGATGTTCATCAATATAGTCACGTTTCTTTTCATCTTCTTTCTCGAAATCTTCAATCTCGCTCATCTCACGTTGATATGCTTCTTCATTCATGCGTCTAGCTCCATTTCTAAGTAAGCTGCTGCTTCATCATACGTCATGCGATCATCATCATGACTAGTATCTGCTTTCCAAGCTTTCGACTTGGTAAAGACGTTCGGATAGATCGCTAGCGGGACATTCTCGCCGTTTAGCTGTTTTTTCAGCGATTCAATCTCGGTCTTGAGCTTGTTGTTGACGTCAATCACGACATCGACGTTTTTGCGTGCCCAGACGTTCTCTGAGTTGAGTCGGCTGTTTTCAGCCTTGAGCCGTTCGTTTTCAGTTTTTAGCTGCCAGTTTTGCCACTCTAAATCTGTTTTTGTGATAATGTATTCTTTCATCATTTTTCCTTCTGTGTTATAATAGAGTATAGTTTTTTTACGACTATACCAATTTTGAAGCAACAGACGAACTCGCCAAAGTATGTGTCTGTTGCTTTTTCTGTTGCTCATTTCTAATCGAGCTCACTAGCTTGTAGAATCCTCTAGTAGCGTCAGTGTGTGGTATGACATGATTAGTCATATCATCTACGACTGTTCCGTCAGCTAGTATGTGAGTTACTTTATATGCCAATTAGTGTCCTTTCTAGCTTGTGTGTTCATTTGATATAATAGTCCTATCACAACGAAAGGAGGCAAGCATTTTGAGTAAATTTACTGATGATATTATGAAACAAGTAACTAATAAAGCCAAAAATGAGCTTAATGAACGACTATACGATGTTGAATGTCCTCATTGCAAACATAAAGTCAAAGTTCCAACTGGCAAAAGCTATTGTTCAAATTGTTCGGAAGAAATTGATTTAACTTTAGATTTCGACTTCTAATTCAATTTTTTCCAATTCATCAACTGCATTTTTAAGCTGTTCACTGAGTTCTTCTACTCTTGTGAGCAGTTTTTTTAATCCATCAAGATTTTTGATATTAACTTTAAGATTAACTTCATCCATGCCTACACCTTTCTAGCTTGCGTGTTGCAGCTTGTAAACTTTTCTCGCAATGTTTAGCGACAGGCTTGAGATTGTTTTCTCGTCAATACCTGTCGCTGCACTGATTTTCATGATGGTTTCGCTATTGAGAATCTCAGGACGTTGTCGCCAGCGATATAAGCTATTTGGCTCCACTCCAATTCTTTTAGCGATAACAGATAGTTTCATACCAGAAGTTTCTAGTAAATCATCAAATTCTTTATTTGTCTTCATATTTCCTCCTCTCTAAATTACAGCACGTTAGTTGTAATTTGTCAACTTTTAAAGTAAATAAAACAGCGAACTGAATTATTTACTACTGATTACCCATAGCGCAGATACCAGAACGAGAATTTGAATGATTGAGTCAATAATTTCCGGATAATCAATCAAAAATCCCGCAATAAGCGCAATAATCTGAGCTACCAGCACTGCAATTAAAAATGCCAATTGAATTTTGTTTTTTTTCATCTCTATGTTAAAATGGACGTACACCAAAGCCTAGGGCTTATGCCCTGCTTTGGCTAATTGTTAGTCGTTGTTCTTATCATCTTTTTTCAATACTTTAATCATTGTGGCGATTGTAAGTATTTGAATGATAAGCTCAGCGACTTTTTGAATGAAGTCCATTTCAAGCTTCCTTTCCTTACTTGATAAATCTATTATATCATGTTTGTTGTAACTTGTCAACACTAAAAGTTTACTTTTTACAACTTTTTTTATTTACTTTTTGCAACTTTAGCGTTATAATGATTTTAAGGAGACAAAATGAGTAATATAATATTTGCGACAAAACTAAAACAGCTGCGTAAAGAAAAAGGGCTAACAATGGAAGAATTAGCCAATAAAATTGGACGAACAAAATCAACTATTTCTCGTTGGGAAAAAGGTGAACGTTCGCCAAAAATGTTTGAAATGGTAAAATTAGAACAAATTTTCGGCATTCCTGCGGAAGAAATTATGTACGATGTAACTGCTACTTCTGATTCTATCATTGCACAAATTTCCGCAACTTCATCAAAACTTCACGAACCCCGCCAAGAAAAAGTGCTGACATTCGCCAAAAAAGAACTATCCGAACAATCGTCAGAACAAGACACCAGCATACACGAGGACGCACCCAGCTATGATTACACCTACTACGACCAAGCGGTGTCTGCGGGCACAGGCCAGTATCTAGGCGAGACGCACAGGGAAACTGTCAGCTTGCCTGTCAGCTATGACGCCGACTTTGTCGTGCCTGTCTATGGCGACTCAATGGAGCCTGACTATCATGACGGCGACTACATCTTTGTAGAGCAGACATACGAGCTCTCTGACGGCGATATAGGCGTGTTTGAGCTTGATGGTGGCGCCTATGTGAAAGAGCTGCGACTAGACGGTATGAGCGGCTCCCTGCACAGTCTGAACGCCAAGTATGATGATATTGCCATCACGCCAGATCGTGATTTCAGGATTATTGGTAAGGTTGTTGGGCGGTATGGCGGATTCCGTTAAAAATAGAAAGGAAAACTATGGAAAATTTAAACGAAAAGCTTGTTGATACGCATAAATATTCTTATGAAAGTGTAGTTATTTCCGTTCAAGAGCGATTGAAGAAAAGACAAATTAAATTAGGTTATGAAAAAGGGTTCAATACATACGTTTTGAGTCTTGTTATTGATTTCTATCATATTAAATTTAATGAAAAGTATGCTTATGAGCACGTTATTGGAAAACAACATCATTTTACTTACTCTCAACAATTTATTGATTTTATCGTGTCTGAAATAGAAAAAGCTCCCAACAATTTTGTTGAAAGCTTGAAAAAATCGAAATAAAAAAAATAACCCCAGGCACATAGGAATGCTCAGCACCGAAGTGCCTACCCCATTATGGGACCCAGCGATAATCCTTCACAAGTTATCTTTATGACTTTATTTTACCATAACAACGTGAAAAATCAATAGAAATGCAAAATAAAAATATAAAATATTTATTGACAAAAGTAAAATCCAAACATATAATTAGGGTAATCTATTCAAAAGGTGCGTTACAGTACCAGCAAAACCCGATTACCGATTGTTTTCGGGTTTTCAGGTATTTAGGATAAAAAATTATGACATAAAAAACATTTATTTAACAACTTTGAATGCAAAAAAAGCGTTACTCATTCCCTCGCCAAAGTGTCTGAGCAACGCTATCCACGTAATACACTATCGCTAGTGTTTTTACTATACTATTTTATCACAAAAGGAGATCTAAAACATGAAAAAAGTAGCGATTTATTGCAGAGTTTCGACAATGGAGCAGGCTGAGCACGGCTACTCCATCGGCGAACAGATTGACAAGCTGAAAAAATACTGCGAAATCCACGACTACACGATATATCACGAATATGTGGACGCTGGTTTTTCTGGCGCAAAACTTGACAGGCCAAACATGCAGCAACTCATTTCTGACGCTAAAAAGCATAGATTTGAAGCTGTGATTGTCTATAAATTAGACAGGCTTTCCCGAAATCTTCAAAATGCACTGTATCTCATCAAGGATGTTTTTAAATCAAATGATATTTCATTCGTTTCAATGAGCGAAAACATTGACTTATCGACGGCATCTGGCGAACTAAACTTCAATATGTTCGCAAGTTTTGCTGAGTTTGAGCGAGCAAATATTCGTGATCGTATGGCAATGGGTGCTTATGCCCGAGCAAAAGCTGGCAAATGTGCTGGCCCGTCTCGCACGCCGTTTGGCTATGATTATGACGATGGAATATTGCGGATAAATCCAGTCACAGGCCCGATTGTCAAAGAAATATTTGATATGTATCTGGACGGGTTATCACTGGCAAAGATACTGATTAGACTGAATGACGGCGGATTCGTCGGTAAAGTCAGGCCTTGGAGATTATCAACAATATACACAATAATCAGGACAAAGACATACGCTGGATTCATCAAATATCATGATGAATATTTCAAAGGACTTCATCAGCCTATTATTTCAAGCGACGATTTTGACGAAGTTCAAAGACAGATTAAAATCAGACAGGATGAAGCCTATAAAAAAACGAACTCAACACGGCCATTTCAGTCGAAATACATGCTATCTGGTTTACTCAGATGCGGAAAATGCGGGCAAAGGCTGACTATCATACAATATGGGAAAACGGACAAAAAAGATAAAACTTACAAAAATAAGAAATATCAGTGTGTCGGAAAACAGGGCTCCTATAAAAAAAGAACTGGTAGAATCTTAAATCCAGAACGCTGCGAGAGCCCGAATTATGACCTCTTTGATCTTGAAGACGAAATACTGACAACGCTGGAAAAGTTGAAACTTGACAAGCTCAAAATAAATGAAGAACCATCGCAAAATGACTTGATTGTCTCACGAGCAGAAACTGAAATAAAAGATACAGAGGAAAAGTTAAAAAAGATAGTTGACCTATATCTAAACGATAACATCGACATTAGTATTTACAGTCAAAAGAAAAACGAATATGATCTTAAACTTGCTAATCTTCAAGCAACACTGAAAGAAACGAAACATACCGAAAAGCCTTTGAAAAAAGATGAGGCGATAAAAATGCTCACTGATCTTTCGGATATAAGAAAAATCAGCTATGAAAAACAAGCTGATTTAGTAAAACAATTGATTAACAAAATTGTTGTAAACCCTGATGAACTCAGCGTTTTCTGGAACTTTTGAAATTAACAATATTTAGTTTGTGCGACTCTGTTAGTCCCGATATCCAGTCCGATTGTATAATTTTTCTTAGCCATTTTCCATTCCTCTTTATTTCGCTTTTATCTGATATATACCATATATTATAGCATTAAAATGCGTGATTTACTGATATTTGCCGTACTATCTGTTAGTTTTAGTTTTAACTCATCGGATAAACAAGATTCTCCCAAACCAAAAAAGCAAGCAACTAAAGTCACTTGCATTTTTTAGTTAAAAAGTTGCGATACTCAAAGATTTTCGCCAACATGTGCCAGCAACTCTGCTATGCCAGCAGGTTTTGTGCCACCTGCCATAGCTAGGTCGGGCTTACCGCCACCGCGACCGTCGATAAATGGTGCGAGGGCTTTGACTAGATCGCCTGCCTTGCGTGTTTTCGTGTTGCTTGCGACTAAAAGATTGGCTTTTTCGCCAATTTGCGCTGCAAGTACGAGAATATCTGAGCTATTTTTTTGTTTCCAGATGTCTGCCAGATTGCGAAGGGCACCCGCGTCGTTTGCGGTCACTTTCGCTGCGATAAAGCTTGTGCCATTTGCTGTTTGAACATTTTTGAAGATTTCGTCAGACTGTGCCGATGCCATTTTTGCAGATAGACTTTCGATTTCTTTTTGCGCAGTTTTGAGCTCAAGCTGCAGATTTTCAACCTTGGCAACAGTCTGCGCTGCTTGTGGTGATTTGACCAAAGCTTGCACGTGTTTCAGGATGTCTTCTTGTTCTTTAAAGGCTTCAAAGGCTTTTTGACCTGTCAATGCGAGGATGCGGCGTGTGCCTGAGCCGATACCTTCTTCTTTGACGATCTTAAACAGGCCAATCTCACTCGTGTTTGCCACGTGCGTGCCGCCACAAAGCTCAATAGAATAGTCGCCAATCGTAACCACACGGACAACCTTGCCGTATTTTTCGCCAAAGAGTGCCATTGCGCCCATTTCTTTTGCCGTTGCCACGTCTGTCTCAACAGTCAGGACGTCAATCGCATGCCAGATTTCTTCATTAACTTGGCGCTCGATTTCAGATAGCTCATCAGCTGTAACTGCTGCAAAGTGCGTGAAGTCAAAGCGCAAGAAATCCACTTCATTGAGTGAGCCCGCTTGCGTTGCGTGGTTGCCTAGGACATTGTGCAAAGCTGCATGGAGCAGGTGTGTCGCTGTATGATTTTTGATGATACCGTTTCGGCGTTTTTCATCAATGGCAAGCGTGTAAGTTTCGCCTTCAAACAGCTCCGTCAGGATTTCGACAGCGTGCAAAGGCTGACCATTCGGTGCTTTCTGCACATCTGTGACGTTTGCGACAACATCCCCTGCGGCGTCTTTGATCACACCGTGGTCGGCGACTTGACCGCCCATTTCCGCATAAAACGGCGTTTGCGCAAAGATGACTTGCGCTTGACCTTTGGCCGTTTTGACCCGTTTATCATCTTGGACAATGGCGATGAGCTCTGACGACAGGTGTTTTTCCGTGTAAGAAAATGCTGAGCTATCTTGGAGTGCCGTCAGAACCTCTGATTGCTTGTTCATCGAGCCACCTTTGACGACGGCTGCACGGGCACGCTCTTGTTGCGCTGTCATCGCCGCTTCAAAACCAGCGTGGTCGATCGAGAAGCCCGCATCTTCTGCCAATTCTTCTGTCAGCTCAACTGGGAAGCCATAGGTATCGTAAAGTTTGAAAATATCGCTGCCAGCAAGGGTTGTCTTGTTATCAGCCTTGAGTTTTGCGATAACTTCATCAAACATCTTGCTGCCTGCGTCAATGGTGCGAGCAAATGTTTCTTCTTCACGCTTGACAATTTTCTCAATGAAATCACGTTTTTCAAGCACTTCTGGATAGTAAGAAGCCATGATCTCACCGACGATTTTGACAAGTTTGTAAAGGAATGTGTCATTGATACCGAGTTTACGACCGTGCATGACAGCACGACGTAACAGGCGGCGCAAGACGTAACCACGACCTTCATTTCCCGGAAGTGCCCCATCGCCAATGGCAAATGACAGCGAGCGGATGTGGTCAGCAATGACTTTGAAACTCATGTTATCGCCGTAAGGGTCATAAGTCTTGCCTGACAACTGCTCAATCTGGCGGATAATCGGCATAAATAAATCCGTTTCAAAATTGGTATGCGCTCCTTGAATAACGGCAACCATACGCTCTAAGCCCATGCCCGTATCAATATTTTTGTGTGGTAATTCTTTGTACTCGCTGCGCGGCACGCTCGGATCCGCATTGAACTGGCTGAGTACAATGTTCCATATTTCGATATAACGGTCATTTTCAATGTCTTCGGCGACAAGTTTGATGCCGATATTTTCAGGGTCAAAAGCTTCCCCACGGTCAAAGAAAATCTCAGTATCTGGACCGCTCGGACCAGCACCAATCTCCCAGAAATTATCCTCAATCGGAATCAAATGATCGGGTTTAACACCAACCTCAATCCAGCGATTATAAGAGTCCTTATCGTCAGGATAGTAAGTCATGTAAAGCTTTTCAGCTGGGAAATCAAACCACTCAGGGCTTGTCAAAAGCTCAAATCCCCAAGCAATCGCTTCTGTTCTAAAATAATCCCCGATTGAAAAATTACCCAGCATTTCAAACATGGTATGGTGACGCGCAGTTTTACCGACATTTTCGATGTCATTTGTGCGGATAGCTTTTTGGGCGTTTGTAATCCTTGGATTTTCTGGAATGACTGAGCCATCAAAGTATTTTTTGAGCGTCGCAACGCCTGAGTTAATCCAGAGCAAGGTCGGGTCGTTGACTGGTACCAAGCTCACTGACGGCTCGATTGTGTGACCTTTTGATTGGAAGAAGTCGAGGAACATTTGACGAACTTCTTGTGATGTCATTTTTTTCATGAGTAGTTTCCTTTGTTTGATTTTTGTTTATTGTTTATTGTGTTGATATGGGTTCGACTATTGTGAAATAATTCACTATATAAAAACAAATACCCTATCGCAAGCAAGGGGCGCAAAACCGCGGTACCACCCTCATTCACGATAAAGTATCGTCTTCATTTTTGTTTGATAAGGCAGAACACTGCCGTTTTATGCACTATTTTCATTCAAACATGACCGCTTTCACCACCGCTGTCTCTCTGTTTTTAGTCTGATGTTTTTATTTTGATTCTGATGTTGATGTTGATGATGCAGTACTTGAGCTGCTTTCTGATGATGCGCTTGAGCTTGCTTTTGTTGAAGATGAGGCTTTGCTGCTTGATGATGTGCTTGTTGCTGTTGTTTCATAAGCAGAGAAGATTGTTGCAAAAGCAGTCGGTTTCACTGTGACATTATATTTTGTTAAGTAAGTTGCAATGATGCCATTAACAAAAGTTGTGTCATTTTGCTTAGTCGTTTCGATGATGGATTTGAGTTCTGACTTGTATTTTTTCCAGTCAGTACCCTTGTCTGAATTTTTGATCATCTTGATAATGTAGTAAGACTTTTCACCTGTCGAGCTATCTGTGACAGCAACTGGTTCAGCTGAGACAGCACCGTCTTTTAGTTTCCAAGCAGCCGCTTTTACTTCATCAGGGACTTGTGTGTTTGCTGAATCAAACTTGATTTCTGCTTTCTTTTCTTTGGCTGTTTTGTCAAAGTCAGTAGCTGATTTGTTTGCTTCTGAGATTGCTGTCTTGGCATCAGATTCTGACGTAACTGACAAGATATAAGCGTCAACTGTTGGGTGGAATGTCTCAAAAGCTGTTTTATACTCAGCTGTTGTGTACTTGATTTCCTTGTTGACGGCTGCTTTCAAAAGCAATTGTGAGCGAATCGAGTCTTTATACGACGTTTCAGTGTAGCCTGCTTGTTGCAAGGCTGATGCAAATTGCGTACCGAGTGACGTTTTTTGAGATTGAAATTCAGCTTCAACTTTTTTTGTTGTCACTTTTTTGCCAAATTCTTTTTCAAAAATCTTGTCAAATGTCATGTTTTGCAGCAATGTTGTTGTCCCAGTTGTTGGGTATTCTTGTGCTTCTTTGTAAAGATCGGACACACGAATGGTGTCACCTTTCATCGTAATCACGTCAGTGTTCGATGTATCTTTCGAACAAGCAGCAAGCATGACTGCAGCAAGACCAGTCACAGCAATAGCGCCAAGTTTTTTCAAATTCAAAATATTAATACCTTTCTTAACGTCTAACTTTATCAGATAGACTTGTCATTCGTGACTATTATATCATATTTTTGTTTGAAAATCTTATCTCAACCTAAATCAATCGTTTCTTGCAGCTTTCGGATCATCAAAATCCCATCTCCAAGCGGTACTAAAGTTGCGTTCAGTCCAGGATTATCAAGCGTAGCATCAAACAATTTGTGCAAGCCACGATAAATGCCACGTTGATTACGCTTGATATCTGCGATATCTTTTGTCACATCGCCACCTTGAAAGACATCATCAATGACAATGATGCCACCAACCGCAAGATTTTTCAAAATTTCTGGTAGAAAAACAATATATTTTGACTTGGCCGAATCCATAAAAGCAAAGTCAAACGTCTCAGTCAACTCTGACAAGACATCTATCGCATCTCCCTCTATTAGCGTGATTTGCTTGCGACTATCATATCTAGTGAAATTTTCACGCGCAAGTTCAGCCATCTCAGGATTACGCTCAATTGTTGTCACGCTCGCGTCTTGTGCGCTATCTGCCATCAAAAGTGCTGAAAAACCAATAGCAGTCCCAACTTCAAGAATATGTTTAGGCTGCAAACTTTGTAGTAAAAATTGAAAATAAACCACTGTTTCATGCGGAATAATTGGCACATTCTCAACATGCGCAAACGCTTCAACTTCACCTAGAAAACCGTCCAGCTGATGCTGTTTATTCCGCATAAACGCAACAATTTCTTGCTTGACGACAGGACGTCTCATATTGTGATTTGAGTGGGCGTTATAAGATTTGACGACTTTTTCATCAAGCTCTGCGTCTGGTGTCAGATGTACCCAATAGTGTGCAAGTCGTAAGTTCTGACCATCTTCAGTGATGGCGGTGATTTTATCAAGCTCCCCACCATTTTTCTCAATCGTTCTGCGACTAAATGCATCTATCTCATTTGTCGTTATCATAATATCAAAAATACCACGTTTGCGATATTGCGCAAAGGCAAACTGGATAAGTTCAGTCATGATGCCTTTGTTTTGATAGCTTTTAGCTATCTCAAAATCAATATGCCCACCGTGCTTAAGCAGTGTCCCCTTGTCAAGCTCCCAGCGACAGGTGATGCTAGCTGCAAGCTCACCATTAGCCAGAAAATAATAATAGGTCGTTGCCGTCGAATAATCGAGATGAGTTGCGACAGTTTCCTGAGTCTTACTTTCTGCGACAAATGCTGCAAAATCTGTCACTTCTTGCACCTTTACGTCAGGACTTTTTTCACGTAACAAAGCTGCCTGAAATCGCATGAATGCTGCTTCATCTGTTTCCTGAATCGTTCTAATTTCTGCCATTTTCATGTTACTTGTGCGCACCTTTTTTAACAAGACTTTCAAGCTCATCTAAACGTGCTTCAAAGACTGCAAAAGCGTCATTGAGATATTCCTCACTGATCATGTCAACACCGGCACGTTTGATGACGTCAAGCGGGTAGTCTGAGTTTCCAGCACGCAAATAATCAAGATAGTTCGCTTTGTCAGTTGCTGTACCATGGACGATTTTCTTCGCTAGGGCACTTGCTGCAGCAAAGCCTGTCGCATATTGGAAAACATAGTAATCATAGTAAAAATGCGGGATTCGAGCCCATTCATACTGAATTTCAGGATTATCTGTGGCTTTTAAGTCATAATATTTTTCATTTAGCTCTGCGTAAAGCGTATTCAGATAATCACTCGTCAGAACGGTCCCATGTTGATCAGCCTCATGAATGGCATGCTCAAACTCAGCAAACTGAGTCTGACGAAAAACAGTTCCTTTGAACCCGTCCAAATAATGATTGAGCACAGCAAAACGCGTTTTATCATCTGTCACTTCAGAAAGCAAAGTCTCCGTCAGAATATTTTCATTGGTGGTCGACGCAATTTCAGCAAGGAAAATGCTATAATCACCGTAAACATAAGGCTGCGTCGTCCGTGTGAAAGTTGAATGCATGCTGTGGCCCATCTCGTGCACGAGCGTAAACAGATTATCAAGCGTGTCATGCCAATTCAACAGCATGAAGGCATTGGTATCATAGCTCCCGCCAGAGTAGGCACCACTGCGTTTCCCTTTATTTTCTTCAACATCAATCCAGCGTTCGTCAAAGGCTCGTCTGACTTGTTTAAGATAGTCATCGCCGAAAATTGCAAGCGTTTCTTTTGCTTTTTCAACTGCTTCAGGATAGGTGAACTTGTAATCAAGCACTGATAACGGCGCATAGACATCCGACATTTTCAGCTCTGAAAGTCCTAAAATATCAGCACGTATGGCCATGTAGCGATGCAGCAAAGGCAGGTGTTTATTGACCGCCGCAACCAAAGTATCGTACACCGCCTCAGGCACGTGATTATGTGCGAGTGCTGCTGCTCTGGCAGAACTATATTTGCGTGTTTTGGCAACAAAATTATGCGCTTTCACATTGGTTTGCAACGTTTTCGCATAGGTATGTTGATATTGCGCATAGACGCTGTAAAGCGCTTTATAGGCCTTTTCACGAACATCACGATTGCTTGATTCCATGAGCGAGACGAAGTTTCCATGCGTGAGTTGCACGTCTTCACCCGCTTCATTTTTGACCGTTGGAAACACAATATCTGCATTGTCCAAGATTTCAAAAGTTTCGCTACCACTGCCAAAAATCTCACTTGCGCCTGCAAGCAAGGCTTCTTCGGCATTTGACAAGACGTGTGCCTTGTTAGCTAGAAGTTTGTCAAAAAAGTGTTGGTAGATTACTAAGTCTTTATTTTCCGCGACATAGCTTGATAAGGTTTCAGATGACAAAGCCATAAATTCTGGCTCGTAAAAAGCAAATACTTCGCTGTATTTCGCCTCAAGACTGGTCACTTTAGCCTGATATTCCTGATAAAGGCTGACGGTCGTGTCCTGGTCATTTTTCATCGACGCATAAACAAACAGCTTTTCGACCAAACGGCTCAGCTCGAGCAAGGCTTCTGTCACAAAAAGCAAGTCTGCCGAAGACGCTGCAAGGCGTCCTGTCAGATCACGCGCCGCGTCTATTTTTGCATCAACACGCGCAAGTTCCGCCTCAAAATCCGCATCCGTCTCAAAAATACTCGTCAAATCCCAAGTCTTTTCAACTTTTATCTCATTTCGTTGTTTCACCATCTGCATTGCCTCCAAGTTTGATATAGCTTTATTTTATCATAAATAGCAGCGTTTTTCTTTGGCTAGATTTTTTTATAAAATGCGGGTGGATAAACAGTTTTACCATCAAATTTTGCTAAAAACAGCTGATAATAACTGTTTACGATCAAACTGGCTTCTGATGGAATTTGACAAAAATCAGGCACTAAAACACCATCAAACTTAACAGTTAGTGGATTCAGCCCTAAAGGCGCAAGCTTGACTGGAAATTCCCCCGTCAGAAGTAGATTTTCACCATTGACATAATATTTTTCCTGAATTTTCAGCCACTTTGGATTTTGAAAATAGAGCTGACGTGCGATAAACTCAGGCAGATTTTTAAGCTCAGGCACAGCTAATTTTTTCATACGCTGCGCTTGGAACGGCGACCGCAAAATCTCAAGTAAGTCTGACGTCCCAAAATCAAAGGTTTGTGTGTGATAGTAAATTTTCCCCGTCAGATCCTGATGAATCATACTTTTCAAACGCAAGCAAGCCTGCGTCAGATCAAGTTCCCAGTAATAAAAACCAGCATTTTCACTAAAATAAGTCAGATTTTCTTTGAGCACTGTCATCTTATCAGAAAGCCACAAGTCCCGCCCCATAAGCCAGATAACTTGATAGCCATGTGCCCGATAAGTTTCCGTCCGCTCTCCTAACCTTTTTACAGATAAAGGACTACACTGAATCTCAATGGCAATCCTATCATTCACTAATAAATCTGGCGTCTGATTGAGTTCTGATAAAAAATATTCTACCTCGACCTTCTGATGATCAGCCTTGAACCAGTGATAAAGTCGCTTTTTCAAGGTCAGATGTTGGACACTTTCATTTTCAGAAAACGACTGACAGGCATCAAGCGAGACGTGGGCAAAATGCGGCAGTTTGATCTGTCCATGCTTAAGCCTCACCTGACTTTTACAGGCAGGACAGCGTAAAAAAACGTCTGACAAATCTGTAAAGTCAGAGGATGCAAGTTCTAAGGTATTGACAATCCTGTCTTTTTCATCTAGTGCTACTAACATTGGCAAAACCTCCCTAATACTACATACGAAAAAAACTGCAATTTGCTCGCAGTTTATGTCCAGCTTTTATAAAGTTGATCAATGACAGCAATACCCGTCTGTGTCATCTCCGCCGTCATGATCGGACTTTCGGTCGCACCAGCTAAAATGAGCGCATTAACATGTGCAACCTCGTAGACAAAGTCGCTTTCAAAATCCGCCTCAATCGTGCGTTTTGTCCCGTCAAACAGCTCAACCATCGCCGTTTTCGCCTTCCAAAACTCAGGTATAACAAGCCGTCCTTTCGTTCCCTGGATCGTCATGACCTTGTCAAGACCGACCTTTGTCGTTAGGAAAATGTTAGCCAACACACCATTATCGAGTTTTAACAAGACTTTTGCCTGACTGTCAGACTCGCCATCAGCCATATCAGAAATACCCGAAAAGTCGCTAATTGCCGCATCAAAAATATACTGCAGATAGCTCAGTGCATATGGCAACATAAAATGTACCGTGCCGCCACCTGCGTCCAAGTCCCGAAACCAGCTGATATGATCAATATTGTCATAAGCCGTCACGCTCTCAACCGCAAGAATCTTGCCAATCTCGTCAGAAGCAACCACCTGCTTGACCAAATTCGTTAACGGCAGAAAAACAGACTTTTGCGCCTCCATGAGAAAAAGATGTTTCTCACGCGCAATCTCAAACAACTCTGCAGACTCGCTAGCTGTCAATGTAAACGGCTTTTCAAGCAAGACATTTTTGCCAGCAAGTAAAGCCTTTTTCGCCTCAGGAAAATGGCCTTTGTTATAGGTTGCAATATAGATCACATCAAGCTCAGGATCTGCATACATCGCCTCATGACTGCCATAAGCTTTGGGAATCTGGTGTTCTTTTGCAAAGTCGTTTGCCGTCTCAAAAGTTCGGCTCGACACTGCAAGCACCTGTGCATTTTCCTCGCCAAGCATGCGAACCGCTTCTATAAAACGTGGGACAACCTGCGCTGTTGAGACAACACCGTATTTTATTTGTTTCGTCATGATAAACTCCTTTTATACTACTTCTATTACTTACTGCATTTTCTCAATTATACCAAAAAAAGACCACGAGGTCTCCTATTTCAGTCTTACTTAAAAACTCAGAGCATAGTCTGCAGGCATACTTGAAAGAGACGCCACACTCACTGCCATACCAGGTTGTGGTGCATGGATAAACTGCCCATTGCCCAGATAGATACCCACATGATTACCACCGAAAAAGACGAGCACATCGCCGACCTGAGCTGTCGCTGTACTATGCGCCTGCCCCATTCCCATCTGTGCCCATGTCGTGCGCCCGATTTCTTTGCCTAGCGCCTCACGATACACATAGGACGTAAATCCTGAGCAGTCAAAGCCAGTAGGCGTTGTCCCGCCGTAGACATAAGGCACACCTTGGTAGCGCATGGCAGTTTCCGTGATTTTTTCTGCTGCTGATTTTTCAGCGACTTTGGCTGTTTGTGGTACTGTTTTTGCTTTCTGAGCAACATGTTTTTGCGCTGTTTCATGCGCTTTTGCTGTTATTTTTACTGTATCATCCATGGTTTTAGTGAGTTGGGTCAATGTTGCTGAGACGTCTGACACGTTGATTGACTCGGCACTCGCAGCAGATGTCAGACCTCCCGCAAAGAGAATCGCAACTGTTACTAATGATTTAATTGTGTTATTTTTATGTTTTGTCATAACTACAGTTTAACATAAAAAAACGCCCCAAAAGGCGTTTTCATCAGAACTTAACTAACTTGTCAAACTGTTACATCTCTGACAAGACTGTTATTTAATTGTCATATAGCTTAAGACAAACTCGTCAGAACAGACCTGAGATATTACCCGCATTATCAACATCCATATTGAGTGCAGCTGGTTTTTTTGGAAGCCCTGGCATGGTCATGATGTCCCCAGTTAGTGCAACGATAAATCCTGCACCAAGTTTTGGCACCAACTCGCGAATGGCAATCTCAAAGCCTTCAGGCGCACCGAGCAATTTTTGATTGTCAGAAAAACTATATTGCGTTTTCGCCATACAAATCGGCAGATTTGACCAACCATTACGCTCAAACTCAGCGATTTGATTCTTTGCTTTGTTAGAAAATGACACCGAGCTACCACCGTAGATTTTCGTCACAATCGCTTCAATCTTTTCAGGAATGGCAGACTCTAAGTCATAAAGATAGTGGAAATCTTGCTTTTTCTCAGTGGCTGTGACGATTTTTTCAGCCAAATCAAGCCCACCAGCACCACCTTTTTCCCAGACTTGTGTGAGTGAAAAGGCAACGTTTTTAGCCGTCAGAAGCTCTGACAAGGCAGTTATTTCAGCTGCAGTATCTGTCACAAACTCATTGATAGCAACAACGACTGGTAAACCATAGCTCTGGATGTTATCAATATGGCGATTGAGATTGGCAAATCCAGCTTGCAAGGCCGCGATATTTTCAAGGTCAAGCCCATTTTTTTCGACACCACCGTGCATTTTTAGCGCACGTACAGTCGCCACGATCACAACAGCATCAGGCGTTTTTCCGAGTTCACGCGTTTTGATGTCAAGGAATTTTTCACCACCAAGGTCGGCACCAAAACCAGCCTCAGTCACTGTAAAATCCGCAGCTTTGAGCGCCGTTGTCGTTGCAAGCACGCTGTTACAGCCGTGTGCGATATTGGCAAATGGTCCACCATGCACAAACGCAGGCGTCCCTTCAATCGTTTGCACCAGATTTGGCTTGAGCGCATCCTTAAGCAAAACGGTAATCGCCCCTTGAATCTCAAGGTCGCCTACAGTCACAGGGGTTCTGTCATAGGTATAGGCAACCACGATCTTTGCCAGACGTTCCTTAAGATTTTCGATTGACGTTGCAAGACAGAACACCGCCATAATCTCGCTTGCAACCGTGATATCAAACCCATCTTCACGCGGCACACCATTGATTGGCGAGCCAAGACCTGCGATGATATGGCGCAGCTCACGGTCATTCAAGTCAACCACACGCTTCCAAATCACACGGCGCGCGTCGATATTGAGCGCATTGCCCTGGTGGATGTGGTTGTCCAAAAGCGCTGAGATAGCATTATTTGCCGTTGTAATGGCGTGCAGATCCCCAGTAAAGTGCAGGTTGATATCTTCCATCGGCAGCACTTGTGCATAGCCACCACCCGCTGCGCCACCTTTGATACCCATGACAGGACCAAGCGACGGTTCACGCAAAGCAATCATAGTCTTATGACCCAGCTGATTGAGCGCATCACCTAAGCCAATAGTAACTGTAGACTTGCCTTCACCAGCTGGCGTTGGATTGATTGCTGTCACCAAGATCAATTTACCCGTTTCATTTTTTTGCAATTTATCAATGGCGTCAAATGTGATTTTTGCCTTGTATTTGCCGTATTGTTCAATATCATCAGCTGAAATGCCAGCTTTTGCTGCGATTTCAGTGATGACTTTCATAGTAGATGCCTGTGCGATTTCGATGTCAGATTTTACCAAGATGTGTCTCCGATTTCTATTTTCTAGTCTTTAACCAAATTATAGCAAAAAAATACAAAAAATCCGCACATTTTCGGACAGTTTCTAACGATGACTGCCTCAATGTTCGGATTTTTTGGTGATTTTAGTTATTTTTTTTCAAAGGACGTAATAGCTTCTCAAACAAATTTTCTTTCTCAACTACTTCATTATCATCTGTCTCAATTTCCTCAGGAACAACATATAGGCCGATATTTTTATATTTAATGTGTGCATTACCACGTAGTAATGATCCAATGCGTATATAATTTCCTTCGGCTTTCAGATCAATTTCAAGATGCCGCCACTTGCCAGAAGTCAAATTTTCTTTTTTAGCATGAAATCCCAGACTATCAATAATAAATTTTGGATCATTAGACACTTTATCAGGAAATGTCCTTGCAAAGAAGATAAGATCGTTCCCTGGTAGGTCAAAAACATCCTCAACCCAAACATCAAAAGCTAGTCGATACATCGTATTAGCGATGGCAATTGGGGCACTTTCTAGCTTTGTTGAAGACTTTGACTTCCTATTAATTTCTAGTAAACCATCTTTTACTAAATATTCTCCAGTAACATCCTCCCAAAAATCAAGTCCGTCCAAAAAATCAGAATTACGAACTAGATTCCAATTTTGTGATGCCTTATTTACTTTAATATGACTCGTTTCGACATCGGATAAACTTTCTTCCGAAAGATCTGAAGAAATAGCCAAATTTAAATTAGGGTATGCAATATTGACAAGCTTATCAAGTAATGAGCTATAATAATCTTTGTCGAAAGCGAAATAATCAACTGCTTCACTAGATTCCTCATAATTAGTAAAACGCGGTATTTCTTCAATACCAATCACATTGAATTCACTTATCGCATAGTCATCAAACAGATTCCAAATTTTATTATAAATATCTAATGTTTTTTTATTAGCAGCTTCGTAAATATTCCCTGTCAATTCAGATTTAAGTTGCAAAGAAAATTTAGATTTATTGATGATTACTTGAGTTCCTGGCAGATATGTCTGAACAAATCCCATAAAACGATCAAACGACGCTATCCACAGTGCACTATAATTGTCATAATCACTCGTGACATGCAATTCATCCGCAATCTTTATAGACTCAAATACAGTATCTTCTGAGTAGCGCTTCTCTATGTTTGTTAGATAACTACCCGACTCAGTTTGGATAACTCCCCAGTATATATCAGCAGCAAAATCTAACATGATAATATCTGGTTGAACAGCTATTAAATTATTCAAACCATCTTTGTTTAATTCACTTAACAGCTGAGATCTGTCTAGAAGCGACTGATTACTATTTATTTTTTTGTGATCATAGTCTATAACCTCTGACATCAATGATATGATTGAGACATCAGATTGTACATCAACTAAGTCAAATAGAAAACTTGCCTTTTCATTCTCGATAAGGCCTGTGGATACTTGTGACCCTATCACTACCATTCTTTTTTTCATAGCCTTATTTTATCAAATTTTTGTCATTTTCACAATAAAGAGTGAAGCGCAATGAAGTGTCATTTTAGTCAAAAATGTGACAAAATCTCCTATTTAATGTAATCTTTCTAAAGATACATGATATACTATATCTATAGAAAGATGAGGTTTAATATGAAAAAAGCAATTTTAGGTGTTGTTGTTGCGACTACACTGTTCGGTGGTGCAATATCTGCTCATGCAGCAGACTCTGGTAGTCAGGGCATGTATCGTCTGTATAACCCAAATAGTGGCGAACATTTTTATACAGCGAACATAAATGAAAAAAATTCACTCGCCAAAGTTGGCTGGAGATATGAAGGAATTGGCTGGACAGCACCACAAAAATCCAGCGCACCAGTTTATCGTCTTTACAACAAAAATGCAGGAGACCACCATTATACTGTCAGTTCTGCTGAAAAAAACATGCTTGTAAAAGCAGGCTGGCGTTACGAAGGGATTGGTTGGTATTCATCTGATACCAAAGCTGTCCCACTTTATCGGGCCTATAATCCAAATGCAAAGGCTGGTAGCCATAACTACACGGCAAATCTTGCAGAACAAAACATGCTTGTAAAAGCAGGCTGGAGAAATGAAGGTATCGGCTGGTATGGTATTAAAACCTTTACCTTCCCAACTGTTACCAATCCTAAAAAACAAGCAATAAAATTAAAAAGTAATAATCCTGCAAATGGTAATAAACCTGGCGGAACTTATATCTATAGCGATATAAAAAACAAGACAATTTCTGGTAATGCTTACTCAACAAACAGTGACAATCCACTTGCTGTTCCTGTCTGGGCAGTCAATAATGGCTTCTGGGATAACCCTTATCAACGCCCTGGAAATTCACTCAGTAATACCACACAAGCGGGGGGTGTTATCGATGAATACGAAAACAATACTGCCTTGACTGCTGCTCAAAAAGTACAGCTCAATAAATTTGTTAGTCAACCACGATCTATCTTCTTCACACCTCAAAACTCAGGTGTAGACAAAAATGGTACACTCGCTTCAGCAACCCAATATACCGATAATCTAGAACGTTATATCGCACAGTTGACAGCTAGTGATAAAAATGCGCTTGTTCAAATCTCACTCTTTGGTATCTATTCAGTTGCTGGAGGTGAAAACACAACACGCGCCCTAACAGCTGCTGAAAAAACAAAATATGTTGATTGGATCTCAGGCGTTACAAAAGTGATTGCAAGATCAGGTGCCAAAAACGTTGCGATCATCATGGAACCAGACGCTGCTATGCTTGCTGGTACGACCTACAAAGACGCTGCGACACGTAAAACTTTAGTCAAAAATGCAGTTGCAACACTCTCTACAGGCATCAAAAATGCAGGTCTCAAAAATGCAATCTATATTGATGCGGGTTCAGCCGATTGGTTAGATGATTGGACCGGTACTCGAAAAGGGGCCAATAATGCCGTTGCGTTTTTGAAATCTGTTGGCATCCAAAATGCACGTGGTTTCGCCCTTGGTGCGACTCACTTTGATGGTACTGCTGACAATATCAGCTATGCCAAAGATATTTCTAACCTCCTAAGTTCTGCAGGTATTAAAAATAAAAAAGCTGTCATAGACACCGCTGACAATGGATATGCTTCAGGTCGTGGCTATACTAATTATGAGTGGACAAACTTACAATTAGGTGCTATTCCTGCTATAGGTAACGGCACAGGTGGCGCTAGCTATGATGATCAAAAACTTAAAAATGGTAATTACCTTTCAGCACTTGGTGTCCCACCAACTTACCAAGTAGGAAATGCAATCAAAGGGACAACAGCAACTGCTAATGCTTATAGAGCTGCTGCACAGACCTATGTAGATGGTTACCTATATTTTGGTAGACCGCAATATGATAACAACGCAAGCCCTTACGATAGCTTAAAAGCACTAACAACAGCAACACACAGTTCTGACACCATTGCTTTGCCATGACTCTGAAATAAAAATTTCTTTCCCCCAAAAAACAAGTGACCCTGCTCACTTGTTTTTTTGATGCAAAAAATTGTATGAGTTTCCTCATACAATCTTCTACTAACTAACCTAGCAGAGTTGGCTCTCTATTACTCGCCAAATTCCTTCTCCACTGCAACTAACGCGGCATGAAAGACCATATCCATGTCGTAGTACTGATAATTTCCCAAACGACCACCCATGATGACATTGTCAACCTGATCTGCCTCATGCTTGTACTGACGGAAAAGTTCAGAGTTTTTATGGTCATTCACTGGATAATACGCTTCTTTCGTGCGATCCCAGTCCTGCGGGTATTCACGCGTCAAAATCGTCACATCATCATCACCTTTTTGGTCAAAATGGCGCCATTCCATGACACGTGTGAACGGCGTTTCAGCATCGGTGTAGTTGATTACTGAGTTGCCTTGCGCATTATCTGTCGGCAATGTTTCTGACTCAAAACGTACGCTACGATATTCTAACTCACCAAATTTATAATCAAAAAATTGGTCAATCATGCCCGTGTAGACAATCCGTGGAAACTCTGATAGATACGCTTCTTTATCCGCAAAGAAGTCTGTGTCAAGCTGCACGTCAATCAAATCACTGTCAAGCATTTTATCAAAAATCGCTGTGTAACCATCGACCGGCACGCCTTGATAGCGGTGGTTGAAATAGTTATTATCATAGATAAAACGCGTTGGCAAGCGGCGAATGATAAAACTAGGTAACTCAGTCGCCTTGCGACCCCATTGTTTCTCAGTGTAGCCTTTGATCAGTTTTTCGTAAATGTCTGTACCAATCAGCGAAATCGCCTGTTCTTCAAGGTTTTTTGGTGTGCCTGAAATGCCCGCAGCTTCACGCTGTTCTGCTATTTTTGCCTGCGCTTCAGCCGGCGTCTTCACACCCCACATTTGATAAAAGGTATTCATGTTAAATGGTAGATTATACAAATCGCCTTTGTAGTTTGCGACAACCTGGTTGATATAGCCGTTAAACTCGGTAAATTGGTTGATATAATCCCAGACAACTTTGTTATCCGT
The DNA here is from genome assembly GCF_011170065.1 of Pseudolactococcus insecticola. Lineage (GTDB taxonomy): Bacteria > Bacillota > Bacilli > Lactobacillales > Streptococcaceae > Pseudolactococcus > Pseudolactococcus insecticola. The sequence continues at coordinate 215,479 of NZ_BLLH01000001.1, read as the reverse complement.
ATGGAAAATGTGTGCACCGTAATCATGCACATTGATGCCATTTTCCTTGTGCGTATACATGTTACCCGCAATATGACTGCGACGCTCTATAATTAAGCTACGTTTGCCACGGCTAGCCGCCTCATGCGCAAAAATCGCACCAAACGGCCCAGCACCAACGATCAGGTAATCATAATTTTTTGTGTTGTGTTTCATTTTATTCTCCCTATTTAACATTTAATGTTGCTTGAACTTTTTTTGTTATCCCTTTATCTGTAATAGTATATAGGTCAATTTTCTTATTCGCTTTAAGTACTTTATAAGTCGTCACAGTGTCTTTCTTTTCTTCTTGAAGTACGACCATATTCCTGCCCGTTGCAACAACATTATATTTCCGCTTGCCATCTAGTGTCCATGTATCGCCAGATACATCCAAACTAGTCCAAGACCACCTTGCTTTTACAGTATAATGTCCACTTGCAACAGCCTGAACAGCATCAGACTCTCTATTACTCAAAAACTTGCTTCCAACAACCAGCCCTATTATTAGAGCAATAATTGCGGTGACAATCGTTCCGATTACTTTTTTCATTTTGTTGTTTTATCCTTACACTATTAGATTTTGCTTGACCGCTCTTTTTTTGCCAAATACCTTATTCTGGATCTATACTAATTGATTCAATAATTAAATCACCAGACTCAATAAAATCAGTCGCAGTAAATGCTAAATCTGTGAAATCATCCGAGTTAGCTTTGAAGTTTATTTTTAGCTGATTCTTATCATCCTTATTTATCTTTTGTCTATCTAAGGACTGTATACTTCCCGTTCTGACATGAAAAAATGGTGTAAACTCAGTCTCAATAGTAGATGAAATTGATAAGCTTAGCAGATAATTAAATCCTTTTTTCAATCTGATGCTGTCACCAATTTTTAGACTTATCCATCTATTGTCTGGACCACTGCTATCTTTTTTTGTTCGATGTAACTTAAGGTGATTATCAAGCTGAGATGCTTGCCAGTAGCCATTTGATTCACGTACATAAAAATCATCAACTTTGCCAAGTTTAGCAAGCGTATCGAAATAAATAATCTTACTCCTCAGTGATACCCTGTCTAAATTTTGTCTAGTATCCGTTAGAAAATCGACTTTCGCCTCATATTCCCAATTTCTTCTAGCCATGAAAAATCTCTCAAAATCAGTCTCGTGCCATGCTTCTGTTAACCCATCAGCCAATGAATGAAAATCAGATTCCTTAAGTCCTGTTACATCTAATAACTTAGAATTATCAAACTTTCTGGACAAGACCCTATCTATCATTGCTCCTTCTAACTTAGTGAGAGCAACATAGTCTTGATTGGGTAAGACTGTTTTTAGTTTTAGCCCAAAGACTTTATGATAAATATCAGAAACCTCTTGCCACGTATGGCTTTCCGAAGTGACAACATTAAATACTTGTCCAATAGCACGCTGATTATCAACTAATTTTGAAATCATCAAGGCGACATCTTTTCCATAAACCAAAGTTGTAGATTGATTGATCATCTGATCTGATAAGATGATACCACCACCACGAGTTGTTCGTAGAACATCGTTATTATCACTAGCACCAAATTGAAATCTTCCTCTTGAAAAAGTCATTGAGGGCCGTAGAATCGTCCAATTTTGAGTTGACGCATTATGCAATAACTCTTCTTCTTCAGCTTTTCGAATCCCATAGGTATCAGCAGAAAATTCTGGATATTTATCTAGAACATCTAATTTCCTCGGTGATTCCTCAGTTATATATGCTGTCTCATCAGCCAACGCACGGTAACTACTCAGGAAAAAATATTGTTTACTCAGAGTCAAGAGTTTTTCATACCGTTCCTTAAATTCGTCAGACGAGTACATCATAAAATCTACGATAGATATGAACTTATAGTCAGCCGAAAGTTTCTCAAGCCAAGCTAAATCCTTACCATTACCTTGGAGATAGATAACGTTTTTATCATTACTTTTTCTTTCTGAACGTGATGTGATATAAACCGTAAATCCTTCTTTTACGAGGAATGGCGATAAATACTGCCCAATCGCCCCTGTTCCTCCTACTAATAGAACATTTTTCATAGCATTCACCTTACTATAGTTTTTTACTATAACTTTTTTTATAATATTCATTTGTGCGCTTAAATAAACACTTCAAAGAAAATAGGTCTGCCAGTATCTTTACCCGTAAATTCCTTGATTGAGGTATCAAAGTCTTCTTTATTTTTAGATGATAAATAGTCAAATCCAAGTGATTTAACCCACCCTTCCGCAACTGTTGAATGAGCCTGAGTTACTCCAGGACTGCCATAGTGTTTCAATAGACCGGAACCACTATTATTTACCATAATAATACGAACATTACCATCTAAATTTTTATTCCAAAGAGAATTCATGTCGTAAAAGAAACTCATATCTCCTAGCATGAGGAATTTCAATCTATCAATATCGTCTGTTGCAACTTGTCCCATGAAAGCAGACGCCGAACCATCGATACCATTTGTCCCCATATTTAAGAAAATCTCAAGTTTTTTGTTTGGATCCAAGTTTTCAGTATGAGTCATCATAAAGGTATTTCCGACACCAATATGGAATAATGACTCTTCTGGCATTTGTTTCATCACTTGTTGAGTGACATATTTTTGATTATAAACATCATGGACAGGTGTAGGGTACGCCGCATCTAACGCATTCCATTTGTTCAAATAATCGTTATTATTTTGATTATTATCAGCTTTTTCTGAAAAATATTTAAAGAACCAATCTTGATTCGTTTCTAAAACAGAACTCAGATGATAATACAAATCTTTAATTTCACCATCAGGAGCAACTCGCCAGTTACGGACAGAATCAGGTGCAGCGCGAAGCTTAAAATTAATCGGGTGATTCATAACGTTTTTCCCGCCAAGTGAGATCACGATATCTGGCGCAATTTCCTTATTAAACGTCCGTTGTGAAACTAGTCTAAGCATATTGAATGAATGCACGACTTTATCCCCATATAGATTTGAGAGCCAATCAGCCAAAATCACAACATTATATCGTGCTGCAAAAGCATCTATATTTTTTTGTTGTTCAGCTGTTGGTTTGAAATTTTGTCCATAAATCAGCAGAATTTTATTCGACTTTTTCAAAATCTTCACATATTCATCCCACAATGTGAGATCATCTTGACGCGTTACACGCTTGATATGTTTTAGAGTTGGTAATTCGTATGCTTTTTTTATAGGTGCTATATTTGGAACAGCATCAAAAGAGATATTAATGTGAACAGGTCCGCCACCATTATGGGTTGCCTCCAGAATAGCCTCAGAAACTAAACGACGAGTAAACACTTCATTTTTTTTGCCAGCGGCTGTTGGAATATTGACTGATTTTTTTATCATTGGCTCAAACATACCTGCTTGCTCAATCGTTTGATCTTCTCCTTGACCATGAAACTCTGGATATCGATCAGCTGTAATTGCTACTACTGGTAGGTTCATATAAAATGCTTCTGTAATTGCCGGAGCAAGGTTACTTGCTGCTGTACCACTTGTCACAACAACTGCCGTTGGTCGTTGGGTTTTATTGGCAATACCTAATGCAAAATATCCCGCACTACGCTCGTCTGTCACGTAGTGAATGTTAAAAGCATCTTGGTTATTTTCAATCACTCGTATCAGTGTCAAATCTCGTCCGCCTGGTGCAAGAACAACGTCTTTAATACCGTAATCTCTCATCTTAGCAACTAATATTTTAGTCTTTATGAAATCAGGGTTTTGATTTGTACGGCGAATAAATGACTTCTGGGTTTCTAAAACATGGTGAATACGTGGATTTGGTACAAAGGTTCCCACAAGACGAAATTCATCTTCAATGTAATTTGATTTTATATTTTCAAAAACTGTAGTTGCTGCCTTTGAACCGTTTAAGAAAATCAATTTACTATCCTCTAATGTCCAATATTTTTCGTTAGTCTGATTTGTTCCCGACAGTGTACCATCTTGATTAAAGGTTACCTCCTGTCTTAGTACCTCACCATGTTGCCCTTCGCGATAAAAAACAAATATACCATTCTTCAGAATTTGTTCAGTTGAAACACTGTTTGATGGTATCATAGTTTCACCAGCAGGCAAGATTTTATCCGTCTTTTTAGGCGCGTCAATGGCCGCTTCGAGCCACGCTTGTGACTTGGCAGTTTCAACCGCCACCTGCTTCTCACCCTTTGAGTAATCAATGGTTAGTGTGACATTTTCATTTTGATTGATATCATCGGCTGTATTTGTTTCATACACGCGACGGCTATCTTCTAATCCGAGTAAACTCATCAAGTTAATGAAGCGGTCAGCACCACGCGTTGTATTGTAGAAAACAGAAAATGGGCGACGGAAAATGTATGAGAATACTGAACCGTGGAAACTATCTGTGACAACATATTGCGCATTTTGATACGCATACAAGAAGTTTTCCGGCTTAATTTCTTCAATGACTTCAAAGATATCCTCTTTGAAAATTTCCTTCGCCTTAGCAATTTGCTTCACATTGGCATCAGTAATGACAGCGACTTTTTCAAAGCCTAGCTTAGCAGCCGTTGCTTTGACGACATCTTTTTTCTTTTCAGAAGGATCTAAGATGAAAGCCAATAGATATTCCCCATCAATGCGAGTCGTCGCTTCAGAAGCCAACTTTTCATACTCTGCTTTATCAATCAAGAACACTGGATCAAGCACTTGTTCTGCATCAACACCGAAAATATCTTTAGCCGTTTTAACCGCATAATTTTCACGCACTGACAAGGCATCAAAACGCTTTAAATTCTGCGAATTTTTCTCAACAAACGCTGGCTTATACTTATCATTATCTGCGTCACCAAATGACGTTGAATAAGCGATGCGCTTCTTATCATCACTTGAAAAGTCCAAGAACAGATCATCATTCACACGGCCAACATGAGGATTCCAAAGTTGATCGGATCCAACCATAAATGTATCAGTTAACGCATTCAATTCACTGTTGTTCGAATAGTGTTGCTGTTCTGTGTAATTATATCCTTGACGTCGTGCAAAGTCCATTGGTGCAATTTCATCACTCCACTTAACCCGCCAACCATTATAACCGGTCGCTTCATGAATCATCACAACACTTTTACCTAGATTCGAGACTGCCTTATTAATTGCGAAATAAGTCAACATCGAACCAAAGTTTTGGCCGTACCACCAACCTAAAATACCAACATCAAATTTCGTATTCGGTTCAAAATTTCCATTTATTGTCATTTTTCTACATCCTTTATTGTCATTCTATTTACATGATTAAATTTTTCATTAGCCCGCATGTTGAGCGTTATAGCTCGTTTCTGTTTCAAAAATATGCTTAACCTCAGGGTTTACAACAAAATCACCTGAAATTTTAAACGTCTCTTCTGACAAGACATCAGGTAAAATATCAAACACTGATGTTGGCTCATTTTTCGCGTTTAGAATAATAAACTGATTATCTTCAAACCGCCAATACCGCTCGTTTGGACTATTAATACCGGAAATCACACCATATTTATCAAACACCACGTGGCGCGCCAATGGTTTCTGACGACTGCCAGTACGGTAAAAGACGAACTCATGGGTCGTCATAAATGTTTCAAAATCGACCGCATGGTTAGCAGTTAACACGTTTTGCAACCAAGCAAGTGACTGCTGCCGTTTTTGATTGAAGGTTATTTTATCACCGTAGGCAATCGTACGCGTGACATTATCAGAATTCTGAACCGCTTCACTGGTCATATCTTCGAAAACTTGACGTGAATCCCCTAATGCTAACAAGTCCATCAATTCGGTGAAGCGTTGCGCCCCACGAGTGACATTAAAAAATGAATTAAACGGCTTCTCGAACACGGCTGAAAAGACGCTCCCGTGGAAACTATCCGTCACGACATAAGCCGCATGGCGGTAGATATTCAAGAAATTTTCTGGCGCAGCTTCACGCAAAATCTCAAATTGGTCTCCAGCAAAAATATTTTCATAAATACTAATATTTGCTTCCGGATTTGGAATCACAATGATGTGGTTAAAGCCAAGCTTTTCACTAATAGCCAATGCTACGCGCTTTTTATCCTCGTTGGGATCCAACAAGAACAACGCCAGATAGTCGCCTTCAGGTTCAAACGTCGCTTGGTCAGCCAGTACTCCATAGTCAGCCTTATCAAGCAAAAATACCGGATCTACCACTTGTTCTGCGCTTACACCAGTGTATTTTTTAATTTGCTCCAATGCGCCGACTTCGCGAACGGATACGCCATCAAATTTTTGCACATTATTCCGAAAATCTTTAATGAATAAATCGTTAAAATATTCTTCGCCGCGCGAAATTGACGTGCCATACGAAATACGCTTCTTATTTGGGTTAACAAAACTCAATAGCAAATCTTCATTCACTCGAGGAATACCAGGATTCCAAAGTTGATCGCTACCGACAACGAACGCATCAGCTAAGTCATTCAACTCAGCTAATTCGGATTTATCATACTGTTTTGTATAATTGTAGCCCACCCGCTTAGCAAATTGCAAAGGCATGATTGTTTCAGGCCATCTTACTCGCCAAGCGTTGTAGCCGAGCGTTTCGTGTACCATCAAAACATCGTAACCAAGATTTGAAATCGCTTTATTCAAACCATAGTAGGTCAAAATAGAGCCATAATTTACGCCATACCACCAACCTAAAATTGCAACATCATATTTTTTTTCATTTTCCAACTTTATCCTCCCTCTCTAAAACTTCCGATAAGAGGATTCACCAATCCACTTTTGTTCAAAATCTTTATACTGTTGTGATACTTCTAACTTACCACTTTGGCTTTCGATTAGATCAAACTTAAATTCCCCATCAAATCGAAGTTTCTCTTTTTGTAGTAAGTCTTTAGACGTATGACGTTCGATTATGATACCTTCTTTATCAAACCAACTTAAAGTAACGATGTTGTTTTTAAGAAGAAATTCTTCACGGGTAAATGGATGAACTTTTTCAAAAACATTTTCAGATACGCGGTTAACAAGTAGTGTATTTTTTGTATCATTCATTTTAACAATAAAAGCAAAACTATAATTAGTAAATTCCAACAAGTTGACAACATTAAGCACTGACAAGCTAATGTGGATATCATTATTTACTTTACCGACTTTAAAATCATTAATACGTGAAATCTTTGTCTCATCATCATTCACTGCAACGAACACAGGGCGGATCATATCTGGTGTAATGTCAAACCTTATTTGGTCATATTGAATCAAAATATCAGCTGTTATGTCATCTGATGACACCACAAAATCTGTCATTTTACCATAGATTGGTAGACGCTTGATATCTGTATCTAAGATGTGCGATGTGACTTTTTGAATTGCAATATTACCAAATGGATTGATAAACAAATCTGTCTTTAATCCGTCATCTTCTTCAGTCTCAACATCAAAATGCACTTCGTATGGCAATAACATCTCAATGCCATCAAAAGTAAATCTGACAGGTACCCCGTCTATCGTATTTGCGAGCAAATAGTAAGTCTGATAAGGGTTAAATCGATGTTGACTAAAATTCAGTGTGATTTGTTTGTCATCAATCGTTATGTCATCCTCATCAAACAAGATAACAGGATTCACAGAGTCCAAACTCCAAAATATCTCATTAATATCTGCAAGTTCTTCAACATTAAAAGAAATTGTTTCATCACTAAAGACCGGACGATCAATTTTTGTATCTATAAATGCTTTCTTCATTTTTCCTTTTCCTACCTATCAGTCTTCTAAGATTCTTTTTATTCTACGTTTTAACTTCGATTTTGCTGTCGGTTTACGAATTTTTTTAGTTGCAAGAATAACAAATTCTGGTTTTTCGGTAATATAACTGCCATCTTGCAATAGATAGCGTGGTCTATCATCTTCAGAAAAAGCTAGGTCTACTGCTTCTACGATTGATCCTGGAGAAAGTTTTCTACCACGTTCATTTACATCAAAATCTGGTTTTGCGTATGAATAAACCGTTTTAGCAATTGTCACTTTCGTTTGTTTGAGCTTAGTATAAACATCTTGATTAGCTTCAATGAACCCAAACTCTGTGAATAGTGATATGCTGCCGTCTTTTCTAAATTCAACTGCGAAAATTTTGAATTTATCACCTTTCTTGATTTCATCTCTCTTATATTTTAACTGTGCATCGTGGAAAGTTATGATAGTTTGAGCTGCGCTATAAATACCTGTTGAAAAGTGATAGGTATCAGAAAGTTCACTGATTGATAGTTTCTTTGCTCCCTTAGGAATTTCTCTTGTAGAGTGGTAAAAGACATTTTTTGGTATTTCTTTACTTTTAGATGTGTTGACTGTAATACCGCCGTTTTTATCAAATTGGCTATTGAAGGCAACAAAAGTACCTGACTGTAATCCAGCAAATGGCTTGATAATAGCCCTAATAGCATTAATAGCATTAATAGCAGCAACACCTTCAAAGTCAGCTAAAACATTTTCTCTGGTTACATACTGCTGCAAATCACCGATAGCAATCATGTGCTCATCGTAATCATTTAAGATGACAAAGAATTTATTGATGCCATCTGAAAGCTTGGCATAGTCTTCTGATGTTACTATGATTTGGTAGCGATTATCAGAAACTTTCTCAGCATTTACTGTGATGCGTTCGAAGGGCTTATCGTTATTTCTAATCTCAACTCGGTTGAATCGTTCATGCGTATAAAGATTGAATTCAACAACTAGATTGCCATTTGTGATAGCTGCAGTTTTACCTTTGATACGTACAGGAATCTCAATTTTAGGTAATTCATGATTATCAGGAACAAAATAATACAGATCGTCTATGAGTTCAGCTCGTTTATCAATTGGAGCTAGTGTATGCCAAGCTACGAAATTAACCAAAGTTTCATATTGACCACTCATTAAATACTGCCAAGCCAATTTTTGTGGTTGGCTTTCAAAATATTTAGACGGATCAAACGGCAGTTCTCCCAGATAGCTTGAGATATAGTTGGCTAGTTTTTCGACAGACTCATAGCTCATGCCATAAGCCGTATCCCAACGAAGCGCAAAGTCAAGTGTCAACCATTCCAGGCGTCTGCTCATAAAGCGTTCCATCGCTTCATCTAATGTATAGTTTTCTTTTAAATAAGAAAGTGCACGCAACCACGATACGATAAATGTTTCATTGACAGCTTTAGATAATGAAATATTATCATCATCACGATTTAGATAAATCGTGAGCTGTTTTGTTTGTGAAATCGTCCCTGACATCCGTAAAATTTGATAGAAAAATGTCACATCGTCCGCTACACGTTGGTCAACGAAATGTAGATTTTTTTCCAAGACAACTGACGTCCGAACCATATTTCCTTGAGGTCCCATCCAGTTATAAAATTCATACGGTAACTCAGAAACAGGTCGGTCTATACTTTCTTGATCAACATAGGCTGGTGAAAAGAGTTCCATACGCCCATTTTGATTACGAACAATACCCCCAAAAACGATGTCTGACTTAGACTGATCTAAAAGATTAGATAGGATCTCTAAGCCTTTTTCATCATACCAGTCATCCGCATCTAAAATAACAAGATGCTCGCCACGAATGTATTGCAAACCAACATTACGCGGACCATGCGCACCACCTGTATTTTTATCCAATGCATATATTTCAATGTTGGGATATTTTTCAGTATATGGCAGGACGATTTCAAGTGAGTTATCTGTTGAACGGTCATCACAAAAGAGCACTTGGATATTTTCAATACCAATTGTTTGATTGACAAGTGAGTCCATCATACGCTTCAAGTAAGGTTCATTGTTGAAGTTGGCAATGACAACTGACACCTTTGGATTTTCAGTAATTTGTTCAGATTTTGTTATCGTAACAGTCGGTAGATTCGTTTTCCATGACTGATCTGTTAAATCGTACTGATATTCAACATATTCTTCTTTTTTGTTCAACTCTTTGAGTATTTTTTGGCTCATTTTTTTCTTTCTATTTTAAAATTTCAAACTATGATACGCTTATTATATCATTTAGCGCTATGTTTTGTGATAATTTTTCTAAAATCCTTTACACCAACCTCAGAATAATCGTCAAAAACGGCAACAAATATAGTTTTTTTATCATCATAGTCTTGTGGCAATGTCACTTGAAACTGATTTTCCGATAATTGATGATAGGACAGACGTATTCGTGAAGCATATGGATCCATGATGGACCGTATTTCAAATCCTACTAGAGGTTTGTATGAATAGACTTCTAAGTCCAGTTGGTGATCGGTGAAATTTTTCGCAACAGCATGGGCATTCAGCCTTACTTTAGGAAATTTCTTTGATAACTGCGGAAAATAGAAAGTATCCCCTTCACGTGTTACCAGTCCTAACTTTTTATTCAACACATAACGAACTGAATGCAGATTGATAAATCTATAAACGCTTGCTGCATCTTTTTCATTCAAATATTGCCAAGTTAGCTTTCTAAGGTCACTTCTAAAGTATTTACTAGGATCAAAGTTTAGCTTACCGATGTATTGATCAAGCTGCGCCTTAAAATCCTGAATACGTGCTTTTCCGAACTTATAACCAATATCACGTCTGACACAAAAATCATAGAGTAGCCACTCTAACCTGCGAGACAGAAATCTTTCTTTTGACGTGTCATCAGGAAATGTCTCATTAATGTAACTTAGTGCCCTAAACCATGAAATCATAAAATTTCGATTGATTGCCTTACTCAAGCTCAGATTATCTGCGTCACGGTTAAGATAGGTCGTCATTTCCTTACCTTGCGTGATTGTTTGAGAAAACTGTAGCGCTTCATAGAAAAAGGTCACATCATCTGCTACACGCTGATTGACAAAGTGCAGATTATGCGTGGTGACTAATTCTCGCCGTATCATGATACCTTGCGGTCCTAACCAGCCGTAAAATTCTGCTGATAGCTCTTGAATAGAGCGATTCCTAAACTCACCATCTATGAAATAAGGTCTACTTTTTAAACTAAGTTTTCCGTCAATGCTTTGTACAATGCCTGAGACAGCAAAGTCATCGCCACTTTCATCCATTAACTGTGACAAGTAGGCCAGAGCATTTTCGTCATACCAATCATCAGCGTCTAAAATGACAAGATATTCCCCTCTCGCATTGAGCAAGCCGACATTTCGAGGTCCGTGTGCGCCGCCTGTGTTTTCATCAAGTTGATAGATTTCAATGTTGGGGTACTTGTCAATGTAGGGCTTTACAACCTCAATCGAGTTATCTGTCGATTTATCATCTATGAACATGACCTGAAGATTTTCTATTCCCAAAGTTTGGTTGACAAGTGAATCCATCATTTTTGAAAGATATGGCGCATTGTTGTAGTTTGCGATGACAACAGAAACTTTTGGTGTTTGTGTGATGATCTTTGACTGGCTAATCTTGAAGGTCATGGTTTTTTCTTGCCACGACTTATCCGTCAGATCGTATTGAAATTCTTGATATTCCTGATTTTTAATATTTTTTTCCAAGTTATTTTACTCCAATCACAGCGCATCAGCCATGATATTTTCGATTAATCTGATAACACGTCTTGTAGATTTTCCATCTTTATACTTGAAGACGTTGTGATACAACTTTTTCTGCCGTGCAGCATCTCTACTTACAAATCTTATCTCATCTATCAACGTTTGGTTATCCACGGTTATCCTTCCAGGAAAGTATTTTTCATAATCAAAAAGCAGACCTGGACTATTTGAGTATTCTGCCAAATCAGGCACGTACGCAATAATAGGCTTTTGAGTCACCATGTAATCATAGACGATTGCAGAATAGTCACTAACCAAAATATCTGTTACCGCAAAAACTTTCTTGATTGACTCTTCTTGCATATAGAATATATTTTTATTATCTTGGTATTTAGAGTTAGAAATAAGTGGATGGGGCTTGTAAATAATTGCGTACGATTCTCCTAATGATTTTTGAATAAAATCTAAATCAATCTCCACTTCCCGAAAACCTGTGCCAAACCGACCACGAAAAGTTGGGGCATAAGTTACAATTGTTTTGTTTTTTATCTTAGGATACTTTTTCAGCATATAGGCTACATTCTGCTTTACCCTTTTTTTATCAAATAATTTATCCGTCTCAGGAATCCCTGTAATTTTAACATTTTCTTTTTTGACATTGAAGGCCTCGGCAAACGTTTCTACAAAAAACTCTGAGTTTGCAATCGCATAGTCATAATTTTGTATCTTATAGTCTCGTTTGACGTTATTACCAAACTGTTTTATAGCGCCTGTTGCATGCCAGAGTTGGAGCACCTTGACACCATTTGTTCGTTTGAACTTTGAAACTACAAAATTGTTAAAATCCAGTAATACCAAGTGTGAGCTGTTTATGGCAAAAAGTTGTTTAATGCAAGTGATGACGTAGGCAAGCTGATTTTTTATACCCGGTGTGTATTCAAACAAGTCATATTTAAGATCGTATTTCCCAGATTTTTCAAGTGCTTGACTAATAATTTTGAAGTCCCGTGTTAACTTACTACTTTCAAGAGAAATGAATGTAATCCGATCATTTTTGACTTTTGGCAGCAGCGAAAAAGGGTAAAAGATAGACAAGATAATTGTCAAAATTAAATTTTTAATTTTCATCTGAATACCTCCTTTATTACCTTCTCACTTGCTTTGCCATCTTGTAGTTGGTTGAATCGTTGGTTAAACGCTGCTAAACGCTCATAGTCAAATTTTTCTGTTGTGATTTTTGTCAGTAAGTCGTCTTCTGTCTGGCTGATATCATTGGGCAGATCTGACGGGACATCTAGGTAGAAACCTCGTAACTCATCTTGGTAGGCTGCCATATCGTACATATAAAAATAGATAGGCTGCTTAAGATTGGCATAATCAAAAAACACACTTGAGTAGTCCGTAATCAGCATATCACTCATCAGATAGGCGTCGTTAATGTCTGAATCAGCGGGCAAAGTTTGCACAAACTCTGTCAGATCTGACGGGATTTCAAACTGATTTGAAATCAAATAATGCGGTTTGAAAACGATGAGATAGCCGTCACCAAGCTGCTTTTGCCATTTATGGAAGTCTACTTCTAGCTTAAATGTATACCCCGTCAGACCATAGTCGTTATCCCGCCAAGTGGGCGCATACAAGATAACTGTCTTTTCTTGTGGCATACGATACTTTTCTCTGATGTCTTTTTTTGATTTATCATCCGCCTGACTTAGGACATCATTTCTAGGATAACCTGTTTCAATCAGCTTTTCTTTAGGGACCTGAAAAGCTGAGCTGAACACTTCTGTTGAAAATGAATTTGGTGATACCAGATAGTCCCACAGCTGACTGTCTTTGTCATATGAGGCAAGCATTTGCTGATAGGACTGTTGGCTACGGTAGTAAGTGATGCCAGTATCTGTCATATCATGCGCCAATCTTTTCAACGGTGTACCGTGCCAAGTTTGCAGGTAAATCTGATCGTCTTTTTTGACATAATATTCAGGCATTTTGGCGTTGAATACCCAGTATTTTGCCTTAACTAGATAGTAAAAATAAGCGAGTGAACGTTGCTTGACGACCTTTGCACCCTTGATATGTTCAAGCTTTTTCATCCCCCAAACAAGCTGATAGTTCTTGTGCTCGGGATTGCTTTGCATAGCTTCGAAAATAGCTTTAGGATTGTCTAGATAGCCTTTACCATTGAACGATGAAAACAAGACAAGTTGATCATCTGTTTTAACAAAAAAATGCATGACATACAAAAGAAGCGGTATCACTACCAGTACAACCTTTCTTTTAAAATATGCTATGCGTTTCATCATCATCATCCTAATTGTTTGATTGCGATTTTGAAAAAATCACCCATTTTCAAATTTGTTTCAAAAGAATTGTCAATTGCTGAGAGTATTTTTTTATACTGCTTGATTGACTTCCCTTTTTTTAGTTCATTCAATAACTGCGTCAGTTCATCGTGATTAACTATTTCGCTCAATTTTATGTTAAGATCTATTTTTTTTACTATTTTTTCAAGCGATTCTTGTGTTAAGCGGATGAGGCTACCTTTTTCAGGTGCCACTTCAAGTGGTGATACGCCGCCTTCGTAGACTTCAAACGCTTGATCTGATACAATCAGATAGACCCTATCAAAATCATTTGTCTGTGGAAAATCAACTTGATGTTGATTTAGAAATTTTCTGGCATCATTTGTCATATTTAGCAAAAAAAGGGGACTCCCCACACCTTTTAGTTTTGTAAATAGCGTCTCTTTATCAGTCATACAGACTCCCTTATAGATAATCTCGTAAAGATTCTTGATGCTTATAAAACAGATGTGTCCCTGAAAATAGAACAAACAGTGTCAACGCCCAGAAAAACAGAGCAGATGTCTTATCTTCGTAGAACCAGGCTTGTGAGAACAGGGCATTTCTCATCCCTTCATTCAAGTAATAAAACGGATTTAACATAATGACTCGTCTAACTACGTTTGGAACACCAGGCGATTGTACATTCATCATAACGCCTGAGATGAACATCCCGATTCTAGCAACACTTCTAACGATTTGAGAGTAATCTCTAAAGATTGTCGTCAAAGTTGCTGTAAAAAGACTATAGCTAAGTGTGAATGCTATGATAGCAAAAAAGTAATAGATTAATTGAATCCAATAAATACTTGGACCATAGCCGCTTAGCATGCCGATACCGACCGCAACAGTAGAGATGACAAAAAATTCAATGATATTACTAACAAAGGTAATGCTCGGTGAAATACTGACTGAAAATCTAAATGCATTTGAAAGATTAAGTTGACTAACAATGCTGTTCATACTCTGAAGTACAGTCCCGTTTGTCAATCCCCATGTCGCCATACCAACTAACATCCATGGTAAGTAGGGCACCATAGTTGCTCCTAAACTCCGCTTAAATATCAAACCAAATAAAATATAGTATAGGGTTGCCCTGACAATCGGGTTGGCGTATTGCCAGATCCTACCCAAAGTAAAGCTTTGATAACTATTTTTTGTATCATACTTACTCATTCGTAAGATAAGCGGCAGATATTTTATCTGCTCTTGAATATATCGAAATACTTCTTTCATTTCTATCTCATTTCAGGATTATTGTGATACTTCTGGTGTTTCTACTGTTGGATCTTCTACCGACGGTGTCTCTACTGCTGGTGTTTCCGCTGATGCTGTTGGTACCTCAGGAGCTGGTGCATCAGTAGACGGTGCTTGATAAGACGGTGCGGGAACATAAGTATCATCTGTGTAGCCACTATCAGTCTGTGTTGTATCGTCAGTTGTTACCGTATCTGTTGTCGTGTCGTCAGCAGTTGTCGTATCTGACGCTGCATCATCTGCTACTGTACTTGCTTTTCCTTCGACAGATTTTGGTAATTTCAATGTCATACCTACTGTGATGAGAGTTGGGTCTAGTTTTGGATTAAGTTTCAATATCTCGTCACTTGAAATGCCGTAAGCTGCTGCAATTCCACTAACTGTGTCACCGTCCTGGACGACATAGTCAAACGTTTCTATCGCTTTTGAGCTACTTTTTTTACTTGTTGATGCTGTGCTTTTTTGGCTTGAATTTGCTGTTGATTTTTGGCTACTACTTGTACTTGGTGCTGATTTTGGCGCACCTATTTTTGATGGTTTCGGACTAGATGCGTTATTTAGGCCTCCGCCTTTAACCGAAACGCCTAGTGTAAACATCATAAATACAAAGCATATCGCCATAATACACTTACTCAGCCATGATAATTTCGCTCTGTTTTTACTTTTTGCAATTGTTTCATCAATAATCTCGAGTGACTCTTGACCAAGTATTTCGCTCGAATTATCGACTACTTCTTGTTTGAGCGCTTCAACAGAGTAGTCAAGCTGTTCTTGTCTACGGTCTAGTTTATACTGTTCTTGTTGTTCTTTTGAGAGTCGATTGAACCAGTTGACAAAAGTTTGATATTTAGGCAGCACGTCCTTTGTCGGACCGTACTCCTTGACTTCTCCGTAATGCAACCAAATAACTTTATCTGTCCATTTTTGAATCTGACTAGCATTATGGCTGACTACGAAAATCGTTTTGCCTCGTTCTCTGAATTCGAACATCTTTTTAGCGGATTTAGCAGCAAAGGTAGAATCCCCTACTGACAAGGCTTCATCGATGATGAGAATATCTGGATCTTGATTAACCGCAATAGAAAAGGCGAGTTTTGAGCGCATCCCTGACGAGTAATCCTTAACTTGTCGATCAATAAAAGGACCCAGCTCAGAAAACGAGATGATTTCCTCCATTTTTTCGTTTATTTCTTGTTTGGTCATCCCCATCATGGTGCCTTTGAGGCGGATATTATCCCGTCCAGTTAGGCCTGCTTTGAGGCCAGCACCTATGGCAATATAAGAAACTTCACCATTGATTGCAAGCTCTCCCGTTGTTGCTGAAAGACTTTTATCGATGATATTGAGTAGCGTTGATTTGCCTGAGCCGTTGAGCCCAACAATCCCTACGGCTTCACCATCATAGACATCAAAATTGATATTACGAAGTGCCCAGAAATCCTTGATTTCTCGGCTATCTTTTCCTATTCCAAATACTTCTTTAAATTTCTCGTTTTGTGAGAGCTCAAATTTTTTCGAGATTAAACTGGCTCTGACTTTTAAGTTTTTATCCGTTGCTTGTTTTACTAACTGGTCTGTTTCGACTTCTGCTATTTCACTTACTTTTGCAACATTTAAATCAACTTTTTCGGTATTTTTTGCCGATGTTGTTGATTTTGCAAGTGGCTTTCTAGTGCGTCTACTTCTGCGATGGTCAGTCATATTTTTTCCTATATATTTCATGCTTCAAAAATTTTTAATCTGTTTTCTAAATTATATCATAGGATGTTATTTTTGTCTATATATTGCGTAAAAAAACGCCCCCCCCCGAAAGCGTTTTGTTATTTTATTTTATCTCAAAGTCAATCTTGTCACGGCCATGCGGTTCATTCCAGTTTGTCCATACTGATAACTCAGGACCCTTCGGCAATATTTTTTGATGGTCTTCTGTCGGATCAATATGCGTTGATAAAAAGTAGTGTTTTTTTATCGCTTCGAAATCTGTCGTATCACCAAATCCATAGGTTTGATAAAGATCTCGCGCATAGGCCCACAGGTTTGGAAAATCAATCAGGCGATTACGGTTACAGTTAAAAGCAGAGTAGTAAGCTACATCAAAGCGTGCCAGCGTCGTATAGAGTCGCACGTCAGAATCCGTTAAGCGATCGCCATGCAGATAACGACGTTTTGACAAGCGTTCTTCTAACCAATCAAGGCGCGCAAAAAGGCGATCATAAGCTTTTTCGTAAGCCTCTTGTGAGCGTGCAAATCCTGCACGATATACACCGTTATTCACCTCTAGAAAGACAATATCGTTCAACTCACGAATATCCTGTTCTAAGTCTTCTGGGAAGAGGTCTGGTGCGCCTTTCTTATGGAATTTCTTCCAATCACGCTCAAAGTAATAGGTCAGATTGTGGTAGTCATTTTCAACGACTTTCTTGCTCTCAATGTCAACAAGTGCAGGTACTGTTGGGCGCTTGCCATCTGTGAGATAGTTTGGATCAGCATTTTCATAAACCTCACCGATGTACTTGATACCTAAAACAGGATCAACGTCGCCTTCATCAAGGGTGAATGACCAGTCAATATGGTCTAACTTTGGCCGAAGCGGATCAGCTGTCCCAAGCGAAATCACATCTTCAAGTCCCAAAATCTTGCGGACAATGACGCTGCGGTGGGCCCATGGACAAACAGGCGCCCACAAAAGTCGGTATTTGCCTGCTTCTACTGGCAATTCGCCATTTTCAATATCATCGCCAAAAGTAGCAATAAACTCATTTGTCTGGCGGACAAATCTGCCATTTGCTGCAACTTCTACAGATTTTTTAGTCGTAAAATCTTGCTCAGTTTTAAAATTACCGTCTATATCATGTAGTTTTGATTTATCTTCTGTCATTTTCCTAGTCTTTCTAATAGTGCAAGTGCGTTATTGACATAATAGTCAACTGCAACTGGAATAGTTTCATCTTTCACGGTCATGTCTGAAAAATGTAGGCCTGGACTCCCTGGAGAGTTACTGCCGATAAAGGCAAAAACACCAGGAATCTTCTCTTGATAAGTCGCAAAATCCTCACCCGCATTGGACGGCTCAGGAATCACGACATCCTCGTGCCATTTGGCTGTCTCAGTGTAGATAAAATCTGATAATTCTGGGTCGTTATACGTCACATTTGGTCCTAGAATCCACTTAATCTTTACCGAGACACCATAGGCCTTGGCAACATTTTCAACAACCTCATAAAAGCGTTTTTTTGCTAACTCGCGGTCAGATTTGTCAAATGTTCTGATCGTGCCTTCAAAAATCGCATCATCAGGTAGGACATTCCACGTGTTTCCTGCTTCAACATGGGTCACAGAAACCACTACCGCATGTTGCGGGTCGATGTTCCTCGCAACAAGCTGCTGCAGCCCTGTGATGATAGCTGACGTTGCAACGATGCTATCAGCCCCCTCATGCGGGTAAGCGGCGTGTGACCCTGTCCCTTTAACCGTCACATAAAACTGATCAACTGCGGCCATGATGCCTTTTTCTCGAATGCCAATCTGACCAACGGGTAAAGTCGGCATATTATGATAACCAATAATCGCCAAAACGTCAGCCAAAATCCCTGTCTCAAGGACGTCATTTGCACCAAAATGCCCTTCTTCGGCATGTTGGAAAATAAGTTTAATCGTGCCTTTGAGCTCACTTTCTCGACTTTTGAGAATTTTTGCTGCACCAAGTAGACTTGTCTGGTGTAAATCATGGCCACAGGCATGCATGACCCCAGCATTTTTAGAAGCAAACTCAAGGCCTGTATTTTCAAAAATAGGCAGTGCATCAATATCAGCTCGCAAGGCGATAACTGGATTTCCTGAGCCAATCTGTGCAACAAGACCTGTTTTTAGACCTGTTTTCAGGATTTGGATATCGAGATTTTCTAGATAATTTTTAAGAAATTCTGTTGTCTTGAATTCTTGTCCTGAAAGCTCAGGATTTTCGTGGATATAATGGCGGATTTTGACTAATTCGTCATAGTGTTCGGGTGTTGTCATAAGGCCTCCTTTTTGGATTTGTCAAAGGCATTTTGCAAGTCCGCAATCAAATCAGCTTTGTTTTCGATTCCAACTGCTAGGCGCAATAGGCGATCTGTAATCCCGATGCGCGCCAACAACTTGTCGTCAAATGGTTTGTGACTCATCGTCGTCACGTGCTCTATCAGACTTTCAACGCCACCTAAACTCGCCGCCAAATCAAATCGTTTCAGCGCCTTCAAAAATGTTTTGAGGTCGTAATTATCAGCTAAATCAAACGAAATCACGGCACCGATGCCAGACGACTGAGACTCTTGAATATCAGCTTCTAAGCGAGAATGGCTTCCTGCATAGTAGACACGTTTTGCTGCGCTGTGATTTTTCAAAAAATCAATGATGGCGAGTGTGTTTTCTTCTTGGCGATCCAGTCTGACCGACAACGTTTTAATACCACGAATCAGCGAGTAGGCATCAAATGGTGCCAAAATCGCCCCTTGATTGATCTGGAAAAACTGGATTTTTTGCGCAAGTGTTGCGTCATTTGTTGCAACAAACCCTGCAATCACATCAGCATGACCACTAAAATACTTGGTTGCAGAATAAATCACCAAGTCAGCACCGAGTGTGAGTGGTTCTTGATAGTAAGGTGTCAGAAAAGTATTGTCAACAGCAACTATCGCCCCGTGTTTGTGGGCTAAAGCAGAGATTTTCGCAATGTCTGTCACACGCAAGAGCGGATTTGAGGGCGTTTCAATAAAAATACCTTTGACTGTATCACTAAATTCATTATCTGATATTTCATTCAAATCGTCAATTAAATCGTATTCGATTTGATATTGTTTGAGATATTGCCTGATAAACGAGTAGGTGCCGCCGTAGATATTACTATTAAGTAGAATCTTGTCTCCTGGTGAGAAGAGGCTAAAAAAGCTCGAAATAGCTGCCATACCTGATGAAAATGTATAGGCTGCATCCGCATTTTCAATCTTTGCAAGCAATTTTTCTAGCTGCGTTCGCGTCGGATTGTGGGCACGAGAATACTGGAAATTACCCAATTCATCGATATTTGCCTGCGCATAAGTCGTTGTCAGATAAATCGGAGGCACAACAGCGTTTTCAGGATTATCATGGGCAGAAATCCCTGTTACAACCAACGTATCTATTTTTTCTTTTTCATTTTTAGTCATAGTTTTATTATAACTGCTGACGAGAAAAACCGTGATATTTTTATGCTATCACGGCTTTTGGGATATTTTATTGCTAAGGTTTTAAATCTTATCTTGATAATCTCGTGCAATGTCTTCTTTGATTTTTGTCGTTGATGTCCCACCACGTGGAAAATACATGACTTTTAGATTTGGGAACTGGTCTTTCAAATCATCAAATTTGCCACGCCAATCATCGCCCATGGCAAAAATATCAACGTCAAGCATATCAATGTAAAGCGCCTTATCTTCCCAAGTTTGTTCAGGCACAACCAAGTCAACATACCTGATTGCCTCAAGTACGAACTTGCGTGTATTATAGTCTTGGTAGGCTTTTTTGCCTTTTCCTGCGTTAAACTCATCTGTTGAGAGCATGACAACCAACCTATCACCAAGATTTCTCGCATTGCGAAGCATGGAGATGTGACTCTCGTGGATAATGTCAAATGTTCCTGCAACGAGGACAGTCCGTTCTTTTTCCGCCATTTTAATTTCCTTTATTTTTATTTTATACCAGATAATCTGATCAATGTCAAATCCAGCAGCAGTTTTTTATCAGCCTGACCAGTTTTTATCTTGAAATCTGTGTCAATCAACTGGGTAAGCGCTTGACTGATAAAGTCTTTTGTCATCATCCGTGCAGGCGCCATCAGAAACTTGAGCCTAAAAGGATTGATTTTGAGAAATTCGATGATTTGCCTGTCATTGTAGTGCTTGTCAAGCAGTAGCTTGATCTGATAATAAAGCCTGAAATTGTTGGTCAAAATAGCGAGTAACTTGATTTCATCTTCACCTTGTAGCACAAGATCAGACACGAGGCTGCGCGCTTTGACCAACTGCTGCTTTAAAATCAAGTCCGTCAGATCAAAAATATTATCTGACAAGGATTTTGGTACAGCCGCCTCAACATCTGCTGCTGTCACCTCACGGTCTTGAGCATAAGTTCTGACGAGTTCGATATTTTGCTTGACAATGGCAAAGTTTGCATTTGACTTTTCGATAATCAGTGCAATGATTGCGGGTTTCAGTCCAGAACTCGACACAAAATACTTTGTTAGCTCTGGTATTTTCAACTCTGTTGCGTCAAGTTCGAGTGCTCGTTTCTTGAGTTTTTTGACAATCCGACGTTTGCCATCAAGCTTGCCATGAAAAATAAAAATGACTGTTGTTGATGCTAATGGATTGTCTAGAAAATTTTCCAGACGTGCGATTTGTTTGTCAGTAAAAACAGACTTTTTAGCCGTTGTCAGATCCCACAGATTTTCAAATACAACGAGCATCTTATCGCCAAAAAACGGTAGACTTTCAAGCTCTTCAAGCGCCAGATCTGCGTCAGTCGCACTCAGATCAAAATACGACTGTGACAAGTCTGACGGGTCAAAATTCACCTTGTCCAAAACTTGCGTTTTGAGCTCAGAAATCACCGCCTCATCTTCACCAAAAATAGCGGTAAACTGCGGAAAATTATCTGCTGATAACTGCGCTACCTGGTCAAATACGGTCATCAGGGCCTCCCGTGTCACGACTGTTATCTGATACATTGTCAAGGGTCGCAACTAGGACTTTTCGCGGTTTCGTGCCCTCAGCAGGTCCGATAATGCCAGCAGCTTCTAGCTCTTCCATAATGCGTGTTGCACGGTTAAAACCTGTCGACAGGCGGCGTTGTAGCATAGAAGCTGATGCCTTTTGACTGTCAACCACCAAGTTTTTAGCCTGTTCAAACAGCGGGTCTCCGGCGTCACTGGCACTTTTTTCATCGCCACCAAAGCCGCGATTCTCATCTTCAGCCACTTCTCCTGGGTCAAATGTCTCGTCATAATCAGCACTGGCTTGATTTTTAATAAAGTCAACCACACTTGCCACATCATCGTCAGATAGGAAAGCGCCTTGCAAACGCAAAGGATGATTTTCATCAATCGGCTTAAAAAGCATATCACCACGACCAAGCAACTTTTCAGCACCATTGCTATCGAGAATGGTACGTGAATCTGTACCTGATGACACAGCAAACGCCACACGACTCGGGACATTTGCCTTGATGAGCCCGCTGATTACGTCAACAGACGGCCGTTGCGTCGCAAGAATCATGTGAATCCCTGCTGCCCGCGCTTTTTGTCCAATGCGGATGATGGCATCCTCGACTTCTTTTGAGGCCACCATCATCAGATCGGCAAGTTCGTCTACAATCACCACAATCAGTGGTAACGTTTGCTGTTTTTCCTGACTGTCAGCATTGAACTTTTCAACTTTGGCATTATAGCCTTCAATATTGCGTGACCCCACACGACGAAATAGCTCATAGCGATTTTCCATCTCATCCACTACTTTTTGGAGCGCCCGCGCTGCTTTTCTCGGATTTGTCACGACGGGAATCAGCAAATGTGGAATGTCATTATAGACGTCCAACTCGACCATTTTGGGGTCAACCATGAGAAACTTGACCTGACTGGGCTGCGCTTTCATGAGAATACTTGTAATGATGCCGTTTACAGCGACTGATTTACCTGAACCTGTTGAGCCTGCAACCAGTAAATGCGGCATTTTAGCTAGATTGAACGTTTTGATAGAGCCGTCCACTGCCTTGCCAAGTGGGACTTCAAGCAGATTTTCAGGATTGGTTTGACCATTTTCCCACATCTCGCGGAAGCCAACCATGGCAACTTCGGCGTTTGGAATTTCGATACCAACTAGCGATTTTCCAGGAATCGGCGCTTCGATTCTGACGTCTTTAGCGGCTAGGGCGAGCGCCAAATCATCTGTCAGATTGAGAATGCGGCTGACTTTGACACCTGTGGCGAGTTTTATCTCGTATTTTGATACTGATGGCCCTACCACTGCTGACTCAACTGTGGCTTGGATGCCGAAACTTTTGAATGTTGACTCTAAAATCTTGATATTATTTTGAACATTTTTGCGTTCATTTGCCTGATTTTTGACTGGCGTTGGTGCTAATAAATCCACATCTGGCAGGGTATAATGAGCATTTGTCTGCTCATTTGCTGAGAAATCAATCGTGCTTGCGTCTTCTGTTTCTTCGTCTGATGTTTCAGGCGTTAGAATTTCACCCGTTTCTCTGTCATAGTCAGGGATGACGATTTCTGCTTCTTTGTAGGGCAAGACGTCAAATACACGTTGACTGACTGCATCATCATCAGGAGTTGCCACTTCTTGCACATCAGTATCACGCTGGTCAGAATGCGTCAGCGTGTCAGTGGCATTTGTCACATCACGGCGTTTGCGTGCTGCCTGATTTTGCTGGGATTTCTCGTTGATATTGGCCTGAATTTTTCCTGCCAATTCTCGCCAAAAAACAGGCGCCATCAGATAAATTCCTATCAGAAAAAGCACTGCTGAAATCAAATAAACCCCAACCATTGACAGTAAAAACTTTAACGGTGCATAGATGAGGTTACCAAGTAGGCCTGCCCCAGCAAAGTGGCTGACTTTTAGTCTTGAAAGGTCAGATGATAGGATTTGCCACGTATGTGCCGTGCCAAAAAGGGTGTCAAAATGCGCCTGAAATAACAATACTAACGCTAAGAAGATCAGAAAAAAGCCTCTGATTGATTTGCGACGCTCTGATAGAAATTCTTTTTTGAAAACGGACAGTAGCAATAAAATAACGACTGTTGCAATACCTAGATAAGCTAAGCTACCTATCAGCAAGCGGATCAGATTGTAAAGCGTGATACCGACAGCACCCAAGCGACTTGCTGCGAAAACAAGTACGACAAGTGCGACAAAAAAAGCAATCATTTTACGATTCGCTGCTTGCTCTGCTTGCGCTTTTTTGCTGATTTTCCGATTTTTACTTGATTTTTTTTTCGTGTTTTTAGCCATAGATACCTTAATTATATCATATTTTTGCTATAATACAGTTATGGAAAATATTAACGAAACTTATCACGCCATGGCGTTTTTTGATCTAGATGGCACTTTATTAAACCAGAATAGTCAGATTGATGATGAGGTGGCGCATGCCCTACATCAGATTCGTCAGAACGGCATTCTGCCTATTATTGCCACAGGTCGTGGGCATTTTGAGCTTGACGCTATTATGGCGAAGTCCGGCATTACGAGTGCCATTGCCATGAACGGCCAGTTTATCGTCGTCGAAGGCGAGACAATCTACCACGAGGCCATGCCAGTTGCGCAGATCAAACAGCTGAAAACCGCCAGTGACGCCAAAAATCAGGCGCTTGCTTTTTACGACAAAGACAGCTACTGGGTCTCACAGATGACTGATCTCGTCAGAAATGCCTACGCCTATACAGATGCGCCCTTGCCGAGTGTGGATGCTGAGCGCTTTCTGACGAACGAGGTCAACATGCTCCTTGTTTTTAGCGATGAGCTGTCTGACGTTGACCACTACCGCGCGCAAGTGCCCGAGTTTAACTATTTCATGAACACGCCCTACTCGATTGACACGATCAATGCCAGCTCAAACAAAGGTACGGGTATCAAAAAAGTCATCGAGCTACTTGGTTTTACAGGCGAAACATACGGCTTTGGCGACGGGCGAAACGACCTCCATTTACTAGGCGCTGTCGATCACGCAACGGCTATGGGCAATGCGGTGCCAGAACTCAAAGCTATGGCTGACTTTATCTCAACAGCTAATACCGATCACGGCATTGTGAACGCCTTTAAACATTGGCATTTGCTATGACTTTATCAAAATATTATCAAAAAAACACAGATTTTCGACAAATCCGTGTTTTTTCATTACATTACATCAGCGCTTGAGCCGCTGTAATGATTGATAATTTATAAACATCTTCTTCATTTGAGCCACGTGACAAGTCTGACACGGGTTTATTTAGGCCTTGCAAAATTGGCCCAATTGCTTCAAAATTGCCAAGGCGTTGTGCGATTTTATAACCGATATTACCTGACTGCAAGTCTGGAAAGACAAAGACTGAGGCATTCCCAGCCACTTTTGAGTCTGGAAATTTCAAGCGACCAACTTCTGGCACAAATGCTGCGTCAAACTGCATTTCGCCGTCAAGAGCAAGGTCTGGACGCAATTCTTTAGCAAGCTTTGTCGCTTCAACTACTTTTGTCACGTCGTCAGACGCACCAGAACCATTTGTCGAAAAACTCAACATAGCAACTCGTGGCTCAATATCAAACAGGCGTGCCGTATCTGCTGAATCAATCGCAATTTCAGCTAGTTCTTGCGCTGTCGGGTCAATATTGATGGCACAGTCGCTAAAAACATACTTTTCCTGACCGTATGCACGCACCATGAGAAAAGCGCCTGACGTTCTTGAAATCCCTGGTTTTGTTTTGATGATCTGAAGCGCAGGGCGCACGGTATCTGCCGTCGAGTGAATGGCACCTGATACTAAACCATCTGCGATGCCCATATAAACGAGCATAGTCCCGAAATAATTGACGTCAAGCAGTGTTTCACGCGCTGCTTCTGCTGTGACTTTGCCATTGCGCCTAGCCACAAAACTCTCAACCATCTCATCAAATCGATCATAGTTTGCAGGATCAATAATCGTAAACAGTGATGATTGCAAACCACGCGAGCGCAATGTTGCTGAAATTTCTTCGACATTGCCAAGCAAAATCGGCGTTAAAAGTTGTTCAGCTTGCAGACGGTAAGCGGCGCCGATAATCCGTGGCTCAATGCCTTCTGGAAACACGATTTTCAAGTTTTTCCCAGCAATTTTTCCTTTAAGTCCATCGAATAAATCATTTTTCATGCGTAAGTCATCCTTATTATTTTTAGTCTACTGATAGTATAGCATAATTCACAAACTTTGCAAGCGTTTTCTTTCCCGATTTACTCGTTTTCATCCAAAATAGCCGAAATCTTTGTGTTGATAATATCAACACCTACGACATTACTCACACCCTCAGGAATAATCACATCAGCATAGCGTTTGGTCGGCTCTATAAACTGATGATACATGGGCTTAACCGCGTTCAAATACTGGCTAATCACGCTATCAAGACTCCTGCCACGTTCTTCAATATCGCGCTTGATTCGACGGATAATGCGGACATCATCATCTGTATCGACAAAAATCTTGATATCCATCATGTCGCGCAGACGCTGGTCTTCCAAGACCAAAATTCCCTCGACAATCAGCACATCAACCGCTTTCTGACGATAGGTTTTCTGACTTCTCGTGTGCGCCGTGTAGTCATAAATCGGGATATCCACATCACGTCCTGCCTGAAGCTCTGACAATTGCGCAATCAAATAGTCGGTATCAAACGCAAGCGGATGATCATAGTTGGTTTTGAGGCGTTCCTCAAAAGCCAGATGGCTTTGGTCTTTATAGTAAGAATCATGCTCAATCATGGCAATGCGCTCATCTGGAAAATTTTCAAGAATGGCCTTGCTCACTGACGTTTTTCCTGAGGCTGAGCCACCCGTCACACCGATAATAATGGTTTTTTTATTCATAGCTTTATTATATCAATTTTCAGCGATTTTTGGTAAAATAGTTATAATATGAGAAAAGTTTTAGATTTAGAAGGTCATCAACTCACGATTGACCAAGGTCAAAAAATATTGATAACAGGGCCAATTGCAAGTGGTAAAACGCAATTTTTAGCAGCACTTGCGAGTCATTTACCCAAGCACGAGATTGATCAACATTTTCAAGATATTGATGCCAATTTTATTTCTGGTAGTGTTGCTGAAAATCTTGCTTTCACGCTTGAAAATGATGCTGCCCCCCGTGAACAAATGCTTGAAGCAGTCACAGCAGCAGCTGAAACCTATGCTCTGACGGCATTTTTAGGCACTGATATCAGAGATTTACCGACGCGTCAGAAAGAATTACTTGCTATGGCGCAGATTTTGATTCACCCTGCTGATATTTTGCTGCTGGATGCGCCTGCGTTTTTGCCAGATGAGTTTCCTGGTTGCTTGATTGTTGCGGGACGTTTGACTGATTATGACGCCAATTTGTTTGACCAGGTTATTACGCTAACAGCTGATCCGTCAGAACACGATGTCAAACCTGACTTTACCCGTCAGATCAACCCTGACAAGGCTATTTTGTCTGTCACCGAGCTTGTAGAGGACATGAGTTTTCAAGTCTTTGAAGGCGAAAAATTGGCATTGAGTCACCATTCTGATGCGCCTATTGGTGATATGCTGGCTGGTTTTCGCAAAACAACTGGCGAAGTCGATTATTACTATGAAAATATCACACTGCAGCCACTTGATAAACGGACGAAAAAAGTCAACTATGTGCCTAAAAATCCTTTTGATATGCTGTTTGTTAGACGCGTTTCCGATCTGAAGATTTCTGACGAACTCCTTACGCTTTGCGGGCTGTCTGATCAGGCGAAAAATAAAACCCTTATAAAAGACTTGTCACATGGTCAGAAACGACTATTTGTCACGGCTAGTGTTTTGATGAGACAGGCGCCTGTTATCATTTTTGATCAGCCTGAATTGACGCATTTTCCAGAAATTTTGCAGTATCTTGACGCACGTCAGATTACAGTTGTTGTTTTGAGCAACCAGCCTGATGTGGTTGCGCTCATGGATAGACAGGAGGTGTTTGATGCTGATTAAAAATCTCTCTCCTCTGACGAAGTTCTGGGGCTTTATTTTGATTACCATTGCGAGCTTGATTTCAAACGATACCCGTTTTTTAGCGGTTCTTGCGCTAATCTCAGTCATCTGCTACAAGTTAGGAGGGCTGAAACTCCGTAAATTTTTCGGCTTTCTGATCCTGCTTCATGTCCTAGTCGTCTTTATCAAAAATCCTAACTACGGTCAGGTCCTTTATCATTACGACATCACGTGGATTGATAACTTCAGTCTACAAGAGCTGCTATATCTGGCAAATATCTTTTTCAAAGATGTGATTATTGTCAATTTCTTGCTGATATTTTTATGGACGAGTCAAGCGCGTCAAGTCGCAGCCAGTCTCAATCAAGCGGGTCTGTCTTATCAACTATCTTACAAAATCAGTCAGCTTTTTTATCTCTTACCCAACTATAAAAAAGACATGGCAAAACTCAGCAAAGCTGCCGATGCCTTAGATTATGAGCTCTCAAGCTTTGCTGGTATCAGATTTTTGCTGCAAGTAAAACACACGACTACTGCGGCTAGTAGACATTTTGGCAAGAAACAAAAAAGAACTTGGTACGCCTTACAGTCTTTAACACAAGCTGACAAATTCGCACTACTTGTTGCAGGGATTTTTGTTATAATAAGTATAAGCTTAGTTTTAATCAATGGTGGCCGCTTGTGGAACCCGTTTGTAGATTGAACTGAAAATAGAAATTAGGATATTATGAAACTAAAATTAGGTGTAATCGGTACAGGCTGGATTTCCCGGTCATTTATCGACGCGGCACTTTCAACAAAAAAATACACATTTGACGCGATTTACACACGGCGCATTGAATCCGGTGTCAGTTTTACTGAGGATTTTGACAGCAATAAAATTGAAATCTTTGATAATTTGGCAGAATTTGTGGCGTCACCGCTTGACGTGATTTATATTGCAAGCCCAAACGCTCTGCATTTTGAACAGACAAAAACAGCGATTTTAGCTGGTAAAAATGTCATTGTCGAAAAGCCTGCCTTTTCAAATCCGACAGAGCTTGACGAGATTATCAAACTGGCAGCTCAGGAAAAAGTTCTCTTTTTTGAAGCAGCACGCAATTTACATGAAAAATCTTTTGAGATTGTGCGCAATTTTTTAGCTGATAAAACCATTATCGGTGCAGACTTTACCTACGCAAAATACTCGTCTAAGATGCCTGCTTTGCTAAATGGCGAGTTGCCAAACAAGTTCAACGCAGCATTTTCAGGCGGACTGCTCGCTGATCTCGGGGTTTATCTGCTTTACGCTGCGCATGCTTTTTTTGGCAAGCCAAAATACGCACGCTATGATGCAGAAATCCTACCATCAGGCGTTGACGTCTCAGGCGTCGGCGTACTTGCTTACGAAGACTTCAAAGTTGCCATCAAAACAGGCGGCAACTACAACTCTTACTTGCCAAATGAAATCTACACAACAACCGGAACCCTAGTGCTTGATGCGGTTAATGCGATTAGCTACGCGAGATTTATCGCACTTGACGGCACAACAACTGAGCTACCAATTGTTGCCGTTAAAAATAACATGCAAGAAGAGGCTAAGGACTTCGCAAATGTGCTTGAAGCGCCAAATGACTACAAACAGTTTGAAAAATACGAAGAATGGCTCAGTATCGCAATCAATGTGGCTGAAACGAGCTACGCAATGAGAGAAAGTGCAGGCATCCAATTTGACGCTGACAAAAAATGATTTACCTGACGTTTGGCAGGCACCACTTGCTGCTGTTGCTGACTTTACTGATGTGCAAAAAAAGTCTTTTGATGCTATCTCACAAGGTCAGAACATCCTTGCAACAAGCCCGACAGGCACAGGAAAAACACTCGCCTATCTCTTACCGAGTTTACTTAAAATCGAGAAAAAACGCGGTCAGCAGCTGCTGATCTTAGCACCAAATAGCGAGCTTGCTGGTCAGATTTTTGAAGTGGTGAAGACACTTTCTGAACCACTTGGTCTTTCGGCTAATCTGATCATTTCTGGCGCAAGTATTAAGCGTCAGATTGAGCGAATAAAAAAAGCGCCTGAGATTCTGGTTGCGACGCCAGGTCGTGCGCTTGAGCTTGTTAAAGACAAGAAAATCAAGATGACGTCGATCAATACGATTATTCTGGATGAAGTTGATAACTTACTTGAGGATTCGCAATGGCGCTTTGTTAAGCCAATCATCACGCGCACGCCAAAAAACTATCAGTTTATCGCCTCAAGTGCGACGGCGCACGACGTCTTTTCAAGCATGCAGGACTTTGCACCTGATCTAGTTGAGATCAATGTTGAAAAAACTGGCTCAAGCGTCGACCATTTTATGATTAAAGTCGAAAATCGTAAAAAAATCGATCTTCTGCGTCAGATTGCCCATATCCCTGGTATGCGCGGACTTGTCTTTTTTAACCGCCTTGAAGATCTTGGCAATGCGGAAGAAAAGCTGACTTATCAAAATATTGCTGCTGTATCAATCGCAAGCGATATTAGCGGGCGTTTTCGTAAAACCATTATTGAAAAGTTTAAAAATGGTGACATCACGCTACTTTTAGCCACTGATATTGCAGCGCGCGGCCTTGATATTGACGACCTGGACTACGTGATAAACTTTGATATTCCGGTCAATCTGGAAAGTTATACCCACCGGACTGGTCGAACTGGTCGTATGGGAAAATCTGGCACCATTGTCAATATCGTTGGGAATTCATTTGACGAAAAAAATGTCAAAAAATACCAGAAACAGCCTGAAAAAATGCTAAAAGCTGGTGAATTTATCAGCATAAAATGATATAATATTGAGTGGCACTCGCCACTTTTGTCCCTCTAGTATAACGGATATTACGGGCCCCTCCTAAGGGTTTGATGCTGGTTCGATTCCGGCGGGGGACATTTTGACATGATAGCTCGTAACACGTAAACAAAATCCCTTATTTTATAAGGGATTTTATGTTTTTATCAAAATACTGCTTAATTAGATAAGGTGTGTATCTTTTTTATTGCCTTTAGTTCCCCTGATAGGACATTGAATGTAAAGTGTATCATGTCAAGATTATTAATGCCATGCATTTTCTTTATCTGCTCATCTGTTGATACAGACTTCATCAGGGTAGAAATTGCAGCACCATGACTGACACACAAAATACTCTGATAATCCTTATTTTCTTCAAAAATTGAGGTTAATGTATCTTTCAGCCTCTCAGTAAGTTTTTGCCAAGACTCTCCACCAAATTCCACGAAAAATGATTCTCTCTTTGGAATATCAGGCTCAAGATATTGTGGTTGGCCTTCAAAAGCGCCAAAGTTCTGTTCTTTCAATCCTTTCAATCTCCTGTAAGGAGTCCTCGGAAAAAGAATCTCCATTGTATCACAGGCTCGTTCTGCTGTGGAAGAAAAATAAGCATCAAATTTCAACATTTGCTTTTCGAAATATTTTCTTGCTTCTTCAGCCTGTTCAATACCTAAATCAGTCAGTGGGGAGTCGCTCCATCCCTGCGTGCGTCCTTGAACATTAAAAAGCGTTTCCCCATGTCGTATCATATAAATATTTCTACACATATGGTCTCTCCTTCTCTCCACACTTGAGATATTCAATATCATTTTCTTCCAATCCCTGTTCAAATTTCAGGCTTTTTTCTTGTTCTACCAAAGAGAAAATATAGCCACCAAGACCGCAACCAGTAATTTTAGCTGCATCTGCTCCAAAGCTTTTGACTTTTTCAATCAACATATCTATCTGTGGTGTCGATACCTGCAACTCTTCACGCATTAGATTTTGAAAACGATTAACCAATTCAAACGTCTGATTTAATCCAACGTTTGCTTCATAGTTTTGAATTTCAATCAGTCC
Source organism: Pseudolactococcus insecticola (assembly GCF_011170065.1). Taxonomy (GTDB): domain Bacteria; phylum Bacillota; class Bacilli; order Lactobacillales; family Streptococcaceae; genus Pseudolactococcus; species Pseudolactococcus insecticola. Next base: position 183,753 of record NZ_BLLH01000001.1, on the reverse strand, counting down.
TCGATCTCTATAATTGATAAAATGTTGTTCTCTCTTCTTGTACCTTTCCATCTTAAGGGGATTAACAATTTTACAGCTTGACTGATTTCCTGAAAAAATCAAGTAAATAGCTAAATTATTCATAAAATTTTCTGAAAGCTTTTTAATGGAATTTTCTAATGCATCAAAAATGAAAATTCCAGTACTAAGACTAGCAAAATAATCCATTTTTCCAACGGAGGAACCAACATAAAAAGTTTCTGCTTGATAGCTAATATTCACTTTTTCATCATCTGTCAATCCTATACCATACTGAAAATCAAGTTCATCTATAATAGACATCAATACGGCTGCACTACTTGAAAGGCCTGATTGAGGAGGAATGTTTGAACAAATTTTCAAAATACCACTTGGAAAAATATTGAATTTTTCATAAAAACTGCGGATAGCTGCAACAACGTAATCAAAATAGGCGCCATCGTAATTCCAATTAAACATATCATGAAAATTCAATTCTAGCTTTTCCTGATTCTTTTGATATAAACTGGATACACTCAAATTCCCGCTTTGATTCTTTCTAAAGAAACTTTTTGTCATTAGTGGTAATGGGTATTGAATAGTCTTTCCGCCGCACCAATCCAAATCCTCCCCTGCTAAGCAAATTCTACCGTTTCCAATTCCTCTTTTTCGGCTTAAAAATTCAACTCTTTCCGTGGCCTCTTTCATCCAAAGTTTTATCGCTTCTACTCGATATTTTTCATAAAGTTTATGTTTACGTATATTACTATAACTTTTTCTTTTGTCTTCTGGAATTGATTGCTTAACTTTTTCATGTGGCAGGTGTAGAGCGACTAAGGAGCGTGAAAATTGGATTTTAAACCCACTACGATACCAATTTAAACCTAAATCAATGTCTTCATACCCCCAACCATTAAAATTTTCATCAAATCCCCCCAGTAGTAGAAATTCTTTTTTGGGTAAAGACAGGTGCCCTGTCCAGAAAATAAGCCAAGGATTTTCCCAAGCTAATAAATTTTCGCCATTTAGTGAAAACGAACTTTCTCTCCTATCTCCTAAATCTTTTTTATTGATTTTTTTAAGCTTATCATTTACATTTTTTCCACTAATATGTAGTGATTCTATTTTTTCTTTGTTTTGATTGAGTTCGTCAAATCCAAACATATAACCTAAAAAAACAGTCGGCATAATACTACTTTTATGCTTCTTCCAATGTTCTTCAAGAGTCTCATATGCTAATACAACTCCCGAATCAACAAAAACAATTATTTCCCCTTCAGAATTTTCTACTCCTTTATTTCTTGCTGTGCCAGCCCTAAATCCTTTATCCTCTTGAATGAAAAATTTAATATTTAATTGTTTTGAAAACTCAGCGATAGCTTTCTCTGGAGAATTTTCTGAACCATCATCGACTACAATAACTTCAAAATTTTCTTTAGGAAGAGACTGATTATTTAAAGAGTTCAATGTCTCAATGAGTAACCGCTCTCTATTGTAAGTCGGAATCACAACAGTAATTTGATATTTATCCATAACTCCCTCCCTAAACAAAGACATCTTTTATTGAAGAAACAGGCAATTCATCTACTTTTATATCTCCTGATAGCAGATTGAATAAAAACTCATTTATATCATTTCTAATACAATAAAATTGACAATCTCGAGAGGGGTCTAAGTGCTCATATACCCCTGATTTATCAAAAAGTGAATAGAAATCATTATTCTCATCAATATTACCTAGGCTGTATTTTAACTGTCCCCTTTTATAAGGACATGGATAGACTCCCGTAGGTGTAACTAAAGACCTTAACTTTATAAGCGGACATTCGTGATAATTTTTAGGCTGATTCAAATTGTCTTTCCTGTACATCTCCATAGACTGTGGCATCATTATCTTGAAATCGTCTGTTTCCAACGTTTTCATTTTATCCTGCATTTCCCAAACAGTATTTAAAAATTCATCCGAATACTTCGTCAAAAAATGCATGCCATCTACCATTGGTTTGTATTCAAAATAATCACACCCAATTTCCTTTGCAAGACTTGCAGCATCATATAATTCTTTTGCATTTGAAAAACCTCTTGTCTCCAGCAAGAGAAAACTATAGCCTAAAAGCCCTGTTTTAATTTTAGCCAGTTCTCTCATGCCATTGATAATCCTGTCAAATACATTAGGAACTCTATTTGGACGTGCAATCTGAAATGAGCTAGCATTTGATGAATCGACAGATACCCTGACCCATGCCGCATTTTTTGCGATTGATTCAAGATATTTATCAATGAGTACTCCGTTTGTAGTAATTCCATTTTTCAAGCCCTTTGATGCTGCATAATTCAAAAGGCTACCAAATCTAGGATACATAAGTGGTTCTCCACCACCTATAAAAATTAGCCCCTTAACATTATGCTCTGAAAAATTATCTATCATAGAATACATTATTTCTTTAGGAATAGATTTACCATTCAGTAATTCTGCACTAATACATTCAGGACAAGCAAGCATACAATTTGTTGTCGGATCTAACTCAATAATTTGTGGATAGACTCTCTTACTATCTGCAAAATCACTTAGCCACTTTCTATAAGTAGCAGAGCTCAATTTGTCGTTATAATTTAATATATCATTAAACATAGTTAATCTTTCTAGTCAAATTTATTCATTTAACATATTATTGCTAAACCCGAATTTGATAGATTCAGCATTTCTTTTACAATCTTACTGCAAAGAATTATCTATTTTTATGGATAATGATTTAGTAGTACACTGATTTTCATCCTAAGCATACTTGCCTCCTGCTAGAAGTTACACAACTCACTATAAATATTATACCACTTTTGTTATGTAAGCGCTTTATCCCAGGCAAACATTATACATTTATTTGCAATAATGAAAAACTATATTACCACACTTAAATCGCACAATATCATTCAATCCATGAGCCGTAAAGGAATTTGTCATGCTAATTCAGTCATGGAGAATTTTTTTGGCTTGTTCAAACAAAAAATTATTATGGCATATTTTTAATTCCTATTCTGAATTGGAACAGGCTATTACGGCTTGGATTCACTAGTACAATACGAAACGAATCAAGAAAAAATTGAACTGGATGAGTCCAATTCAATATCGTTGGGAATTCATTTGACGAAAAAAATGTCAAAAAATACCAGAAACAGCCTGAAAAAATGCTAAAAGCTGGTGAATTTATCAACATAAAATGATATAATATTGAGTGGCACTCGCCACTTTTGTCCCTCTAGAATAACGGATATTACGGGTCCCTCCTAAGGGTTTGATGCTGGTTCGATTCCGGCGGGGGACATTTTTTAGACATAATAGGTCATGACAGGTAAGCGAAAACCCTTATAAAATAAGGGTTTTCGTGTTTATCCTAGAATGGAAAATAATGCAATATAAAAGAATTTAGTACAAGCATCCTTGTTTTTCCAAAAATCCTTGATCCACCTTACTAAAAAAAGATAACTTTTGCTAAACTTATCAGCCCAGCTATCAAAATACCAATAGCCAAAATCAAAGCCGGGTCTAATTTAACCTTTTTCATTGAATACGTCCTTCTAAAATACATTTTTTTTGATGTTAGTAGCTATTACAACGCTTGCTACTATTGCCCAAACAACGTTGTTAATGCTTGTCAGTTTGTCTTTCACAGTCACCTTACCTCTTTAGTTAAAGAATTTATTTTTTAATCAACACATATGCGATGACCAGCACAAGGATAATGGCTAAAACGTTTCTAACGATTGTTAGCGTTTTTTTGAGTTTATCTTCTTCCATATTTTCGTTATAATGAGTACAGCAAAAGCCCGAAGGCTTTCGCCTTGGAACTCTATTATAAGAACTTAATGATTGTGACGATGAGTGCTATTATCATTCCGACGATTTCTAACACTAACTTCACAAGATTAAGGAGTTCTTAAAGAGTTCTTTTCTTTTGCTTGTTACTCATTAGTGCCCTTCCTTAATTGATAAATCTATTATACCATGTTTATTTTTAAGAAAACAGATTAACTATCTCTACCTCCATATACCCAAAAACGCAGGCCGTTTGGCTTTGCGCTTTGGTTTTATGTTTTATTTCAATATTAAAAAATCATTAACGGGCTAACCTCAGTTGATACGTCGTCTATCAACTTTTTCCCTGCTAAAACGTCTTTTAGATTTTGTACAGCTCTTTCAAGTTCTTCTGGATAATCTTCGATGTTTAGTGGGTCGAAGAAAAACCTCTCAGCCAAACTATCACCAGTCATTTCTTCATATTCCTCGCAAAGTCTACTATATTCTTCCGTTGCTTTAGTTATTCTTGGGTCTTGCTTCCGTAGTTTCATCCGATTCATCATCCTTTCAATATCAATCCAATAATAAAATTCAAGTACTCTTCATCTTCCAATATTGTTCTTTTCTTTTTAACCATATTTTTGTCTACAGAGTGTAAGTGACCATCGCCTGGTTCGAATCTGCTTTCTAACCCCATGCTTAAAACTTTAAATGATGCTCTTTTTTATATTTTTTCCAAGCAGCTTGTGAATCCCCCCCATACTCTGGCTTATTTCTTTTCTTGCCATTCGGAAGTGTTGCCCAGAACTCTTTTTCTTGAAAAACATTATAAGCTTTTTGGTCTGCTTCATTTTCAAAACCTAAATATCTAGCAACACTATCTGGATCGTCCATATCAAGTTCATACATTTCAGCATCTATTTCCCAACGTCTTTGTAAACTTTGTCTCATAAAATCACCTCCATAATTGCAGTTTTGTTAATTTTACTTATCCAATAGCACCATAAGTAAACTTGTCAGGTAGTTCAATGCCTCGTTCAACACTTTCCTCCATTGTAGTCCTTACTTTAATTGGTGCATGCTCAAAAAATGGATCGCCAACATAACTTAGTTCTTTTTTTAATTTATCGTAGGAAGTAATGCCACTGCCATTTCCTTTGCCGTCTGTGACACGATAAGTCCTGACTTCATCGTTATCAACTATCTTGGTAAATCTAATCATCATTGGCCTCCTCCCCACTTTTCAAGTTCGTATGCATAATTATACATCTCGTTTGTTTTATCGTGAGCAGCTTCAAATTCCATGCCATATTCTGTCATAAATATCTTTTCACGACTTTCATGCTTTAACAGTATTATATCATGTTTTTCTGGTTTTCCAGAAATTAAACGTTGAAAGCTTTACCTTGACTATTCCCCTCTCCATACGCCCAAAAACGACTCACATCTGTGAGTCGTTCTCCATATCAATATAAGGATTAACCGGATTTCGTTTCAATGAAAAATGGTCTGGGACGTAGTCGACGCCGCCTTTAACAAATGGATTGCAGCGTAGGATTCTTGCGATACCCATGATAAAACCTAGGATACCATGCTTTGTGATGGCCTCAATCATGTAGTTTGAACAGGTTGGATGATAGCGACAGGCACTAGGCAATAACGGTGAAATCGCGACTTGATAAAATCGAACAGGTGCAATCAGCAGTCGTTTGATCATAGGCTTTCAAGCACATCAGAAGCAATCAGCTCTGGCGTGAGGTGATAACGTTGGTAGAGTTCGGCAACAGGTACACTGTCATTGAATTCTTTTTTTGCACCAAAGTTCAGTACTTTGACGTCAGACTGTCCCAAAAATCCTGCGACTTTCTGACCAAAACCACCGTCTAGCACCCCGTCTTCCAAAGTCACAATGACCTTGTGCGTTTTGGCAAGTTCTAGCAGAGCTGTTTCATCAAGCTGACTGATGAAAAGTGGATTGACAAGACTTGCCTTAATGCCTGATTTCTCAAGCTCTGCTGCTGCTTTTTCTGCTAAGTTATAAAAGCCACCAAGTCCTAGAATGGCTACATCTGCACCGTTTTCTATGACATCATACACTGGTTTTGAAAAATCAGTCAGACGACTACTGCGGTGCTCAACGCCATGTTCAGGCAACTGAATCACCACTGGCTGCGCTGTTTGAGCTGTTGCCCAGTCAAGCATGGCAAGAAGCTCTTCTGCACTTGTCGGCGCCAAGTAAACGAGATTCGGGATATTTGAAATCATGCCAATCGCCATAGAGCCTTGGTGTGTCTTATCTGAGCCGTTGATAACGCCACCTTTGACGATGACGATGGCTGGATATTCATTGATGGCAAGGTCGTGCGAGAGTTGGTCATAGGCACGTTGCAGGAAAGTCGAGTTATGGAAGATAAACGGCCGTGCGCCACCTGCTGCGAGCGCTTGCCCATAGGTAATCGAGTACTGCTCAGCGATACCCACATCCTTGTAGTTTTTAGGATATTTGGCGGCAAAACTCTTGAGGTTCATAAGGCCAGGAATGGCTGCGTTAATGGCGACAAGTGGCATGCCACTATCGACTTTTTCTCCCATGTAGTCAAGGATCATCTCAGTGTAAGATTCACCTGGTGTCCCTGGATTTGTAAGGCCTGTTGCGAGTTCAAACGGTGCTGACCAGTGGAATTTTTCTTTATTGGCAACAGCGGGTGCATAGCCGTGCCCTTTTTCTGTATGAATGTGGAGCACGACTGGTTTTGTCGTGTCCTTCACGCTTTCAAGGCCTGTGATAAGCGCATCAATGCTATTACCAGCTGCAATATAGTGATAGTCCAAGCCTAGGCTAGTGAAAATGTTATTAGCAGCTGTCCCGTTACTTTCCCGCAATTTTGCAAGGTGTGGATAGAGGCCACCGTGGTTTTCAGCGATAGACATCTCGTTGTCGTTGACGATGACAATCAGATTACCGTCAAACTCGCCAGCGTTATTGAGCGCTTCAAAGGCAAGGCCACCAGAGAGTGAACCGTCGCCAATCACTGCGATAACATTGCCCGTAGCGCCTGTCAGATCACGCGCGTGCGCAAGGCCCATCGCGTTTGCAATCGACGTTGAAGTATGACCAACCGTGAAAAAGTCGTGCTCGCTCTCGTGCTGGCTCGTATAGCCTGTGATATCGTGAAAATGTCCGTCAACAAAGCCATTTTTGCGCCCTGTTAGGATTTTGTGCGGGTAGCTTTGATGGCTCACGTCCCAAACGATTTTGTCAATGGGAGAGTTAAAAACTTTATGCAAAGCAATGGTCAGCTCAACCGTCCCAAGGTTTGGCCCCACGTGTCCGCCTACTTTTGACACCTTGTCAAGCACAAGCGCACGTACTTCATCTGCAAGTGCTTCAAGCTGGTTTGATGTCAATGTTTTCAAGTCAGCAGGTTGATTGATTGTCTCTAAAATCGTCATGATATATCTCCTGTATCAAATATTTGTCAACTTATTTTACACTATTTATTATCATTTGACAATTATTTGAAATGAAAAACGGCTCAATTTTGTTTGAGCCATTTAACTAAACTGCCTTCATTTTCACAATAAACTGGCTGCCTTTTGGCTTGTTATCATGAACTTCGATTTTACCATTGCAGGATTGGACGATTTGCTGAGCGAGTGATAGGCCTAGACCAAATCCACCTGTCTGACGCGTTCTTGCCTTGTCAACACGATAAAAACGATCAAAAATCTTCTTTTTATCGTCGTCAGAAATGCCTGGACCATTGTCAGAAGTAGTCAAAATCAAGTTTTGGCTGACTTTCTCAACACGAATGTTGATCTGTCCGTCATCATCAGTGTACTTCATGGCATTATCAAACAAGATTGTCAAAAGCTGCTTAATCAGCGCTTCATCAAGCTTGACATTACCGTCAAGCTGTAACTCTGAGCTAAATGTCTTGCCAGCATTTTCAGCCAACATGGCATAGTTTTCAAAAATTTTCTCAAAATAATGGCGTGTAACCTGTGTATATACTGGCTTAATCCCATCATCACGCTTGGCGAGATTCAGCAGATTACTGGTTAAGATCCGCATATTTCGGACTTCTGCGAGACTTTGAGAGACGTTTTCACTCTCATCAATGATTGTCGCCATTGGCCGCTGAAATAGTAATTCTAAGCGATTTTGCAAGATGGCAAGTGGCGTGCGCAGCTCATGGCTTGCATTTTCAACAAAGTTTTTTTGCTTTTCATAGGCAGCAATAACAGGCTTCATGGACCATCTTGATAGGTAGATACTTGCACCAAGTGAGATGACCCAAAAGACTACCATAGTGGTCAAAATAACGACCTGACTGCGCGCTAAGCTCTCAGAAAGCTGATCAACATTGACAAAAATCTGGATATAGGCGATGTTGGTCGACACGCCCGTGAAATGAACTTTGAGCAGCTTCGTGCGATAAAGCATATCCTTGCCATAGGGATTTGCGATGGTCACACGATTCAACTTACCAACACTCGACTTACGAAATATCGCATCTGCAGCAACTGTGGCCGTCGTCAAATCTGTGTTAGCATTTAGGATTTTGCCATTTTTATCGTACAAAAGCACGGTTTGATTTGGCGTGAAATTTGTCACGTGGACGGGCGGCGTTTGTGCAGCCGTATCGTCAGATTGGTTTTTAGCTTGTGATGCGTCAGTGGCGTTACTCTCAGAACTCCCACGCAAGGCGAGGGTGGCAAGCATCTGCGGATTTTTCGTCAGATTTGCGATGTTCTCATCTGTTGTCTTATAGATGCCTGTAGTCAATGTCTGCAGGATAATCATCGTCAGCGCCGCAAAAATAATGGTAAACACGACAAAAAAATGCAGAAAATTGCGACTGTCACTTTTCCAAAATTGTTTGACATGAATTGATTTGAATGGTTTGATTTTTTTCATTCGCATGGTTATCGTAAAATATAGCCGACATTACGCAGGGTTGATAGGTTTTCAGCAAACTCTGAGCCTTTTAGTTTCTTGCGTAGTTTCGACATATAGACTTCGACGACTGTAACCGTTGTATCACTATCAAATCCCCAAATCCGATCAAAAATCTGTTCTTTGGGTAAGATAACATTGCGGTTTTGCAGGAAATAAACCAATAGATCAAATTCCTTGCCCAGAATCTCAACAGGATTTCCCGCAACTGTCACGTGATTATTGCTGGTATTGGCCGTCAGATCGCCGTATTTCAGCGTTGAGGTATCTTCAAGCTTACCTGAGCGTTTAAGCAGCGCCTGAATCCGCGCTTTGAGCTCATCCAGATAAAAAGGTTTCGTCAGATAGTCGTCAGCTCCAATATCAAAACCATGCATTTTATCGTCCAAGCTTTCTTTTGCCGTCATGATCAAAACAGGCGTCATCACTTTTTTTGCACGCAGCTCTGACAGGACCTCAAAGCCATTTTTTTCAGGCAACATCAAGTCCAGTAAGATAATATCGTAAATGTTCATTTCGGCTTCATAAAGACCTTCATCGCCATCAAAAACCTGTACCACATCCGCAAAATTCTCCAGAAAATCATAGACTGAGTTTGAAAGCGATAAATCGTCCTCAACTAATAGTATTTTTATCATGTGTATCTCCTTTTATTGGTAAGTGCTCATCACTTTATTTTACACTATTTTATAGCAAAACTCTTAATATAAACATAAAAAGCCGTCGTCAGACAGCTTTTGTAGATTCACGGACTTTGAGCTCAAACGGCACCGTCACTTTTTCCCGAAAATCATCCGGATAATCCAGTAAATGTGCTAACTTTTGCACAGAACGATGCCCCAGTTGTACTACATTGATGTCAAATGTCGTTAAATAAGGATGTATCAGGCTGGCAAAAAAGGAGTTGTTAAACGAGATAACTGACACCTGATCAGGCACAGAAATCCCCTGTTCTGACAGCTCTTGAATCACCTTGATGGCTAAAATATCATCCATGATGACAAGCCCCGTCACATCACGAATAGTTAGTTTTTTCTCGCTATTGACAAGTGAGGGTGTTAATCCTAGCGAACGTGCCTTTTCATAAAAGCCAAAATAGCGTTCCTGATAGACTTCTCCTAACTCAGTATTGGTTACAAAGGCAAGTTTTTTATGCCCAAGCGATACCAGATACTGCACCGCTTCCGCACCTAGCAGATGGTTATCATTATCGACTGATGTGATCTCGTTTGCTCGATCTGACGGCGTCCCGATGACCACAAAAGGAATCTTATCAGACAGCAGATAGTCTCTGACGGCATCGTCCTGCGCGGTATACAGCATGATAAAGCCATCCACGCGCTTTTCCTGATACATGACTTGCACTTGTGATAGCAGGGCTTCATTGCTGTGCGCTGACGCAATAGCGACTGTGATTTTTTTATCCCGTGCCTCTTCGTTGATTGAGGTCAATATTTTCATGAAAAATGGCTGATCAGACTTATTTTCAACGGGTGGGAAAATCACCCCAATCGCACCAGCCTTGCCGCTTGCAAGCATCTGTGCAGCTGAATTTTGTCGATACCCCAGCTCCTGCATGGCTTTTTTGACTTTTTCTTTTGTTTTATCAGAAATGGTTGCATGGTTTCGGATGGCTCGGCTCACGGTTGAGGGATTTACCCCAGCACGTTTTGCCACATCCTTGATTGTCACTGCCATAAATCCCCTTTACTTACTCATTTTTTTATGTACGATAAAAACGTTATCTTGCAAACGTTTCCATCAAAACTATCTATTTATTTTCCCATACATTGCGCAAAAAATCAAGTGTCAAATCTCGCGTGTCAGGGACGATGGCGATATCATGCCCTAAGACATCAGGGCTGCCCACGCCAACTGGCAAGACATGTGCGGCTTTTATAGCTGCAATGCCTGCTTCTGCGTCTTCTATCCCGATGGCATCAGCCACGTCAATACCCACGCCATCAGCTGCAGCAATGAAAATATCCGGTGCTGGCTTACTTGCTGCGACCTTGGCAGGATCAGCAATCGCGTCAAAATACGACGTCAGTTTCATCTGTGCTAGTAAAAACGGCCCATTTTTTGATGCTGAAGCCAGCGCAATCTTGATGCCCGCTGCCTTCAAGTCCTGCAACAGGCTCAAGATACCGGGATAGACATCTTTTTCAGAAACTGCCTGAATCATCTCGACGTAGTTGTCGTTCTTTCGTTTGGCAAGTGCTGCAAATTCATCAGCTGTAAAAGTGTCAGATTTGCCACCATACGCCAAGATTCGCGACAGCGAATCTTCACGTGACACGCCTTTGAGTTTTTCGTTAAAGGCACGGTCAATGGTGATGCCAATTTCATTAGCCAGTTTTTGCCAAGCTAGAAAATGATACTCCGCCGTGTCTGTGATGACACCGTCAAGGTCAAAAAGAACCGCTTTAAACATCTGAACCACCTACTTTCGTTTGCAATTTGACAGAATAACTTGACGTCAAATCAACTTTTTCTCCGTAAACTTCAAGCGCAAGCGCATCACCTGAAAGCAGCGTCACCGTCACATTTTCAGCAACTTCAACCTTCAGCAAACGACCACGGTAGTTGATATGAAAGGCATAACTCGTCCAGCTACTTGGCAAAAATGGCGCAAAGCTGAGTTTACCCTGCCAAGTCTTCATTTGCGCAAAGCCTTGGACGATTGCAAGCCAAGACCCAGTCATTGACGTGATGTGCAGACCATCCTGCGTATCGTTGTTATAATTATCCAAGTCAAGACGTGCCGTGCGCTCGTACATCTCCACGGCCTTGTCAGACATGCCAAGCTCGGCCGCCAAAATCGCGTGAATTGACGGTGAAAGTGAGCTTTCATGTACCGTCATCGGCTCGTAGAACTCAAAATTCCGTCGTTTTTCATCAAGGCTAAACTGATCCCCGAAGAAATAAATCCCCTGTAAGACATCTGCCTGCTTGATAAATGGCGAACGCAGGATTTTATCCCATGACCAGTTTTGATTTAATGGCAGATCATTCGTCGCATCAAGTGCGCTAACAGGCCGTAAGTCCTTATCCATAAAGCCGTCATGCTGCACAAAAACGCCTTCTTTTTCGTCAAATGGATAGTACATCTTATCTACAATCTCTGTCCATTTTTCAAGCTCATCAGCAGATACAGCCAGATCTGGACGCGGATGTGCTGTCAGACTGTCAGACGTGTAGCGCAAAACCCATGCTGCCAAGGTATTGGTATACCAGTTGTTATTGATGTTGTTTTCGTACTCGTTTGGTCCCGTCACACCGTGAATCATGTATTTATCATTTCGTGCTGAATAATGCACACGATCCGCCCAGAAACGTGCGACTTCTACTAAGACATCAAGCCCTTCATGCGCGAGATAAGTCTCGTCTCCTGTGTAATTGGTATAGTTGTAAATGGCATAAGGAATGGCACCATTTCTGTGAATTTCTTCAAAGGTAATTTCCCATTCATTGTGCGACTCGATACCATCAAACGTCACCATTGGATAAAGTGCACCGTTTAGGCCTTGCTGACGTGCATTGTGCTGCGCTTGTGGCAGTTGGTTATGGCGATATTTGAGCAAGTTTTTCGTGACACTTTCATCCGCCAAAGATAGATACAAAGGCACAGCGTAGGCTTCCGTATCCCAGTAAGTTGCACCGCCGTATTTTTCACCTGTAAAGCCTTTAGGGCCAATATTGAGACGTTCATCTTCGCCGTAGTAGGTCGAAAAGAGTTGGAAAAGGTTGAAACGAATGCCTTGTTGTGCAGCTTTCGAGCCTTCAATTACGACATCCGCAATCTCCCAGCGTTTCGCCCAGGCGTCCACTTGTGCTTGGTAAAGTGCCATGTAGTCAGCCTTTATGACTTCTGCTACGATTTTTTCATTGCCTGCGATGACTGAGTCAAGACCATCGTGATAGTCACGGCTTGTCGTCACAATGACACGTTTTTCAAATGTTGCCATGCTATCTGCTGACAGTTCTGTTTCAAAAGTGTTTGAGACTGATTTTTCAGCCGTTGCATGATCAGACGCAGTCAAGTCCCCTGCAAATGTTTGGCTGGCTGAAACGATAAACTGTGGCACACCAAATGGATTTGTAATCGTTTGCGTGGCAATGTGTGCTGATGTATTATTAGCAGCTATATCTAAGACATCCCAGAACTGTTCATCATAGTTGGCATCTTCATTTTTGACATCCGCATCAAGGCTTGAAATGACCTTGATCTTGTGAGACTTGCCATCAACAGCCTCAAACATAAAGGCAAAAACAGCGAGTTCTAGCTGATCAACTGAGAAAAAGCGTTCTGCCGAAACCTTGACGCCGCGCGCCGTATAACGATAGCTCAGCACCCCTTTTGCCATGTCAAGCGACAGGTTGAAGTCAGTGAGCTTTTCAGTTGCGAGATCGACCTCCTGATCGTCGATAAAAAGTTGAATTTTCGCAATATTGAGCGCATTGACAGCTTTACCAAAATACTCTGGATAGCCATTTTTCCACCAGCCAACGCGCGTTTTATCAGGGTACCAGACGCCTGCCAGATAAAAACCTTGGTGCATATCACCTGAGTAAGTTTCTGAAAAATTCCCGCGCATGCCCATGTAACCGTTACCAATCGCGGTCAATGACTCTTGCAGTCTGCGGTCAGTTATCGCAAGCTCATCAGAGGTGATAAGCCATGGGTCAGTGTCCATAATTCGCTTGATTTGATTCATCTTTTAGCCTCACTTTTTTATTGTCTTAGTTTAATTTTCGGTTGCTGACATAATTTCTTTGCAACCGTTTTCATAATTCTATTTTATCATGCAACCGTTTGCACGTCAAGCTTTATTTTGATTTTTTTGATAAATCAAATAGTCCCACCCTTCAAGTATCATTGATTTTGATAATTCCTGCGCTTGACTGGCAGCTAGACAGATATAGTCACTAAAGTCAGAAATAGTAGAGTCAAAATCAAGTCTGACAGCTTTATCAGACAGATTGGTCAAAACGATAAACTCGTCAGAACGCTCACTACCATTCCCCCGAGTATAAGCAAAAATTGCTGGCGTTTCCTTAAATAAAAATCTAATCTGACCATGAGAAATGCTTACCTGCTTATGTCGAAGCCGGATTAAAAACTGATAAAGTTGAAAGATTGACGTATCTGACGCCATGGCTGATGCAACATTTCGCTTAAGGTAGTTGGGATTGACTGGTAACCATGGCGTGTGTTTTGAAAAGCCGGCATATTGCGTTGCGTCCCATTGCATCGGTGTTCTCGCATTGTCCCTAGTATTTTGCGTTGCTTGTGACAGCGCCTCTTTTTCTGACAAGCCTTTCGCAAGAAACTGCTCATAGTCATAAATCGTGTCCGTCGCATCAACCTGGCTGATCGACGTATAATCAAAGTTTGTCATGCCAATCTCCTGCCCTTGGTAGATATAGGGCGTGCCACGCAGAAGCATGTAGGCAACAGCAAACGCCTTCGCCGACGCCATACTCCCGTCACCAAAACTATCAATTACACGTGGATTATCATGATTTTCCAGATAAAGGGCGTTCCAGCCACGCGCTTGCATATCCTCCTGCCAACGGATCAGCACTTCTTTGAAAGCTGCGACATCCCCATGTCCATCATCTAGCCTTTTATTTTGCTCCAGCTGAAAAATCATGTCGATATAGCCTTTTTCTGCATCCGTCCAGTCAGGCGCAGCCTTGCTACTCACGCCACTCGCTTCACCTACTGTCAGCGCATCAAAGGCATCAAAAATCGCCTTAAACTCCTGCATGTACGCCTCAATGCCTGAAACATTCATGAACGGTTCCCACGGATCATCATCCTCAAAAGACTTGAGCTTGAAATCCCACGGCGCTTTTTCAATATGGCTGATGGCGTCCAGTCGAAAGCCATCAATACCAAGCGTCAGCCAATAGCGAACCATCTCGTAAATGGCTGTGCGAACTTTGGGATTATGCCAGTTAAGGTCGGGTTGCTCCTTTGCAAAGACATGAAAATACGCTTCACCCGTCGCCTCGTCAATCGTCCAAGTACTGCCACCAAAAAATGAAATCCAGTCATTTGGCAAATGATCAGGCGTCGCCGGCTGCCAGTGATAATAATCTCGATAAGGGTTATCCTTAGACTTGCGGCTTTCTATAAACCACGGGTGCTGATCAGACGTGTGATTGACCACTAAATCCATAATTAACTTCAGACCTTGGTCATGCGCTGCAGCAATCAAATCTGTCAAATCTGTCATGCTGCCAAAGCGTTCATCAACCGCATAGTAGTCTGAAATATCATAACCACCATCAACCTGTGGACTTTTATAAATCGGATTGACCCAGATAAAATCAACTCCCAATGCCTTTAAATAAGGCAATTTTTCAATAATCCCTCTGATGTCACCCATGCCATCAGCGTTTGCATCCCGGAACGACTTGGGATAAATCTGATAGCCAACCGCTTGTTTAAACCAATCACTTTTCATCTAACCATTACCTCATTTTGTGTTGTGTGCTACAATTTTATATATGTAACCGTTTACATCATTATACAATGCAATCGTTTGCATTGTCAAGGAGAAATAAAAAAACGGCAGAAGCCGTTTCTAGTTCGTTATTTGGTTGATGATTTTCCACCTGTCTTTATCAAGACAATAGCGATAATACCGCCGATAATCAAGAAGATAGCGTCCATGCGTAAGATTTGGATGAAACCTTGATCAAACGCCACGCGGACGATGTCTTGGACTTTCTCAGCAAATGGTGTCGCGGTCACTTGTTTGCTATGTGCCACCGCATTTCCTGAAAATGGTCCAACTTCAACTAGCACATGATGGAGCTTCGTGACCACAGCTGCCGGCGCACCTGCCAAATCACTCATATGCGTTTTGAGGCCAGCTTGGTAGCCGTCAGCCAGACGTAAGCCTTGAAATACAACGCCAAAGCTGAGACCGACTTGCATGAAAGTAGAAATCATACCAGACGCCATACCCATGTGACGCGGCTCAACGCTACTCATGGCAGCTGTCGTCATCGGCGGATTGATCGTACCACTACCAATACCGATGATGATAAATGCTGGCCAGAGTTCGTTAAATGTTGCCGTTTTTGTCACAAGTAAGCTCATGATAATCAAGCCTCCACCAATGAAAAGTGCAGAAAATGCAAGCATATAGCCATGGCGAAAACGATTGGTCAAAATCCCTGCGATTGGTCCCAAAATCAGCGACCAGCCTGAAATTGTTACTTGACGAAGACCAGTCTCCCAAGCTGAATAACCAGCGTAGTTTTGCATAAAAGTCGATAAGTAAGCAAAGAAACCATAGAGTCCTGCGCCTAAAAAGAATGCAACAAGAACCGCACCGATAAAGCTTTTAGACTGAAAAATAGACAACGGCATCATCGGATTTTTAGCGGTCAATTGACGCCAGATAAATAGCGCAAGGAGGACAGCTGCAAGAATCAAGAAGCCTGCAACATTGAAATTTGTCCAGCCCCAGCTTGCGTGCATTTCTTTTTGAATCAAGCCAAAAACAAGTGCGAAAATCGTTCCTGCTGACAAGATCATGCCCAGATAGTCAACGCCACCTATTGCGCGGTGCTGCTGCACATTTGGCACGAATAATATTGCCATGATGAGGGTGATAACGCCTAGCGGAAGGTTGACCGTAAAGATAGATTGCCATGAAAAAGCATCTGTCAGCCAGCCGCCAAGCAGGGGACCTGACGCCGTTGACAAGCCGATAATCGAGCTCAAAATCCCCAGCGCAACGCCTCGTTCCTTGTCATCAAAGCTTGTACCGATGATGGCAAATGACAGTGACATCATACCTGAGCCACCGACGGCTTGGATGGCACGGAAAATATGGAGCCAGCCAATCGTGGTCGATGCGGCGTCAAGCCCTGAACCAATCGTGAAGATAATCAGCGAAATGATAAACATCAGTTTGCGACCATACAAGTCGCCAAGTTTCGCCCAGATGAGCAATAATACCGCAAAAACAATCGTGTAGGCTGAAATCACCCACTGTAAATCAGAGTAAGAGGCGTTCAAACTTTTTTGAATGCTGGGGAGTGCGACATTGACAACTGTTGTGTCGATCAGCGACATGAAGACGCCTAGTGAAATCGCAATCAGCGCTAGCCAGCGCTTTGGATCTTTGTGTGTTGTTTCCAAGTTAGTTTTCCTTTTCATAATAGTCCTGAATCTCATCAATCCAAGCAAGCTTGGTTTCAATCAGGTTCAGCTGCAAGTGATAGTTTTGAAGCGCTTGGTCATAAAACGTATAACCTAAGTGCTTTTCTATCAGATCGTGGATGTGGGTTTCGTAGTCAGCTTTCTCAGCTATTTTTTGGGCGCGATAATCCGAGATAATGCTTTTTTGAAGCGTGGCATCGACAAACCTCAAAGATAATAACTTGAACTGATAGATATCATCAAGATGTGCACAAACCTTGACAGGCTCACGCATGAGCACTTGAAATCTCTCACGACCAGCATCTGTGATGCGCACAAGTTTTTTACCACGTCGATCAAGCTCGTCGCTCATCTCGACAAATTGATTTTTTTCCAACTTGTCAAGCAAGGGATAAAGCACACCAAAACTCATTTTTCGATTGGCACCAAGCACCATTTCTAAGACAAATTTGAGCTTATAGGCCGAGTAGTTCCCATCCAGTAGTTTACTTAATATAAAGAGTTCATACATAGTTGCCTCCGTTTCAATTTTCAATTAGGTTAATTTCTATCTTTTAGATATAATTTATTATATATCTAAAAGATAGGTTTGTCAAGAAAATGAGACTGTTTTTCTGAAAAAAATTGTAAACTTACAAAAAATGTCCTTAAGTAAGAAGGACATTCGTATAAACTATATAAACTACTATCAACCAAGCCTGCCTTAGCACTCATTGCTGTCAGTATAAGTAGCAACAAACTAAGTATGACAAATAAAATCTTTAAATCAATTTGCTCACTCATCAGACTGACTGCGATAATTCCGACGGGTGAGATAATCATCGTCAGTAATTTAAACACGCTAAATACGCTTCCTATCATATTATTTGGTGTCTGTAGCTGAATCATCGTACTGTGCATATTTGAAATATAGGGTCTGATATGCTCATCAGAGCAGCTGATGCCATTTAGCCATTTACTGCCTCATTTCTTGGTATGCCGTCGTAAATGCCTTAGTCATCCGGCGCAACCGGCGCATTATCCTGCAACAACAGCGCAAGCATGACAAAGGCGATATTCGAGTTGTGAGAATAGGCGGTGTACTTTGGCTCCCATGAGGTCACATATTTCTTCTTGAAATTTCTAAGGCCTTCAAAGTTGTAAAGTGAATCACCAAATTGATAAATCAGATTAGCAATCCGTTCTGAAACAAAGGCATTTCTAAAGGTTCCAACATTAGCAAGCGGTGTCATACCCAGATCAAACTTTTCAATACCTGCGGCTTTGAAATGCTCAAATAGCTTGATGAAAAGAAAGTCCATGACACCTTTTGGTGCGGCTGTTGAATGACGCATCAGATCAACTGTCACAAAATCTGTTGTGTAAGTCGGCATGATATTAGCAAATGCGACGATGACATCATCGTCAGACTTGACGATAGCAATTGGCGCTTTTTTTAAGTAATTTTCAGAGAAATTTCCCAGTGAAAATCCTTTTTCGCGGCGACCATCCAGCCACTCGTCAGAAATCTGACGTAATTCAGCAAGCAAGTCGGGCGTGATCGCGTCAACTGCTATCATGTCAAAAGTGAATCCTGACTTTTCGACTTGATTTACTGCTTGCCGTTTGGTTTTATTTTTCGAGCCGGACAGGCTAAAGGTCTGCAAATCAACATGTCCTTCTTCACCTTGCTTGATAAAGTGATAGCCAAGCTCATGCAAAATCAAGGTCGTTTTCTCGTCAATTTCGTAAAAAACGGGGCGGTAACCAAGCAGATCTGCTTCACGAATGAATTGAGACAAGGCTTCATACCAAAGTGACTGATTGCCGGACGGCGTCCCCATGACAAGCACCTTATCCTGGCGAATGGCAAACTGCAGCATGACTTGATTTTCATAATTCCAAATGCGCTTATCACCCATGAAAACGAGCTGACTTTGCGTATTGCCACCGTATGTTTCAAGCAAATCGAGTATTTTTTGCTCAACATTTTCATCGAGCAAGACTCCGATTTTCAATCGTTTTCCCTGTAAATACTGCAAATAAACAAGCCAAATGCCAGCTACAATAAAAATCGCAATCATACCGCTCACCCACATTTTCTCAGACGGAAAAAGCAGAAAGTCACTGACCTTATGATGCATGTGAAAAGCAGGCCGTGAAATCGTCCCTACTACGATATAAAGCAGCATGAGCACGATGATGAAAAAGCTGTCAAAAATAATCGTCTCATAGCTCAAAACCAACTGTTTGCGGTACAACTCGCTTTTGATGAAAACGGTCATAAGCGTCAGTAAGCCAATCAAAATCACAGAGTGCCAAGAAAAATCGTCTACAATCGTATAAATAATGGCAAGCATCTCAAGTATAATCGTGGGCATATAGGCTCTAGTAACGCGGTTTTTAATGGCACGACTCGTGATAATCAAAAGAAAACCTAGAATGAGCTTGGGCGATTCAGCGACCAGATTGGCACTCCAAGGCGAAATCCGACGTAGCCAACGCAGGTCGTAAAAAGCCTCAGGCACTGTCGCCGTCAGAACGAGAAAACCTCCTGTTACGCCAATCATAAATGATACTAGCTTATGCAAGGCAGCTTTGACGAGATTTTTCGGCACACCAGAAAAATGTGCGTTAAACTCACGCCCCCGCGTTATGATCAAGGTCAAAATGGCTAGTGCCAGTGGCAAAAGATAGTAAGCAATCCGGTAAAGCAAGAGCCAGATGACTACCAACTCCCGCGGCACACCAAGCTGTAAAAGTCCTAGCATCATCATCACATCAAACGAACCTAGGCTGCCTGGAATCATTGACAAAATGCCGATTACCGAACTTGCTGTAATCAAAACAATCAAACTCACAACGGAAATGCGAACGCCAAGCACGTGACCGATCACGATAATGCTCAGCATGACGCCGCTCCATTCTAGGAAACTGGTCAGCAAAAGTTCGAACTGCAGACGTTTTTTGAGCCCACCTAGATTTTTTCTAGTAAACAACAAAACAATCACAAAATAGACCGCTGCGCCGATCAACCACAGGCTGTATTGTGCTAGAAAATCATTGACAAGACCGAGCTTGACTGCAATAATCCCAATCAAGCCATAAATTGACAAACCTGACAGACCAAAAAAGAAGACTTTCGAGATATTGGTCAAAAGTCGCTCTTTTACCGCTTTACCGTAGTAATGGCTGCGCAGACCAACTGAAACTGCGCCACCAAAACCTGCAATATTATTCAGCGTATTGATCAACCATGATGTCTGTATCAGCTTTTTAGGCTGAAAGACTGTTCCCATCAGATGATTGAGTATGCGGTCATAGTTGAGCATCGGTGTGACGCTAATCATGCCGACAATCATAATCAAAAGCAGGTCAAAAAAGCTCAGTCTATCAAGGATAAATGCAATTTTATCAGGTCGGACTTGTCTTAAAAGCCCCGCAATTTGCGTAATCGCAATAAAACTCACTGCAATCACAAAAATCGTTTTCAGATAAGTCTGATATTTTTTGAAAAAAGCTAGCATAGATCGGTCCTCCAATGACTAGTTTTGTCAGCTAGTTAGCTTGACTGATTTAAAAATTCTGTAATAATCCTATTAAACACTTTCGGTTGCTGCTGTGATACCTTGTGTGTCCCACCTGGAATTTCGATGAATTCAGCGTGGCTGTACTTGGCAATGCGTTTTGATGCTGATCGTTTGATCATATCGTTTTCCCCGACCACGACTAAAACAGGCATCTTAAATTTTTCAAGATCATGTTTTGAGACATCAACTTTTTTAAGAAGTAGCCTAGAAACAGGGGTGTAGCTGACAAAGTTTTGTAAAACAGATGTCAGCTGCGCACTAAAATGTAGGTCTGACAGCGTTAGATTACCTGCGTTCAAAATCAGCTTGTCTACACGTTCTGGATAGTTCTTAGCAAAGACCATGGCCTGATTGGCGCCGTCAGAAAAGCCTAGAATATCCGCTTTTTTCAAGTGCAAAGCATCCAGCAGATCCAGCAAATCACGCGCCATAATCTCAAATGTCAACTTTTTCGAATTGCCCGATTTGCCATGATTGCGCGAATCCACTGCAATCGTCTCAAAACCAGTTAATCCCATTTGAGCCTTGAAATAGTTGGTACTCTGACCATTGCCATGCAGTAAAATCAAAGGTGTCCCTGAACCACTGCGGACATAGTGAATCTGCGTGCCGTCGCGCGTCGTTATATAACCTGATTTTTGTGTGTCTGCACTCACAACACCTGCCACCATACTCACTCCTACTATCAAAATCAATACTATTTTTTTCATGATACTTTTATTATACACTCATTTGTTAAAACAGCTCAAGGATACACTCAACGATAGATATCTGTCTGGTTTGCCCAAGTTTGACTGAGAAAATGGTTATTGATCTCATAAGACGGCTGAGTTTGTTTTTGCGTCAGAAATGGTGCAACTGCCTGATCAAAAGCCAGCCAACCATTCCAGCCAAGGTGAATAGTATCCTGCATGAAATAAGGATTTCCGCCACATTCTGATAAGTCAGCTATGCGATTAAAACCTTGCGACGTCAGCTGATACTTGATTTTAGCGACCGTTTTTTCATACATTTCTTGGCTCAAGCCTGTGTAGTTCTGCCATTTTTGATTGACAGGAGGAATAACGAACATGACTGACGTATTTTCCTTAGCAAATTCATCCAAAACTAGCTGAAAATCGCCATATTCTGGTGATTTTAGGTAGTCATAATCCTTTTGTGACTCTTTCAATTCAGCGAGTTGTCCCGCCACACGTTTCGTATAAAATTTGTCTAAAATGCCATAAGGATTATTTTTCGTGTGTGCTTTACCGAGCGCACTTGCCTTTTGTGACAGCACGTCAATGTCATATTTTTGAGGTAATTTTTGCGTCTTAGGTAACACTTTTTTGCTGTAATTATCCTTGATTTGCAGACCATCAAAAATATTATCCTCGCGCTGCGATAAATGCTTCAAAAACTTGAGTTCATTTCTATCTAGCGTAGATAATTTCTCGGATTTTGCGACTTTTTTCATCATCTTCGTCATCGGACTTTCAGGCATCATGGCAAGAAACCGCTTAGCAGCATATTGCTCAGCCTTACTACCTGTCTGTGTCATCAAAAACTCATAAGCCTGATCACCTGCATAATAATGCTCGAAAGCTTGCGGCATCTGTCCTTCCTTAACAAACCATTGTGGTGACACCACGAAAACAGCTTGCTTGTTTTTCAACTGTGGCTTGATTTGCTGCATACCAAAATACTGCGTCAAACTCTCAGTTCCCTTCATCCCCAGTAAAAATGGTGTATAATCACGATGATAAGCAGCTGCTAAAACTGACGGGTGCATCTCATCAAATCGTTGCCACTCACTTGAGCCAAAAAATGGCACAAAACGGTGATTGGGATCTGACAGCGCTTGATTTTTCAGTCCTGCATTTTTGAAAACTATGGCAGACGACGCAACTGCAGCTCTTTTTTCTTCAAAAAGGTCATGTTTTTTATGGCTGATTGGTGATAGTAAAATCACAGCCAAAATCATGACAACTGCAACTAAAATCGGCCCAAAAATCAGCCATAAACGTTTAAGCATGTTTCAGCGCCTCAACGCCTGCGACAATCTTATCACCTGTATTCCAGTCATCACGACCCATATCAGAGACGGGGATTTTGATGTCAAATTTATTTTCAAGCTCAATCACAAGCTCAACAGTCCCCATTGAGTCAAGCACACCCGCATCAAACAGGTCTTCATCCATCATATCTGAAATATCTTCCATAAACAAATCGTCAATAATCTCAATTACATCTTCTTTTATTGTTGCCATTTTTTCTCTTTTCTATTTTTATTTTCTTAACGGTAGCCCATGATGATAGACAAATGGGTGAAACCACAATTGATCCAAGAAACCTGAGAACAGTAGAAAGCTGAACATCACGACATTGAACGTCACAAAAATCGACACAGCGTGAATCAGTCTATTGTCAGGTAAGGGCGCTTGACCTGCTTTTTTACGCGATTTATTGATCGTTTTTTTCTTACGTGTCCACCAGTCATTGATAATTAAACCAACACCATGAAAAATCCCGTAAGCAATGTAATACCAAGTCACACCATGCCAGAATCCCATGAGCGTCATATTCAGCAGATAGGCCACACTTGACGTGGTATTCCGATTTTTGAAGACTTTTTTCTTCATAAAGACATAGACCAGCCTCATGAAAACGAAGTCTCTAAACCAGAAACTCAGCGACATGTGCCAACGGTTCCAAAAGTCTTTCAGATCACGCGCGATAAATGGTTTATCAAAATTGACAGGTGTCTTAATGCCCATCAGATAGGAAATCCCGACTGCAAAAAGCGAGTAGCCTGCAAAGTCAAAAAACAGATCAAATCCATAACTATACATGACTGCAATCGTCCACCAGTTAAACAAGCCACCCGCATGTAGCGCCATTTGCTTGACTTGCGGCAGGAGCAAACTCCCAAAAATATAGGCCATGATGAACTTGTAAAAGGCACCAAGCATGAGATACCAGACAGCTTTTTCAACCATATCCAGATAGCTCGCACGATCAGGCGCTTGTGCATCATCTGCGTCAAACCGCCGATAGCGGTCAATCGGACCAGACGAAATAGTCGGCAAGAAGATCATAAATCGAAAGAAATGTAAAAAAGTAACATCGTGGAGTTCACCATCACGCATTTCCATTATCATGGCAACCGTTCGAAAGTTCAGATAAGAAATGCCTAAAAAACCCAAAAGAGAGTTCTGACCAATGACAGCAGGCGTCAACTTAACCACAATAAGTGGCAATATTGCAAGCAATACTGCTGCATAGAAAAACCATTTATTATTCGCATTTTTTCGATAGCGCTGATAGCTAAAGACGATGATGGTCTGCCAGATCAGATAGCTGATAAAGGCAAAAAACTGTGGCCAGGTCTGTCCGCCAAACATCATCAGAACAAAAACAAGCGAGACGAGTGTCTCATAAATCTTCAATCGTCTACCAAGCATGAGCGAGACGACCACAGGCACCAAGGCAGTCAGTAAGAAAAAGAAATAGCGTGGCGCACCGTAGGGCTCCCAGTTTGGAAGACTTTGTAACCAGCTAATCACTTGGCATTCACCTCAGCAATCAAAGCCTTAATATCCACCTTACCATTTGGCGTAATTGGTAAACTATCACGATAGATAAAGCGCGACGGCATCATATAGTCCATCATATCGTTTGCAAGTTCAAGCTTGATTGCCTTCGTCAGATCTAGTGGCTTCTCAAACTGCGCACGTACATCGTCAGGCACAACCACATAGGCAAGTAGCTGCTGAATCTTGTGCTCAGCATTATATCTCGGCACAGCCACTGCCGCCTCAACATAATGCGACTTCTTCAAAACGTGTGCGACTTCTTCAAGCTCGATTCGATAACCATTAAACTTGATTTGAAAATCCATCCGACCGCCATAATGCAAGAGACCATTTTCATCAAAGCTGCCAATATCACCCGTGTGATAAGCAGGCTTGCCATTTAGTTCAAAGAAAACCTCCTGTGTCTTTTCAGGATTATGGATATACCCCTTTGAGATACCTGGTCCTGTCACGACAATCTCACCCGGTGTATTGACAGGCACTTCTTGTAGTTTGTCATCTAGGATAACCGTCGGTGCGTCAGATTTGACATAGCCGATAGGTAGGCGTTCTGCGCTCTTTATCATCTCGTCAGAAATGGCGACAGCTGAAAAGGCAACGGTTGCTTCAGTAGGACCGAATGAATTGACAATCACAGCCTGAGGAAACCTTTGACGCAATTTTGCTGCAGTTTTAACGGTTAATTCTTCACCGCAAAAGTAAAAGCGTGTCAAATCTGGCATTTTCTCAGCCGTAAAGTCATCTGATAGCATGGCCATATCGACAAATGACGGCGTTGACGTCCAAACTTGGATAGGCATTTTAGGCAAAACAGCAAATAATGCTTTGAAATTCGCTGTCTTTTCTTTTGGTAGTGCGTATAATGTCCCACCAACTGCCAAAGTCGGCGCCCAATACATGACAGATAAATCAAATGAATAAGGTGGCTGCGCCAACATTTTTGCCTGTTTTGGCAAGTCAAACGCCGCATCATTGATCAGCCAATTAACAAATGATAAGAGATTATCATGAGAAATTTGAACGCCCTTGGGCTGACCCGTCGTACCAGAAGTAAAGATGATATAGTAAGTCTCATCACCTAGCACGGCATTGCTAAGATCATACTCAGGCACAATCTTTTGCGCCAAACTAGCTGCGAGATCATCGGCTGAAAAAACTGGCACAGCAATATCATCGTTTGAAATCGGAAGCTCAGACACAGCAATAACAGCTGCTGGCTGCGCAATCTCAAGCACTGACGTCAAGCGTTCAACGGCTGACGACGCATCAACCGGAATATAGGCATGCCCTGACTTAGTCAGTGCGACAAAAGTCGCAAGCATCTCATATGTTTGCCCACCAAAAACAAGCACGGGACTTTTTTCGGCGAGCTTCAGTGCAATGATACTGGCTGCAATCGCGTCTGAATCATGCGCTAAATCAGCATAAGTATGCGTCTTACCAAGCTCGTCATAAACGATAGCGTCCGGCTGTGTCTTTACATAGTGAGTGATGGTTTCAATCATATTTTTGATGAACATCTGAGTTTCTCCTTTTATAACTGCTACTTAAAATTCATTATAGATAAAGTTACCCTGACCATGTCCCGAGTAGCCAAAGAGATAGAGCAAGATAAACAAGATGATAAAATAAAAAATACTCTGTAAAACAAACTTGATCACTGCCCAGTGTTTCATATCAATCAAACCTTGTCGCAATTTTAGCATGTTGCATTTCCTTTACTTTCATTTTTTTCTAGTTTTTTTCTATTGCTCTAGTTTACCATTTTTAAATTGGATTTGCATGATTTTTTTGGCATTTTTTAGCTAGAATTATCATTGAAATGCTTTAAATCGGCATTTGTCAACGGTTTTAGAATAATTTTCAACCACCTGTTACGTTTGTAAACAAATACTATCATACCAATATATGAGAATATATAAAAAAACTACCAAAATTTTCTGGTAGTTTAACTATTAACTTTGATCTGTCTTATACCGCTTTCAGATCAGATTTTTTCAAGGTCAATGGTGCTAGGATGGCAAAGACGATTGCAACGCCTAAGAGAATAATCGTTTGAACTCCAATATTTCCTGTAAGACTCACAACCTCACGAATCCCTGAAACAGCGTAAGTCATTGGCAACCAAGGATTGATCGTTTGAAAGAACTTATCTGTTAAGGCAAGCGGGTAGGTCCCCGCACTTGACGCCAACTGCAACAAAAGTAAAATCAAAACGAGGAAAGATCCGGGCTTGCCAAGCGCCGTATTTAGGAAGGTAACGAGACTCATGAAGCTAAGCGAGATCAAGATGATGAAAAAGAATGTCGCAACTTCATGCGTGGCACTAAGTCCAAGCAGATGCACTGCAATATTGACTAGTATCCCTTGTGCGAGCGCAATCACGCCGTTAGTCGCAAGTTTGCCCAAAAACCAGTCACGGCGACTCTTGAACTTAGCGCCAGATAGCGAGTTGCCTATCAGCATGTTGGTTGAAAGTGCGCCGACAAAGAGCGCAACTGAGATCATGTAAGGTGCCATGCCGACGCCGTTAGTCGCAGACTTATCGGTATCTTTATGTTTGAGGACTAGCGGTTTTGAAATGACCTTGCTGGCGCTCGTGGTCAGATTTTGTTGGTTAAGTTTTGTCACACCTGATGAAAGCGCATGACTAAGCGTGGCTGAGCCGTTTTCAAGGGTTGTCAATCCTGAATTGAGCGTTGTACCACCACTTGCAAGCTTGCCTGTGCCATCGGTCAATTTGCTAGCGCCGTCACTTAATTTGCTGGCACCACTTAACAGCGTGTTGCTCTTACTTGAAAGCGTTTTAGATCCAGTCACGACCTGTGCTGCACCATTTGTCAAGTCTTCTGATTTATTTGACAACTCAACTGCACCTGTATTTAGTTTTGAGACTGCTGATGTGTACTGGCTGATACCTGTGTTAAGTGCACTTGCTCCTGATGACAAGGCGTCATCTAACTGGCCACTACCTGTGGTGAGAGCTTGACTAGCTGGTAAAACTTGCGTTGTGAGCGCAGTATTAATGTTCGTCAGACCTGTTGACAAGTCTGAAAGGCTTTTTTGCCCAGCGGGCAATGCTTGAGCTGCTGCTGCTGCGATTTGTGCTGTTGCCGCTTGACTTTTTGCTTGATTGGCTGCGAGCGTTTCAAGTGCTGTTTTCAAGCCTTGCGCGGCTTGTAAAGTCTGCGTGGCTTGACTTGTGATGTCAGATGAACCTGTGCTAATAGCTGATGTCAACTCATCTTGCTCGCTTGCTGTCAGCGATTTATAAGTTGCTGTTGCTTTTAATGCTGCCAATTGATCTGCTTGCTGCGCTTGATTTTCAGCAATAATTGTCTGCGCATTAGTTGCGATGCTAGTCAGCAAGTTGGTCAATGTTGTGCTGTCTGATGCTGCTTGATTTTGCGTGTTGAAGTCTTGGATGGCTGTATTTAATGCAGTCATTCCTGTTTCAAGTGTTGTCAGCTGAGCTTTTTGCGTCTTCGATAGGCTCGATTTTTTAGCGAGTTCTGACAAGCCTGCATTTAGCTGCGCTGTCCCTTTTGATAAATCAGCAACTTTTTGTGTGCCCGCGGCTAGATTTTCTGCACCCGCTGTTAATTTTTGAGAACTTGTGTCGAGCGCTGACAAGCCACTTGCGACTTGACCTGTACCTGCGGTATACTGAGCGATTCCAGCTTTTAAGGCCGTTGCGCCTGAACTGAGTTGTCCTACGCCTGCCGTGTACTGAGTAAGGCCACTCGATAGCTGCTGCGTCCCGTCAGAAAAGGCGACAGATTGACTTGACAATATGCCTAGACCGTCAGACAAGGTTTTGCTGCCTGAAACGAGTGCACTTGCGCCACTTGTTACTTTTTGACTGCCTTTTGAGGCATCAGTCATGCCCGCTTTGAGTGTGTTTAGATTGTCAAACACGGCCTGTGTGTAGGTGGCTGTGATGTTGTTTGAGACCTCTGCTTTCAGCTTTTCCATCGCAGACTCGCTCATTTTTGCTGAGATAAAATTATGCCCTTTACTTGTCTGATAGTCGATTTCTGCTGGTTTTGCACCGTCATCAAGTAAGCCTGCTGCTGAACTTGAAAAGTCATCAGGTAGCGTGATTACCATGAAATATTTACCGGATTTGATGCCAGACTTGGCAGTTTTTTCTGAAACAAAATGATAATCTAGACTGTCATTTTTAGCTAATTTTGCAACTAAATCCTTGCCCAGACTGATGGTTTTGTCAGAACCAGATATAGTTGCTGCCTTGTCTTGATTGACCACAGCGACTGGCAAGTCCTTGATTTTGCCGTATGGATCCCACATTGATGATAGAAATATCAGATTGTAGAGGGCAGGAATCAGCGCTAAGGCAATGATAATCGCCATAAATAGTCGATTATGTAAGATTGCTTGCCATTCTTTTTTGATCATTACTTGCTCCTTTAATATTGAAATGGTGTTTATCCAGACAGACGTTTTAAGACACCTTGTCTTTATTCTTATTTTTTATTATAATACTTATTAGAGATATTTCAAGGATTCTAAGTTAGTAAATGGACAGTCTGTTCATTTTTGTTTTAGAATCTAGCAAGAAAGGGATTTCATCATGACGGACATCCGAATCATCAAGACAAATCAGGCACTTGAAACTGCCATGAGTAACTTATTAGCCGAAAAATCGTTTGATCGCATCACGACAACTGAGCTCGTCAAACGTGCGGGCATCAGTCGCTCCAACTTTTATACCCATTACCAAGACAAATACGAGATGATTGACCAGTATCAACACGTGTTTTTTAAGCAACTAGAGTACATTTTTGATAAGCACTTCGAAGACCTGCATGCCGCAGTTTATGAAATTTTTGAGATGCTATATCATGAAAAATTACTATCTGCCCTGCTATCTGAAAACGGCACGCGCGAAATCCACATCTATATGCGTCAAAAACTCAAAGTTATATTAACGACCTTTTTCGAGCCTAATTTCAGTCGAAAAGACTTAAAAAAAATCGATATTGACTACCGTGCGACTTACTTTTCTCACGCAATTTTCGGCACGGTGCAGCTTTGGCTAAAACGCGGAAAAAAAGAAAATCCGCGAGAAATCACGGATACTATTATTACGATGGCAGGTTTTTAAGTTCAGAAAAGTCCTGCTAAACCAGCAAAGGGACTGTCAGAAGTCTCTTTTTCTTGTGTCTGATTTTGTGCATCTAGTAGCTTTTCAGCTTCTTGCGTGTCTTTCATGGCTTCGTAGACGAGCGCTGTCATCCTGCTGTCAGCAAGTGCGTTATGGGCATTTTTCAAACCAACATGAAAAAATTCTGCAAGCGTTTTGAGCTGAAAATTTTTGACACCGTGCAGCTTGTTATCACGCATGGCATCCGCCGTTTCATAGACATCAAGCGCATAGTTTTCAGACAGATCAAGGCCATTTTCAAGCAAGATCGGCAGATCTGACTTATTGGCGTTGTAGCCAATAACGGGCAAATCACCGATAAAATCTTTTAGCGCCTGTAAAACAACAGGTGCTTTTTGCGCCGTCAGAACCTTTTCCTGCGTGATTCCCGTCAGACCGATGACAAATGAGTTGAGTGGCACGTCAGAATAGACAAAGGCGTCAAAATTTGCCAGTTCTTCACCTTTATCAAAAATGACAGCTGACACCTGAATCAAGTGCTCTACCTCGTCAACTGTGTTAAATTCCAAGTCAAATGCGACATATTTTTCTATGATTTCCATGCTTTCATTATATCAAAAATCAAGCTAAAATGTGTATACAACCTTTAAAATTCACCCTAGTCATACATTTGATTTTTTAAGTGTCGCAGCTACAAATTTATCCCCATTTTTGCCATAAATCAGCAAAGACAACCCACCAAAAATAAGCGTAAATAGCAATAATGTCAAGATATCATGGCTTGGCACACCGCCTAGGGAGATCGTGTGACGTAGTGCATCAACCGCATAAGTCATCGGCACCCAAGGATGTACCAGACTATAAAAATGACTGGTCAGAACGATTGGATACGTCCCACCTGATGAACTCAGCTGTAAAAACATGAAAACCAAAGCGATAATCGCTCCCAGCTGACCAAACAAAAGTTTGAAAAAGCTGATTAAGCTCAAAAATGCTAGACTTGTTGCAAATAAAACAACAATTGTAAGCAACATATTTTGGGGCACAAACCCCCAAACCACACGCAAACTTAACATGATGCCCAAACCTTGCACAAAGGTCACAGGCATGAGTACCAAAAATTTTGATGCCAACATCTCAAGTGGATTGGCGCGACGTTTGAACTTACGCAGATCATAAAGCGTCGTCAAAACGATCGTCCCCGTCCACAAGCTGACCGCAAGCATGTAGGGTGTCATGGCCGTTCCGTTATTAGGCACGGGCGCAATATCTGTTTTTTTGAGCTGGATTGGGCTGATGATGTGCGCTAACTGTGCTTTATCAGGTAATGTTGCAGCCTTGCTTTTTTGCATAAGTGCTGCCGCTGCCGCTTGCGACACCTGACCTGTCGCCACTTCTTTTTGCAATTTCTCTGACGCTTCTATCTGTGCGAAAATTTCCGACAACATCGTCGTAGACAGGCTGGTGTTGAGATTATTTTCGATGCTCGTGACCGCCGTTGTCACCATCTTTGAGGCAATATAATTTCGCCCAGTCGACAAACTGTAACCTAAATCAAGCGACTTAGTTTCACCCGATAGCAACTTTGGCAATCCTGCAGAAAAGTCCGCAGGCACTTCAAGCACCATATAGTATTCCCCCTTTTTAAGACCTGCCTCAGCCTTTTTTTCACTCGTAAAATGGTAATCTAAAGCCTGATCTACCTTGAGATTTTTGACTAGATCAGCACCCAGATTTACCTTGGCGCTACCGACGATAGTGGGTTTGTCGCGATTGACAATGGCAACTGGCAAATGCGATACCTTGCCATAAGGATCCCACATGGAACCGATAAAAATCACCCCATAAATCGCTGGCAATAGTGCAACGAGTGCAAATGCCGTCAGCAGAAATTTATTGTGAAAAATCTGTTTAATAGCCTCTTTTAACATTAACTGACTTCCTTTCATTCTCAAAAATGAACTTTTGTTCACTTTTATTTTATCACAAACAATTTCAAAAGTGAACTTATATTCATTTTTCGTTAGACTTTTTTGATATACTATAATTATGACAAAACCAATTCAAAATCGTGCAAAAAATACCCGTGAGACTATCTTAACAACTGCTTATGACCTTTTTATCACGCATGGCTATCATGCTGTTTTCATCCGTGATATTGCCCAAAAAGCTGGCATTTCTGTTGGGAGTATCTACCGCTATTTTCCAGATCAAAAACATATCCTCTTGACCCTACTTGATGAGCGGCTACCACTTTCTCTTGCTGTTTCCAGTGATAGACTCCAATCAACTGATCTTCGTAGCATTATCACAAGTATTGTCGAAAATCGTCAGAAAAACAGCGCCAATGCAGGACTGCGTGCTGTATTGACCGTTGTTGCCATGGATGACGCTGACGTCAAAGCACGCCTCGACGCTCGCCATGAAGCGTCCATCCGCGAACTTTCTCTGCTGCTTGCTAAACTAGAAAAAAAGGGGCTCAGCCGACCTCACCTCGATCTCGCCTTTACCTCAAACCTACTCCATATTTTAGTCACAAACACCATCACACCCACCACCACGTCAGCAGAAATAAACCAACTTGTTGATGTGATTTTACATATTATTGTGCCGGACCACGCAGGATGAGTGCGTGCTTTTAAGAGATATGCTATAATAGAAACATGGCTCAATCACTTAATACAAACGTCGAGTTCGCCTCGACTGCAATTTCTTATCTTTCATCTATCTCTGGCAATTACGGGAAAATTCTCATGGGCGACAAGGCCTTCGAATTTTTCAACGATCGCAACGTCGAAGATTATATCCAGATTCCTTGGGAAGAGGTCAAGTATGTTGAAGGTCAAGTTTTCTTTGGCAAACTTGGACGGCAATTTATCTTTCAGACAACTGCTGGACGCTTTCGCTTCTCATCAAAGGAAGCAGGTAAGGTCCTAAAAATCGCAAGAGAACATCTAGGAAATGACAAGGTTGTCAAGGCTCCAACTTTCTGGGCAAATGTCACCAGACGTTTTCGCAAAAAACAGAAAAAAAGTTGATTGTTTGCACGCAATTTGCTATAATAAAAAAAGCGGATAAGTAGTTCTGACGGATGTTTAGAAAGGTGGCGGCGGCTGAAAGCCACTCTTTCGTCAGAATGAAATTCTACCGCAACTAAACTTGTAAATAAAAATAAATGAGATGCTTTCAAGCAAGACAGGTGGAACCGTGTTGAAAAACGCCCTGTCAGAGTTTGAGAGTATCTTTTTTTGGAGGAAATATGTTAGACATTAAACAAATTCGTAACAACTTTGACGCCGTTGAGACAAAGCTTAAAACGCGTGGCGTCTCATCAGAACAGCTTTATGAACTGCGCGATTTTGACGCGAAACGCCGTGAGCTGATTATCGAGACTGAAGCGCTCAAAAAAGAACGCAATGACGCATCAGAAGCCATCGGCCTTGCCAAACGCAACAAGGAAGATGCAAGTGGCGCTATCGCTAAAATGCAAGAAGTTTCAAGTCATATCAAGGCGCTTGACACTGAGCTTGCAGTTTTTGACGAAAAAGTCACAGCCATCATCGAAAGATTGCCAAATCTCCCTGCTGATGATGTACCAGTCGGTGCTGATGAGGATGATAATGTTGAAGTGCGTCGTGTTGGTGAGATTCCAACATTTGACTTTGAGCCCCAAGCTCACTGGGATCTAGGTGAAAAACTTGGCATTCTCGACTGGGAACGTGGTGCGAAAGTCACAGGATCACGTTTTCTCTTTTATAAAGGCTTGGGCGCCCGTCTCGAGCGTGCGCTCTACAACTTCATGCTAGATGAACACGCCAAAGAAGGCTATACAGAGATGATCACACCTTATATGGTCAATCAAGATTCTATGTATGGTACAGGTCAATATCCAAAATTCAAAGAAGACACATTTGAGCTGACAGATGACCGCGGCTTTGTCCTGATTCCAACTGCCGAAGTACCTTTGACAAACTATTACCGTGATGAGATCATTGACGGTGCTGAGTTGCCAATTTACTTTACTGCCATGAGTCCGTCATTTCGCTCTGAGGCTGGTTCTGCTGGCCGTGACACACGTGGTTTGATCCGTCTGCATCAATTTCATAAGGTTGAAATGGTGAAGTTTTCAAAACCAGAAGACTCTTACAAAGAACTTGATAAAATGGTCGAAAACGCAGGCAATATCCTTGAAAAACTAGGACTCGCCTACCGTGTTGTTGCTCTCTCTACTGGCGATATGGGCTTTTCTGCTGCGAAAACATTTGACCTAGAAGTCTGGATTCCAGCACAAAATACTTACCGCGAAATTTCAAGCTGCTCAAACACCGAAGATTTCCAAGCGCGCCGTGCACAAATCCGCTACCGTGATGAAGACGGTAAAACACAACTTCTTCACACGCTCAATGGCTCAGGACTTGCAGTCGGACGTACCGTTGCTGCCATCCTTGAAAACTACCAAAACGCTGACGGGTCAGTCACTGTGCCTGAGGTCCTCCGTCCATATCTTGGCGGTGTTGAGGTCATCAAATAATGCCGATTTCATTTATAGATAATCGCCTGTCAATCACCTTTGACGACAGCCAGGGTCAGCTTGACATCTTGGATATTGCTGATTTTTCAGCTGATGCGACTAAGGCTGCCATCTATTTCAATGGTAATCAGCCTGTTAGTAAGAAATCTGACGCTGACCGTGTACTTGCTTTCACAACGCCTGCCGACATTGACCCTGCTTACTTAGTAAAGTATCTAACTGCTAAAAAACTCCCTGCCAATCAAAGCAAGATCATCGCTGATTATCTTGAAAGCTTAGCACCGATTCTTGATAAACTGGGCTATCAGTTTCAAGCGTCAGAGGTAGCTGATGCGTCTGTCAAAAAAGCCGCACCCGCAAAAGCACAGCACAGATTTTCAAAAGCTGTCTCAACCATTCCATTTTTCGTAGATCACGACAGTGCAAAGGCCGAAGTTTATTGGGCTAAGCGCAATGAAATGATCATCAAAAAAGGCGCTATTCTCAAAAAAGAAATGCCGCTAAACAAAGATGGATCTGTTGGATTTGCGCAGAAATTCGCCATGACCTTGCGTGACGAACAGGCGAGTGCGATTGGTCCTGACTTTGTCACAACCACAGACATCACACTCAAGTCCGTCAATGAAGTTGGCCACCTCCTTTATTTTGCTGGTACAAACTCATGGCTAGTCCTAAAAGATGAAACAGGTCGAACGATCGACGACTATACTGTTGTAAAATAAAAATCTATTTACTTAATTTAAATTAGTAGTAAGGATTCTACTTTCCTTCCTTCTTTATGTGGTCTTGTAACTTACATTATAGAGGGAAGGATTTTTTTATGCAAAAAAACGCATGGGGATTTTCCCACACGATTTATTATAAAGCCGATTTATCATAGAGCCCATTTTTTTATGCCATTATTTTCATCAAAGCTCAACAATCTTACCTGTTTTCAGATAAACGATCCATTCGCAGAGATTTTTAGCATAGTCTCCGATGCGCTCCAAGTACATGATCGTCATCAGATAATCTTTACCAGTCGTGATTGTTTCTTTGTTTGCTTCCATGGCGTCAAGCGTCTTGTTCTGGATTTCGCCATACATTTGGTTGACCGTCGCATCCCAACTTGCAATCTCGCGTGCACGATCAGCATCGCCTTGGATATAGGCGTTCAACGCCGCGTCAACGATTGATTTGACACGTTCACCCATGAGTGAAATGTCTTCTTCGACAACACGAATGCGTTCTTCACCTTTAAGGTTGATCGTGGCTTTTGCGATAGAAACCGCATGGTCACCCATACGCTCCAAGTCTGACGACGCTTTTAGGACTGTGATGATAGTTCTCAAGTCATGAGAAACTGGCTGCTGCAAAGCAATCATCTCAAGAGATTTTGTTTCAAGTTTTGTTTCTTGTTCATTGACCTCTTGGTCAGCTTCAATCACTTCTTCAGCCAAGTCACGATCGTGACTAACAAAGGCACGAACTGCCTTATTGACCTGCGCTGAGACTTCCGTCCCCATTGAGTAAAACTGGTTATGGAGCTTGTTTAATTCTTCTTCAAATTGTGTTCTTAACATATACTGCCTTTCTTATTAACCAAATTTCCCTGTTACATAGTCGGAAGTCGATTTTTCTTTTGGATCTAGGAAGATTTTCTTAGTCTTATCATACTCGATCAACTCACCATTGAGGAAAAACGCTGTTCTATCAGAGATACGGCTGGCCTGTTGCATAGAGTGCGTCACGATTAAAATCGTGTATTTTTCTTTCAAATCAAGCAACATGGTTTCAATCTTACCTGCAGAAATCGGGTCAAGCGCTGAAGTCGGCTCATCCAGTAAAAGAATGTCAGGATTGACCGCAAGAACACGTGCGATACACACACGTTGCTGCTGACCACCTGAAAGTCCTAGCGCTGAGCTATGCAAGATGTCTTTGACTTCGTCCCATATATTTGCTGCACGCAACGACTCTTCAACCGCTTCATCTAACACTGCTTTATCTTTGACACCTTTTAGGCGCAGACCGTAAACAACATTTTCATAGATGGAAAATGGAAAAGGATTTGGCTGTTGGAAAACCATGCCGATTTCTTTTCTGAGCTCAACTGTATCTGTTTTTGAGCCGTAGATATTTTCATCTTTATAGAGAATTTCACCTGTGATTTTTGCTGAGGCAACCAGGTCATTCATACGATTGACAGACCGCAAAAGAGTTGATTTTCCTGAACCAGAAGGGCCAATCAAGGCCGTAATTTCTCCCGGATAAAAATCCATATTGATGTCAAACAAAGATTGCTTTTTGCCATAAAACAATGACAAATCTCGTACTTTTAGGATAGGTTGTGTGGTTGACATAATTCTCCTTTAACCAAAATGTCCTGATACATAATCTTCAGTCGAGCGCAGTTTCGGACGTGTGAAGACTTTATTTGTTTCCTCATACTCGATCAAATCACCTGAGTAGAAAAATCCAGTATAATCACTCGCACGCGCTGCTTGTTGCATGTTGTGTGTCACGATGATGATCGAATAATCTTTTTTGAGTGCCATCATCGTTTCTTCAAGCTGCATGGTAGAAATCGGATCCAGCGCACTTGCAGGCTCATCCATCAGCAAAATATCTGGCTTCACTGCAATCGCACGTGCGATACACAGCCGTTGTTGCTGACCTCCTGAGAGCGCAAGCGCAGATTTATTCAAGTCATCTTTTACTTGATCCCAAAGTGCTGCTTGTTTAAGCGACGTCTCAACAGCCTCATCTAGCGCTGTCTTATCCTTAACCCCTTGACGTTCTAAGGCAAAGGTGATATTGCGATAAATTGATTTTGAAAATGGATTCGGCCGTTGAAAAACCATGCCGATATGTTTACGCATCTCATAAACATTGACATTTGGCTTGTTGATATCAACGCCACGGTAGTTGATTTCACCTGTAACTTTTGCAATATCAATCGTATCATTCATACGGTTGAGACTGCGCAGATAAGTTGATTTTCCAGAACCTGACGGTCCGATGAGGGCTGTGATTTTATTTTTTTCAAACTTCATATCAATGCCTTTGATAGATTCATTGCTACCATAATAGACATGTAAATCCTTGGTTTCAAGTGCAATTTCAGCACCATCAAGGCCAATGATATGACGTTCATTCCAGTCGTAAGTTGCCATATAAATGTGTCCTTTCCTATCTTATGATGCTGTTAGCTTGCTGTGGATTTTCTTGCCGACAAATCGTGCGCCAAAGTTAAACAAGAGCACAAAGATAATCAAAACGGCACTAGCACCAGCAGAGACTGCGGCACCATCAGGAACTGTCCCCTCACCATTGACTTTCCAGATGTGTACGGCCAATGTTTCAGCTTGTCTGAAGATAGAAATAGGTGAGCTGACTGACATGGGGTTCCAGTTTGACCAGTCAAGCGCAGGGGCTGATTGACCCGCTGTATAGATAAGCGCTGCGGCTTCACCAAAGATACGACCACTTGATAGGACCACCCCTGTAATAATCCCAGGCAATGCCTCAGGAATAATGACATGCAATACAGTTTCCCAACGTGATAAGCCAAGCGCTAAACCGCCCTCGCGTTGTGTATGATGGACCGCTTTAAGAGATTCTTCGACATTACGCGTCATAAGCGGCAGGTTAAATACAGTCAATGCAAGCGCACCTGATATGATTGAAAAGCCGTAACCCAGCTGCACAACGAAAATCAAGAAACCAAAGAGGCCAACCACCACTGACGGCAGTGAGCTCAAAATCTCGATAGACGTTCTGACCAAGCTTGTAATCCAAGATTTTTGGTTAGCATACTCTGACAAGTAAATCCCAGCTCCCAGTGATAAAGGAAACGAGATAATCATGGTAATGATCAAAAGGAAAATACTGTTAAAGAGCTGAATACCAATCCCGCCACCTTTTTCATAGGCTTTTGACGGACTCGTCAGAAAGTGCCACGAAATATGCGGCAAACCACGGACAAGGATATAAAGCAGCAAGGATGCAAGAATGACAACGATAATGCCTGCAAGTGCATAGAGGACGTTTGTCGCAATTTTATCAACTTTTTTAGGATTCATTTTAAGCTTCCTCTCTTAGCAATTGCACGCATGCCAATGTTAAACAGGAGTGACATGAGTAGTAAAATCAAGGCAAGTGACCACAGGACGTTATTTTGTACTGTCCCCATGATGGTATTACCGATACCTTGCGTCAGAACTGAGGTCAAGGTTGATGCGGGTGTTGTAAGACCTGTTGGCATGATTGCAGCATTTCCGACAACCATCTGAATGGCCAAAGCTTCACCAAAAGCACGCGCCATGCCAAAAACAACAGCGGTCAGAATCCCAGGTGTTGCCGCACGTAGCAGTACACGTGAAATCGTCTGCCACCGTGTTGCACCAAGTCCTAGTGAAGCTTCTTTGTAAAATCCTGGTACAGCTTTCATGGCATCAACAGTCATTGACGTTACTGTTGGTAATATCATGACAAATAACACGAATATCCCAGACAAGATGCCAAACCCTGTTCCGCCAAAAACGCCACGGACAGCAGGTACAACGACAGTCAAGCCGATAAAACCATAGACAACAGACGGAATACCGACCAAAAGTTCGATGACAGGCTGGAGAATGCGTGCGCCACGATTTGGCGATATTTCAGTCATAAAGACTGCTGCACCAATCGCAAACGGTGTTGCCAAGATTGCTGACAAAACCGTTACAATGAGTGATCCTGTAATCATCGGAAGCGCCCCGACAAGTGGCTTTCCGTCAGGACCCAACTGCGATGGATTCCAACTTGTACCAAAGAGGAACTTAAATGGGTTGATCTTGTCAACAAAGAAAGTCGACAGCCCTTTTTGAGCGACAAAGAAGAAAATCATAGCAACAACAAAGACGATAACCGCAATACAGATAAATGTAATGGTTTTACCGAACTTTTCGAGCTGAGAATTTTTCGAGTTAGAAAGTAATTTTTTTTGAATGTTTTCGTTTTCCATTGGCTTTATTTTCTAAATTTATTTTTTGATGACTTTTCCAGCAGCATTTCGCTCAACGTGCATCTCATTGACTGAGATATAGCCCATTTTCTTGACTAATTTTGCTTGAACGTCATCTGACAAGATATAATCAATGAAGTTTTTTGACAGACCAGTTGCTTTACCCTTGGTATACATATGTTCGTATGCCCAGATTGGCCAGTTATTATCAGCCACATTTGCCGTTGTTGGCTTGTAACCATCAAGCGCAAGCTCAGTCACCGTATCATCGATATTTGAAAATGCGAGATAGCTGATTGCGCCTGGTGTCTGTGCAACGATTGACTTAACCATACCTGATGAGTCCTGTTCTTGAGAACTTTTGGCTTCTTTACCAGCCATGATCCAACGCTCAAATGTCGCACGTGTGCCTGATCCTGCGGCGCGATTGACGAGTACGATCTTGACGTTATTTCCGCCGACCTGCTGCCAGTTTGTTAGCTCACCTGTGAAGATCTGACGCAGTTGATCAGTCGTCAGATGGTCCACACCGACATTTTTATTAACAATCGGTGCAATACCCACAACTGCAACCTTGTGGTCAACTAATTTTTTAGCATCAATCCCACTTTTTTCTTCAGCAAATAAGTCTGAGTTCCCAATCTGGACAGCACCAGCCTGTACTTGCGAGAGTCCCGTGCCTGATCCACCGCCTTGGACATTGATGAACTTGCCTGGATGATTTTGTGCAAATGTTTCAGCACCTGATTCTACCAGTGGTTGCAAGGCACTTGAGCCCACAGCCGTGATAGATTCACCTTTGTTGATCCACTTGGCACAGCCTGTTAGTGTCACAACCACTAACATAAGAGACGCTAGATAAATGATCTTTTTTGTCATAATTCCTCCAAATTATTCGTTACTTCCATTTTACCATGTATGCACATACGCTTTGTAAAATTTCTGTAAAAATCCGGCGGATATGTAAAGGCACCGCTATCAGTTGATAGTGGTACCCTAGTTTTTCAAGTTCTGAGAGTGGAGGCTCTCAGCTTGCTATGTTCGTGATTATTTGATGTTACCTTCGTCGTCACGCGTTACTTTCATGTCGCTGATAGAAAGGTATCCCAATTTTTTAAGCAATGTTTTGTTTTTGCTGACAGCTGTGATGAATTTTTCTTGTCCGTCAGTTGTATTGCCTTTTTCAGTGTACATATGTTCGTAAGACCAGATTTTCCAGTCGTTTGTTGCTACATTTTTTTCAGTTGGTTTAACGTTGTCAAGGCTGAGTGCTTTGATAGAATCATTGACATTT
Organism: Pseudolactococcus insecticola; assembly: GCF_011170065.1. Classification (GTDB taxonomy): domain Bacteria; phylum Bacillota; class Bacilli; order Lactobacillales; family Streptococcaceae; genus Pseudolactococcus; species Pseudolactococcus insecticola. The sequence continues at coordinate 143,731 of NZ_BLLH01000001.1, read as the reverse complement.
GAGAATGCAACGTAGCTGATTGCGCCTGGTGTTTGTGCGACCATTTGAACAACTGCACCAGATGAATCTTGTTCACTTGCTTTAACAACTTGTGCATTGTCAAGACCGTATTTTTCAAAGTTGAAACGTGTTCCTGATCCTTCGGCACGGTTGATGATTGTGATTTTAAGATCTTGTCCACCAACTTCTTTCCAGTTTGTTACTTTACCAGTGAAGATGGCTTTGAGTTGTGCTGTCGTCAAGCCATCAACGGTAATAGCTTTGTTCACGATTGGTGCAAAACCAACAACAGCTACTTTATGATCTTTTACTTTTTCAGCCAATGTTTTGTCTTTTTCTTCAGCAAAGAGGTCTGAGTTACCGATTTGGATAGCGCCTGTTGATACTTGTGACAAACCAAGGCCTGAACCGCCACCTTGAACTGTGATTTGTGCTGAAGGATTTTCAGATGTAAAACCTTCAACATTTGCTTCAACTAATGGTTGCAGGGCAGTTGAACCTGCGACTGTTATTTTCTCAGCGACAGCTTTTGTAGACGAATCTTTTGTTGATGAAGATGTCGAGTCTGATTTGCCACAAGCTGCGAGAGCAAAGATTGACAAGGCTGCTGCTGCGATAAGAACTGTTTTTTTCATGATTTTTCCTTAAATAATTTTATTTGTAGGCCCGATTACCTTACAAAATAATTATACCGCGCTTCTTGAAAATTGCGTGTAAAAATTTCATCAATGTTTTGTAAATAAAATGTAAAAAACATTTATGTTCTTTGAAAGACCTGTTTTATCGTGTTTTTTTATGATGTAACTAGAAAATCCCTGATTTCATCTAAATCAGGGATTTTCTATCAGAACCCACCTAGGTCTGTTGCTTTATATTCTGGCTCTATGCCTTCGGCTTTTAGGAAATCTGCAAATGGTACCAAGTCTTCTGCTTCGTAACGTTTGCGGAAAACAGCGATATCAGACGCACTGTGGATTTTTTCGTCTAAGACAAGTGCTTCCACTGGAATTGGACGATCGCCCGCGTTTTTCGCATCAATCACAACTGTTTCACCGTTTGCGATGTCTTTAAGCGCCGCATCAAAAACAGATTTTGCATCAGCAATCTTTGTCAAAGTATAGCCTTTGGCACCCATACCTTCAGCGATTTTTGCAAAGTCAACACCCATGAACTCAACACCAATGTAGCCAGAGTTTGTCTCTTCTTGTTCATCTTTGATGAAGCCAAACTGGTTGTTACTAAACACGACGTTAATAATAGGGAGCTTGTACTGAACTTCCGTTGCCAAGTCTTGCAGCACCATGTTAAAGCCGCCGTCACCTGCGAGATTCCAAACTTGACGATCTGGGAAATCAAGTTTGCCCGTCAAAGCACCAGGAATACCGATGCCCATCGTCGCAAATAGATTTGACGTACGCCACATTTGCTTTGGATTCAAATGAAGATGACGGATAGATGTTTGTGTTACATCGCCAACGTCGATAGAAAAAAGTGCATTTTCTTCGGCGTGTGCATTGATTTGATTGTAAACTTGATAAAGTTGCAAGTCACCTTCCGTTTTTGTTTCAAGTTTGTGGATATACTCATTCCAGTTCTTGACATTTGCCAAGTTAGCACGCCACCAAGGTGTGTCATCTTTTTCTTTGACGAGACTTGTAATTTCACGAATGGCATCACCTGCGTCTCCCAAAATCGTCACGTCGTTATGGTTACGTTTGCCAAGATTAGCAGGATTGATATCAATCTGGATGAAGTTTTTGACGTTTTCAAAAAGATTCGTCACCTCAGCAAATGGGTAGTTATTTCCGACAAAGACAACGGTATCAGCGTTTGGAAAGGCTTCATTTGCGGCTTTTGTGGCAACACGGTTGGCTGAACCAAGAAGCGCTTCAAAGTCAGCGTCAAAAGCATCAAAGTTGATCCCCGTCACAGCAACTGGCGCTTTGATTTTGCGAGACAGTGCGACCACGTCTTCACCTGCGCCGCGCACCCCAATCCCAGCGTAGATGATTGTTTTCTCTGACTTGTCAAGAATCTCAACGGCCGCTTCTACGTCGGCATAATGTAGTGTTGGCTTTGGAAATGTTCTGTGCGCATTTGCGGCAGAATAAAAATCTTTAGCAGGAATATCATGTGTGCCCAAGTCAACTGGCAACTGCACAACAGCAACACCATTCTTAGCATAGGCCTGACGAATGGCTTCATCGATGACATGCGGTAGTTGTTCAGCCGTTGTCACTGTTCTGTTGTAAATCGCAACATCAGCATAAATCGGATTTTCATTCATTTCTTGAAAGGTATCCATATTCATACCTGCTGTCGCAAATTGACCAATAATCGCAAGGACAGGTACATGGTCCTCGCGGGCATCATAAAGGCCATTTAACAGATGCGTACCTCCAGGTCCAGCAGAGCCAAAGGCAACGCCAATATGACCTGTAAACTTAGCGTGCATGGCTGCTGCAAGTGCGCCTACTTCTTCATGACGAACTTGGATGTAGTCGATGCTCTCTTTCTCATGCAACAGGGCATCCATGAGTGAATTGATCGATCCACCAGGAATCCCATAGATGTGTTTAACACCCCATTCTTCTAGGACTTTAACGGCTGCAACGCCTGCATTAATCGTATTTGACATAGATTTCTCCTTTACTTTATAAACAAGTGAGCGACTGCTCTAGTGATATGAAAACGTTTTACTATACTTTAATTATACGCTTATATTTTGTTTAGGCAAAGAAAAAGCCTTGATATTTTCAAAGGCTTTTGTCCTAATTTAGTTTTGAATCAGATAGATAATCAGGGCTAGCACTGAACCTGCTGCTGTAATCCCCCAGAAAAAGAAGTCCACTTCCCATTCTGACCATGGTTTACCATTACCCGAAAAACCGCCGAGCTCAAAGTGATGATGGACAGGTGTCATACGAAAAATCCGCTTGCCGTGCGTCAGTTTGAAATAGGTCACTTGGATCATGACACTCAGCGTTTCAAAGACGTATACAAGGCCAATCAATAAGAGCGTCCACTCGACGTGGAGCATGATAGAGATGATACCTAAGAGACCACCAAGCGCAAGACTACCGACATCTCCCATGAAGATTTTAGCCGGCTTATGGTTGAAGATAAAGAAACCTAGTAAGCTGCCGATGATTGCCGCAATCATGATCAGAACATCCAATCTGTTCTGATGAACCGCAATCACAGCATAGGCTAGAAGTGAAATGACAACTGAAATCGAGGCTAATCCATCAATACCATCCGTCAGATTGACTGCATTTGAAAAGCCAACCAGCCAGAAAACAAGAAAGATGATGAAGAAAATGCCTAGATTGATATGAAAGCCAAAGACATTGAGAAAATTTGCACCGCTTTCATGCGAATAGACTATATAGGCGATAATCCCTGTCACAACCTGTGCAATCAGCTTTTGCAAGCTCGTCAGGCCTTGATTGATTTGTCTAAAGACTTTGAGAAAATCATCTAAAAAGCCAACAACGGCGTAGACTGCAAAGACAAACCAGATGATGATGAAAGCCGCTGTTAATTTGCCAAAAATCACTGCAAAAAGTAGGGAAACGATCAGACTTGCGACGACAAACACAAATCCTCCCATGGTTGGTGTTCCAGCTTTTGCGGCATGCTGCTTGACGTCTTCGTGCATCTGTTGCCCGCCGATTTTTGCCTTATGGAAAAAGCGGATAAAAGCTGGGATAGCGACAATGGTGACAATGCCTGCCACCAAACCTGCGATAATTGATTTTAATATCATGTTAACTTCCTAAAGTAATAGTCAATTTCTGACCTTTTTTCACTACTTGATTCATTTTGATGCTTTGCGCGGTGACTTTACCTGTGTCACTGCCTTCAAAGGTTACATCGACCCCAGTCCATTTTGCGAAGGTTTCGACATTTTCCTTAGACCAATCATACATATCAGGCATGTCAACTTTACCACCCGTTAACAAAAGCACACGTTCATTGGCACCAAGCTTGGTTCCTGCTGCAACTGACTGCTTAGTAATTGTAGCACCTGAGCCTATCACGACCGGCTGTAACACCAGCTGACGCAATTGGTCGAGTGTTGATCCTGGATTTTTACCTTTGTAGTCTTTCAAGGTGATTTTTGCTTCCTTTACGCCACCATTTTCAGCTGCTTCAGAAGTGGCATCGAGTGTTGACTTGATCTCATATGCGCGATCAATTAACGGATTTGCAACATCAGATATATATGAAAGTGTCCAGTGTTCTGGCAATTTGACCGTCATGTAAAAGATAAAGTCTGGCTTGTCTGCTGGCACCATGGCAACGGCAGAATAAAGGTAAGACGTCGTTCCCTCATAGTAGCCACCTGTTGGTTTTGCGACCTGTGCTGTCCCTGTTTTAACAGAGACTTGCCGATTTCCAGAGCGGAAGAAAGGCTGGTTATTTGTCCAGTCATAAGCTGTCCCGTAGTCCACATCTGTCCCAACATTTACCATGTATTTGAGGACTGAATTTGCAGTTGTCTCAGAAACAGGTTTCCCGACAACTTCACGCTTCGCTGCACGCTGCGTCCCTTGGTCAATATTGGCAGTTTTTAAAATAAAGTGTGGCTCTAACATCTCGCCACCATTAGCAATTGCTGTGTAGCCGCGTAGCATCTGTACCTCAGTCACACCAATACCTTGACCAAACGCCGAGTTGACCTGAGATACGACGTTTGAGCTTGGCAGATTACCGAAGCTCTCACCACCAACACCCATACGCGTTGGTACACCAAACTTGAAGCGCTTGAGATAGTCATCCCAAACGGTATTACCCATTCTCATCTCGAGTTTTGACATTCCGACGTTTGATGAATGAGAAAATCCTTGGGCAAAGGTCATATTGACACCATCAGGACGCGTTGATACATCCCAGTCACTGACGACCGTATCTGCAACCTGTAGTGGTGCCGACGTATAGCGCTCATTCGGGTTAAAAGTGCCATTTTGAATAGCAGCACCAATGGTAAACACCTTCATGGTTGACCCTGGCTCATAAGCCGTCTGATAGAGAAGGTTATTCTGACCGTAGAGATTTTCCTTATCAGTTTTACTGTCATCTTTTGGTCCGATGACGGTCTGAGTGGCTGCGTTAAATGTCGGGCGTTGCGTAGTCGCTAGGATCTCGCCCGTATCAGCTTTAACAAGGGTTGCAACGATTTCTTGGGCACCCGAGTTTTTCAAGGAGGTATCAACTAGCGATTCCAGATAAGTTTGTAATGTTGATGAAATTGTTGTGTAGACATCTTCGCCGTCCTTGGCTGGCGTCTCAGATTTTGCGACACCTTGCAAAGCTTGTCCATTTTTATCTTTTTCTAGTGTTTCAACACCATTTTTTCCAGATAAGATGCCATTTAATGAGGCTTCCAGACCAAACTGACCAACTAGACCTTTAGTGTCATCGTCACCATCTTTGAGACCTGCAAGACCAATAAAGTTGGACGCAAAGTTGCCATTGGGATATGAGCGTGCCAAATGTGAACTGAAGCCAATACCGACAAGACCATCTGCCGTTGCTGCTTTTTCAATGGCTTCTTTATCTGTATAAGAGATGTGCTTGCCTTTTGTTCCAAACTCGACCTGGCTCGCACCTTTTCGTTTGAGCTGCGTCATCGTATATTTTTCGTCAAGCCCTAATTTTTCCTTGAAAAGCTTAGCAATTTTTGAAAAATCAGCAGCTGCAGCATATAGTTTTTTGCCACTTCCTGACACATAACTCTTATCTAAAATCACATAAATCGAATAATCACTGGAGTCAGTCGCAATTGCCACACCATCTCTATCATAAATCGTGCCACGTTTGGCATAAATCGTTGTTGTTTCAGAGTAATTTGCCTTTGCACGCGTTGACAGCTTGACACCGTTACTGCTGTCAGTCACCACTATCCAAGAAAATCTAACGATAAAAACCGTAAACACGAAGAGTGCGAGAATCAAAATATCCTGCGCAATCCGTTTACGGTTGGCTTGTGGGCTTAAATGCGTTTTAGCCGCGTTTTGTGCGACCTTCCGAAAAGGAAATAGCACCAAGTTTTTCAAAAATTTTATCATTTATTTCGTTGCCTTTATGACGTTTTCATTGTTGACTTTGAGTCCGCTTGCATTTGCTTGGTCAATCACGCGATCACCACTCATAAGTTCGTTAATTTGTTGATTATATGTCGTGAGCTGATCTTCTTTTGTTGACACTTTTGTTTGGATATCAAGTGTATTTTGCTCTACTTCAATAATTTTAGTTCTGACGAAAACCATCCCAATAGCAAGCATGATCGCCGTGACAATAATCGAAAGGTAGAAAACTTTTTCAACTCGTGACAGCCGATTGAATTTTCTTTTCATGAGTTCAGGCGCAATGGAATCTACCGAAATGTTATAGCTACCATTTTGCGTGGCTGTTTTGATGTCAAAATACTCTTTTGGTTTTGCTGCCATGAGTTGTTTCTCCTTTCTTTTTTATCTAGTTTTTTTGTGCCACACGTAATTTTGCTGAATGGGCACGGTTATTAGCTTCAAGTTCGGTTTCTGATGCGAGAATCGGCTTACGATTAACAAGTGTTAGCTGCGGTTTCATCTCATCAGGTACCATTGGTAAACCACGTGGGATATCAATGGTAGAATACTCTTTGAAAAGTGACTTTGTGAGCTTATCTTCCAAGGAATGAAAGGTAATCACGGAAATCCTACCCTCTTTTTTAAGCATCTGAATCGCCGTTTCAATCGACTCTGCTGCCGCACCAAGTTCATCATTGACCTCGATACGAATGGCTTGGAAAATCCTTTTTGCCGGATGTCCTTTTTTCTTGAGTTCTTTTTGAGGTAGTGCAGACTTGATAATATCTGCCAGTTCAAGCGTATTATCAATCGGCTTTTCTGATCTGACTTTTTCAATCTTGCGTGCGATTTGCTTGGCAAACTTTTCTTCGCCATAGCGACTAAAAATCCGCATCAGGTCATTAAACGCATAGGTATTGACAACGTCATGCGCCGTAAGACTTTGCGACTGATCCATCCGCATGTCAAGCCTCGCATCTTTCTTGTAAGAAAAACCCCGCTTGCTATCGTCAAACTGCGGGCTTGATACACCCAAATCATATATAATCCCATCAAACGCTGTCACACCATGTGCCGCAAGCGCTGACTTTAAATCTCTGAAATTTGCTTTGATTAGCGTCACTTGATTTTGTGCAAGTTGCTTTTCAAGACGACTTTGTGCATTTTCATGCGCTGTTACGTCTTGATCAAAGGCATAAAGGTGCCCTGTCGTTAGCTTACTCAGTAAATATTCACTGTGCCCTGCACCACCAAGCGTCGCATCAACATAGATACCATCAGGTTTAACTTCAAGCATATCAACGGTTTCATGAAGCAAAACAGTGTCATGCCTAAAATTTGTCACGTCTACCATGTCGCCCACTTTCTATGTTGTCAAAGCTCGGATTCTATTGCACCATTCATTATACCAAAAAAAACTAGCAATTTCTAGATTTTTAAGGAAATGTAACACTTTGGTAATTTTAAGGCTGAGTTAAGCTAAGTTTTAACCTCTCACTCCCGAACTTGTCCCAGTCCATTGATTAAGTATTTATAGCTTGTCAAGGCTTCAAGGCCCATAGGGCCCCGGGCGTGAAGTTTTTGGGTGGAAATGCCAATTTCAGCACCGAGTCCAAAGACGAAGCCGTCTGTAAAACGTGTTGACGCATTGACATAGACCGCCGCTGCATCTATCTCTGCTTGAAATTGTTGTGCGTTAAAATAATTTGCTGTCACAATCGACTCTGAATGCTTGGTGCTGTAGCGGTTGATATGCGCAATCGCAGCATCTACCGAGTCAACCAGCTTAACTGACATTTTGTAGTCCAGATACTCTGTCGCAAAATCGGCGTCGCTGGCTGGCGTCGCATGGGGCAAAAAAGTGATAGCACCCTTGTCTGCCTTGAACTCGACTGCTTGGATTTTTTGAATCGCTGCGTCAAGTTTTGGCAAAAAGCTAGGGGCAATTTTTTCATGGACAACTAAACTTTCTGCAGCGTTACAGACGCTCGGACGCTGCGTTTTTGCGTTAATCACGATCTTCACAGCCATATCGATATCTGCAAACTCATCCACATAAATACTGACATTGCCACTGCCCGTCTCGATAATCGGCACACGAGATTTTTCCTTGACCGTGCGGATCAAAGCAGCACCACCGCGCGGAATCAAAACATCCAGATACTGTATTGCCTGCATCAGACTTTCTGCCACTTCATGGCTGGTATCTGTCACAAGCCCAACGGCATGCTCAGGCAGACCAGCCTCGCGCAAACTTTCTGTGATAACTGTCGAAAGAACTGTGTTCGTATGAATGGCGTCACGCCCGCCACGTAAGATAACCGCATTATTTGTCTTAAAACATAAGGCAAATGCATCAACCGTCACATTAGGACGGCTCTCGTAAATCATGCCCACTACACCCAACGGCACCCGTTTTTGCGTGATTTGTAGGCCATCAAGGTTGGTATAGCCGCTCATGATTTCGCCCACAGGATCTGGCAAACTTGCAACCTGCCGTACACCGTCTGCCATGGCTGTAATCCGATCTGAATCAAGTTTCAAGCGATCTAGCATGATGTCATTGATGCCATTTGACCGAGCAGCAGCTAAATCTTTGCCATTTTCCTTGATAATACGTGGTGTAGCAGTTTCTAGGTCAGTCGCAAATCGCAATAAAAAATCATTTTTTTCTGACGTTTGTAACTTGGCAAGTGCTGTACTTGCTGCCTTGGCATTTTTTCCTAACGTTTCAATCAATTCTGACATGGTCTACCTCGTTGTTTATCTATTTATCTCATTTTTTTGCGGAGTTTGTAGGCGAGATTGCTAAGCCTGTACAGAACTTTATTAACAGGAATGTTAAATTCACCGATGAGTTCTTGAATATCGGGGTTGAAATTACTTTTGAATTTAGACAAACCATCTTCTAGATCACCTTCAACGCCGCCCATATTGGCCCAGTTGGCGCCATCTGCAAAGGATTCAGCAAAAACTTGAGGATAGAGCAGATATTGCGGATAGAATTTCTTGAAATCATCGTTCATCCCGGCATAGAGCATCTCCATAGTATCTCCAAATTTAATTGACAAAATACCTGCAATCACAGTAGTATCATCTGTCTGCGTGTCATAGTTTTCAAACTCTTTAAGATATTTTTCGGTCGATTTTTTTTGATCATTGAGACGATTAAAACGTTTTTTCTGGTTTTCAGGTGTTTCTGCAATATCTTTTTCAATCTGCGCATGCTGCGCTTGGAGTTCGGCATATTTTTTTTTGAGATTAACCTCAGCCAAGTGAAGGTACGCATCCTCACCATAGAGCGTCATGAGCTGCTTAAAGTACTCACTATTTCTAAGCGCAACCCCTTTTCTACTCTCTGTCATACTAACGACATCACTAAAATTCTGTAATTTTTCCATGCCAACGCGGCGCCCAACGACACCCCGGTTAACGGCATCTTTCATGATGCGTTTCGCATGTTTGGGGTAAATCTTGTCCATTTCATCAGCCGTACGCAAGGGTTCATTAGCCTGAAAGCGTGGCTGAATTGTCTCACCCATGACCATGTTAAATCCAAGATGATCTCCACCTGCAGTCTTGATATTTTTGATTATCTCAAGAGATTCTGGAATGATTTCTGCTGTTTCTTTACTGCCAAATTTTGACGTGCGATACAAAATAGCTGGATCAATTTTGATAAAAAGCGCATGCTGTTTTTTGGCGAATTTCTTTAGATTGTCAAAGAAAAATGTCACTAAGGCTGCATTTTTGTAGTCCATGATTGGCCCACGAGGCGTATAAAACATGGTAAAGCCAAGTGGTAATTTTTTTATTAGCACAAGTGATGAGGCGATAAGTTCTCCGCTATCATCAGTCACACCAACGATTTCAGAAGCCCAGTTATCTTTTACTTTTGCCCATGTGCTTGACTGCAACAAATGATTTAGTGGGCTTTTATTGACAAATTCATCGTGTTTTTTTGCGTCTACTGCTATTTCGAATTTCATGATGCCTCTTTTTATGATTTTTTGTTTACTCATTTCATTATATCAAAAAAAAGAGCGCCTTGCTCTTTTTTAGTGTGTGGCGCTTGCTATCTGCCGATGATTTTTTTGAGAAATGCTGTGATTTTGCTAACAACCGGACGAATGACAAGCTCATAGTTGCCTGATGATTGCCAGATGTAGCCTGTAAAGTTTTGTTTGAAGCGTAGGACACCTTGATCAGGATTGCTTTGTGCGTTGATGCCCATGAAATTATAGCTTGAAATCTTGTGGTCATAGGCGTATTTGAGCATGTAATCCTGGATCAAAAATGGTGCTGAAAACTCACGAAATTCATCGTACATGCCACTGAACATATATAAAATCTCAGCTGGCATAATAAAAAATTGTGCAGCAGATAAGATCACATCTTTATCGCCGTAAATACCTGCTGATTTTGCGATTTCTTTATCTAATTTTCTTTCTCGACGCAACATTTGATAGGCATTTTCGATACTTTTTTTCTTTTTAAGCGAATCACTTTCAGCTAACTCACGATCAAGTTGCAAGATTTGGCTTTCTAGCTCTGCCACTTTTTTCTGGCTGACGTCATATTCTTTTTGAAAATTAATCGTTGCAAATACGAATTTCACTTTGTCTTTATAAGCCTTGAAAACTGTCTCATAGTAGGCCAAATCTCGTGTAGAAAAATTCCTGCGTTCACCAGCTTCATCGACCACTTTTTTGAAATTCGCCAGGTCCTCAAAGCTTGCCTCTGTAATTTTAATATCGAGTTTCTCAGCTTTTTTAACTGTTTGTAAGCCATTTTTCTTATAAGATTTTTGCAATTTTGAAAAGCTATCAAATCCTGTCAAATCCTTGCTGTAATTAAATGCGTATCCTTTTTCAAACTCACTTAAAATCGTTTCTGACAATCCTAGATTAGCATAAAATGCTGTTAAGTCTGTGTTTAAGTCTGCTGTTTTTTCCCATTTGTCATCATAAGTTGCGATTTTTTGGTTCGAATGAATGATGAACTTGATGACACCTTGCTGTTTGAGTGCGTCTTTGATACCTGACATTAGCATTTGATTGACTGGCTTATCCTCTGAAAAATAAGGATTGCCATGCGCTTCAGCGAGATAGCCAAATCGCACTTTTGACAGGCTGACTAGCATAGCTGCCTGCACGTCGCCTGCAACTTTGACACCAAAGTAAGCAATCTTGTGACCGATGCCTTCTTGCACGTCGCCAAACTCGCGTGTTTGCTGAAAATGAACCTGCTCACGTGTTGCAACAAAATCACCAAATTCATCTGCTTTTAACGCTGTAAACTTCTTACTTTGCAAAATAAGTTCCTTTCTCTTTACCTGCGAGAATCTCTCTGATTTCTGAGATTCTTGCACCATTAGTCAAGACCATTTGTTTGTCTGCATCAAAAATAATTTTCGCAGCAGATAACTTACTCGTCATGCCACCTGTACCAAATTTGCTGCCTGCACCGCCTGCGACTTTCATGAGCGCATCAGTGATTGTCATTACGCGCGCAATCAGCTCAGCGTCGTCAAATATATTGGGATTTTTACTGTAAAGGCCATCAATGTCTGACAGCATAATCAGCAAATCAGCATCCGTCAGAACGCTGACAAGCGCGCCCAATTTGTCATTATCCCCAAACTTGGTCTGATGCGCCATTTCTGCTACACTGACTGCGTCATTTTCATTGATAATCGGGATGATATGACGTGATAAAAGCGCATTTATCGCATTGGTTGCGTTTTGTCTGCTTTCTGGAAAATCAACCACATCGCGTGTCAATAACAGCTGCGACACTTTTTGCTGATAGCGACTAAAAATCTGATTATATAAACTCATCAGCTCGACTTGTCCAATCGAGGCAAGGGCTTGCTGCTGGGCAATATCTGTCGGACGTTTTGACTGCCCTAAAACGTTTAGCCCAACACCGATAGCGCCTGAGGTCACAAGAATCACCTCGTAATCTTCATGTTGGAGGCTTGAGAGCACAAACGCCAACTCATCTATATTTTTGAGGTTAATCTGACCATTTGGCAATATCAAGCTTGACGTACCAATCTTGATCACAAGACGCTTGGCAGATTTTATTTTTTCACGGGTCATATTTTATTTTTCCAATAATTTTTTTGCTTGCGCAAGCGCTTCAGGCGTAATGTCATCACCTGCAAGCATTTTGGCAACTTCTGTCGCGCGCTCATCTGTCGACAATTTTCTGACGCTTGAAGTTGTTGAGTCGTCAGACTGCACTTTTTCGATGTAAAACTGGGTATCTGCGACGGCGACAACTTGCGGTAAATGCGAGATACATAGCACCTGTCCACTTTGCGATATTTTGTAGATTTTATTTGCGATAGCCTGTGCGACGCGGCCTGAAACGCCCGTGTCCACTTCGTCAAAGACGATTGACGTTTTATTTTCCTTTTGGGCGAAGCTTGACTTAATCGCAAGCATAATCCGACTCATCTCGCCACCCGATGCTGTTTTAGCCAGAGGTTTGAAGCCTTCTCCCGGATTTGTCTGGATGAAAAACTCAACATGCTGATTACCATTGACCGAAAATTTACCGGGCTCAAAACTAACTTTGAAATCAGCTTTTGCCATATAAAGGTCGCTTAGTTCGCGCTTAACGTCGGCTTCCAGGGTCTTTGCAATACTAGCTCTTCCCTCAGCAAGGATCTTCGCACTTACGAGCAAAGCTTGCTCAGCCTCCTTAAAGGATATCTCGAGCGTTTCTGACGAATTTTCGTCGCCCGTCAATTCGTCAAGCTCTTTTTGGCAATTTTCCAGATAAGTCAGGACATCTGACAGCTCAGGACCGTACTTTTTCTTGAGCGTTGTGAGCGTCGAGATGCGATCCTCTATCATGATGAGTTCTGACGGATTGAACTCCAGATCATCAATTCTTTTCTCCAAATCTGCCGCAGCATCTTCAAGCAAATAGTAGGCCTCGGCAATCTTTTCTGACAGTTTAGCATAACTTTTTTCGTCAAATTGACTGGCTGATTCGAGCTCATTCATGGCATTTCTGACCATGGATAGGCTGGAATTATCTGCGTCATCATCGTCAAGCGAATAATAAGCTGAATTAAGATGCTCAGCAATCCGATTGGCGTGGCTCAAAACGTCACGACGTGCATAGAGATCTGCGTCTGCTTTGAGGTCTATCTCAGCCGCAGAAATTTCGTCAATCTGGAACTTCAGCACGTCAATGCGTTGGGCAAAATCAGCCTGATTTTTCTTGAGCGCAACCAATTTTTGGCGCAACGATTTATAAGTGGTGAATTTTTCCTTGTAATTTTGCTTTATTTCAAGAAATTTTTTATCGCCAAACTCATCTAGCATGGTCAAATGATGCGCTGGACTCATCAGCTCCTGATGCTCATGTTGACCGTGAATATCTACCAAGAAACCACCAATCGCCTGCAAATTCGACAACGGTGTTAATACGCCATTGATTCGACATGACGAACGTCCATTTGCAAAAATTTCTCGCCGTAAAATCAGCTCACCAGTATTGTCAAAACCAAGTTCTTCAAGTTTTGTTGCAATTTCAGGACTTTCCTTGTAGAAAAACAGCCCCTCAATCTCAGCCTTATCCGCCCCATGACGTACAAAAGACGTCTGAGCACGAGAACCCAAAAGCAAATTCATAGCATCAATAATAATCGATTTCCCAGCACCCGTCTCACCAGTCAAAATCGACATGCCCCGGTCAAACTGCATTGAAATCGTATCAATAATAGCAAAATTTTTAATCGAAATTTCTTGTAACATAGCTACTCCTTTAGCGATGAGGAATGAAGTGACGAAAAGCTTAGGGAAGTAGCTATGTACAACGTGCCTTAGTGGTTTACCACTTAGGCGTTGGGCTAGCTACTCCTTTAGCGATGAGGAATGAAGTGACGAAAAGCTTAGGGAAGTAGCTATGTACAACGTGCCTTAGTGGTTTACCACTTAGGCGTTGGGCTAGCTACTCCTTTAGCGATGAGGAACGAAGTGACGAAGAGCTTAGGGAAGTTGCTATGCACAACGTGCCTTAGTGGTTTACCACTTAGGCGTTGGACGAACAGAAGCCTCAACTTCCCAAATATCTAAAAAACATGTAATTAAACTTGCTGGATGAAAAACGAAGCGACGAAAAGCTTAGGGAAGTTACACCTGCGATTACTCGGCGCATGAAAGCACTGCTATGTACAACGTGCCTTAGCGGTTTTACCGCCTAGGCGTTGGACGACCAAACATCTAACTTCCAAAACATCTAAAAAAATATGTAATTAAACTTACTGGACTTGGAGCAAAGCAACGAAACGCTTAAAAAATTTGCAACTGCAACTACTCACTCAACGTTTAAAACGCACCATCATCCCATCAAGATCTCATAAATAGCCCCAGCATCCGCCTCAGACAAAGCAATAACAAGCACTGTATCATCATCAGCAAGCACCGTGAAAATCAGCTCACCAAACCGCGTCAACAGCCGATTTTTGATGATCATCGCAGATCCTGGACTTGTTTGAATGGCAAGTTGATTACCTTGCACTTTGATAGACTCTACCACTGATTTGAGCAGCTCGACGTCGGCATTCTGACGTGTCCCGTCAGGCATGGCGTAGCGATAGCCTCCCGTTTGAGCGGGCACTTTTACCAACCGCAGCTCACGCATATCACGCGATACCGTTGCTTGTGTCACTGCAACTTTCAAATCCAGCAGCGCATTTACTAAATCATCCTGCGTCTTGATTTCACGCTCAACCAGCAATTTTTCGATCAACTTGATCCGTTCACTTTTTTTCATCTAGTTCTCCGTGTGCCTCGTAAACGACAGTATCTACCCGCATCATGACTGCGTCTGTGACTGCTTTTTTCTTGACCAAATGGAGCAAAAACTCAATATTGCCATGCCCACCTTTGATAGGAGAACTCGTCAAGCCAAGTGTAGAAAAGCCCAAACTATTTGCCATCTTGACAACATTTTCAATCACAGCTCTATGAATTTTCGCATCTTTGATGATGCCATTTTTGCCAATCTGCTCACGTCCCGCTTCAAACTGTGGCTTAATCAGGGCAACGACCTGACCGCCATCTGCCAGAATTTCATATAAAGCTGGCAAAATCAAAGCTAAGCTGATAAATGAGACGTCAATCGACGCAAATTTTGGTGCACCTTGAACAAAATCATCAGGCTTGGCATAGCGAAAATTGAACTGTTCCATGACAACCACACGGCTATCTTGGCGAATTTTCCAAGCCAGCTGATTGGTTCCAACGTCTACCGCATAGACAAGTTTGGCGCCGTTTTGCAGCATAACATCTGTAAAACCACCTGTCGATGAGCCGATGTCAATGGCCTGATCATCGACCACAGAAATCTCAAAATAACGAAGTGCTTTTTCAAGTTTCAAGCCGCCACGACTGACATAGGGGAGTTTTTCGCCCTTAATCATCAGCTCAAGATCATCAGAAATCTTCTCTCCCGGCTTATCAAAACGCTCGCCATTTTCGGCATTGATGACAATCCCAGCCATGACACCGCGCTTTGCTTGCTCTCTTGTATCGAACAGCCCTTGATTAAAGGCTAGGACATCTACTCTTTCTTTAGTCAATTTTTAATCTTTCAATTTGTTCTAAAATACCTGCTTGCGAAAAAGCTGTTTGTTCAGAAATCCGCGTCAGAATCATCTTTGCTGCCGTCAAATTTTCCGTCAGAGCAACTTTTGCACCGTCAAGGCCTAGTAATTTGACATAGGTTGACTTATCAGCTGCCTCGTCCTTGCCTGGCGTCTTGCCAAGCTGATCAAATGTTGCTGTCACGTCTAAAATATCATCGCGAATCTGAAAAGCTTGTCCGACATGCTCACCGACTAATCGCAAGTCTGCGATTACCTCTTTTGATACTTGTGCGATGATGCCTGCTGCAACAAATGGAAATGTCAGCATTTTACCTGTTTTCAGTGCATGTATCTGCTTGAGTTGCTCAAAAGTCAGCACTTGATTTTCCCCGTCCATGTCTAAAACTTGACCTGCTACCATGCCGTAACTGCCTGATGCTAGAGCAAGCTCTCTGACCAAATCAACGACGATTTCGGGTGGTAATGCTGCATTTGCAAGTAATAAATAAGGATCAAGCAAGAGGGCATCACCTGCTAAAATAGCCTGTGCCTCGCCGAAAACCTTATGGTTTGTTGCCACGCCACGGCGAAAATCGTCATTATCCATGGCGGGCAGATCGTCGTGAATCAGTGAACTTGTGTGAATCAGCTCCAAACTCGCCGCAACCTGCAGATGCGCAGTCGTGATATCAAGCCCAAAACCCTGCAAAGTTTCAAGCAAAAATAAAGGTCGAATCCGCTTGCCGCCCGCCTGAATCGAGTAAACAATGCTTTTTGTCAAATGTTCAACAGGCATTTCAGAACTGTAAAAAGTTTCAAAAACTGCTGCAAGTGACTGTAAAATCGCCTTATTCGCCATCAAAAACCTGTTCTGAGCCGTCTTCGCTCATGACTTTGACAAGTGTATTTTCAGCTGATTGAAGTGTTTTTTGCAGTTCTTTTGACAGCTTCATGCCTTTTTGAAACTCTGAAATCGCTTCTTCTAGGGGGACATCGCCATTCTCCAGACGTTTTACCACATCCTCAAGCGCTGCCAAATTTTCTTCAAATGTAATTGTTTTAGCCATTTTTTACCTCTACTGTTAGTTTACCATCAGAAAGCTCCAGACTGAGCTTGTCACCATCAGAAACGTCTTTGACGGATTTGACAACTTTATCATCAAACGTTCTTGCGATTGAAAAGCCACGTTGCACGATTTTTTCCGGGTCAATCAAACTCAGACTGTCATAAGCTTTTTCAGCCTGCGCTTTTTTATGATCAAAATAATTTGCAAAATGACTTTTCAAAAGCGCTGTTTCTCTTGCCAGATTATGCTGAGATTGACTGACTTTATCAAGCAATCGCAAGCCAGCTAGCCTGCTATAAAGTAAGCGTTCAAACTGCTGTTTAGTCTGATATTGTTGCTTAAAACGCTCAGTCAACTGCATCGTCAAATTGTCCAGTTTTTGTGCATAGCCATCATACAACCGCTCAGGCTGCCTGAAAATAACCGACTCCTGCAACCTGACTAAATTTTCTCTGCGACTAGTGATTGTGCGATTGCTTGCTGATGCAAGCCGTGTTTCAGCCGTTGTCAGATATTGTAAAATATCTAGCTTTGTATTAGATGTCGCAAGCTCAGCTGCAGCTGTTGGCGTTGCCGCGCGCCTGTCTGCAACAAAGTCTGCAAGCGTCCTATCTGTTTCGTGACCTACCGATGAAATCACAGGAATCCGCGACTCAAAAATTGCCCGAACGACGACCTCTTCGTTAAAAGCCCATAGATCTTCGATTGACCCGCCGCCCCGTCCAATAATCAAGACGTCAATATCAGTACGGTTATTTGCCTCACGAATGCGCGCTGCAACTTCCTCAGCGCTCCCTGCACCCTGAACCTTGGCTGGAAACAGCAAAATCTCCGTCATTGGAAAACGTCTGTCGATTGTCGTGATAATATCCCTGATTACGGCACCACTCGGGCTTGTCACCACACCAACTTTTCTTGAAAATGTTGGAATGGCTTGTTTAAATTCCGGGTTAAATAGCCCTTCAGCAGTCAACTTTCTCTTGAGCTGGTCAAACTGCACAGCAAGCGCACCGATACCGTCAGGCTCAATTTTTTCGATAATAATCGAGTACGAGCCACCTGGTTCATAAAGCTGGACACGTCCGATCAGATTGACCTTCATACCTTCTTCCAAGTCGAAAGTCAGCTTTGAAAAAATGCCCGCCCACATGGTCGCCTGGATAACAGATTTTTCATCTTTGATTGCAAAATATTGGTGCTTAGGCCTACGCCTAAAATTTGAAATTTCACCCGTCAGAAAAACCCGCTCCAAATAAGGATCACGTTCAAACTTCGCTTTCAAATATTTTGTTAATGTCGAAACACTCAAATAGTCTGCCATAGTAGTTATCATTATACCAAAAAAGCCCCGCCAATGCCAATAAGTAAACAAAAAAAGCCTGCTATCACCTATCGTAAACTGGTGAGCTGCATGACTTTAATTTTATCAATCTAGCTGACGCTTTGCTGCCTCATAAGTCTGCTCCATGAGCATGGTTATCGTCATAGGACCCACACCACCAGGTACTGGTGTGATCAAACTTGCAATCGGCGCAACCTCATCAAACTTGACGTCCCCAATCAGTTTGCCATTATCATCACGATTCATACCAACATCGATTACAACCGCGCCTGGTTTTACAAAGTCAGCCGTCACAAAGTTGCCACGACCGATTGCGACAACTAAAATATCAGCAGTTTTTGCAAGTTCAGGTAGATTTTTCGTTTTTGAGTGGGCAATGGTCACCGTCGCATTTTTATCCAAAAGCATTTGCGCCATTGGTTTTCCGACGATATTTGAGCGACCGATAACGACAGCAGTTTTACCTGATACGTCCACACCGTATTCTTCTAGCATCACCATGATACCAGCTGGCGTTGACGGGATCATCAGCGGATTACCAGACCAGAGTCTGCCCATATTGATCGGATGAAAACCATCCACATCCTTATCAGGACTTATCTCAAGCAGGACTTTTTCTTCTGAGATGTGCGCAGGTAAAGGCAACTGCACCAAGATACCATGCCACTTTTCATCAGCATTTAGCTTGTCGATGAGCGACAACAAGTCTGCTTCAGACGTATCTTCGGCAAGTCTGATGACTTCTGAGTTAAAGCCAGCAGCAGTCGCACGGCGCTCTTTATTACGCACATACACTTGACTAGCAGGGTTTTCTCCCACCAAAACAACTACCAAGCCTGGCGTTACGCCCGCCGTTTTCAGTGCGTCCACCTTTGTTTTTAACGCGACTGCCATTTTATCTGCTAACGCCTTACCATCTATCAAAGTCATCTCATCACCTTACTTTCATTCTTATCGTTATTTTGCTATCTTTTATTTTAACAAAAAAACAGCGACTTTTCACTGTTTTTTCCCTTTTATATGTAATTTACCGTTTTTCCTATGTATGTTGCTGTCAGATGATGCCTTGGAGGAGCATATCTTTTTTGATGTTGTCTTCCGCCGTGTAACACTCGATTTCCCGAACCGATCGCGGTAGAAACTTTCTGATGTCGTCTTCGTTGTATCCCACCTGCAGTCGCTTGTCATCCACGATCAGTGGCCGCCTGAGTAAGGTCCGATTTTTGTCAATGAGTTCAAGCAATCGGCTGATGGATAGCTCATCAAAGTCCAGGTTGAGCTTAGCATAAGCCTTGCTGCGCCGTGATATGATTTCCTCAGTCCCTTCTTCTGTCAGAGACAAAATCTGAAGCATCTCCGCATCGGACAACTCATCTGTGATTAAGTTGACTTCTTCATAAGCTAATTTGTGCTGTTCCAGCCATTCTTTCGCCTTTTTGCAAGACGAACACGAGGCAACTGTGTAAATTTTGATCATGCTTTTTCCACCTTTATCTTGAAAACTTTTACCTTACCTAGTGCAATTTGTTTTCAAATGTTATTTATTTATTTCAATAAAGTAATTATAGCACGTTTTAAAAGTCTTGTAAACACTTTCGTCAATATTTTTTATTGTTATTTTATAATATTTTTATTACTAAAAGATAACAAAAAAGTTTGCTATTAAATAGACAAACTTTTCTTGATTGCTAGGTTGACTTTTTTCATGATATCAGGACTGAGATGCCCCGTTTTCTCACGTAATCGCACTTTATCAATCGTGCGTACCTGCTCGCATAAGATAACAGAATCAGAACCAACACCCGCATCTTCTTTTTTGATTGCGACGTGAGTAGGGAGTGCTTTCTTTGTTTTTTTTGCTGTGATTGCGGCGATAATCGTTGTCGGAGCAAAGGTATTGCCTGCATCATTTTGGATAATCAAGACTGGTCGAACGCCGCCTTGCTCACTTCCTGTCACAGGCGACAAATCAGCAAAAAAGATGTCCCCGCGCGTAATTTCTTTAACCATTGGTATATTTCCGTTTGATTCTGTCGCTCAACAAGCACACAACTTCATAGTTGATCGTGCCACGATGCGCAGCAACATCATTCACTGTTATTTTTTCAGCTCCATCTTCCCCAATCAAGGTCACTTTTGTACCAATTGGTAATCGTTCTGGCAGCCTGATTGTCATCTGATCCATGGATACTCGCCCAATAATCTGGCATTTTTGACCATCGACTAGTACATAAAATCCAGTCATATCACGTGTCCAGCCATCAGCATAGCCAATCGGGACTGTTCCTACAATCGTATCTTTGCTCGCCACAAAGTCAGCACCATAGCCCACCGTCGCACCTTCCGGGATGATTTTGATATGTGTGAGCTCAGACTTGAGTGTGAGCGCTTGTGTTATTTTATAAGTCATATCGAGCGCTGTGCCACTCGGATTAAGACCGTAAAGCGCATCACCAAGGCGTTCAATATCCTGAATCGTTTCTGTGTGCCAGATACCCGCAGCAGAATTACTTGAGTGGACAAATCTTGGTCTACGTGTCAGACCGTTAACAAGCTCATCAAACATCGTTTTTTGCGATAAAAACTGGTCAGTATTTACCTCATCAGCTGTTGCAAAATGCGTGAAAATCCCGTCAAAGTCCATGCCAAGCTTATCGCCCAAGGCAATGATGTCATTTGCCTCATCAACGCTTGTGACACCAATACGCCCCATGCCTGAGTCCACTTTGATATGAAACTTGAGATGCGACGTATCTAGATCTTTCAGCGTATCAAGCGCAGCAACCATTTTCAGCCAATCAAGCGATGGTACGGTCAGCGTCACGCGCAGATTGACAGCGATATGGACATCATCAGGCACAATACCGCTCAATACCAATATCGGCTTAACAATGCCATGGCTGCGAAGTTCAATCGCCTCATCAAGATTTGAGACACAAAAGCCCGAGACAAGGTCATCTGCGCTTTGCGCAACACGGATGGCACCATGACCGTAGCCATTTGCCTTGACAACCGCCCAGATTTCGGGTGTTATCCCATTTTTTTTCGCTATGTAAGTTTTGAAATTTTCTATGTTTGCACGAATCGCAGCAAGATCAATCACGGCTTGCGTCGGTCTATGTGTACTTGGTTTCATGTTTTAATCACGACTTTCTAAAATGACAGATGCCACAGCCTCCAAATTACTGTGGCTGATTGATAAGTGAGCAATGCCTGCAAAAGGATGCGCCACAAATCTAGGCGCACCCAGCTTATCTGGCAAGACCGTCAAATCTTGAAAAGAAACCTGACCACCAATCCCTGTCCCATAAGCTTTTGAATAGGCCTCTTTTGCTGCCCAACGCCCACCCAAAAACTCAATCTGACGGTGTCCTGATAAACCTGAAAAGACGTCAAGTTCTTGCGCCGTCAGAACACGTGCGGCAAATCTCGGATTTTTTGTGAGTGCTTTTTCAATTCGCGACAACTCAATATTGTCCACGCCATTACCATAAATCATATCTTCATTATAACAAAAAATCCCCTACATATGGGGATTTAGCTGAAATCAATATGGCATTTTAGTTAAAATCGTAATTTATTTTATGGCTCAGATTGACCACCGACTGTTCTTGCGCCAAAATCTGCCTGCGGTAGTCGTGCACTGTAACCATATGCTCAGCGAAAAGCTGTGTCTTTTTGAGATGTATCTTCATGCGCCTTACCTCCTATGTCTATGAGATAAGTATAGCGCACACGACTTAACTTGAGCTTACTCAGATTTTATTTAGCAAGTTCGTAGATAGCTTCAGCGTAAATGGCTGCAGCACGCAGTAAAACGTCTACAGGGATGAACTCGTTGGCCTGATGCATGGTATCAATATCTCCAGGAAACATAGCACCGAAAGCAACGCCACGCTTAAGCAGACGACCAAATGTCCCGCCGCCTATGATCTGTTCATGACCTTTGAGTCCAGTTTGCTTTTCATAAACGCTCAGCAGCGTACTGACCAATGGATCTGTCATTGGCACATAATGCGGTGTGTGCTCATGCGCTGACTTCGTCACACTTGCGACACCAGAAAGACCCGTCAGAACAGCGTAAATCGCATCAGAATCTGTCCCTTGAGGATAACGAAAATTCAAGGCAATAGTATTATCAACTTGACTATCATCAAAGTTGAAAACACCAGCATTCATGGTCAAAGCACCCATTTTGGCATCTTCGAATGCCACACCGAGTTTTTCACCTGCGTGGTCTTCAAGTAAGATCGTCCCTGCAATTTTTGTAAAGGGTGACTCAACACCAGCTTGATCTAAAAACTTAGCCAAATATGTCGCACCATTGACACCTGTATGTGGCGATGCCCCATGAGCTGAGCGACCGTGTAGAGTAATCGTCGCCGTACCGTCAGACATATTTTCAAATTCAAATCTGAGATTTTTATCAGCATGCGCCGCAACAAATGTTTCAAGCTGCGCGTTCAAGTTTGCAATATTGCCTGAAACAAGCGCTGTTGCTGATTCTGGTACCATATTTTCACGCAGGCCACCTGAAAACTGTTTCAAATGGATAGCGCCTTTATTTTCACCTGAAAAATGCAGATATTCTGTGATATTGCCTTTTTCACCATTGATAATTGGAAACTCTGCATCTGGCGAAAATCCAAAATCAGGATCCGGCAAGCCGACATGTTTGAAATAGTAGTCCATATCGCCCCAACCTGACTCCTCATCAGTCCCTGCGATAAAGCGGATTTTTTTCGTCAATGGCACATTTAATTCCTTGAGGATTTTTAAACCATAATAACATGCCATCGTTGGACCTTTATCATCAGAAGCACCACGGGCAAAAATCTTGCCATCCCGAATTTCTGGTACATAAGGCTCACTCTCCCAGCCAGTCCCCGCAGGTACCACATCCATATGAGCAAAAATCCCCAACACTTCAGCGTCTTCTGGCAGGTCATCACCATAGGTAAAGTGTCCCGCATAGTTATCAACATTCTTTGTCGCATAGCCGTCACGTGATGCAATTGCTAAAAATTGTTCCAATGCTGCAACTGGACCAGGTCCAAACGGTGTTTCTGGCGTTGCTTTCGCATCATCACGCTCTGAATTGATGCTTAAAAGCGAAAATAAATCCGCTAACAATGCATCTTTACGCGCTTCAACTTCTGCCTTAAAATTAATATCTGTCA
Organism: Pseudolactococcus insecticola; assembly: GCF_011170065.1. Lineage (GTDB taxonomy): Bacteria > Bacillota > Bacilli > Lactobacillales > Streptococcaceae > Pseudolactococcus > Pseudolactococcus insecticola. Next base: position 120,458 of record NZ_BLLH01000001.1, on the reverse strand, counting down.
TTTTCTTCCCAATAATCTTTCTTTATAATCATTATAATCCGCCTCTGAAATCAACCCTTCTTCCATAGAAAGTTTAGCTGAAGAGAGTTTTTCATACATGGTTGCCGTATCGTAGACAACACGTGTTTCACTTCTATCTTGTGATTGCCTGTCTTGATTTTGAGCGTTGTCCTCATTTGTAAAATTTCCTGAGCCTGCTGACTGTTTCATCTGACCATTTTTGATGTCACTGACACCTTCTTGGATGCGTTTGGCAATGCGTCTAACGACCTTTTTCGTCCAAAAAACAGAGAAATTATCTCCTAACGACTCAACACGAACATGCCCCCAGATAATATGCGTGATAGGCTCGATATTTTTGACATCATTGAGCGGAATCGACGAGACCTTATGGAAAAACGGACGCCAACGAGCGTAGACCAAGCGATTCTCGTTTGTAATGATATAGGCATAAAAACCTTGTGTATTGAAGAACTTAGGCTCTGGTTGCGTACCATCTGTATTGCCCTCATCATCATCATAATCCGTGTGCCGCCCGATAAAGCTCGACACAGCATACTCATCATCAAGCAAACTCTCAGCCACCACCTTAAAATGCAGCTTTTGTAGCCACGCCCCCCAGATGTTGTAGCCAAGCTTATTTTCCCGTGCAAATCGATACATCTCATCTGCCGTCCAAAGTTGCGGTCTCTCCAACTTACTCACCCCCTCAATGTCTGTTTTCTTGAACTTTACTTCATTACCATTTTATCAAACTTTTCCCAAAAATGAAACGGGCAGCTGTTATCTCTATTTTTCACCATCTTTTTTGTCCATCTGATTTACTGCTAATACCGCGATAATTCGCTCAGCTACGTCATAGGGGATACCAGCTTCATGGATTTCTGACGGTGTTGCCGCCTGAATGTTTGTGAGCGACTTGAACGTTCTCATTAACTTTTGCTTGCGCTTTGGCCCGAGTCCATCAATGCCGTCTAACTTACTTGAAAATGAATTTTTCGAGCGCACCTGACGGTGGAAAGTAATGGCAAATCTATGGACTTCATCTTGAATCCGTTGCATCAAGAAAAATTCTTGACTCTGACGGCTCATGGGCACGACCGACAACGGTTCACCGAATAACAGCTCTTGCGTTTGGTGCTTGTCATTTTTAGCAAGACCCGCAATCGGTATATCAAGCCCCAGGCTATCCAAGATTTCCTTGGCAGCATTGATCTGACCGACGCCACCATCCATGATGATCAGATCCGGCAAGATACCGTCTTCCTTGATGGCACGACTATATCGTCGCAAAATCACCTCACGCATGCTGGCATAGTCATCAGGCCCCTCAACCGTCTTGATCTTGTACTTGCGATAATCTTTTTTAGACGGTTTACCATCTACAAACACCACCATAGCACTCACAGGACTCGTCCCTGAAATGTTTGAATTATCAAAACTTTCGATGCGATGTGGTGTTGGAATATTCATCATACTGCCCAGATTTTCCACGGCACCACGCGTTTTTTCGATTGATTTTTCAGCTAGGTCAAATTTTTGCTGCAAACTGACACGGGCATTTTTAGTTGCAAGATTAACCAACTGCTTCTTTTCTCCACGAGATGGCTGATACACTTTAGTCTGCGTCAGCGCCCTCACAGACTCCAGGTCAATATCAGAAGGAATGAAAATCTCCTTTGGAATAAAGTGCTCATTTTCCTTGTAAAACTGACCCACATACGTCAAGAAATCCTCATCCGCATCGTTATAGTAAGGAAAAAGATTGACATCCCGCTGAATGAGCTTGCCCTGCCGCACGAAAAAGACTTGCACACACATCCAGCCCTTATCCACCGCATAGCCAAAGACATCACGGTCCTGCAAATCCTGGTTCATAACCCGCTGCTTGGTCCGCAACGTGCCGATACTTTTGACCAAATCACGATATTCCGCAGCTTTTTCAAACTCAAAATCCGCCGCAGCCGCGTGCATCTTGGTATCCAGCTCCTTAACTATCTTATCCTCACCACCGTTTAAAAATTTGCTAATCTCATCTGTCATACCCCGATAAACACTCGGATCTATGTCAAACACACAGGGCGCCAGACACTGGTGCATATGATAGTAAAGGCAGACTTTATTGGGCAAGATATGACATTTCCTAAGCGGGAAAACTCGATCCAGTAAATGTTTGATTTCATTTGCAGCACCGACATCTGGATAGGGACCAAAATACTGTGAACCATCTTTTTTAACCTGCCGCGTAATCAATAAACGCGGATATTTTTCGCGTGTAATTTTGATAAACGGATAAGACTTGTCATCTTTGAGCATGATATTGTACTTAGGCATGTTTTCTTGGATCAAGTTAATCTCAAGTAAAAGTGCCTCAATATTTGACTCTGTCACAATATACTCAAAATCAACAATTTCTGATACTAAAAGCTCTGTTTTCGTATCATGTGATCCCCGAAAATACGACCGCACGCGATTTTTTAAATTTTTCGCCTTGCCGACATAGATGATTGTCCCGTTTTTATCTTTATGTAAATAACAGCCAGGGCTGTCAGGTAAAAGTTCTAACTTCGCTTTGATTGTTGCATTCATACTTCCTATTATAACAAAAAAACGCCCTTTCGGACGTTCTTCAAAATTTCAATTAAAAGTTATTGATATCGAAATCGTCACCCAAGAAATCAGCAAGTGAGAAGCCTTCTTGTGTTTCCGGAAGTGTGTATTCAGGTTTTGCGTTACGACGTGGTGCACGTGGTTTAGAATCGCGACGTTGTCCACCGTTATCTGAGTCGTTTGAACGTTCTTTACGTGCAGGTGCTTCAGTAAGGGCTTTGATAGACAATGAAATGCGTTCTTCAGCAGGTTTTACGTCAAGTACTTTAACTTGTACGGCTTGACCAACTGACAAGACATCTTTAGCATTTTCAACACGTTCCCAAGAGATTTGAGAAATGTGAACCAGACCTTCAACACCTGGGAAGATTTCAACGAATGCACCAAAGTCAGTGATACGTTTAACAGTACCATCAAGGACAGATCCAACTGGTGCTTTTTCTTCAATGTCATCCCAAGGGCCAGGCTGTGTTGCTTTAAGAGAAAGTGAAACACGACCAGCTTCTTCGTCAACTTTCAAGACTTTAACTTGAACAGTTTCGCCAACTTTAACAACATCACTAGGTTTTTTAACACGTCCGTGCGACAATTCTGTCACGTGAACAAGTCCGTCAACACCGCCAAGGTTGATGAAAGCACCGAAGTCAGTTGTACGTGCAACAGTTCCTTCTACGATATCACCTTCATGCAAGTTAGCAAAAGCCTCAGCACGTTGTGCTTTAGACGCTTCTTCAACAACAGCACGACGGCTCAAGATGAAACGTTTGTCAGCAGCATTGACTTCGATGATTTTCGCATCAAATTCTTCACCGACAAATTTCTTAGTGTCACGGACAAAGTAAGTATCAATCATAGATGCTGGGATGAAGCCACGAACACCGTTGAAATCTACAGACAAGCCACCTTTAACGTCTTTTGCAACTTTAACAGTGACAACTTCGCCTTCTTTACCTTCAAGCTCAGTGAATGCTTTACGTGCAGCAAGACGTTTTTCAGAAAGCAAGTAGACATTTGCACCTTCTGATTCTTTACCGACGATTTGTTTCACAACCAAAAGGTCGCGAACATCGCCAGCTTTGACGAAGTCATTTATATCAGCGTCACGTTCGTTTGTGAGTTCGCGAAGCGTCAAAACACCCTCAACACCTGTACCAACGATAGCTACAGTAGCTTGATCGCCTTCAACAGTGAGGATTTCACCGCTTACGACGTCACCGACTTTAACGTCACCGACGCTGTTCAATAGTTCTTCAAATTCGTTCATTTTTTAAAAAGTTTCCTCCAACAATTTGACTAATACCTACTTTTTACGATAAATACAGTCCTAATGTTTATTTTAGCACATTATTTTCAAAAAGAAAAGCGTTTTTAGTCAGAAAACACTTTTCTTTTTTAGCTTTTGTCTCTTTTTTATTGATTTTCAACAAACTTTGCCAATTTTTCAATAGCATCCATCACTTTATCAGCTGTAATCGACTCATCAAGCAGTTTAAAACTTTCAAAATCACTTGCTGAAAACGTTGCCATCTCTCTCAGATGACCTCGGTCAGTATTTGTAATTGCAAGCTGAGATAGTCGGATTGGCAGATTGATTTTTTGATAAAACGGCAATAATTTTCTGATTTCATCAAAGTCATTGGTATAAGCAAGCTGGACCAAAACGCCATAAGCGACTTTAGCCCCGTGCAATATCGGATGTGTTTCAGGCAACAGGGTCATGCCATTATGGACGGCATGCGCGCCAGCTGTTCTGCCATAAAGTCCTGCAAATCCACCAACTGTCCCTGATAATCCGATAATGGCATCTGTGATGTTGCCAAATGCTGCTGACAACTTTTGCGACGTCAAATCTGCTATTGCCTGGTCAGAACTCGCGAGTAGAATCGCTAAGATCTCACGTGCACTGGCAATGCCAAGTCTGATAAAAGCTGTTTTCTCGTCGTCAGAAAGGTGTCGCGTCAAGCCTTCAATCTCGTACCATTTGGCGACTGTATCCCCGATACCTGCGATAAAATAATCATGTGGCGTCTGCAACAAAAACTGATAATCGACAATCGTTAGAAAGCTGGCGCGAATTTGCCCGCCAATACGCTTAAATGAATGATCAGGGTTATATACCGCAGTCACTGGCGTGTAGGGTGCACAGTTCGAGATAATCGTCGGCACCAGCACCAAATCGCTATGCAAAACTTCTGCTGTCAGCTTTGCTGTATCCATGACACGGCCGCCACCAATGCCAACCACGGCATCTGCATGACCAATGGCCGTAGCTAAACGCGCCGCGTCCTCATCACTTGCCGATCCGTCATAGCGAAAAACCTGATACGGTAATTTTTCAGGCATATAGCTTTGAAAAACGTCATAAGACTTTTCCCCCGTTATCACCGCAACCGTCTCAAACTCTGCCAGATAATCCGTCAAATCTAACAAAACGCCCGCACCCGCCATGTAGCGGTTGGCTCCTGGTCTCACTTCTGCTGTTAAATCCACCATTTTTTTATACCTCACTTGCTTGTTTCAAAAAGTCAGCGACTTCTGACGAACGCTTTTCATGTAGCGCCTTGACAATGTATGACCCTATAATCACACCGTCAACAACCTTGCGAAATCCCTTGACATGATCAATCGTAGACACACCAAATCCAGCAAGAACAGGCGCGTCAGAAAGCTCTGACAGGTGCTGTAAATGCTGATTTAGGTCAGCACGGTAGTCATGACCTGCCCCTGTCACACCATTGACCGTTACAGCATAGATAAAGCCTTCTGCATTTTTCACAAGCTCAGCCTGCCGCTCAGGAATACTTGTCAACGTTACAAGTGGCACAAGCGCAATATCGCTATCAGCCAAAAATGGCGTGATCATATTTTCATGCTCACGTGGGACGTCTGGCAAAATCAGACCTTTTACCGCTGTCTCTTTAAGGTCTGTGATAAATTTCTCAATTCCATACTTATAAATCGGGTTAAAATAGCTCATGATAACAAGCGGAACATCTGTTGTCACGGTTTTTAATGTCTCAATCACATTTGTCAAAGTTGTCCCGTTTTTTAAAGAACGAATCCCCGCAAGCTCAATCACAGGGCCATCTGCTACTGGATCTGAAAAAGGAATCCCGACTTCAATCGCACTGGCACCATTTGCCACTAAAAACTCAATGGTTTCAGGCAATCCCGCAACGCCTTTTTCGTGGTCGCCAGCCATGATGTAGGGCACGATAAGCGTTTTATCGGCAGCTTTGAGCGCTGTCAGATGTTGACCTAAAGTTTTCATTAGAATTCTCCTTTTTCGGCACGTTCCTTGATTTGCGCCACATCCTTGTCCCCACGCCCGCTCAGGCAGACGATGATAGACTCATCTTTGCCGTAGCGTTTGGCAAGTTCAGGGAGCTTTGCAATGGCGTGCGAACTTTCTAAAGCTGGGATGATCCCTTCTGTGACGCAAAGCATTTTAAAACCTGCCAAAGCCTCATCGTCAGTCGCAGAGATGTACTCAGCACGACCCGTTTCGTTCCAGTGGCAATGTTCAGGGCCAAGACCAGGATAGTCCAGACCCGCAGAAATGCTGTACGCTTCTTCTACCTGACCATTTTCATCTTGCAACAGGCGCATGATATTGCCGTGGAGCACGCCATCAGTTCCTCGATTGATTGAGGCAGCTGTTTCACCGCTGTCAAGCCCACGACCTGCCGCCTCAACACCAATCATTGCAACGTCTGCGTCATTGACAAAGGGATAGAAAAGCCCTGCTGCATTTGAGCCGCCACCGACACAGGCAACGACCGCTGCAGGTAATTTACCTGTTTTTTCCAAAATCTGAGCTCTGGCTTCACGACCGATGACCGACTGAAAATCACGCACCATTTCTGGAAATGGCGCAGGTCCAGCTGCAGTGCCTAAGATATAATGCGTATCCTCCACGCTTTCAACCCAGGCACGCAATGCCGCATTAACTGCATCCTTGAGCACACTCGATCCGTCCGTCACAGAGACTACTTCGGCGCCTAGCAACTGCATGCGAAAGACATTGAGCTCTTGGCGTTTGACGTCTACGGCACCCATATAAATCTTACATTCCATGCCAAAAAGCGCTGCCGCTGTCGCCGTTGCAACACCATGCTGACCAGCACCCGTTTCAGCGATGACCTTATTTTTGCCCATTTTCTTAGCTAGCATGACTTGTGCAAGGGCATTGTTGATTTTGTGTGCCCCAGTATGGTTGAGATCTTCACGCTTGAAATAAATCCGTGCGCCACCAAGTTTTTCTGTTAAATTTTTAGCAAAATAAAGCGGATTTTCACGCCCAACATAATCTTTTAACAAGTAATTCAGCTCATCTTGAAAGGCTTGGTCAGTTTTGCTGGCTTCATAAGCTGCTTTGAGTTCTTTAACAGCGTACATCAGTGTTTCAGGCACAAATGTTCCACCGTAAGTACCGAAAAATCCGGCATCATCTGGGTTTTTATAAGTCATATTTTTCTTTCTATTTGTAAAATCAGTGATTTTCTCGTTAGGCTTTCAAGCTATTGCTAATAAATTTTTCAATCTTTACTAAATCTTTTTTACCGTCCGTTTCAACGCCGGAGCTGACGTCTACACCATTTGGCTGGAAGATCGTGATGGCAGTTGCGACATTGTCTGGTGTCAAACCACCTGCGACAAAAAAACGGTAGCCATCTAAAGCCGCAAGATCGACCTTATCCCAGTCAAAACTAGCACCACTGCCGCCTGCAAACTGTGCTGGTGGTGCGTCAAGTAAAAGGATATGATTTTTGAAATCAGCAATCTCATCGGGAATTTTCCCGTCTGTAATACCAAATGCTTTAATCACAGGAACTGGTAAGTTGTCAGCAAATTCTGAATTTTCTTGTCCATGTAATTGTACCATGTCAAGTCCTACTTTTTCAACTATTTCTGTTATAGTTGCTGGGTCTTCATTGACAAATAAGCCGACTTTTTTGATTGTTTTCGGGACAAATTTTGCCAGATATTTGGCATATTCTGGCGTGACCTGTCGCTTACTTTTTGCAAAGACAAAGCCAACATGTGTGGCACCATCACGAACGGCTTCCTTGACAGCTTCTTCGGTGGATAGGCCACATATTTTAATCCACATGACGTGCCACCTGTAAGTTTTTTGCTGCAACAATCGGATTGCCATCTTTCATCAGCGCTTCACCGACCAGCACCGCTCGAAAATCATTGGCGACTTGATCAGCCTCGACAGCTGATTTGATGCCTGACTCTGAGATATAAAAACGATCATTTTTTTGCAAAGGCACAAGCTCAAGGCTGTTTTGAATATCCACTTCAAAGGTTTTGAGGTTTCGATTATTAACACCGATCAACTCAGCATTGATACTGTGCGCAATCGCAAGTTCTTCTGCATTGTGCACCTCGACTAATACTTCGAGCCCGAGCGACGCCGCATAGTCATACAGCTCTTTCAAGTCCGACTCAGACAGAGCAGCAACAATCAAAAGCACAATCGTTGCACCACTATTGACCGCACGCGCAATCTGCTTTTTGTCAATGATGAAATCTTTGTTTAAAACGGGAATGTCAACGTTTTTAGCAACCAAACGAAGGTCGTCAATGTTGCCTTTAAAAAAGACAGGGTCCGTCAGAACGGAAATCGCTGAGACGCCAGCTTTTTCATAGCTCTTTGCTTGTTCAAGCACGTCTACATCCAAGTTGATTGCACCTAGTGACGGTGAGGCACGTTTGACTTCACCGATGACTTGCAGCTGGTCTGGATTTTCTTTCAATCGTGTGACAAATCCCTTAACTTGTCGCACTTTCCCTGGCGTTTCATCTGGCATCTGTGCGACTTCTAACGCTTTTTCAGCTAGGATTTTTTCTAAAAAATCTGCCATTTATTTAACCTCCTGCATCTCAGCAAGTTTTTTGGCAGCAGCGCCGCTTGCGATGACGTCACGCGCTTTTGCAACGCCTGCTTCAATCGTGTCAACAATTCCTGCCGCAAAAAAGCCTAGTCCAGCGTTCAAAACCGTGACTTCAAGGAAAGGACTTGCCACATTATTTAGGACATTTTTCAGGATTTCCGCATTTTCCTTGCCCTCGCCACCTCGAATTTCTTGTAGCGTCACGCGCGGCATGCCGATACTTTCATTGTCGAACTCATGCACCGTAATGTTTCCTGCTTCATCAAGCAGCGCATACTGATTAACACCGTCGAGGCTTGCTTCATCCATGTTGTTTGGGCCACTTACGACGAGGGCACGTCTACGTCCCAATGATTTGAGCACTTCAGCCGTCGTCACCAATAAATCACGACGTGAGGTCCCTAGCAACTGCGTATCCAGATTGACAGGATTTGTGAAAGGGCCGATGAGATTGAGCACCGTGCGCACTTCAAGCTCACGGCGAACCGGCATGACATAGCGCATATTAGGGTGGACGTGCTGAGCAAATAGAAAGACAAGGCCGGTTTGCTCAAAAATGGCTGCCAATTCTTCTGGTGTGTGATAGAGATTGATACCAAGCGCTTCCAAGACATCAGCTGATCCTGATTTTGACGAAATAGAGCGATTGCCGTGCTTGGCCATTTTCACGCCACCAGCCGCAAGCACAAAGGCAGACGTCGTTGATACGTTAAATGAAAATGACAGGTCGCCACCTGTACCACAGTTATCCATGGCGGTCGTAATCGTCGTCGGAATTTTCAGCGCTTTTTCGCGCACCACATCAACAATGCCAGCCATTTCATCGACTGTCTCACCTTTCATGGCAAGGGCAATAAGAATCGACGCAAGCTGTGAATCGGTTAACTCACCATTGAACATCGAGTTTGCAAGTTGATTGACCTCATAACGTGTGAGGTTTTCGCGGTTCATGAGTTTGACTAGGTTTTCTTTCATTTTTGATACACTTTCTACTATTTTTCTCTGACGTCAGCTTATAAGTTTACAAAATTCTCAATCATTCGCAAGCCATCAGGCGTGCCTATACTTTCTGGGTGATATTGCATGCCGTATATTGGTAGTGTTTTGTATTGAATTGCCATGATTTCATGGTCGTCTGTTGTTTTTGAGACGATGTCAAAGTCCGCTGGCATGTCTGAGATGACGATTGAGTGATAGCGCATGATTTCATGCGTTTTTGAAATGCCTGCCAATAACGGCGTCTCTTTCAAGCTTTCAGCCATTGACGTTTTGCCATGCATGATCCGTTTTGCCAAGTCCAACTTGCCGCCAAAAACTTCAGCAATAGCTTGGTGTCCGAGACAAATCCCCAGAATCGGTTTTTCACCTGCGAAATCTTTGATCATGGCTTCCATTTGACCTGCGTCAGCCGGCCAGCCTGGGCCTGGTGAGAAGACGATTTTATCTGCTCTACTCGCCTCGTCGTAGAGATGCTTGTCATCATTTCGCAAGACTTTGACCGTATCGAACTCGCCGATGTACTGCGCGAGGTTATAGGTGAAGCTGTCGTAGTTATCAACTAATAAAATCATTACTTTCTCCAATCTGTGTCATGGCTTTTGCTTTGTTAAGCGTTTCCTGATACTCGTTTTCGGGGACGCTATCAAAGACGATGCCTGCGCCTGCTTGGGCGTGCGCTTTGCCGTCTTTTAGCACCATGGTCCTAAGCGCAATGGCAAAATCCATGTCCGAATTACTTGACAGGTAGCCGATTGCACCAGCATAGATGCCACGCTTAGTTTTTTCTAGCTCATAAATGCGCTGCATGGCGCGGATTTTCGGCGCACCAGACACGGTACCCGCAGGCAAGGTTGATTTGAGCGCGTCAAGACTCGTCACATTATCAAGCAACTCACCTTTGACCACGCTCGTCAGATGCATGACATAGCGGAAATACTCGACTTCCATGTATTTGGTGACTTTGACTGTTCCGATTTTGGCAATTTTGCCAATGTCATTACGTCCGAGATCGACTAACATGCGGTGTTCTGCGACTTCTTTTTTATCAGAAAGTAGATCTGCCGTCAAACGCTCGTCTTCTAGCTCTGAGCTGCCACGCGGTCGTGTTCCTGCAATGGGATTAGTGGTGACGACGCCATTTTTGACTGAGACAAGACTTTCAGGACTTGCACCCATGATCTGATAATCTCCAAAATCCAGAAAATAAAGGTAATTTGACGGATTCGTCAGACGCAGATTCCGATAATAATCAAATGGATTGCCCGTCAGATCACTCGTCAAACGCTGGCTGAGTACAATCTGAAACATGTCACCATTTTTGATATATGTTTTTGCTTTCTCCACCATTTTGATAAAATCAGCTTTTTCAGTATTAGACTGAAATGACAGCTTATTGAGCTTGACCGTTTCAAACTCAGCTTTGTGAGGTCGCGTCAGATTTGACAAAACAAGCTCCATAGCAAGCTTTGCGTCTGCGTCAGAACGACCGCTGTAAATGTCCGACTCAACAATAGTAATCTGCTCTTTTTTATGGTCAAAAACGAGATACGACTCGTACAAAAAGAAATGCAAGTCAGGTGTGCCAATCACGTCCTTTGGAATCTGACCGATATTTTCATAAAAAGAAATCGTGTCGTAGCTGACAAATCCAATCGCACCACCTGTAAAGGGCAGATCTGAGACAACTTTATTTTTCACCGTCAACTCGCCCAGATAATCCAGCGGATCGCCAGTTTTTTCAATACCATTGTCCGTCAGAACGCCATTTTCAAACTTGATTTCATGGACGGGATTATAGGCAATCATCGAATAACGTGAATTTTCTTTTTCCCTCGGGATCGACTCCAGGATGATTTTACGTTTCATATCCAAGCGTAAATACGCCAAAATTGGTGTGATAATGTCAGCATTGATTGTTTTTCTTAAAGTCATAAGCCAAGTCTTTCTAGTCTGTCAATTTCTCAAAATCGATACAAAAAAATCCCCGACAAAAATTAATTTGTCGAGGACGTTATAACACGCGGTGCCACCTCAATTTGACAGAAAAAGCCTGTCATCTCATTCCCTCTAACAAGGGTGTGTGCGGTATCGAGCACGGACGTGATTTTTATTGTTTCAAATCAAATTCATTTTCCTAGCAGCCCATTCGCCTAGTCTGAACTCTTGTCTCGCAATGACCGACAAGTCTCTGAAAATTCATTGACTAAGCTACTTCTTTCTGCTAATAAAACTAATTTTACGACTATTTTTGTAGAATGTCAAGTGGAAATATGATATTTTATTTCATCTGTTCTTTTACAGGACAGCTACAATTACAATCGTCACAGGCACCTCGAGCTTTGATATACTTGTAAAAAGCAAACCCAGCGCCTATAATGGCAAGAAAAAAGATAATCATCGTTTGGATATTCATACAAGCACACTTTCTTTTGGTAGCACATAGGCTGGTTTTCTAAAGAGATAGTAAAGACAGGTTGCAAAGGCAAGCACTGCAACAATGGCAAGTGGACTAAAACGCCCTGTGAGCATAACATTACCCAACTGATAGATGATAAAGCTAAACACATAGGCAATCCCGCACTGAAAGCCAACGGCTATGGCGGTCCACTTGGCGGTCCCCATCTCGCGATAAATGGCCCCTATGGCCGCAAAACATGGTGCGCACAGGAGATTAAACGTCAAAAGCGTGTAAGCTGAAAGCGCCGTAAAATGCTGCGTCATAGCAGTATTCAGCGCGGCACCACCTTTGGCATGGTAAAGCACGCCCATGGTCGATACCAGCGTTTCTTTGGCAAGAAGGCCTGTAAACGTCGACACCGTCGCCTGCCAAGACGTCCAGCCAAGCGGCGCAAATAACGGCATGATCAAGCGACCGATATCAGCCAAAATTGACTGATCCGTTGGCACCTCATGCAGATGAAAATCAAAGGTCATCATAAACCAGAGTAAAATCGTTGTCGCGAGGATAATTGTCCCAGCACGCTTGATAAAACTAAGCGCCTTGTCAAAGGCATAGCGCAGCACATTTGACCATTTGGGCAGGTGGTAATTTGGCAATTCCATGATAAATGGTGTTACAGATCCGCCTAAAAACTTCGTTTTCTTGAGCATGATACCGCTCAGGATAATCGTCAAAATACCGATAAAATAGGCACTTGGCGCAATCAATGAGTTATTTGGAAACAGAGCACCAGCAACAAGCGCAATAATCGGCAGCTTGGCTGAGCAAGGCATGAAAGTTGTCACCATGATCGTGATTTTTCTGTCACGTTCATTTTCAATCGTACGTGAGGCCATGACGCCTGGAATCCCGCATCCTGTTGCAATCAGCATTGGAATGAAGGATTTTCCTGATAAGCCAAAACGTCTGAAAACACGGTCCATGACAAAGGCAACACGACTCATGTAACCCGAGTCCTCAAGAATGCCCAGACAGATGAAAAGAACAAAAATTTGCGGAATGAAACCAAGTACAGCACCGACCCCAGCAATGATCCCGTCCAAAATCAAGTGCTGTCCAATCGGTGCAATTTGTAAGGCATCTAACCCTTTTTGTGCAAGATCTGGCACCAGATTGCCAAATAACTGATCATTTATCCAGTCGGTTCCCATGGTGCCAACCGTCTGAATGCTCAGAAAATACACGGCCCACATGACAAATAGGAAAAATGGCAGACCAAAAAATCGTGAGGTTACAAATTGGTCAATCTTGTCAGAAATGTTGAGTCTGATGCCTTGTGTCTTGCGCTCGACCAGCTCGACTAACTTGGTCAGATACTGATAGCGCTCATTTACCACGATGCTTTGTCGGTCATCTAAAAAAATGTCCTCAGTGATTTTGACAATTTCTGAGACGTCATCTACTTGCGATTGACTCAAGCTAACTTTCTTTAAAATCTTGGCATCATTTTCAAAAACTTTAATCAGGTCAAAGCGGTTGTCAAGCTGTGTTGCTACCGAAAGTTCTGACAGACTCGCCTCAAAACGTTCATCAAAATGCAGGTGAACTTCAGGCGGCGCAGCTTTTTTCGCCGTCACAATCAGCTCATCAAAGCCTTTGTTTTTGAGGGCAGAGATTGAAACGACCGGAACACCTAACGAATAAGCAAGTTTTTCCATGTCGATAAAAATGTTATTACGCGCAAGCAAATCCGTCATGTTCAGCGCTAAAATCACAGGTTTCCCGATCTCAATCAGCTGCGTCGTCAGATAGAGATTGCGCTCGATATTTGTCGCATCGATGATATTGATGACGGCATCATAGTCGTCAGACAAGAGATAGTCACGCGTGACATTTTCTTCCGGCGTAAAGGGTGACAGCGAATAAATTCCCGGCAAATCTTGGATGATAATCGTCTTATTTTTGACATATCTGCCTGATTTCCGCTCAACCGTCACACCTGGCCAATTGCCGACGTACTGATTTGAACCTGTTAGCAGGTTCAAACTCGAGGTTTTACCTGAGTTGGGATTACCAACGAGCGCTAGTCTGATGTTTTCAGCCATTTGCAAGCACACTCACTTCCACTTTTTCAGCTTCATTTTTACGCAGTGTTAGCTCATAGCCACGCACATGCAACTCCATCGGATCACCTAGTGGCGCCACTTTTCTGACGAAAATACGTGTACCACGCGTCACACCCATATCAAGTAGACGACGTTTCAGCGCTTCATTATGACGATGCGCCGTCAAATCATCATCCTTGTCAGCCGTTAGAATACCTTGCACCATCGCCGTCTGACCAGGTTTGACGTCAGACAAAGTTTTGAGATTTTCCTTACCCACTAGTTCCTTTGACACTGTAATCATCGCAAGCAGTGTCGTATCCAGCGCAACACGCGAGTTGTGAATCAAAACGACACCATTATGGCTGTCACGATTCATAATTGCAACCCGTGCATTTTTGATGATACCTAGATTTTGCAGCTGCTTTTTCGCCTCAGTACTTCCAGCCAGATTTGCCACAAAATAGGTCTGCTTCAAAGGACAATTGCTCAATGTTAACATACTAAAATTACCATCTATTCTATCTATAAGTGCCCTAGGACTATCCCCTGGCACACTGCCTTTCACTTATTAGTTATCAAAACTAAATATAAAGCAAATTTCACTACAAAATTCAAATAATTTGCCTATGAATTTATTATAACACAAAAAGTAAAGTATGTTGGACATAAAATGAAAGTATTTTGCGACATTTTCAACTTATCAATAAAACAAAAAACGTGAGCGATCTAAATCACTCACGTTTCCATATTATTTAGCCAAGTTTTTCTTAGCTTCATCAGCCAAAGCTGTGAAAGCTGCTGCGTCGTTGACTGCGAGGTCAGCGAGCATTTTACGGTTGACTTCGATTTCAGCCAATTTCAAACCATGCATCAATTTTGAATAAGACAAACCGTTGATACGAGCTGCCGCATTGATACGTGCAATCCACAACTTACGGAAATCACGTTTCTTTTGACGACGGTCACGGAATGCATAGTTATATGAATTCATGACTTGTTCTTTGGCAGTACGGAACAAAGTATGTTTTGCTCCATAATAACCTTTCGCAAGTTTCAGTACACGTTTACGACGTTTGCGGCTTACAACGCCACCTTTAACACGAGCCATTGATAATTCTCCTTATATATATCTTAGTTTAATGTAGTTCTGCGATCTGAAAATGTCTCTTATTATTTAAGAGAGTAAACCATTTTACGGATACGTTTAAAGTCACCAGTTGACACCATACCAGCTTTACGCAAGTGACGACGTTGTTTTTTAGTTTTCCCGTGGAAACGGTGGCTTGTATAAGCTTTGAAACGTTTCAAGCCTCCAGAACCTGTACGTTTGAAACGTTTTGCTGAAGCGCGATGTGATTTTTGTTTAGGCATTGCTAAAATCTCCTCTATTTTTTTGAATCAGGCTTTCTGACGAAGCTTAAACTGCCATGTCAGAAATGACCTTATTTCTTCTTTTCGCCGGGTGCAAGCTGCATGAACATTTGACGTCCATCCATCTTAGCACGTTGCTCGACGTGCGCAATATCTTGGGTTGCGATAACAAAATCGTCCAAGACTTTTTGACCAACATCTTTGTGGGTGATCATCCGCCCTTTGAAGCGGATAGAAACCTTGACTTTGTTTCCTTTTTCAAGGAATTTACTTGCTTGACGCAATTTTGTATCAAAGTCATTTTGGTCAATAACCGGAGACAATCGAACTTCTTTGACTGTTACGACAGCCTGATTTTTCTTTTGTTCCTTGAGTTTTTTCTTTTGCTCAAATTTGAATTTGGTGAAATCCATAATTTTCGCAACAGGGGGTGTTGCTTGCGCTGAAATCAAAACCAAGTCCATATCTTGATCCATGGCTTGCTCAAGCGCGTCGCGAGTTGGCGTGATGCCAAGTTGATCGCCGTCTGCTGAGATTAAGCGAACTTCGCTTGCACGAATCGCTTGATTCATTGTGACTCTTTCTCTTGCTATGACTGTTCTCCTTACAATTAAGATGTCGCCTTATCCAAAACGGATAAGCCGCGCAATTAATTTACCTATCTGCTGGCTAAAAGAGCCAACGTCTTTATTGAAAAACAACTGAAAAACAAAGCGAGCTTTCATCAGAAAGCCCGCTATAAAATGATAACTCTGAAATCAGAGATTAAATTCATCTTCAATGCCAAGTAGCTTGCGCAATATTGGCGAGAAAGCGGGGGCTTTCTGCTTTTCAACTTCTCTAGTATATCATAGCTTTGACTCCCCGTCAATAGCTTTGACTAAAAAAACTTATTTTCCTTCCAAATAAACCATCAAAATTGAAATATCAGCAGGATTGACTCCTGAAATGCGGCTAGCTTGGCCAATTGTTTCAGGATTGATTTTTTTGAACTTCTGACGAGCTTCTGTGGCGATGCTATCAAGTACGTCCCAGTCAATATTTTTAGGGATTTTTTTAGCTTCCAAACGGTGCATTTTCGACACTTGATCTAGGGCTTTTTTGATGTAGCCTTCATATTTGATCTCAGTTTCAATCAGCTCAATAATCTTGCTGTCAAGCATCTCTGGGGCAGGACCGATAAACTGCGTCGCAATCTCGTAAGTGATCTCTTGACGGCGCATAAATTCTGCTGCTGTGAGTGCATCTGTCAATGGCTTAAAGCCTAGCGCTTCTATTTTAGCATTCGTTTCTGCAATTGGTTTGAGTTTATTTTTGGCAAGGCGCAGCATTTCGTTTTCATACTGGTATTTTTTGATGTCAAATGTTGTCCAACGTTCGTCAGAAACCAGTCCAACCTCACGCCCAAGGGGCGTCAAACGCATATCAGCATTATCATGACGTAAAATCAAGCGATACTCTGCCCGGCTCGTCAGAAGACGATAAGGCTCAATTGTGCCCTTGGTCACAAGGTCATCAATCATCACGCCAATGTAGGCGTCAGAACGCTTGAGGATAAACTCAGGCTTGCCTTGTGCTTTAAGCGCTGCATTGATCCCTGCAATCAACCCTTGACCCGCAGCCTCTTCGTAGCCAGATGTCCCGTTAGTCTGACCAGCTGTAAACAAGCCCGAAATCAACTTGGTTTCAAGTGTGGCACGCAATTGGTGCGGCAAAACGACATCATACTCAATCGCATAGCCAGGGCGCATGAGCTCAGCGTTTTCAAGCCCTGGAATCGAATGCAAAATGTCAAACTGCACTTCCTCAGGCATAGAGGTTGAGAGCCCCTGCACGTAGACTTCTTCAGTCTGACGGCCTTCAGGCTCCAAAAAAAGCTGATGACGCGGCTTGTCAGCAAAACGCACGATTTTATCCTCGATTGACGGGCAATAGCGTGGCCCGACACCTTTTACCATGCCTGAAAACATCGGTGCCCGGTGCAGGTTATTTTGGATGATTTCATGCGTTGAAAGCATGGTATAAGTCAGCCAGCAAGGGACTTGATCCGTCAGATAGTCTGCGTCTTTTGACAAAAATGAAAAATGATTTGGCTTGGTATCACCAGGTTGAATCTCAGTCTTGCTGTAATCAATGCTACTTGCCTTAACGCGTGGTGGTGTTCCCGTCTTAAAACGACCAATCTCAAAGCCCAGATTTCGCAGATTATCAGCCAAGCCAACAGAGGCAAGCGAGTTGTTAGGACCTGACGAATACTGGAGCTCACCTATGATGATTTCTCCACGCAAAGCTGTCCCAGTCGTGATGACAACTGATGTGGCACCATAGTTTGAGCCCGTCGCAGTTCTGACGCCTATGATTTTGTCATCTTCAACTAGGATTTCTTCCACCATGGCTTGACGTAGCGTCAGATTTTCCGTTGTCTCAATCGTTTTTTTCATCTCAGCTGCATACAAATCTTTGTCAGCCTGCGCCCGCAAGGCGCGAACCGCTGGACCTTTACCTGTGTTTAGCATTTTCATCTGGATGTACGTCTTATCAATATTGCGCCCCATCTCGCCACCCAGGGCATCAATCTCACGCACCACGATCCCTTTTGCTGAACCACCAACCGCTGGATTGCACGGCATGAATGCGACCATATTGAGATTGATTGTAAGCAACAAAGTCTTACTGCCCATACGTGCAGCCGCAAGCGCAGCCTCACTACCTGCGTGGCCAGCCCCGACAACGATTACATCAAAATGCTCTTGAAACTTCATCTTATCTCCTTAAAAACAGCCATATAAAAAGTCAAGTACACGAAAAATAGCGAACTATCTTTTCGGGTACTTGACTACCTGACATATGATATTTACATTTTAGCAAAAACTGGCCTTGCGGTCAAGCCTTTTTGCCGCGATAATCAAGTGCCATCCCCTTGAGCAAATTTCTCAAGATTTGGTCTCCTGCAGGCTTATAGTTGCGATGACTTTTATTACGCAAAATAGCGGAAAGCTCGCTTGCAGAGACTGTTTTGCCAGCCTGTGCAAGAAAATCTTGCAGGTGATCTGTCGTATAAGTCATGGCTATCTTGATTTTCTTGATCGTGACATTGTTAATCAGCGCATCGCTTGTCATATCAAACGTCACAGGCACTTCTTTCCCGTCTTTATCAAGTTTTACACCACGTTGACTAATGATGAAACCATTTAAAAAACGCTCTAAATTCTCACGAGATAAGGCTTCATCACGGGCTGTATCAGGCTCTTGCTTCTTTAAGATGACACGGAGTTCTTCTAGGGTAAGCGTCAACCCGCCCAAGGCAAAAATATCTAGCATATCGCTATCTTTGATGTCAAACGTGTAGCGCAGACGAATTAAAATATCATTATTGTTCATACCTTTGATTATACCAAAATACTTAGTAAAATGACGGCTATCAATATTTTTAGACAAAAAAAGCGTCAAAAGACGCTCTCCGATATCGTTTAATCGCTCAACATCTCAACACCCCAAGGGTAGTGGTTGGTTGTGATCAGCTCAAACGTTTTGGTTAGATTTTCAAGTGTTTCAGCGTCAAATTTATCGTTTGATAAGTCTGACTTGAAAAGTTGTACGGCTTTTTCGTGGTTGACTTTTAGCTGCGAAATTGCAGCCTCATAGCTCACAGTTTGTGCCGTTTCAAAAAAGGCTTGATTGAGTTCCTGAAAATTATCCCAGCTGTAGCCTTCAGGCATCAGATCAGCTGCTGGATTTTCAAGCAGATTAATCAGCAATTCTTGCCATTTGACAAGGTGCATGAGACTATCACGTGGCACATTGTCCCGTTCAGATGCTGTGATTGCTTTCGCTTCATCAGTCGCTGCAATCACGTCAAGTAATTTTTCAAGCGACGCATTTGACGCTGAAATGATTTCTTCAACTTGCATAACATACTCCCTTTTCCATTTTATTGATATTGCATAACTTGCTCGTTTTTGTAAGCATGGTCAATCATAGCACCACCGAGACATTCCATACCATCGTAAAAAACAACGGCTTGCCCTGGTGTAATCGCACGCACTGGCTCATCAAAAATCACTTCAGCCTTGTCCCCGTTGACACGGACTGTTACACCAGTGTCAGCTTGACGATAGCGGAATTTAGCTGTGCAATGCATCTCAAATGTATCAGGCATATCACGAGTGAACGATAAGTCGCTCGCATCAAGACTTGTCGAGTACAGCGCTTCATTGTGGAAACCTTGCCCAACATAAAGCACGTTTTGTGACAAATCTTTGCCTACAACAAACCAAGGTTCGTTATCGCCGCCTTGTTGTCCGCCGATGCCAAGTCCACCACGTTGACCAATAGTATAGTACATCAAACCAGCGTGTTCTCCCATATCACGACCATCAAAAGTGACCATACGGCCTTTTTGAGCTGGCAAATATTGGCTCAAGAAGTTTTTGAAATTCTTTTCTCCGATAAAGCAGATGCCTGTTGAATCCTTTTTTTTAGCCGTTGCAAGCCCAGCACGTTCAGCAATTTTGCGAACTTCTGGTTTTTCCAGATGACCAAGCGGGAACATCACTTTTTGGAGTTGTTCTTGTGAAAGCTGACTGAGGAAATAAGACTGATCTTTATTGTCATCAGCACCACGAAGCATGTGAACTGTCCCGTCCTCATCGCGCATTACCTGCGCATAGTGACCTGTCGCCACATAATCTGCACCCAGACTTGTTGCATAGTCAAGAAACGCTTTAAATTTGATTTCCTTGTTACACATCACATCTGGATTTGGTGTACGTCCTGCACGATATTCGGCAAGAAAATACTCAAAGACACGGTCCCAGTACTCTTTTTCAAAGTTGACCGTATAATAAGGAATGCCGACTTGGTCAGCTACAGCAGCAACATCTTTATAGTCTTCTGTTGCTGAACAGACACCAAACTCATCGGTATCATCCCAGTTTTTCATGAAGATCCCAACGACATCATAGCCTTGCTCCTTGAGCAAAAGCGCTGTGACGCTTGAATCTACACCACCACTCATGCCGACAACGACACGCGTTTTTGAATTATCATTTGTCAAAATAATAATCCTCCCATCAAATTTTATTTGGTTGCCAAAATAGCGCACCATGTTAATAAATCGCTTTGAAGGGCGCAATTAACTATTATAGTCTATCATAAAACGAACATTTTAGCTAGATTGGGGATTGGGATATTTGGCTATACTACCCAAAATCAGCCGCATCATGTTAAAATAGAACCATGAAACTTAAAAATATATTTTTCGATCTAGACGGGACGATTGTTGAGAGTTCACTTGGCATCAAAAATGGTTTCCGATATACATTTGACAAGCTCAATTACCCTCAGCTTGACGATCAAGTTTTAAATACTTTTATTGGGCCACCGCTTGAAGCAACTTTTTTGGACTTGTCTCACGGCGATGAAACTTGGGCTGCGCTTGCGACCAAGACTTACCGTGAGTATTATGGAGCTAAGGGGATGTTTGAGGCGACTGTTTATGACGGCGTCCTTGAGACTTTATCAGACCTGCGCGCGAGTTCACACAAGCTCTATATTGCGACCTCAAAAAACGAAGCCGTCGCACTCAAAATGCTCGATGCCATGTCTCTGACCACAGCCTTTGACGGCATTTTTGGTAGCACACCCCTTGCCCATTCAAAAACGCTGGTGCTTGATAAGGCGCTGACGCTGACGTCGTCAGAACGCAAGCACTCCGTCATGATTGGCGATCGCGACTATGACATTATCGGCGGTCTGGAAAATAGCGTTGCCCGCACAATCGGTGTACTTTGGGGATTTGGTGATAAAAACGAGCTCGAAAAAGCTGGCGCCTCTGACATTGTTGCAAAACCACAGGAAATTTTAGGAGTTATCAAATGAGAAACTTAAAATTCAAGTCTGTTTTTGATATTATTGGTCCTGTCATGATTGGTCCGTCAAGCTCGCATACGGCTGGCGCCGTGCGGATTGGCAAGATTGTCCATGCCATTTTCGGTGAAAAGCCGACCGAAGTCGAGTTTCATCTCTATCAGTCATTTGCCAAAACCTATCGTGGCCACGGGACAGATCTCGCATTGGTTGCAGGCGTACTTGGCATGGATACCGATGATGCACGGATTCCTCAGGCACTTGAACTTGCTGACCAGGCGGGAATCAAGGTTTTTTGGAACATTCACAAGGAAGAAAAGGCTGATCATCCAAATACCGCCAAAATTAAAATCAAATCCGATACTAAAACAATGACGATCAAGGGCATTTCTATCGGTGGTGGCACCATCCAAGTCACTGAGCTAAATGGGTTTAATATCGCGCTCAATATGAATACCCCAACCTTTATCATCGTCCATCAAGATGTGCCAGGCATGATTGCCAAGGTCACCGAGTGCCTGTCAAAAAACAAAATCAATATTGCTCAGATGAATGTGACCCGTGAAAATCTCGGTGAAAAAGCCATTATGATGATTGAGGTGGACTCGCATGACGTCTCTGATGCGCTTGAAGAAATCCGTCAGATTGACAACCTGCATAACGTCAACTTTTTCGACTAACTTTCCCGACCCAAACAGAAAAGAGGCCCTATGTTTTATACGATAAATGACTTAATCACTCAGGCAAATCAAGCACACCATGGCAGCATTGCTGAACTCATGATTGCCGTTGAGATGGAAACATCAGGTCGCACACGTGCTGAAATCCGGGCATTGATGACCCGTAATCTTGAGGTCATGATAGACTCTGTCAAGGCTGGTTTGACCAATCAAAAATCTCGCAGTGGTTTGACAGGTGGGGATGCCTTAAAAATGGATACCTATATCAAATCAGGCAAGACATTGTCAGACGTCACCGTCCTATCCGCCGTCAGAAATGCCATCGCCGTAAACGAGTACAACGCGCAAATGGGCCTAGTCTGTGCGACACCAACAGCTGGTTCTGCTGGCTGTGTCCCCGCAGTTTTGATTAGTGCAACTGAAAAACTAGGGCTTTCTACAGAACAACAGCTTGACTTCTTATTTACTGCTGGCGCCTTTGGCATTGTCATTGCAAATAACGCAAGCATTTCTGGTGCTGAAGGTGGTTGTCAGGCTGAGGTTGGATCAGCCAGCGCAATGGCTGCTGCTGCACTCGTGCAAGCAGCGGGCGGCACTGCCTTTGAAGCCAGTCAGGCATGTGCCATGGTCATCAAGAACTTACTCGGACTCATCTGTGACCCCGTCGCAGGACTTGTTGAAGTCCCCTGTGTCAAACGAAATGCCATGGGGGCAAGCCTAGCTTTTATCTGCGCTGACATGGCACTTGCTGGTATCCAGTCAAAAATACCAGTTGATGAAGTCATCAACGCCATGTATCAAGTCGGACTCGCCATGCCATCCGCCTTTCGTGAAACAGCTGAAGGTGGACTCGCCGCAACACCAACTGGACAAAAGTTACAAGCTGAAATATTTGGCTGAAAATCCTGCTATGTTAAAAAACAGCTCAAAACTTCTGAGCTATTTTTTATTGACATTTTTTTAAAAGACTATGAAATATCACGGTATCTAAAAAAACTCCTAAAATCAGGAGTTTTTCACTATTTGTGGCCAGAAACATTCAAACGGTTAAGGGCACGGTGAAGTGCGACTTCAGCACGTTTGACGGCGTCTATATCACTTTGTTTTTCAGCTTCTTGCAGTTCATTTTCAGCGCGACGTTTGGCACGTTCTGCACGTGTCACATCAATATCGCGATCCCGTTCAGCTGAATCGGCTACGATTGTCACCAAGTTATTGCGTACTTCGACGATGCCACCATTGACTGAAATCCAGTCAACGTGCTCTTCATCGTCAACACGACGTACTTTCAACTCATCAATGCGCAATGACGCAATGGTTGGGATCATATGAGGCATAACCCCCATTTCACCATCAACAGTTGACAAAAGCACGAAGTTGGCATGGTGTTCATAACAAATTCCGCCTGGCGTGATAACTTGGACAGTCATTTGGTCTGCCATATTTCAGACCTCCTTAATAACCCATCTTCTTAGCTTTTTCAATCACGTCTTCAATCGGACCTACGCTACGGAAGGCATCCTCAGGAAGTTCGTCATATTTACCAGCCAAGATGTCTTTGAAACCTTTAACAGTTTCTTCAACGGGTACATAAGACCCTGGCTGACCTGTAAATTGTTCAGCCACGTTGAAGTTTTGAGACAAGAAGAACTGCATACGACGGGCACGACCAACGAGCGTTTTTTCTTCGTCAGAAAGCTCATCCATACCAAGAATGGCGATAATATCTTGCAATTCACGGTAACGTTGGAGCACACGTTGCACTTCAGTTGCGACAGCATAGTGTTCTTCACCAACAATTTCTGGTGTCAAAGCACGTGAGCTTGATGCCAACGGGTCAACGGCTGGATAAATACCTTGTTGTGTTAATTTACGCTCAAGGTTAGTCGTTGAGTCCAAATGGGCAAAAGCTGTTGCTGGCGCAGGGTCAGTATAGTCATCGGCAGGGACATATATCGCTTGGATTGACGTTACTGAACCTTTTTTAGTAGACGTGATACGTTCTTGCAATTGACCCATTTCAGTTGCCAAAGTTGGTTGGTAACCAACGGCTGATGGCATACGACCAAGAAGGGCAGAAACTTCAGAACCTGCTTGGGTGAAACGGAAAATGTTGTCAATAAAGAGCAACACGTCTTGACCTTCAACATCACGGAAATATTCCGCAATTGTAAGACCCGCCAAAGCAACACGCATACGTGCGCCTGGTGGCTCATTCATCTGACCAAAGACCATGGCAGTTTTTTCGATAACGCCTGATTCTTTCATTTCTTCGTAAAGGTCATTACCTTCACGAGTCCGTTCCCCAACACCTGTAAACACTGAAATACCACCATGTTCTTGGGCAATGTTGTGGATCAATTCTTGAATCAGAACGGTTTTACCAACACCGGCACCACCGAAAAGGCCAACTTTACCACCTTTAAGATAAGGCGCAAGTAAGTCGATAACCTTAATCCCAGTGACGAGAATTTCGTTTGATGTTGACAATTCATCAAAAGCTGGTGCTTTTTGGTGAATTGGACGACGTTCAAAGTCGTCACCAAATTTTTCTTCAAGGTCAATCGTGTCACCGATAACGTTGAACACACGGCCTAGCGTTTCTTTACCTACTGGTACGCTGATTGCTTTACCAGTATCCAAAACGTCAAGTCCACGTGTCAAACCATCAGTAGACTCCATGGCAATGGTGCGGACAACGCCGTCACCAAGCTCAAGTGCTACTTCAAGCACGATTTTAGTTTTTGTACCATCGCCGTTGTCTTTGTAGACAATCAGCGCATTGTTAATCTCAGGAAGATTTTCCCCGCTTGTAAACTGTACGTCTACAACTGGTCCGATTACCTGTGAAATTTTTCCAGAGCTCATATTACCTCCTGTATTAAGATATTGACATGATGCAGCGATTGCCTTACCAGTCAATTTATTTTTAGCTTTTGTATCCAGTTACCAACTATTGGTTAATCCAAAGCACTTGCGCCCGCAACAATCTCAGTGATTTCTTGCGTAATGGCAGCTTGACGTGCACGGTTATACTGGATAGTCAGGTCGCTAATGACGTTTTTCGCGTTATCAGTGGCCGTTTGCATCGCTGTCATCCCTGCGGCATGTTCAGCAGTTTTCGCATCAATGATGCTTCCGTAAATCATGCTTTCAGCGTATTGGGGCAAAAGTTGCTCCAATATCTTATCGCGGTCAGGCTCGAGCTCAAACGGTTGACGGTAAGACTTGGCTTCATTTTCATCCAAATCAGAAATCGGCAACATTTTTTCAACACGAACTTGGCTGGTCAATGAGTTGACATGGTGATTATAACAAACGTACAATTCATCAAATATTTCATTTTGATACAGATTGACAGACTTATTGACGATGTTACGCACTTCATCGAAAGTCGGCTGATCTGACAAACCACGCAATTCGTATGATACATCAATACCATGAGATCTGAAGAAATCAGCTCCCATGCCACCTAGTGCGATAATGACGTACTCGTCTTGATTTTCGTGGTCATCTTTTAGCATCTGCATGACAGATTTCAAAATAGATGAGTTATAGCCCCCAACCAAGCCTTTGTCAGACGTGATCACGATATAGCCTGTCTTTTTGATGGGACGTGTAATCAGCATCGGGTTAGTCGTTGCTGTAATCACTTGTGACGCCATCAAATCTGTTGTGATTGAACGTACTTTTTGCGCATAAACTTGAAAATTTTTCGCATTTTGTTCAGATTTTGTCAACTTAGCCGCTGATACCATTTGCATGGCTCCAGTAATCTGACTTGTTTTTTTAGTTGACGCAATTCTGACTTTGATTTCATTTAGTGAAGCTGGCATGGCAACCTCCCCTTACTTAAACGACGATGAGTCTTTGAAGTTTTGAATCGCTGCGTCCAATTTTGCTTCTTCAGGCAGATCTTTTGTTGTGACAATTGTATCAAGCAAGTCTTTATGATTGGCATCAAAGAAATCAAACAACTGTGTCTCAAAAGTCAAAATATCATCAACCGGTACTGTATCAAGGAATCCATGTGTTAAAGCATAAAGAATCAACACTTGGTATTGAACAGCAAGTGGGGCATGTAGCGGTTGTTTCAAAACTTCCACGGTTCTACGACCACGGTTGAGTTTGGCTTGTGTCGCTGCATCCAAATCGCTACCAAACTGTGTAAAGGCTTCGAGTTCACGGAATGACGCTAAGTCAAGACGCAAAGTCCCAGCTACTTTTTTCATAGCTTTGATTTGAGCGCTACCACCAACACGGGATACTGAAGATCCGGCATCAATGGCTGGACGAATACCTGAGTAGAAAAGGTCATTTTCAAGGAAAATTTGACCATCTGTAATCGAGATAACGTTCGTTGCGATGTAAGCTGAGATATCCCCTGCTTGCGTTTCGATAAATGGTAGTGCAGTCATTGACCCGCCACCAAGTTCATCAGAAAGTTTTGCTGCACGTTCCAAAAGACGTGAGTGCAAGTAGAAAACATCCCCTGGATAAGCTTCACGACCTGGCGGACGACGGAGCAAGAGTGACAGTTCACGGTAGGCAACGGCTTGTTTAGAGAGGTCATCATAGACCACCAAAACGTGTTTACCGTTATACATGAATTCTTCACCCATTGCAGCGCCAGCGTAAGGTGCGATATAAAGCAATGGTGAGGGTTGTGAAGCTGATGCTGTAACGACGATTGTGTAGTCAAGCGCACCGTATTTACGAAGCGTTTCAACTTGCGTACGGACAGTTGATTCTTTTTGTCCGATTGCAACGTAGATACAGATCATGTCTTGACCTTTTTGGTTCAAGATGGTATCAACCGCAATAGATGTTTTACCTGTTTGACGGTCACCGATGATTAACTCACGTTGACCACGACCAATTGGTACCAAGGCATCAATGGCTTTAAGTCCTGTTTGAAGTGGTTCAGCGACACTTTTACGTTGCATAACGCCTGGTGCTGCTGCTTCTACTGGACGTGTTTTGTCTGTTTTGATTTCACCTAAACCGTCGACTGGAATCCCGAGTGGATTCACAACACGACCGATAAGCGCTTCGCCAACAGGTACTTCCATGATTTTGCCAGTCCGTTTGACTGTGTCACCTTCACGAATGTCGCCGAATTCACCCAAAACGATGATACCAACGTCAGTTGATTCCAAGTTTTGTGCCATACCGTATGAACCGTTTGAAAACTCAAGCAATTCACCACTCATCGCATTTTCAAGACCATGGGCGCGGGCAATCCCGTCACCTACATAAGTCACGACTCCGGTCTCGGCGACCGAAAAATCAGGTGTGAAATTTTCAATTTGTTGTTTAATCAGTGAACTGATTTCATTAGCGTTAAAAGCCAAAGATTGTCGCCTCCTTCATTAAGTGTGATGCTCTCGTTTGATTTACCGAGGCACCTACACTATAGTCGTCTACCTTACCAAGCAAAGCTTAGCAGGCAGACTCATATGATAGTTTTCGCAATTTTATTTAACTGCGATTTAATACTGGCATCGATGATTTTTCCGCGGGCGTTAATGATGACGCCACCCAAAATCTTATCATCAATGGTATTTGTAAGTGTTACTTCGTTGAGGTCAAATTTTGATTTGACTTTCTTCTCAACTTGATTGAGCTGTGTGTCATTTAGTGCGACAGCACTTGTAACAACAACATCAGAAATCTTGAAGAGCTGATCTGCTTGATTTCTGACTTCTTTTAGGATCACTGGCAAGAGACTGAGACGTTTGTTAAGTTCGACGGTTTTCAAGAAATTTTTGAAAATATCTGACGAGACGTCTTCGAGATTTTTTGCAACAGCTATTTTTTTATCATCAGAATAGGCAACATCTGAAAAGAATGTTGACAGATTTGATGATTGAATGACTTGGTCAAAGTTTGCAACTTCTTGCAAGACAGCATCAAGCTGATTGCGTTCTTGTGCGACTTCAAGCAAAGCCTTGCTATATTTTTGGGCAACAACGAGAGACATACTTAATCCCCCAATTTTTCCAAATAGCTATCAATCAAGCTAGACTGCGCTTTAGCGTCTAAGCTTTGACCGATGAGCTTTTCTGCGATTTTCACTGAAATATCAGCGACATCGCCTTTGATACCTGAAATCGCTTCTTTTTTAGATTGTTCGATTTCTTCGTTGGCACGTTGTTTCGCACGCGCCGCATCTTCAGCAGCCTCAGCAGCAATTTTAGCTTTGTTAGCTTGTGCTGTTTCAGTTGCATTGCTGATGATGGCACTTGCTTCATCGCGAGAACCTGCTAATTCAGTTTCGCGTTGTGCAGCTAATGCTTCAGCTTTTTGACGCGCAATTTCGGCATTATCAATGTCATTTGAAATTTTTGTTGCACGTTCTTCAAACATTTTAGTAATGGTACCCCATGCAAACTTTTTGATCAAAATCAAAAGAATGATGAAGGCCCCGCTAGCTACGATGATGTTACCGAGCCCGGTATTCTTCGGAGCAGCTTCCAAAATAATAGACATGAACTTCTACTCCTTTCTTTAATGTTCTGCGGATACTTTATGGCTAATGTACATAGTCGTAAGTAAGACAAATACGTAAGCCTGAAGGCCTGAGATGAACAGTGAGAAACCTGTCCAAGCAACCTCAAGAATAATGGCAACTGGCATCATAAACCAATGTGAATTACCCATACCTACAAGCAAACCAAGCATGACTTCGCCAGCAAAAATGTTACCATACAAACGCAAGCCAAGTGACAATGTGTTTGTAAATTCTTCCAAGATATTCATTGGAAGCATAGCAGTTGGTGGTTTCAAAAAGGCATTTTTTACATAACCTTTGAAACCAAATTTTTGGGCGCCTAGGAAGTTGGCTAAAACAATCACCATGAGTGCTAAAGTCAAATCCACAGCAGCATTTGCTGTTGGTGATTTCCAAAGCGACACGTCTTGACGTGTATTTAGCTTAGTCACAAGCCCCAGAACATTTGAAATCAGTAGGAAAGAAAACAACGTAAAACTTAAAAGTGTGTATCTCGGACCTTCGCTACTGCCAAGGTTTTCTTTGCCGATACCTTCAACAAAGTCAATCACCCACTCAAGCACATTTTGTTTTCCCTTTGGTTTAAGTGTCATGTTACGGCTCGCCCAAAAGACAAGTCCAAAGACAATGACAACAACGAGGGCTGTCATCATCGTAACCGTGCCATCAAACCAAATCGGTCCTATGTGAAAACTTAGTGTTTTATCCATATCCTACCTTTCCATTTTTATTGTAAAATCTGGTTTGAAACTCAAACCTTTACGCTGTCATCATGATGACAACATCTTTTGCAACCATTTATTTTCTAAAAATTAGAAGATAAATGCCATGGCAAGGGCGATAAAGAATGTACCTTCGGCGAAGGCAATCCCCAAGAACATGTTGACACGGAGTTTTGCTTCCATTTCCGGTTGGCGTGCAACAGAGTTGATAAATGCTGACACGACAAGACCATCACCGATGGCGGCACCAAGAGCACCAAGACCAATCGCAATTACGGGAATAGCTGACATTAAAATACCTCTTTTCTATTTTTGGACTTTTGCCCAAATCTTCTTAACAATAGAATTTTAGACCTTTTTTGAACTAATGTCAAATAAAAAATCAGTCTTAAGACCGATTTTCTGAAATAATTTGAAAAATCATTTTCAAACTCAAGAAAGACGCGCTTCTTGGTGATAATCAATGGGTAAAAATTCTAGCACGCGATCAATCATTTTTTGCCAATAATACCATTCGTGTGTGCCGTCTGCTGTTTCATAGGTAATGTCAAATCCTTTATCAGCCAGATCTTTGACGGCAGAATTATTTGCTGCATATAAAAAGTCTTGGCGACCACACCAAGCGTATAGTCTCGGTTTATTTTCTTTATCAGGAAAATCTGCGGCTAATTTTTGGATAGCATTATCAGACATGTCAAACTTATCTAAATCACCAAAAATCCCTGTCCAGTAAGTCTCGTTACCAAGCGCTTTTTTATCAAGATTTTCAAATGAAATCGCACCTGACAAACTCGCTGCATAGGAAAATTTATTGGTTGAAAGCGCTATTTTAAAGGCGCCATAGCCACCCATAGATAAACCCGCAATAAAGTTTTTATCTCGTTTTGTTGATAAGTTTGGAAAGAAATTATGAATGACTTTTGGTAATTCATCGACGATGGCATCGTAATATCTAGCACCGTAGGTCGTATTGGTGTACCAGGCGAGGTCAGTTGATGGCATGATGACAGCTAGGTTGGTATTTCTAACTAAACGCTCGATCCCTGCACGCTTGAGCCAGGTGTTATGGTTACCTGACATACCATGTAACAAATAAAGGACAGGAATATCTGTCAAGTCTGGATTTTCTTCTACTAATTTGACTGATTCTGGGTAGATAACATTGACGTTTCGATCCATTCCCAAAATTTCTGAATAATATTCAATTTGCATTAGGGCCATGGTAGGACCACCTTTCTCAATAAATTTACTTGTCAGATTAACTTTTACCGATGCTTAGTTTGATCAAAAAGGGTGCAATCACGGTTGATAAAATAATGACAACGACAAGTTCGCTATATATTGTTCGATCAATCAGCTGTGAAGCTAGGCCAATCTGTGTGACGATGAGCGCCATCTCCCCACGACTCACCATGCCACTGCCGATAATCATGCTCTCACGCGCATTAAATCCGAAACCACGCCCGACTAGAAAGCTCGGTATCAGTTTCGTCAAGATAGCTAAAACTGTTAAAATCAGGATGAAAATCGGATTTTTGACTATGCCATCAAAACTGATGGGCAGCGCAATGGTCACAAAGAAAATCGGGATAAAAAAGATGTAGGCAACGGTACTGATGTTGGTTTCAATCTTTTCAGCCATCTTGGTCTGACCGATGGCAACACCTGCAAAAAAAGCACCTATGACAGCACTCATGCCAACCGAATCGGCGAGGAGCGACAACATAAAGCAAATCAGCAGACTCACTGATGTGTACTTGGCATAGACAGGTAGCTTGTCCACAAAGCGATAAATCACAGGAATGATACGATAAACAACAGCTAAGGCGAGTAAAAAAGCGACCTGTAACAAAAGTTTGGTGCCGATATGACTGCTACTGTCTTGCGAGCTCATGAAAAAGCTCAAAATCAATACAGCCAAGATGTCATCGACAACTGCTGCACCCAGTATAACAGTGCCAGCCTTGGACGATAGCTTGCCGTATTCTTGCAGCACTTCTACCGTGATCGAGACGCTTGTTGCAGCAAAAACGATGCCATAAAAAATGGCAACAGGCGTCTGATACCCCAGCAGATAGGTTAAGCCAGCGTAGGCAAACAAAGGGACAATCACGCCCATAATCGCAATCACAAGACTTGGCCTGAAGTATTTTCTAAGTAAGCTCAGATCACTTTCAAGCCCTGCCAAAAACATGAGCAAGATCACACCGACTTCAGCTAAGAATGCCAACGTATGTGTTTCATGAATCAAACCAAGTACGCTCGGTGCAAGGATAATCCCAACTAAAAGTTGTCCGACAACCGCAGGGATGCCAATTCGTTTTGAAATAATCGTCGCAAACAGACTGACAACTAAAATCAAGGTTATTTGTGATAACTCTTGCATGACGACCTCATTTCTATTTGATATAACTCATAGTGTATGACGGCTAAAGCGTCATTATTTATTCATTATATCACATTTTGACGGCTAAATCTGTTTGATAACTTGCTACTTGACCGTTGCGATATGCCATGACTTGCCCTGTTTTTGAAATCTGATTGCCCCTTGTAAGTCGGTTCTGTAAGTTACAACATTGTACTTGTCAAATGTTGTCAGCGTTTCGACATTGGGGTGTTTATAGCGATTATTGATACCACAGGAAATCAGACCAATTTTGGGTGTGATGGCTTTGATAAATGCATCAGAAGAGGAGGTTTTCGAGCCGTGGTGACCTGCTTTTAGCACATCGACGTCGAGTTTCGGATAGCGTGTGAGTAGACTTGCCTCGCCTTCTTTTTCCAAATCACCTGTGAAAAGAAACTTGGTCTGATAGAGATTACCATATAGCACGATTGAATCGTTATTTTTACCGTCGCCTTGCGCCCATGGATAAAGAACTTCCAAATAGCTATCAAATATTTCCAGTTTCTGACCGACTTGCGCGACCTGGACTTTTGCGCCAGTTTGCTTGAGAATCTTGACAAAATTTGGATTCGTCAGACTACCCGGACTCGTCAGAATTATTTTGACCTTAATCTGATCAATCACAGCAAGTAAATCCCCCATATGATCCTCATCGGTATGCGTAATAACAAGGGTATCAATGCTACCGACACCCTGACTTTTCAGATAGGGAATCAAGGTGTTTGACGCATTTGGTGTGCTGCTTCTCACACGCCAGGCCTCTTCACTACCAAAAGATACACGCCCACCTGTATCAATCAATATGGTATGGCGATTAATCCTGTCCTGCAAAAAGATGCTGTCACCCTGTCCGATGTCAACCATGGTGATGCTCGATGTGACTGGATTTTTAGTGATAAAAAATAAGGCGAGTAATGGCGTCATTAAAAGTAAACGCCATTTTCGAAACCGCCAAAAATCGATCAGAAAACCTGTCAGAACAAGCATGAGTAGGAATACAATGGCTTGTGGTTTGCCCAGCACCAAAGGATAGTGTAACCAGTTATCTGTCAATTTGATCAGACTTTCAAGTAGTTGAAAACCAATATTAACCTGTGTGATCTTGAAATTTGTAAGAATTGCCAATAAGAAAATAAGTGATAGACCTGGCAGCAAAACCATGTCAAAAATCAGACTGAAAATAAAAGTCAAGATAAGCGACATGGGCTGAAAAGTATGAAAATACAGTAATAACATAGGTAAAACAGATACTGACAATACAAGACTTTCAACTGTCAAACGCTGATATTTAGGCAGCTGATCAAACCGGTCACCAAACATCGAGATGACAAAGGCAAATAAAATCGATAAAGTCCCGCCCGTTGTCAGCAAAAATTTTGGCATGATACAAAACAAGATCAGCAAGGTCAGGCTGAAATTATCCAATTTTTTGATGCCGAAATTCGCAAGGAGTTTCTGAATCAAGGCACGCATGACTGAAACTGAAAATCCTGTCAGACCAGCATATAAAATAGAAAAGGGTAGCTGAACCCCATCAACAATATCCCGTCTGACTCCAGAGCGCAAAAGCAGTTTTCGCAAAAAATCAACAAAAAATGAAACTTGCATGCCCGACAAGGCAAATAAATGCATAATCCCAAGACTCGTATAAATACTACCCATTTCGTCAAAATCCTTGCCAAGATAGCCAAACAATAGTCCTGTCATATAGGCGGACATTGGCTTAGGAAAGTTACTTTCACAAAACAAAATCGCACGTCGTCGCAGCACATGTAAATCAAAATTCTTACCCGCGGTGATGGATTTGATTGATTGAATCGTTGCAACCCTGTAAATCGACTGTGTTTTAAGATAGGCTTGATAGTCAAAACCATTAAAATTTCGTTGGGTAGCTGCTTTTTCTGTTGTCGCAACCACGCTCAAATTGACATTTGAGCTCAGACTTTTAAAATAAAGCTGCACCTCTTGTGTTGGTGCCTGATAATAGACTTGATATGTCTTACCGGCTGACCTCGCCCGAAAGCCAATCGAATCACCATTAACAGTAATCGTGTCTAATATCGGTGTAAGCTGCGCGACAGTTGGCTCGCTATTAAAATCTCGTTCTTCTTTTTTCTTTAATATGGTACAAATACTTGCGAAAACCAGCAAAATAATTCCTAGTTTCAAAACTGCTTGCCGTGTGTTTTTCGTCATAAATATCACAAACGACACACCTAGATAGGCTACCATTAGCCAGCTAAAACGCCAGATACTCAGATAGACTAGTACCGAAAAATAGGCGATGTAGATTGGGCGCACAGCCACATTAGTCCACGGTAATCGACTCTTTAAGTTTTTCAAGCGTCTTCTCCCCGAAACCTGACACTTGGCTCAGGTCCTCTATGGCCTTGAAATTACCGTTTTGCTCGCGGTAATCAATGATATCCTGCGCTTTTTTAGCGCCAATCCCACTCAGCGTTTGAAGCTGCGTCAGATCTGCCGTGTTCAGATTAACTTTTTCTGACGCACCTGCGCTTGTCCCAGTCGCATTTGCAGGTGATGTGACATTTGCTTGCGCCAGTCCGACTTCGCCTTGTGCCGCCACGTAGACTACCATTTCATCTGTCACTTTTTGGGCGAGATTGACCGACTTTGCGTCCGCCTGTGCAGTCAGCCCACCTGCCTGTAAAATAGCGTCATTCACCCTTGCACCAGCTTTGACTTGGTAAACGTTAGGATTTTTGACCGCACCTTTAACGTCTACGATCAGAAAGTCTGACGTAGTTTCCTTATCAGAACTTTGCGTTTTACCTGAACTTTCTGACGCAGTAACTGTCAGATTTTGCGCTGCAACCAGTGGCTGTGCGTCAGAAGCAGGCGTATTACTTGATGCTCCCATCAGATGTGTCACACCGAAAATGACAACTACTAAGACTACTATACCAGCACCAACTATGAGTTTCATGTGTTCCCGAATTTTTTCTTGCAACATAAAAAATCCTCCTACTTTTACATACGTAAAAATCGAGGATTTTGCTTATATCAAATTAACCACGTTTGAGATTTTTTAGATTTTTCACCAACTGCCTAATGATTTTTTCATCAGAATAACTCAACACATTTCTCGCGTAAAGCTTTTCACCAAAGATGAAGACGACAATCACACCCGCAATCTGCAAAACAACTGCAATCAGCGCCTGGGTGGTAGTCGCATACTGGATGGCTAGGCGGCTAGGCATGAGCGTGGGCGAGATAAATGGCACATAACTCAGCACGCTGATGGCCTTGTTGCCTGGTGCACTGGAAACGAGAAAGCTTGCAATATAACCAATCAAGGACAGATACATGACAGGCTGTGCGGCCTGCTGGACCTGACTTTGATCGTTGACAAGTGATGCGACAATGGCAGACAAGATGAGATAGCCAAAAACCCCCGTCACAATCATGACAAATGCGATTGCGACAAAGCTCAGATCAATGCCTTTTACCATGCCAAGCACTAATTTGACCGTATCATTTTGACCAGCAAGCAAGATAATTCCCGCAATTGCAATCAGATAAATCAGGACTTGCGTCAGCACAAGCGCTAAAATACCATAGATTTTCCCACGAAACTGAGTCTTTGCTGATGTCGCAGCAAGCAGCATTTCCATGATACGATTGGACTTTTCGTTTGCGATTTCTTGCGACATCATCCCGACATAGAGCGATACAAACATGAAGATAATGATGCCGATCGCCATAGATAGGACATGGTTAGCGGTATTTTTAGCATCGCCACCTGAGGTTTCGCCGTGAGCCGACTGCGTTTTCATGCTGAGCGTTGCCTGACGCAGCAAATCTGCAATGTTTTTTGCCGTCAGATTAAGCTTTTTCGCCCTATCAGACAGCTCTATTTGCGTCAAGACGTTGCGCAACGTCGTCTCATCAAATTTCACCGTTGTTTTTGCTGCGGTAACCAGGGTATAAGCACCATTTTTAGCCGTCAGATAACCGTCAATCTTGCCTGAATTCAGACTTTTTTTGGCTTGAGTAATGCTTGTGGCTTGTGAAATTGTCGTATCAGATAGGACTTTTCCAGTTTTCAAAACTTGGGCAATCTGCGGTTGGCTGACCACGGCAAGTTTGGCAGGATCATCATTTTTATCAGCCGTTGCAACAATCATGCTGATCAAAATCCCCAAAAATGGTACTATCAAAGGCGACACCACCATTGCCCAAAAGCCAAATGTTTTGATTCTGGTGCGGTAAACCTGTGCTGCAACGAGTTTGATCTGATTAGTCATGGCTTGCTACCTCCTTACGGAAAATCTCGTCAAGCGTGGGCGGTGCCTGCACAAAAGCAGGCATATAGCCACCATCCATCTCATAGAGCTTTTGAAAAATATCCCTGCCAAAGCTTTCGTCGGATAGGTGCAAAAGCCGCCCCTTTCCCTGTGGAACAAGCGATATGACACCGTCAAAAGCCTGTAAAATGTCGTCAGAAACAGATGTTTCCAGATAAATCTGCGTACGTCCAAAACTTTCACGAATGCCGTCAACACTGCCTTGTAAAATCGTCTTGCCATTTTTGAGCATGGTCAGATTGTCAGAAAGCGCCTCAACACCGCTCATGTTATGGCTAGAAAAGATGATTGCAGCACCGTTTGTACGAAACTGCCTGATTTCCGTCATAAGCATCTCTGTATTAACAGGATCAAGACCAGTAAAAGGCTCATCAAGGATCAGTAGCTCAGGTTGGTGTACTAACGTTGAGATGAATTGAATTTTTTGCGCATTGCCTTTTGATAAGGTCTGTACTTTGTCCGTGATGTTTCCAACAACCTCGAGCCGCTTCATCCACTGATTGAGCGCAAGCCTTGCATTGCCACGCTTCATGCCATGTAACTCGGCAAAATACAGAACCTGTTCTTCGACCGTTAATTTCTGATAAAGACCCCGTTCTTCTGGCAAAAAACCGATTTTTTGCTTGACATCTTGTGTGATTTTAGCACCATTCCAGCTGATATGACCTTGATCAGCCTTGATAAAGTCCAAAATCATCCGAAAAGTTGTTGTCTTTCCTGCACCATTTTGCCCAATCAATCCCATGATACTGCCATTTTCAACAGTCATATCCAATGCGTCAACCGCTAATTTATCACCAAATCGCTTGCTGACCGTTTTGATTTCTAACATATTTCATACCTCTTTTTAGACATATGTTTATTATATCATAATCTTCTTTTCATTCTCTCGTCATATTGACTCATTACCCGAAAAGCCCTGGATTTGACAATTTGATGACAGCATAAAAAAACAGATTTCCGAAAAAATCTGTTTTCTATCAAGACTTATTTAACTTCTTCAAAGTCACCATCAACAACGTTGTCGTCTTTTGGTGCATCAGTTGCACCTTCAGCGCCTGCTGCCGCTTGTTGATCAGCTGCTGCTTGTTCATAAAGTTTGACTGCAAGTGCTTGCGCTTTTTCGTTCAATGCGTCAAGTTTTGTTTTCAATTCTTCAAGATTATCAGCTTCTTGCGCTACTTTCAACTCATCAAGTGCTGCTTGCGTTGCGTCACGTTCAGTGTCGAAGCCTTTGCCTTCAGTTTCTTTGATTGTTTTTTCAGTTGCAAAGATCGTTGCGTCAACTTCATTTTTGAGGTCAACTTCTTCTTTACGTTTTGCATCTGCATCTGCATTTGCTTCAGCATCTTTCATCATTTTGTCAATCTCTTCGTCAGAAAGACCAGAGTTTGATTGGATGACGATGGTTTGTTCTTTTTGCGTGCCCATGTCTTTTGCTTTAACAGATACGATACCGTTTTTATCAATGTCAAATGTCACTTCAATTTGTGGGATACCACGTGGTGCAGCTGGGATGTCAGAGAGTTGGAAACGACCCAAAGTCTTGTTATCAGCAGCCATTGGACGTTCACCTTGGAGCACGTGAATGTCTACTGCCGGTTGATTATCAGCCGCAGTTGAGAAGACTTGTGATTTAGATGTTGGGATAGTCGTATTACGATCAATCAGTTTTGTGAAGACACCACCCATTGTTTCGATACCAAGTGACAATGGTGTGACATCTAGCAAGACAACATCTTTGACGTCACCTGTGATGACACCACCTTGGATGGCAGCGCCCATGGCAACGACTTCATCAGGGTTGACTGATTTATTAGGTTCTTTGGCAGTTTCTTTTTTAACCGCATCAACAACAGCAGGGATACGTGTTGAACCACCAACAAGAATCACTTCATCGATTTCGCTAGATGACAATCCTGCATCAGAAAGCGCTTGACGAACTGGTCCTTTTGTCCGTTCAACCAAATCAGCCGTGATTTCGTCAAATTTCGCACGTGTCAATGTCAACTCTAAATGAAGCGGTCCAGCATCACCAGCTGTGATAAATGGCAAGCTGATTTGCGTAGATGTCACACCTGACAAATCTTTTTTCGCTTTTTCAGCTGCATCTTTCAAACGTTGCAAAGCCATCTTGTCGCTTGAAAGGTCGATCCCGTTTTCTTTTTTAAATTCAGCGACCAAGTAGTCGATGATTTTTTGGTCAAAGTCATCCCCACCGAGTTTGTTATCCCCAGCTGTTGCAAGTACGTCAAAGACACCGTCGCCAAGTTCGAGGATAGACACGTCAAATGTCCCTCCACCAAGGTCAAATACGAGGATTTTTTCGTCTTTGTCAGTTTTGTCAAGACCATAAGCAAGTGCTGCCGCAGTTGGTTCATTGACGATACGTTCAACTTCAAGGCCAGCGATTTTACCAGCATCTTTTGTTGCTTGACGTTGTGCGTCGTTGAAGTAAGCAGGAACTGTGATGACCGCTTTTTCAACTTTTTCACCAAGATAATCTTCTGCAAAACCTTTGAGATATTGGAGAATCATAGCTGAGATTTCTTGCGGTGTATATTCTTTACCATTTGCAGCAACTTTTTCAGCTGTTCCCATTTTAGACTTGATTGAGATGATTGTCTCAGGATTTGTAACGGCTTGGCGTTTTGCTGCTTCACCGACAATGATTTCACCATTTTTAAATGACACAACTGATGGTGTCGTACGGTTGCCTTCTGGGTTAGCAATGATTTTTGCTTCGCCACCTTCAAGCACTGCAACTGCTGAGTTTGTTGTACCTAAGTCAATACCGATAATTTTAGCCATAATTTTTTACCTTCTTTTATTTTATTTGCGCTTCGCGCTTTTTTTGAGTTATATTATTAGTTTAACGACATCTCGGTCAATATTTTTTGTTTTTTTACTGTGCCACAACAACCATAGCAGGTCGCAAGATGCGGTCATGCAAGACATAGCCTTTTTGGAAGACTTGCGTGATGGTGTCAGCTTCTGCATCACTTTCAACCGTTTGAATCGCCATGTGATAGTTGTGATCCATTTTAGTTTCATTGACCACAATCTCAACTTCTGTCACGCCTTCTTCTTTGAGGGCGTTAAGCAGGCTTTCCTGCGTCATCTCAAGACCTTTTTTAACATCATCTGACAAGCCTTCAACCGCAAGGGCACGTTCTAAGTTGTCAAGACTTGGCAAGATTTTTTTCGCCAAATCTTGTGAGCGATATTTTTGCAAGGTCTGACGTTCTTCATTGCTGCGACGTTGGATATTTTGCATCTCAGCATTGGCACGCAAGTAATTGTTTTCCATGTCGTCAAGCTTTTCTTGAAGCTGCGCAAGTTCATCGATTTCTTCATCGACAATATCTTCTAGCACTTCTTCATTTTCAAGCTCGTTTTCAAGTTCCTGGTCCAATTCTTGCTCAAGTGTTTCTTCATTATTATCTTTTTTCTTAGACATATTTGCTCCTTTTTCTTAAATCATTTCATAATGGTTACCGTCAAGATAACGGTAGTAATCACTCAGTTTCATGGTCAGGATTTTGGCAATCAAGTCCATGGTCGAGACGACTTTTTGATAGTTGAGATCGACTGGCCCCATGAGCGCAAGCGTTCCGAGTCCACGATAAGGCACGACAAACTGTTGCGTCATCAGAGTAATGTTTTTTGTAATCTGATGATTTTCTGTCAACTCTGAATCAAACTTGACACTTCTCAGCGCATCGTCAGACACCATATCCCGAATCTCATGAATAATTGCTTTATCGTCCATCAAAATCTTGTATAAGGACACGACATCATCAGAGTAGCCAAGAAGATTTTGACGCCCCGCTGAAATCAAGTTTTCTTCAAACAAGTCAGCAAACACATGGTCAAATAGCTG
The DNA here is from genome assembly GCF_011170065.1 of Pseudolactococcus insecticola. GTDB lineage: Bacteria > Bacillota > Bacilli > Lactobacillales > Streptococcaceae > Pseudolactococcus > Pseudolactococcus insecticola. Next base: position 80,664 of record NZ_BLLH01000001.1, on the reverse strand, counting down.
TAAGACATCTGTCGTCACAACAAAGTATTTTTGTGCGACTTGCGGAATCTCCGTCAGAAGTGAATAATGCACGTCAAGTATTTTTTTGCCGACCAAACGCTCATCAGAGATGAATTTAAAGGTCGTCAGATCATCCAAGGTCATTGACCGTGGCAAAACGAACTGAGTCGTCTTGACAAGTCCTGTATCCATGGTCATCACGACCATTGCTGAGTGACTATCAAGCTGCACAATGTCAAACTTTGACAAGACCTGATTTTTTAAGGATACATTGAGCACAAAGCCCGAATAACCTGTCAAATCAGCCAAAGTCCGCGCCGCTTGCTGATAAAGTACATCAAGCCTATAAAACTCACCATCAAAATTTTTCATCACCTGATAAATCTCATTTTCATCGAGTTTACCTGGTTTCAGAAAGTTTTCAACAAAATACTTATAGCCCGTAACGCTAGGCACGCGACCAGATGACGTATGCTCTTTTTGGATGAAGCCAAGCTCTTCCAAATGTTTCATGTCATTTCTGATTGTCGCACTAGATGCCTTGATTGAGGCCATGAGCGCTTTAGATCCGATCGCCTTGTGATTTTGCGTGTAAAGCGACACGATTAGGTTGAGAATTTGCTGTTGCCGCTTTGTTATCACGTTTATCACCTCATTTGACTTGTGAGATTAGCACTCTTACACAGCGACTGCTAACTACATTTATTATTATATAACCTTCTGCTTTTCTTGTCAAGGAAAAAGCGCAAAAAAATTAGCACTCGTATATTCCGAGTGCTAATTTTAACTTTTTATATAAATCCGCGACTTTTAGCCGTCAGGAAAACGTTGATAGAGCTCACTACCATCACGATAAAGATGAACCAGTCAGTTGATGCGGCTCCATTTGCCCAAGCAAAATAAACGAAGTTACAAACCAGGATAAAAATGATGAACAAGAGCGCATAAATCGCAAACTTCCAAAATTTCGCTAAAAGAAAGATAAAAGCGACAAGCACAACCACATAGAGCAGAAACTGCAGATTGGTCATTGAGATGCTTGATTGCAAACGCAAAGCGTTGATGGCATTTGCAATCGTATCATAGACGACCCTGAAAATCTGCAAATTTGGCAAAATAGTGTTAATCATCTGCCAAGCTGAATAAATCAGCAGACCGACGCTCGACAAGACGACAAATGTCGGCTGTTTTCCTGAAAACATGACTGTTACTCCTATATTATCTTACTTATTACTGCTATTCTATCACAAATTACCAGCTTTGTCTTTTCCTTATTTGTCCGACGATACCTATTTCAGCCAAGCAGCGCCAGATATTCTTCCAGCGTCAGCTTGTGCGCCGTCATATACTTGGCATTTGCAACACCGACATAGCGCCAGTGCCAGTCTTCATAGTCAACGCCCGTGCTTGCACTCTTACCTTTTGGAAAGCGCAATACAAAGCCATAGTCAGGCGCGATTTTTTCAAGCTGACTAACGACACTCGGGTCACTTTCATTCAGACTATCCACCGTACTCATATCTATGGCAAGCCCCGTTTCGTGCTCAGACGCACCAGCCGGCTGCGAATACGTTTTGACGATTTTTTCCGCCTCAGCCTGCGTCGTCGCATTGCCCGCCGCAATCTCCTGATCCACATACTGCTGAAAAAGCTGCTTCTGATAGGCCACACTGCGATAGCCTGAAATCAAGTGTTCTGACGGATCAATCGCCTGAGCTGCCGCTAAGAACTGCGTCACATTTTTCGCAATCCGTGAGTCAACATAGATGCTGCCAATCTGCGTCAAATCAGGATTCATCTCCTCTTTGATGTGTGTGCGATTAACCAAAACCAACTGCCAGTCTGACGATTTACTGTCAGGCAGCCCACTTGCTTTTTGACTTTTTTTACTCTTGGTAGATGACGATTTGACTTCTGACGACTTTGCTTTTTGAGGCGTCGTTAGACTTGTCCCCACTGTTTTTGTAGCCTGTGCAGACTTATCTTTTGTCAGTGCCCGTCCCAGAAAAACACCACCAAGAATCAGCACAATCAAAATCAGTAAAACAAAGATAATCCGATCATAACGTGGCTTCTTGCTGCGGTTACGACGTGGTTTTTGTGAATAATCACTCGGCATCTAAAATCTCCCGTCCAAGCGCGCGGTAGTGCATATCCCCAATCTCACCAATGGTAAAATTGCCGTCAGAATAACTCAGGTGCGTCACAGAACCATTATCAAGGGATTGAAATTTTGGCTGATTACGATCAAGTAACTTGATAAATGTCGCGATGGTCATGCCATGGCTGACGATGACAATATTTTCAGCACCAGTCGCTTCAGCTTCTTTTGCGGCGTCAAAAAAACCATCCAAGATCCGCTTACTCAGCACTTCCCAAGGCTCAGCCCATCCAGCTGTATCCACCTCAAGCAGACCATTTGCAATATCCTGGTAAGTCAGCTCTTCTTCTGACTTGCCTTTATAGGCGTCTGTCCGTGGCAAAACACCATCAAAAAGCTCGCCGTCATAACCACCGTCAAGGCTTCCAAAACACCACTCGCGAATGCGTTTATCCATCTGATAGGGAATGTCCTCATTTTCAGAGTACTTGAGAATGAAATTCATGGTCTGAATCGTCCGACCACTGTCTGACGAGTAGGCGCGGTCAAACTGGATATTTTCCGCCGCAAATCCCAGCCCCAGCTCAGTCACACCACGTTCACCATCAGCAGTAAGCGGCGTATCAGACCAGCCTTGCGCCCGCCCAATCGTATTGAACATGGTCTTGCCATGCCGCACCAAATAGATATTTACCATAATTGTTTTGCTCCATCTTTGAAAAGGTTTTCTTTATTCTATTTTAACAAAAAAAAGCAGATTTCTCTACTTTCACTTGGCTAATCTTAGTTTTTAAACGAATGAATGGGCGCAGGAATATGCCCACCACGTGCGATAAAGGCTGCTGACGATTCTTTGTGGACCGCCATCACAGGCGCTGTACCAAGCAAACCACCAAACTCGATTTGCTCACCGACTTTACCTTTAGGAATCACACGAACAGCCGTCGTTTTCATGTTGATGACACCAATAGCCGCCTCATCAGCAATCATCGCTGAAATCGTGCTTGCAGGTGTATCACCAGGAACAGCGATCATGTCAAGACCGACGCTACAAATAGCAGTCATAGCTTCAAGTTTTTCAAGATTGAGCACACCAGCATTAACCGCTGCAATCATGCCCTCGTCCTCAGAAACTGGGATGAAAGCGCCTGACAGGCCGCCGACTTGGTTGCATGCCATGACGCCACCTTTTTTGACTTGGTCATTGAGAAGTGCAAGCGCAGCTGTCGTGCCGTGCGTGCCCACCATCTCAAGCCCCATCTCCTCAAGGATGCGGGCAACCGAGTCTCCCACAGCAGGCGTTGGTGCAAGCGACAAGTCAACGATACCAAACTCGACGCCAAGGCGCTCAGACGCCATTTTCCCGACAAGTTGTCCCATGCGTGTGACTTTGAATGCCGTTTTCTTAACAACTTCAGCAACCACGTCAAATGACTCACCACGAACTTTTTCGAGCGCACGTTTGACAACACCAGGACCAGAAACGCCGACGTTAATCACGACATCAGCTTCACCGACACCGTGAAAAGCGCCCGCCATGAACGGATTGTCTTCGACAGCATTTGCAAAAACGACGAGCTTGGCACAGCTCATATCGTCAAGTTTTGCCGCCTCAACGATAATCTCGCCAATGTCACGGACAGCATCCATATTGATGCCAGTCTTAGTTGAGCCAACATTGACCGAACTACAAACAAAGTCAGTCGCAGCAAGCGCCTTAGGCAATGAATCAATGAGGATTTTGTCGCCTTTTTGATAGCCTTTTTGTGCCAAAGCCGTGAAACCACCAATAAAGTCAATGCCGATTTCTTTCGCAGCGCGGTCAAGCGCCAGCGCAAACGGTGTGTAGTCCGTCGCATCTGTCGCAGCACCGATAATCGCAATAGGCGTCACACTAACCCGTTTATTGATGATTGGAATACCAAGCTCATCACCGATTTCATTCCCGATTTTGACCAAATCACGCGCCTTAGTCGTGATTTTTTGATAAATCTTCTCACAAGCTCGGTCAATATCGCTGTCAATACAGTCCAAGAGAGAAATCCCCATCGTAATTGTCCGAATATCCAGATTTTCCTCTTCAATCATCCGAATCGTTTCAAGAATTTGATTTTGTTCCACAGTTTTACCTTTCTGATGTCCGTTAAGCCCCTGCAATCACGCGCTGCTACTGAATTAAAGTTGGTGCATAGCTTGAAAAATCGCTTCATTCATGATCTTGATGTCCACTTTCAACTCGTCACCAAGCTCTGTCAAGTTTGCCTTAACGTCCGCAAAGTTTTTGCTTGCTTCATCAATCTCAACCACCATGTTCATCGTGAAAAAGCCATCCATGATCGTTTGTGACATATCGATAATGTTGATTTCAAGCTCACTCAAACGCGTTGAAACCCCCGCTACAATCCCTGTTTTGTCTTGACCAATCACTGTTACTATTGCGCGCATTTTCTTCTCCTTTTAGCTATTTTAGCCGATATGACGATTCTCGCCACATATTTTGATATAATGATATTACAATAAGTATAGCACATTTTCAGCGTTATTTTTAGAAAATTTCGACAAAAATATTGATTTTTAGATAAAACACACGTAAAACCCGAACATTAGACCCATAAGGAGCACCATTGTCATGTCTTTCAAGACCTTCCTCAACTTCACCCGCATCCAGACCCTGCCAGCCGCACTGCTCTCACCAATTGCCGGGCTGATTTTTTCGCTTTACTATTTCAACAGTTTTCACCTGTTGCCAACGCTCCTTTTTTTCATCGGCCTCATTGCCATTAACCTATTTGTGAGCGCCTGGAATAACCTCATGGACTACAAAAAGGCGCTCGATCCCGACTATAAGACGCACGAAAATATCCTATCCACCCGAAACATCGACCCAAAACTCGCGCTAAAAGTCTGCCTGTTGCTCCTTGCAATCGATATCATCGTTGGCATCGGCGTCGTTCTCACCACCAACCTCGCCATCCTGCCCATCGGTGCACTTTGCTTTATTATCGCCGTTTTCTACACCTTTGGTCCCTTCGCCTTCTCCCGCTTTCCGTTGGGTGAAGTGCTTGCTGGCTTTGCTGAGGGCATCTGCGGCTTTTTCTTTGGCATCTATATCAACAGCTTTGATCAGGGCTATTTTACGCTCGATTTTGCCAAATGGTTGCTGACTTTCAAAGTCGATGTCGCTACGCTCACACCGATTGCCCTTGTCGGCCTCATGTGTTTTTGCATGAACTTCAATGTCATGCTAGCAGACAATATCTGTGATCTGACCCAGGACGAGAAAAACGGCCGCCTGACCTTACCTCATTTTATTGGGATTTCTTCGGCACTAAACTTATTTGTCGGCGTCTACTGCCTTGCAAGCGCTGCTATTCTCTGTGCTATCTTCCTATCCATCCTTCCAAAAAACTGCCTACTCATGCTCCTAATCACACCGCTGATCATCAACAACATCACAAAATTCCTAAAAAAACAGGACAAAAGAGAAACTTTTATCCTGTCCGTTCACAATCTGATGATTTTTAATGGGGCGTTAGCCTTGAGTATCTTGATTGGTGTTTTGTTTTGAAGGGATTGACGCTTGATTGTGTTTTAAAATTCATTTGTAAATGAAAATTTTAAGTTTTTCGAACAAATTTCAATTATAAGTTATTTTTTAATAATAAAGCATACACAGGTTGTTGCGTCCCCAAAACTGACGCTATTCCCCAAAATTAGACTAAAGGCTGGAGGCAACCACCTAGCCTTACAGACCGCTTCCTATCGTTTTATCAACTCTAAAAAGCTACTAAGTTCGTTCTTTGCCTCGTCTGTTGTGCCCTCCAACTCCCCAAGGAGGTTAAATAAATCAGTAGTTGCCGTTTGAATTTCCTCGCGAACCTCTTTGAGTTCTTTAGCTACCTCTGGAAGCGGAACAACAACATCTTCCTCGAATGTATCTACATAACGAGGGATGTTCAGGTTATAGCCGTTTTCTTTAATTTCGTCCAAAGTTGCAACGTGAGCATACTTTTCAACGTCTTCACGATTATGATAGGTTTCAAGGATCTTAGCGATGTTTTCTTGAGTAAGCTTGTTTTGGTTCTTACCTTTTTCAAACTCGCTTGATGCATCGATGAACAAGATATCTTTGTTCTCACCGCGAGCTTCTCGCCCTTTAAATACTAAGACGCATGTTGGAATACTCGTTCCATAGAATAGGTTCGCAGGCAACCCAATGACAGTATCAAGTAAATTCTCTTTAATGATATTTTTTCGGATTTTACCTTCTGAAGCGCCACGGAATAGCACCCCGTGAGGTAATACGATGGCCATGGTTCCTTCTTTATCTAAGTGATCAAGACCATGCAATACAAAGGCATAATCTGCTTTTGAAGCTGGCGCAACACCAAAACCTTTGAAACGAGTATCTTTCTCTCGGTCAATAGTCTTGATATCCCAGGGTTGAGAATAAGGTGGGTTCGCGACCACAGCATTAAATTTCAGTGGTGTTTGAATGCCATCTTTTTCGGAAAATGGCCAGTCAGCATCCAAAGTGTTTGCACGTTTAAGTTCCATATTTCGGTAGTTAACACCGTGCATCATCAAGTTCATGCGAGCCAAGTTATAAGTTGTTGTATTTAACTCTTGACCATAGAACTCAACACTTCCTTCTTTATCACCGTTTGGCAATTCCTTTTGAACCGTAAGGAGAAGCGATCCCGATCCCATTGTCGGGTCATACACTCTAAACTGGTCGTTACTTTCTTTAACATCAAGCGTAACAAGTTTAGCTAAGATTTGGCTAACCTCATGAGGCGTATAGAATTCTCCGCCCTTTTTACCGGCATTCGCTGCAAATTGGCCAATTAAGTACTCATAGACATCGCCAAGAATATCGTGCCCAGACTCGTCTTTAAAAATGAACTCATTAATCATCAGAACAATATCATTAAGCGCTTTCGCACGTTCATTAGTACTTGAACCGAGACGACTATCTCCTAAATTGACATCTGAAAATACATTAGCAAAATCAGCTTCGGCTACCGGATTACGTTTGGCATTCTTATTGAATGAATCAAACATATCTTGGAAGTCGCTGGCTTTGATTTTATGGTTTTCGATTTTAGAAACCACTTCTTCCCATGTGTACTCTGGCACAATGGCGTAACCCAATCCACGGCTACTTTCTTCAAGGTATTCTTCACGCTCTTCTTCGTCAGTTACTGTGTAAAAATCCTCCAAGTGATTCGCTTTAAGGTAATCATATTGGTTTTCAGACAGGTAACGGTAGAACATGAACGGCAAGATATAGTTCTTGTATTCACTCGCATCCATCGTTCCTCGAAGTTTGTTGGCCATAGCCCAAAGTTTATTGGTAATTTCTGTTGTATTACTCATGTTTTCAGTTCTCCTTTGTTATTTTTATACAAACATCGCCTTAAGTAGCGATTTCTTAATTATTTTCATCAATTCCAACTCATGCTGATGAAGGGCGATAAGGTCGTCTAGTTGTTTGAAGAACGAACTGATTTTCTTTTGTTCATCGATAGCGGGAAGTTTAATTTTAATTCCCATAAAATCATCAAAGTTAATATTTAACAGTCCGTCCATTCGTGCACCAGATGAAACTAATTTCCCAAGTTCTCGGTCTGGTTGTTTAGTTGCAAAAATATACTCAAGAAATAATGGCACAGATTTATCATTTGATTTAAAACTGTGATAAACCCTTGGAACTAGAGCTTCTTCATAGTCTTTCAACTCAAAAACAACTCCATATTTTGCAAGTTTAGAATTTCCGTGATTATAAGATAATTCACTTTTAGACAAGAGAGTATAATTCTTTTGTTCTTTTCCAGCGATATTCCCGGAAAATCTATCAATCTGATTCATCCAACCATTTCCGGCAGACATTGTAAGAGTTGGTAAATCCATTCGTCCATCATTTCCGCGAACTCTATCAGTAACTTCACCTAACTTCCGCTGTTCCCAAGCGTCAGTGAATCTGTCAAAGCGGATTTCGGGTTTATCTTCGCCATCTTTCGGGAACATTTTTTCAAGCATGGCTTTTTTGATGTTGACCGTTTTGTCATACTCACGCTGATGAAGGGCGATAAGGTCGTCGAGTTTGGCGAAGAACTGCCCGATTTGGGTTTGTTCTCGTTTTGACTTAGGAAACTCAAATTTCATTTTACTAAATTCAGTCTTATTTACTATTTGCATAGTGCCTGAACTTGCAAATGATTTCATCTTCTTCGACCAAATTTCTGACATTGTGAGTAAGAAATATGAATCATTATTTTCGTTTGGAACAACTCCGTTAATCTGTTGATTAAAACTCCCGCGCACTGTCAACATTGTATTTTTTCCAATACTAGCAATACTGGTTACAAGAATTGTACCAGCTGGAACCATTCTTGATATTGATTCCCCTTGAGCAGAAAGTTTTTTGGGTGAATCCGAAATTGTTTGAGATTTAATGTCTGTTGGTGTAATCCATGGAGAACCATCTGATGAATAATTATCAGCATTTGAAGTTGGCGGGGTAGAACCAGTTACTATTTCGCCAACTTCCATTAACTTACACTGTTCCCAAGCGTCAGTAAAGCCTTTGAATCTGATAGCTGGTCCGTTTGTTGTTTTATCACTCATTTAACGCCCCCTTTCCTTGACTCTAGCTTTTTAACAAGCTTATCAAAGTCTGACGTTATTTTTTTGTGTTTATTGAATTCTTTGTATTCGCCGATTGCTTTATCTTTAGCTTTTTGGTGACTAATACATCCTGCTCCAGTCAAAATATCGTATCGGTTGAATTTTAAGAATTCGTCGATGCTAGTTGCAAAGCCCTCCATGCCAAGAAGCGTTTCATCTTCAAGCAAACGTTCAACGTAATCAAAGTATGCCGACACATTACGCTCTAGACTTTTGATTTCCTTTTCTGACAGATAGTTCTTGGCTATCATCACATCAGATTGAAGAATACGACCGTCAGGAGAGTTCTTCCAAGTAGTCAGTCCCATATTATTCTTATCGCGATCTGCGCTATCAAAAATTATTTCAGCAGCTGTCTTACCAGTTATCGCATAATGAAACTTATTTTGAACCGTTGCATAGAACCTCTTTGTAATTTCCGAATTAAGATCATAATCAAAAGAAATTTCTGCAAATACATCTGTAATTTGTTGCCAAATTCGACGTTCACTCGCTCGAATACTCCGAACTGTTTCAAGCAACTCGCGGAAATAATCTTTTCCGAAAGTGTTCTCCCCTTGTTTCATCCGCTCTACATCAATTGCGAAACCTTTTTGAATAAATTCTTTCAAAACATTTGTAGCCCAGATTCGAAACTTGGTTGCTTTTTGGGAGTTCACACGGTATCCGACTGAAATTATAGCATCCAGATTGTAATATTTAACCGCCTTCGTCTGTGTCTTCCCTTCAATCGCGCCATGTTGAGTGGTGTGTGCAATTTCCGCACATACCACTTTTTCATCCAACTCTCCAGTTTCGAAGATATTTTTCAAGTGACGGGAAATCGAAGTTCTATCCACGTCAAATAAATCTGCAATGGTTTTTTGGGTAGCCCAAATCGTTTCATCTTGGACTATAACTTGAACTTTTTCAACGTCTTCGTAGATTAAAAATTGTATCTCGTTCATCTTATCCTCCTATTTTTTATTTGTTCAGAAAATGCCTGCACCTATTAATTGTTAATCAGGCTATTCGCCTTTTTTGATTTCATCTGCAAGATCATAAAACGCCTTGCGGAATTCAATACGGTATTTGACCCAAGATAAAGCTGCCACTTCTGCTACTGCAATTTCTTTGTAGTCAAAACGAGCATCATTCATAATCGTAGTCAGCTCGTTTTGTTTATCCATGTCTTCTTGTCCCACACGATGCTTCTTGATGAGATTTTCGATATCTCTAGGCTTCGTACTATTGTCTAAGCCCCATTTACGAACGAAGTTAGTGAACAATTGGATATTTGTTTCTTTCTGAGATTTATCCATCGCTTGGTTCATCATCTCGACATCAGTAGGTGCAGGATAACTATCAAACGTAAAGTCTTTCGTGAAAATCTTATCTACGAAGTTTCGCATCTTCGATTTTTCTATATCGTTGTCAGACTTCGCAATTTCAATATGAATATCTTCAAACGTCTTTTGTGCATCGTCCATCTTATCATCATGAACCTGATCCGCCATTTGGGCAATTAGGTCAATCAGATAATCATAATTGATTGTCACATCATGGATATGAACCATCGCTAAGTTGACTTGCGAAATATCGATATCTTCATGCTTTGCACGGCGTTCTTTTAGTTCTCCCGCGATAACAGTCGTCAAAATGACTTCCTGCTCTTCGGTTATGCCAATACGATTAAAGAAGCCTTCAGTATCACCATAGGCTGATACTGGATTTTTATCATCATCCTCAGTATATTGTTTCAATTGACTGAGCAAACGATTGTATTCTTTCAGTTGTTCAAAGAGCTCGTCCTGCGCTTTTTCACTTGGTGGCAACTGAACAAAGTCATCCGTCAATTGTCCGAGTTTCTTAACAACAGCTTGCATCTCACTTTGAACTTCACTAAATGCCTTAGAAAGAATCCCTGCTTCCTGATTGCCTTCCTTCAGTTCACCTAACTCCAGATCAATCTTTTCATAAGCTGATTCGCGGTTAGAATAAACATAAAAAGCCTTGTTCATTTCTAGTTCGTTTTGAACCGGCCAGCGGTAGTTCACCACATTCCCCCAAGGTTTTTCTTGAAGGTTATGCATGCGGTTCGTACGAGAATAAGCTTGGATTAAGTTCCCCGCTTTTAAAGTGCGGTCGACATAAAGGGTGTTCATCTCTGGCGCATCAAACCCAGTAAGCAATTGATCGACAACGATTACTAAGTCGAGATAGTTTCTATCATCCGCGGATTTATTCAGTCGGCGAGCTAAATCCTCAGTATATTGTTTGACGGTCGTCATATCCCACGCTGTGCCAAAAAGCTTGTTGTAGCTTTTGATTGCCTTGTGCAAGTTTTCGTTCGTCTTCAATTGATGGCTGTTATTTGAAGTGGTTGCTGAAAAGCTTACCGCTACCTTCAATCGTTCTTCCTCTGGTTTAGTAGCATTAATTTCTGCAAACTTATCGAAATATTCCATCGCCCGTGGTGTTGAAGCCTTGTTCCCACCAACGTGTACCGTGAATAACGCATTGTACTTCCCATCGTTCGATCGTTCCTTCCAGTTTTGGAAAATATCTTTCACGACCAACTCAACGTGTTCAGAACTGGTATCATAGACACTATCTTTGATGTTATCATCAATATCTTCCTCAGTTGGATCTTCCGGGGGGGCAATGGTTTCTTTAAACTCAACATTAAAGCCGAGAACATTCTTATCCGCGATTGCTTCTTTAATCGTATAAGCGTGCAAAATATCACCAAAAATTTGGCGAGTTTCAGGGAATTTTGGCGTCCCCGTATACCCCACCCACGCTGAATTAGGGATGGCTTTGCGAATACTTTCTAGCATCCCTTCATTCTCAGTACCATCACCAGTTGAGCGATGCGCTTCGTCTACAATAAAGAGAATGTTTTCATTCAACTTCTTGAAGCTATCACGAGAAACATAGCGAGACATCTTTTGGATACTAGTTACCACGATATTCTTGTCGCTCTTCTTCGTAAGTTTTCGGTGCAAATCGGATATGTTAGCGGTATCACTTACAACACCTGTTTTCCCTTCAAACCCAGCAACTGGATCATAGGCTTGATAAGCATCCGAGGTTTGATTGGTCAGAGCGATACGGTCAACGAGGAAAACGACCTTATCTACATTAGATAAACGACTCGCAAGCCACGCTGTTTTGAAACTCGTGATTGTTTTACCACTACCTGTGGTATGCCAGATGTATCCCAATTTCCCATCATCGTAGTTAAAATCGAATTTACGGACTTTATCAAGTACTCTTTTGGTCGCATAAACCTGATACGGACGCATAACTTTGATGCTTTCCTTAGTCTTCGTTCCATCTAAAACCATATAACGCGTTGCCAAATCATGGGCCATGGGAATCGAAAGAACTTTATCAGCAAATGTTTTCCACGACCGCACTGGTTTGGCATCATCCTCATTTTGCCAATTAAAGGCAAAGGCCCGGTTAAAGCTTTCAAGTTTTGTGTTCGCCATGTAACGAATATCATGTGGTGTCATCGCAATCAATATTTGCAGGGTCGAAAAGATTCCGCTATATTGTTTTTCAGCGATATATTGCTCCATTTGGTTGAGTGACTCTGTTGTCGTATGAAGTGCTTTTTTCAATTCGATTTGAATAATTGGCAGCCCATTAATCAGCATCGTCACATCAAAACGACGACTCCGTTTCCCATCGACGACTTTCGGCCGTTCAATCTGGTTGACAACTTGATAGACAGTGTTCCCACCGGCTACTTGCGCCTGGTCAAATACCGTTAAAAAGACATGCTTCCCATTATCAAGGTCAACTTCTATTTCAGAAACACCGTTAACACCATATAGAAATTGCCCAGCGTGATATGGTGAATCAATAGCCGTGATGACCTTCTTGACTTGACCAAATTCAGTATCAGATAAGCGCCCATCAATACGAGCTCTGTTATTTTGTTCCAAGATGTTCTTAAAGTTCAGCCATAACTGCTCAGTGGTTTTGATTTTATTCGCGTACTCCCATTGCTTCACTCCCCCGATTTGAGTTAGGTAATCGATGACTTCACGTTCAAACACCAGTTCAGATTTACTTTTGTAATCACTCATCTTATTTTTTTTCCTTCAAGTTTTCTTCTAGTACAGTGCCAACAAACTGTTCCATTAACGCAGCGTACTTATTTAGCTTACTTTGCGTTTTTATCATTTCATTATACGCTTTCCCAATTTTATGTTGTTGCTCCAGCGATACGATCGGTACAACAATTTCATTTAAAGCTTTGATTGGTATCCTGAGAATCGACCCAGTCCCTTGAAGCTCTCTTTCCTTTTGCCGCCTCACATCAGAATAAGCATTGAACAGATAGATGAAATAAAGTTTGTCCAGACCTTCACTAGAAAATTCAACCTTAGTAAAATTAAGTGATGGAATTTTCCCGGAATTTGCAACACCAACTATAGTAGCAATTTGCATTGCGTTGCTGATCACCACGTCACCGCTTTCAAGAGAAATCCCTTCAGTAATTGAGTTTGAAATTGTTTCATCAATGAAACCATCCTTATGATTAAAATCTTGATCAAACGATGCTTGGTCATAATAATTTATATCTATTATTCCAAACCGTTTCTCAATCCTAGTTGGATTGATGCCTGGCACGAATGTCACAAATTCGCTTATTCTTCTTTTATCCAAGATACTCATCTCCTCATATAACGATTATCGGAAATATTTCAATATTCCATCAACAGTAACTATTTTATCACAGCCAAAATCGTTTGTCAACCTATTTTATGAAATACTGGGATATTTCGTAAAATGATTTACCTTTTTCAAGAAAAATTCCTCTGGAACTTATTCTCGGGAACAGCGAAAGTTTTCTGAGATTGCTGAGCGCTTTGACATTTTACGAATACCAATAACAGCTTCTGATAGAGTACCAGGAGACACACCATATTATCATGCAAACGATATTCAAGATTATGTTGTTCGATTTACACACGATAGAGAATTTATTTTAATCACAAGACTAAAACCACCGATGAGAACTTTTTTAATTCTACTCATTTTACTTTTTCCTTTCTATTTGATAAAATACAAGTACACGAAACCGCAGGTCTTGCGACCCTTGGTTCCTGTGTTAGCTTAGAAGTTTGTTGAGAAGTTCAATCAACGCTGTTGCAAGTTCAATTTTGAGGATTAACTTTGCGTTGTTGAATTCATCAGACTTCTTTTTGTATTTTCTAGGTTTCAAGTTTATCACCTCCCTAACCTATATCTCTACTATACACTTCATTTTACAATTTGAGATAGAAGAATTTATCAAGTTTCACGATAACTAAAAACAAAAAAAGTGATCATCTCCACAGAGACAATCACTTTTTTGCTATTTACGATAAAATTCTTTCACCCTTCAGCAACCCCAAAAGCCTCAATCAAAGCCTCAGCACACTTCAAACCATCAATCGCAGCTGAAACGATGCCACCCGCAAAGCCTGCGCCTTCACCACTTGGATAGATGCCTTTTATCGATATAGATTGGAAATCGTCAGGATCGCGGTTGATTCTGACGGGCGATGATGAGCGGGACTCAACCCCTGTCATTACCGCATCATCCATGGCAAATCCGTGAAGCTTGTGGTCTAGTCCCGTCAGAGACTCACGCAGGGCTTCTGTGATGTAGTCAGGAAATAGCTGCGCTAGATCAGTCGGTTTGACGCCTAGACTATAGCTCGGTGTGACACTTTTCATCTCTGACGACGCTTGATTTTTTAAGAAATCACTGACTAATTGCGCTGGCGCCTGATAGGTTGCACCTCCCAGCTCAAACGCTTTCGCCTCAAGCTCACGTTGAAACTCGATTCCTGCAAGAGGTGAATCACTTGCAAAATCTTCTGGAAAAACTTGGACCAAAAGGCCACTGTTAGCGTTTTTTTGGTCACGCGCATGCTCACTCATGCCATTTGTCACTAGGCGACCAGCTTCCGAGCTTGAGGCAACGACTAGCCCACCGGGACACATGCAAAACGTGTAGACACCACGCCCATTGCTTGCCTTATAAGTCAGACGATACTCAGCAGCGCCAAGTCTTGGGTTACCTGCAAACTCCTTGTACTGCGCCTGATTGATAACTTCCTGCGGATGCTCAATGCGCACACCCACCGCAAAAGCCTTAGCACTCATATCGACACCTTGCTCATAAAGTGCGCTAAAAGTATCACGCGCACTATGCCCAATCGCAAGAATGACCTGTTCAGCCGCAATCTCTTTCCCGTCAGACATGACGATGCCTGATAATCGACCGGCTTCAATCTTAAATGTTGCAACTTGCGCGTTAAAGCGGATTTCACCACCCAAAGAGATGATATCCTTGCGGATATTTTTGACGATATGTCGCAACAAATCCGTCCCGACATGCGGATGCGCCTTGTAGAGAATATCCTCAGGCGCCCCGTGATTCACAAGCTCTTGCAACACCTTGCGACCACGCAGATCCTTGACACGGCTGGTCAGCTTCCCGTCAGAAAAGGTCCCAGCGCCACCCTCGCCAAACTGGACGTTACTTTTCGGGTTGAGCTGACCTTTTTCCCAAAATGCGTCAATCGACTTGACACGGTCATCGACGGCTTCGCCGCGCTCCAAAACAAGCGGCTTGTAGCCCATTTGCGCAAGTAACAGTGCAGCATACATACCCGCAGGACCAAAACCGATAACGACAGGGCGATGCGTGAGCTTTGCAGTTCCCACGACAGGATTTTTATAAGTCAGATCTGGCGTCTGTGCGACATTTTTATACTTACCAGAGAGAAACTTCATCTCATCTTTAACTTTGATGTCAACCGTGTATATAAAGTTGATTTCACCCCGTTTTCTGGCATCAATTGACTCCTTATAGATGCGGTAGTCAAGGATATCTGACGGCTTGATTTTGAGTTTTTTTGCCACTTGTGTCTTGACGCTTGCAATGTCGTCGTTGATTGACGTTTTGATTTGAGTAATTCTTAGCATAATTCTCTCGATTTCTATTTCTGCGGTAATGTTTCCGGTCAATGTTGCCTATACGCTTAATTCAGCTCAAACGTCATGACGACAGGATTGTGATCACTGGATTTGAAGTTATTTTGAACTGTTTTGATGCTGGTGTCTTTGATATTATCAGTGACAAGAAAACCATCAATCACGCCGAGTGTGGAATGATCACCGTAAACTGTCCCATTACTGCGGACTGACGGGGCATTGGTTGGTGCGACAACACGCATATTTTTTGCGAGCTTATCCGTTGGAAATGCCTTCATCCAGGTCAACTCAGGGTGTGCCTTGCCAGATAAGACGTGGTTATAGTCACCGCCACAAATCACGTAATCTCCCGCATCAGCGTGCTGTTTCATGTTATCAAAAAGCTTGGTCAACTGCGCCTTTTGAATGACTTCATCCTTGATAAATGCTGACATATGGACATTGTAAAGATAGAGCGTTTTGCCATTTGCCACACTGATCTCACTGACACTAAGGGCACGGTCCAAGTCGAAAAATTTATTAAAATTCTTCTCAATCGGCAGGCTAAAACGTCTTGCTTGGTTAACCTTTGCCTTCGACAATGTCAACAAGCCAGACTTCGCCTTACCAATCGGCTGCGTAACCGGATAAAAAAGATAGGCAGAGTCATAGTTATTTGCAAAAACCGACGAATAATCTTGATTTTTTTTGGTGAAAAAATCAGGTTGATTGACCTTAAAAGACCTATCCCCCTCATAATCCACCTCTTGCAAGTTGATAAAATCAGGATTTTCAGCCGTCATCAACTGGTTGTCCTCGGTTAAGTTCGCAAGCACATCTTGTTTCGAGCGCGCACGAACTTCTTTACCGCCGTCCATAAAAAACGTATAGTCCGCTGGATATGACCCGTATCCGATGTTAAAACTCATGATTTTACAGCTAGTATTAGCTGTAACTTGTTCAGTCTGACGGGCGTTTTTGACGGGCAAACTCTGATCATCAGCAATCCTGTGATACTGCAGATACACGTAAGCAATATAACCTGCGACAATGATGATAACAAGCACGATAAGTGCCAAAATAAATTTCATAACTGTTTTCATAACCTTTATTATATCAAAAAACGTCATTTTGAGATGACGCCTTGTTTTAATACTTTCTAAATCGTGCATATCGTGCCGCAATAAGTGCTTCAGTTGACAACTGCGATAAAGCATCAAGCTCGCTAATAAGCGCTGTTTTGAGCGTTTCAAGCATCTTCTCATCTTCTGAGATGACTTTGTCAACAACGCCATTTGCAAGTAAATCGTTAGACGTGATTTTCAACAACTCAGCAGCCTCAGGTGCGCGCGATGAATCCTTCCAAAGAATTGTCGCAAATCCTTCAGGTGATAAGATGCTATACATGGCTTTCTCAAGCATCCAGACTTGGTCAGCAACGGCAAGCGCTAGCGCACCACCAGAGCCGCCTTCGCCTGTGATGATGGCAATAATCGGCACCTCAAGATCACTCATCTCAAGCAGATTACGCGCAATCGCTTCACCCTGACCACGCTCCTCAGCACCAGATCCAGGAAAAGCCCCCGCCGTGTTGATAAAGGTGATGATTGGGCGGCCAAACTTTTCAGCCTGCTTCATCAGACGCAGCGCCTTGCGGTATCCCTCAGGATGCGGTTGCCCAAAGTTGCGAGCTAGATTATCCTTGAGACTTTTTCCTTTTTGGATGCCGACAATGGTAACAGGACGCCCAGCAAGGCTAGCAATTCCGCCAACGATTGCACCGTCATCTCTGAAATTTCGATCGCCATGAAACTCGATAAAGTCATCAAAAATCTGCTTGGCATAGTCAAGCGTTGTCAGGCGATCTTGGCTACGTGCTGCAAGGACGATTTTTTGTGCATTTTCAGCCATTTACTTGTCCTCCTGTTTGCGATTGTCCTGATACCTGTTTAGGTGCGTGCAGTCTCAAAATCTGTGCCAGTACTTGTGATAACTCTGTACGTTTGACAATCTTGTCAACAAATCCATGCGCCTGTAAAAACTCCGCCTTTTGAAAATCATCAGGCAGATTTTCCCGAACAGTCTGCTCGATCACACGACGCCCTGCAAAGCCTATCAAAGTCTGTGGTTCAGCAAGGATAATGTCGCCTAGCATGGCAAATGACGCCGTTACACCACCCGTTGTCGGGTCTGTCAGCACTGTCACGTAAAGCAATCCCGCCTTACTATGACGTTTGACAGCCGCAGAGATTTTCGCCATCTGCATGAGACTCATGATGCCTTCTTGCATGCGAGCACCGCCAGACGCTGTAAAAATCACGACGGGCAGCTTTTCTGCAAGCGCATACTCAAATAAACGCGTCAGTTTTTCCCCGACAATCATCCCCATAGACGCCATGATAAAGTTCGAGTCCATGATAGCAAGTGCCGTTTTTTGCCCCAAAATCGTGGCTGTCCCTGTTAAAACCGCTTCATCAAGGCCTGTTTTAGCCTTGGCAGCAGCAACTTTATCAGGATATCCTGGAAAATTCAGCGGATCTGGCGCCGCAATCCCTGTAAACAACTCAGAAAAACTGCCCGCATCTGCGACAATATCTAGTCGCTCCATGGCAGAAATCCTGAAGTTGTAGCCACAGGACGGGCAGATTTTTTCAGGACCTAAATCCTTGGTATAAATCGTGTGCTTACAGTTTGGACACTTGGCAAACAACTCATCTGGCACCTCGGGCAAGGTATTTTCGACGTCAAGACGTGATTTATTTGGATTGATGCGAATATATTTATTTTTTTTATTAAACAAAGCCATTTGTGTCAATCCTCATTTTTTAGATAATCAGGTAGAAAAACTTCTCCCAAAAAGGCTGTATCATAATCCCCAGCGACGACCTGGCGGTTTGAAATCAGATCCATCTGGAACTCTGCATTGGTCTGTACTCCCTCGACTTCAAGCTCGACAAGTGCACGCTGCATTTTCATGAGGGCCTCAAAACGATTTTCCCCATGGACGATGATTTTAGCGATCATGCTGTCATAATACGGAGGAATCGTGTAGCCTTGATACATGGCTGAGTCCACACGCAACCCAACACCACCAGACGGCAAATACAAATCAGTGATTTTACCTGGACTTGGTGCAAAGTTAAACTTGGGATTTTCAGCGTTAATCCGACATTCAATCGCATGACCTGTGATTTTGATGTCGTCTTGCGTGAGTTCAAGCGCTTCACCTGCTGCAATCTTGATCTGATTTTTAACAATGTCTACGTGAGTCACAAATTCAGTGACTGGGTGCTCCACTTGGATCCGTGTGTTCATCTCCATAAAGTAGAACTCGCCCGTTTTTTCATCTAGTAAAAATTCGATTGTGCCTGCATTTTCATAGCCGACATATTTGGCTGCAGCAACAGCGGCAGCACCAATCTTATCACGAAGGGTATGACCAATCGCAATCGACGGTGCTTCTTCCAAAACTTTCTGGTTATTGCGTTGCAGCGAACAATCTCGCTCTCCAAGATGGATGACGTTACCGTGCTCATCGCCCAAAATCTGAACTTCGATATGGCGTGCAGGATAAATCACACGCTCCATATACATAGCACCATTGCCAAAAGCAGCCTGAGCTTCTGCCTGTGCTGACTCAAAATTTGGCAATAACTCTTCTTGTGAATTTACCTTGCGGATGCCTTTGCCGCCGCCACCTGCAGAGGCTTTGAGCATGACAGGATAGCCAATCTGATTTGCGATTTCAAGCGCTTGTGTCGCGTCAAAGACTTCACCATCTGAGCCTGGAATAACCGGAACATTTGCCGCAATCATCTGTGCACGCGCATTGATCTTATCTCCCATGGTATCCATGACTTTAGCTGAGGGACCGATAAATTTGACACCGACTTCTTCACATAAGTTAGCGAATTTTGAGTTTTCACTCAAAAAACCAAAGCCCGGGTGAATGGCCTCAGCCTTAAGCGTGACTGCAGCTGAGATGATTTGGTGCATGTTGAGGTAGGAGTCGCTTGCCTTCGCAGGGCCAATACAGACCGCTTCATCTGCAAGCAAGGTGTGGAGGGCATCCCGGTCTGCTTCTGAGTAGACTGCGACCGTTTGTATGCCCAATTCACGTGCTGCACGAATGATTCGGACCGCAATTTCACCGCGGTTGGCGATTAATATTTTTTTGAACATATGATTTCTCTTTTATCTGATTTGACGATTAGTCGCCAATCGCAAAAGTCAAAGTACCTTTTGCGGCTAGTTTACCATCAACTGTCGCCTGCGCTTCAACGACTGCAATCGGCCCACGACGCTTGATAAATTTCGCATTGAGGACCAGCTGATCGCCTGGCACGACTTGTTTCTTGAACTTAACACCATCCATGCCAGCGTAAAAGACAAGTTTGCCCTTATTTTCTGGTTTTGACAACTCTAAAACACCTGCTGCTTGCGCAAGGGCCTCCATGATAAGGACGCCTGGCATAACAGGATAGTCAGGAAAATGCCCGTTAAAAAACGGTTCATTGATGCTAACATTTTTGATGGCAGTAATCTCATCATCTGAGTGTTCAAGCACACGGTCGACCAAGAGCATAGGGTAACGGTGCGGCAATGCTGCTTTGATTTGATTGATATCTATCGTCATTTGATGCGTACCAATCCTTCTCCGTACTCAACCATTGCTTCAGCGTCAACCAAAATTTCAGTGATCACGCCATCGCGTGGTGCTGGAATTTCATTCATGACTTTCATGGCTTCAATGATCAGTAAAGTTTGACCTTTTTTGACCGTTTCGCCAACTGAGATAAAGTCAGATTTGTCAGGGGCTGGTTTCAGGTAAGCAACGCCAACTAAGGGACTTGTAACCACATCGCCTTCAGCTTCTGCTGCTTGAGTGACTGTTTTTTCTGTTCCAATCGGGGCAGCACTTGCGGCATCTGCTGATACTTCTGAAATACTCGGTACTTCAGCACTCTGTAGATGCGCTTGTAGTGCTGGGGATACTGCTTGTGCTGCAACTTGACCTTGATTTTTTGAGAAAGACAGTGAGAACTCGTTTGTCGCATATGAAAATTCACGCAAAGACGAGCCGTCAAATTGGCTGAGCAAGTCTTTGACTTCGTTAATCTGAATCTGAGACATTAGTTATTTATTCACCTTCCCATTTTTTAAGCGCGATAACAGCATTGTGACCACCAAAGCCAAATGAATTTGAGATGGCATAGTTAATGTTGTGGGCTTTACCTTGACCAAGGACAATGTTGATTTTCTCTGTATTTTCATCAAGTTCGCTTGTCCCTGCGTTCACGGGTGCGTATTGATGTTGGATAGCTTGCAACGTCGCAATGGCTTCAATCCCGCCTGCTGCACCAAGGGCATGGCCTGTGAGTGCTTTTGTTGACGAAACAAGGACATTTTCATCATCACCAAAGACGGTATGAATGGCAAGTGCTTCGCCTTTTTCATTGGCCTGAGTTGAGGTACCGTGAGCGTTGATGTAGCCGATGTCACTTGGTTTAAGCCCTGCTTCGTCGAGTGCGAGTTGCATGGCTTTTGCAGCGCCCGATCCGTCAGGAAGTGGCGTTGTCATATGATAAGCATCATTAGTTGAGCCGTAACCCACGATTTCAGCTAGGATATTTGCGCCACGTGCTTGTGCGTGTTCAAGGCTTTCCAAAACGAGAATCCCTGATCCTTCACCGAGTACAAAGCCTGAACGGTCCTTATCAAAGGGAATAGACGCACGTTTTGGATCTGTTTCATGTGTCAATGCTGTCAGATTGGCAAATCCTGCCACACCAAGATCACAGATGGCAGCTTCAGTCCCGCCTGCTAGCATGACGTCAGCATAGCCATGTTTAATCTCACGAAAGGCTGAACCAATCGCATTTGTACCCGCTGCACATGCTGTCACTTCAGAACGGCTGACACCATTTGCATTGACACGCAAAGCCACGTTACCAGTCGCCATATTGGCAATTGAAAGTGGTACAAAAAGAGGCGCGACACGTTTCGGTCCTTTGGTTGCAAGGCGTGCACCCTGCTCTTGGATGACTGGCAAACCGCCGATACCTGAGCCAATAATCGCACCAAAGCGATCATGATCAAAGTTAGCATCATTTTCTAAATCAATATTTGCCATGGCAAGTGCATCAAGCGCTGCATAGACGGCATAGAGACTGAAAGTATCCATGCGTTTTTTGTCTTTATGGACGAAATACTTGTCATATGGAAAATCTTTAACTTCTCCTGCGACTGTGATCCCTGTTTCTGTGGCATCAAATTTCTTGATGACATCAATGCCGGTTTTGCCCGCTTCAAGATTCGCCCAGAATTCATCTGGTGTGTTTCCTATTGGCGACGTAATGCCGTATCCCGTGATGACTACACGATTTGTCATGATATTTACTCCTTTAATTCTTTGAAATCTATTCACTCGCTTATTTTTTGAAATAGTTCAGATTTCGATAAATAGTCGTTCGTTTTATTGCATGGTCAAGCCACCGTCGATAGCGATGGTTTGACCTGTTATGTATTCTTGGCTGGCTAGAAACAGCGCTGTTGTCGCAATTTCTTCAACATTGCCAAAACGTTTCATGGGGATTTGCGCTTTCATGGCGTCTTTAATCTTGTCAGAAAGATTTGCCGTCATATCGCTTTCGATGAAGCCCGGCGCAATGGCGTTGACACGGATATTACGTCCTGCAACCTCGCGTGCAACTGACTTTGTCAGACCAATCAAACCTGCTTTGGATGCGGCATAGTTTGCCTGACCGACGTTGCCCATGAGCCCAACGACTGACGTCATGTTGATAATGGCGCCTTGACGTGCTTTAGTCATTGGTTTTAAAACAGCCTGCGTCATGTTGAAAGCGCCCGTCAGATTGATTTTGAGCACTTGCTCAAAGTCTTCTGCAGTCATCTTTAACATGAGTTTATCATTTGTAATGCCGGCATTATTGATGAGAATGTCAAGGCTACCAAGCGTTTCAATCGTTTCATTAACCATGCGTTTTGCGTCGTCAGAATCACTCACGTCGCCTGAAATGCCGATGATTTGTCCAGAATAGCTGTCAAGTTCGCCAATGAGTTCTGACGAAATCTCTGAGCGACCATTTAGCACAACATTTGCGCCAGCAGCAGCAAAGGCGTGTGCAATAGCAAGGCCAATACCACGTGTTGAACCTGTGATTAGAACGTTTTTATTGATAATTTCCATTTTATTTCTCCAGTGTCGCAAGTAACGCTTCAAATGTCGCCAAATCTTCGACGTGTATGATACCGGCTGACTTGTCAATTTTTTTGACGAATCCTGACAAAACTTTGCCTGGTCCGATTTCGATGAAGTCTGTCACACCAAGTGATACCAAAGTCTCAATCGACTCGTAAAATCTGACAGGTGACATGACTTGACGGGTCAAAAGTGGTTTAATTTCTGAAACTGGCATGACTTGTGCTGTTGTATTTGACACCAAAGGAATATTGAAATCTGAAAAATTAACTGTCTCTAACACTTCAGAAAGTCTGTCAGATGCTGGTGCCAAAATCGCTGTGTGAAAGGGGCCTGATACTTTCAGCGGGATCATGCGTTTGACGCCTGCAACCGTTAAAAGCTCAACAGCATAGTCAACTGCTGCAACTTCGCCACCAATCACGATTTGTGCTGGCGTATTATAGTTGGCTGGGCTCACAATACCACGTTCTGAGGCAAGTTTACACGCCTCTTCAATGACATCTGCAGGTGTGTTCATGACAGCAACCATTTTCCCAGAACCAGTTGGTGCGGCTTCAGCCATAAACTGACCGCGTTTTGCGACAAGCGCAATTGCGTCAGAAAAGGCTAGGCTGCCACTTGCAACGAGCGCCGAATATTCGCCGAGTGAGAGACCTGCAACCGCATCAGGTTTGATATCGTGCGCTGCTAGCAATCGCAAAATGCCAACAGATGTCGCTAAAATAGCTGGTTGCGTGTACTTCGTTTCGTTGAGCTCATCAGCTTTTTTGTCGATTAACTCACGCAAGTCATAGCCCAAAATCACTGACGCTTCGTCATAAGTCGCACGAACAATCTCAAAATTTTCATATAAATCTCGCGCCATTCCCAGTTTTTGAGCGCCTTGACCGGCAAATAAAAATGCTGTTTTCGTCATTTTTTCTCCACTTAATTTAGTTTACTCTATTTTATCGTGATTAACTCAGTCCAACCATTTGGCTGCAGCTTTAATTTCTGCTTGGAAACCTGTGTAGAGATCCAAAATGATCTCTTCAACAGATTCTTCTTTTGTGACAAGACCAGCAATCTGACCTGCCATGACTGAGCCGTTATCTACGTCGCCATGGATAACTGAGGCTGGTAATTTACCAGCTCCCATTTCTTCAAAGACGCTCAAATCAGGATTTTCTTGTTTGAAGGCGTCAAGCTCTGCTGCGTCAAAATCTTTTGTCAGCTGATTTTTGATGGAACGCACGGCGTGACCAAAATGACTAGCAGAGATGACTGTTGAAATATCTTTTGCTTTTAAGATTTTATCTTTATAGTTTTGGTGGGCGTTTGACTCTGTAGCGACAACAAAACGCGTGCCGACTTGAACAGCCTCAGCACCCAGCATGAAGCCTGCAGCCATTCCCTTGCCATCAGCGATACCGCCAGCCGCAATGACTGGCAAATCAACAGCGTCAGAGACTTGACGCACAAGCGTCATTGTTGTCAGCTGACCGATGTGTCCGCCAGCCTCCATGCCTTCAGCCACAATGGCATCAACGCCAATACGCGACATTGACTTTGCCTGTGCGACACTTGCGACTACTGGAATCACGATCATGCCGGCTTCTTTGAAGCGCGCCATGTATTTTTTAGGCGAGCCAGCACCGGTTGTGACCACCTTCACGCCTTCTTCGATGACAAGATCCACAATATCGTCAACAAATGGTGACAAAAGCATGATATTGACACCAAAAGGTTTGTCAGTCAGCTCGCGAATGCGATCAATATGCCCTTTAACGATATCTTTTGGCGCATTGCCGCCTCCGATGATCCCGAGACCACCAGCTTTTGACACGGCGCCAGCCAAGTCACCGTCAGCGACCCAGGCCATACCACCTTGGAAAATTGGGTATTTAATGTTAAGTAATTCTGTAATTTTAGTTTTCATAATCTATTTCTTTTAATTTTTAAACATAAAATGATTGTCAACTCTAAAAATAGTTTGATAATCAAAGTATTAGACTAAAAATTTTGAGAACGTCATTGTCATAACGCTCCCAAAATTTTCGAGTATTTACTCAGCGATTTTTGCCTCAACAAACGTCACCAAGTCACCAACTGTGTTCAAGCCATCTTCAGTTTCGATTGCGATGTCGTAAGCATCTTCGATTTCGTTAATGATTTGGAAGATGTCAAGTGAGTCCGCGTCAAGCGATTCAAATGTTGTGTCAAGCGAGATTTCGCTTGCATCTTTACCGAGTTCTTCAACGATGATACTTTGCACTTTTTCAAATACTGCCATGATAATTTCTCCAAATTTTCTATTTTAATCTATAATAAAACAATTATTACCTAAATTTTAACAACAAGTGTGCCCCATGTCAAGCCACCACCAAAACCTGTTAACACAATTGTCTGCGAACCGTCCAATTTTATGGTGCCAGCTGCGACTGATTCTGATAGTAAGATTGGGATACTTGCCGCGCTTGTATTGCCGTAGTGCTGCATGTTCTGCAGAAATTTGGCACGATCCGCCTTGACTTTTCGAGCCATTTTATCCAAGATTCGTGAATTTGCCTGATGTAAAAGAAAATAATCAACATCTTCAGCAGGTATAGCTGCTTTTTCAAGACTCTCAAGCATATTCTTCGGCACATCACGGACGGCAAAATCAAAAATCGCACGACCGTCCATTTTCAAAAACGCATCATCAACTAGACCAGATTTTGAAAATGGTGATGACGGTGACGTTAGGCTGCTCGTCAGACTCATCCCACGATTGCCATCACTCTTAAGCTGTTCTGACAGAATCAAAGGATGTTGTTCATCAGAAGTCACGTTAGGCGACACAGCTTCTATCAGAACACCGCCAGCACCATCGCCAAAGAGCACGCTTGTTGAACGATCAGACCAATCCAGTACTTTTGAGAGGACCTCAGCGCCGATGACTAAGCCTTTTTGATAAGCACCACTTGCAATCAATTTATCCGCCATTGATAACGCATAAACAAAGCCACTGCAGGCAGCCGTCAGATCAAAGGCAAAGGCGTTTGTCGCGCCAATCTTTGACTGCACCAATGTTGCTGTGCTTGGCA
The DNA here is from genome assembly GCF_011170065.1 of Pseudolactococcus insecticola. GTDB lineage: Bacteria > Bacillota > Bacilli > Lactobacillales > Streptococcaceae > Pseudolactococcus > Pseudolactococcus insecticola. The sequence goes on along the minus strand of NZ_BLLH01000001.1, from coordinate 54,620 downwards.
TATTGCCATCGGGCGTGATTGTTGCAACGATGATAAAATCAATCATCTCAGCCGTGTAGTCTGTCTGATCAAGCAATTGCTCTGCAACTTGCGCCGCTAAGTCTGACGTATTTTCATCGACTGAGATATGACGCGCCTTGATCCCTGTTCGCGAGCTAATCCACTCGTCAGAAGTGTCCATGATTTTTGAGAGATCATCGTTTGTTATGATCTGTTTTGGGGCGTAGTGCGCTGCGGCTGTGAGTTTAGAAACAGTCATTTAATCTCCTCCAAAAAGTTGTGAAGATTTTCCAAACCTGTTTGCAAAATCTTGACCGAGTCATCCGGCATGTCTGCTACAAAGCGCTTGACCATTTCACGATGAAATTTATGATGCAGTCGGTATAACAGCCTGCCCCGCCTTGAGAGCGAGACATGCACTACCCGTCTGTCGCTTTCGCTGCGATAGCGCTCAATGTAACCTTTTTTCTCCAGCCTATTGAGCGACACCGTCACCGTTCCCACCGTCAGCATCAGGTCCTTAGCGATGTCGCTTGGCGTTGTCACCTTGGCTTCACCGATGCTGTCAATGGTGTGCATCTCCTTGATTGACACGTCTGAAAATTGCGACGTGCGCAAACTTGCCTCCTCAATCACCAAAACATTATTGAAAATGTGCGTCAGGTATTTATTGATTTTTTCATATTCTACCGTCATGCACCCCTCCTTTAAGTTTGATAATCAAGTTGTTTGACTATCAAATTATATCAAGAATCTTTTCTCATGTCAATAATAATTAAAAAACAATTTGACAATCAAGTAAAGTTTGTTAAAATAGTAAATGTAACATCTAGTTTTCAAAACTACCAAAAATAGTCTATCTAATACGATTCTCAAAAATAGAAAAAAGAGGCACTAATCACATGACCCTTCCAGAACTCAAAATCGGCAATCTGACTGCCAAATATCCCATTATACAAGGTGGTATGGGGATTGGCATTTCCCTACATCGCCTGGCTGGAACCGTTGCAGCTCAAGGCGGTATCGGTATTTTATCAACTGCACAAATCGGCTTTCAAGAAGAAAACTTCAAACGTGCTTCCGTCAGAACCAATCTAAAAGCCATCAAAACGCAACTCGACAAAGCTCGTGAGATTGCAAATGGCGGGATTTTAGGTTTTAATGTCATGGTCGCAAGTTTCAGGTATGAAGATGTCGTCAAGGCAACGGTCGCAGCGGGCGCAGACGTCATCATCTCAGGCGCTGGCTTGCCCATGAACCTACCTGAGCTTGTTGGCAATGCCAAGACAAAAATCGCGCCAATCGTTTCAAGCGTCAAAGCCGCAAAAATCATCCTGAGAAATTGGGCAAAAAAATACGACCGTACTGCTGATTTCGTCGTTATCGAAGGTCCTAAAGCCGGAGGTCACCTTGGCTTCAAGGCTGATCAGGTTGAGGACGCCATGCAAACGATGGACGATGAAGTTATCAAAATCATCGACCACATCAAAACATACGAAGAAAAATTTCAAACGACTATTCCTGTTGTTTTCGCAGGCGGTGTCTGGGATAGAGGTGATATCGACCACTATCTTGCGCTCGGTTGTGCAGGCGTTCAAATGGCAACACGCTTTATCGGCACAGCCGAATGTGATGCGCCTGATGACTTCAAGGACCGTTTTCTTAAGGCAACCAAAGATGACATTCACCTGACAACGTCCCCTGTTGGCCTGCCAGGACGTGCGATTGACAACACCTTTACTAAGACCATATCAGCTGGCGTCGATGCTTACAAGGCTCAGGAAGCGCCTAAAACACCAATTATTCCACTTGACCCTTGCCTCAATTGTCTTCAAAATAAACTTTGCGACCGCAAAACAATCCCCTACTGCATCAGCCAAGCCCTGCTCAACTCCGTCGAGCATAGAACAGAGATGGGCCTGATTTTCTCTGGTACCAACGGGTACCGCATCAATGAAATCACGACTGTTAAAGCAGTTTTTGATGATTTGACTGCTTGATGAGTTTGAGCTGACTCAAAAAAAACACTGATTTCGCAATAGAAATCAGCGTTTTTTTTGTACTCAGGAAACACTCACATTTTTCATCAGTGCTCGCATCAAATCGACGCGGCTGATAGTCCCAATCAGGCGTTTGTCTTTGAAGACTGCAACTTTACTGAGATTATTTTGTGAGAAAAGTTTGCTAATTTCAGTCAGCGTCATTTCTTTATTGATAATTTTCGGTTTGGGTGTTGCGATGGTCATAAGGTTCTTTTTGAGGAGTTCTCCTGCTTTTTCGATAACTGTTTCCTCATCTGTTAGCTATTTTAGCATAGCAGCAACATTTTGCAAGATGGTCACTTTTTCAAATAAAAAAACTGGCCTTCACCAGTTGAAAAGTTTGACGATTTTCATGTTAAAACGGACTTCTCGGGCATAGAATATATTACCACCGTTTTTATAGAGTTTGCCTTTATTGAACAAAAGCGAGTCATAGGTGATGTGGTAGTAAGTCTCGCCAGTCGTATTGCCAAGGCTTGGCGCGACGACGTCTTTGGAATATTTTTCGGCTAATGGCAGCGTGTTGACACTCCCATTTTCAGCAATATAATCCACATAGGCTTTGCCAAAGTTATAGGCTTGAACGCCAGTCCAGACGTCAACGTTTTTGGCATTGGCATATTCTAAAACCTCGGTCAGATTTGTGATGCCTTGGTGGATACTCTCTTCCTCAGTTTTGATGTTTTTTTCAGTCGATTCTGTCGACTGCATGACGTCAGTCTGTTTGCCCTTGGTTTCCGTGTAGATGATGGCAAGTACAAGGTTGCGATTGCCTGAAATACCGTGTTTTTTAAGCACTTTCGTTACATAATCATCATACTTCATGACACTTTTGACGTTTTCATGCGTGCGATAAATCCAAAAACCAACTGCCAAAACCACTAGCAAAATGAACAGATTTCTAATTTTTTTGAGCACTTTTCCTCCTTTCGTGTAAATTGGCATAATTTTTTACAAAGTTTACCATTTATTTTTGATTTCTTCGATATTTTTGATGATAATCGAGTAAGTACCGTCATCATTTTGGATAAATTCGACCGTTTTAGCATCTTCGTAAAGGCTTTGTGGCACAATCATCTCAATCCCATTTGACAGGGATAATTTTTGATTGGCTAATTTTTTTTCGATCTTGTCCATCGGCATCTGCTCAAATCGGATCTGCTCTGGCATCTCTTCTTTGACCTTGTCTTTAAACGCGAGACGCGCCGTCAGATTATCTGCAAACAACTGATCAGCAAGCCCTTCAGGACTGAGTACCTCCTGTTTTTCGACCGCATGAAAAACAGCATTTTGTACTTTTTGAGAAAAAGCAAAGTCGTCATCGTCAAAAGACTTTGCGACCGTTTCAGCAGATTTTTTGATGGCTTTAATAGCCTTATTGACAGAAATTTCTGGCTTATCTGCAAGCAGATTTTCCGAAAAATAATTGTAGCTTTTACCATTATATTTGATACGCTTTTCGAGCAAGTAATAGGTATTTGTCACACGGTTGATGGCAATGGCTTCATCGGCTGCACTGCCTGCGCCTGGTAACGATGATTCACTTTTGCGAATCTTGATCTGACCACTTGTCGCATCAAAGTCATGCGAAAAAGAATCCCGCAGCGACAGTCTGATAAATGCAAAATGCGTCTGGGTTTCTAGTTCATATTCGACAAAAAGCAAGTCATTTTGCTTTTGCTTTTCTGATAAAACAAATGCTTCTCGCCAGAAATTTGCAACAGCAACAGTGGACGCAATAAAATCATCCGTCAGAAGTGCTAAAAACTGATTTCCACCTGACAATTGGCCACGTTTTGCCTCGTCAGAATAGATTTTCTCGACTTTTTTCGTCACATAGTCCAGCATGACTGGCGTGAGTTCCATCAAATTTTCAGAAAAAACTATCTCAGGATTACCTGGATCAAATGCGTGCAAAATCGCTTTTTTGATATAGATATCCATCTTAATAAAGCGGGAAGGCGTCTGTCAAACTGATGACGTCAGCCTTGATTTGATCAAGTACAGCCTGGTCATCTTTGTTTTGCAAGGCTTTGACAATAAAGTTCGCAACTTTTGCTGCTTCAGCTTCTTTGAAACCACGTGATGTGATGGCAGCTGAGCCAATCCGCACGCCTGATGTCTTAAACGGGCTGAGCGTTTCGTATGGTACAGCGTTTTTATTGAGCGTAATAGACACCGTGTCCAGAAGATTTTGTGCTTCTTTCCCGTTGATGCCAAAACCTGTGACATTGAGCATGAACATATGATTGTCTGTGCCACCAGAAATCACGCGCAAACCAGCATTTTCAAAGGTGTCTGCCATGGTTTTCGCATTTTTAATCACTTGCGCTTGGTAGTCTTTGAAAGCAGGATCAAGCGCTTCTTTGAAAGCAACCGCTTTCCCAGCGATGACGTGCATGAGCGGGCCACCTTGGATGCCAGGGAAGATGGCTGAGTTGATCTTTTTAGCCAAGTCTTCGTCATTGGTGAGAATCAGGCCACCACGTGGGCCACGGAGCGTTTTATGCGTCGTAGACGTTGTAATATCAGCATAAGGAACTGGATTAGGGTGCAAACCAGCCGCAACAAGCCCAGCGATATGCGCCATATCAACCATGAGCTTAGCGCCAACGGCGTCGGCAATCTCACGGAATTTAGCAAAATCAATCGTACGTGAATAACTAGACGCACCTGTCACGATAAGCTTAGGCTGAACTTCTTTAGCCTGTGCCAAGATTTGATCATAGTCAAGCAATTCTGTTTCTTTGTCAACGTTATAACCGACAAAATGGTAAGTTTTCCCAGAAAAATTGACAGGTGAACCGTGCGTCAAGTGACCGCCAGCTGCTAGATCAAGTCCCATGACAGTGTCACCGGGTTCGATTAGAGCTAGATAGGCTGCTGCATTGGCTTGTGAGCCTGAGTGCGCTTGCACATTTGCAAACTCAGCACCAAATAGCGCTTTTGCACGTTCAATTGCAAGAGTTTCTACCACGTCAACGCATTCAGTTCCGCCATAATAACGTTTGCCTGGATAACCTTCGGCGTATTTATTTGTCAAAAGTGTACCTTGTGCGGCTAAAACAGCTTTTGAAACGACATTTTCAGAGGCGATGAGTTCAATATTTTCTTGTTGACGTTTTTCTTCTGCGTGAATGGCATCCCACAGGTCTTGGTCGTATGCTTCGTAGTTAGGATTGTCAAAAATCATTTTTTATTACCTCGTTAATTTCTTCTAGTGTGATAACGCCTTGGCGTAAAATTTCGGGGCGACTGCCAGTTAGCGAGACGATGGTTGAGTCGCATCCACTTATCGCTGCATCATCCGTCAGAATTGCTGCAATCTGACCATCTAAATCTCTCAGCACATCTTGCGCCGTTTTAGGACTTGGATGACCCGTCAGATTGGCAGAAGGACCGACTAAGGGACCCGTTTGGCGCAAAATCTCAAGCGTCACTGGATGAGCAGGAACACGAAAACCTACTGTTTTCATGCCGTTATTAACACGTTTAGGGACTGAAACACTCGCCTCTAAAATCATCGTCAGGCTACCTGGCATAAATTTATTATACAACTTTTCCAGATATTTTGGGTGATTTTTGGAAAATTCTTGCAGCTCCTGAAAACTCGAGATATTCAGATTGAGTGCATGATCAAACGTTCGTTTTTTCACGTTAAAAACGCGCTCTAACACCTTTTCATCGCGTGCGAGACCAAACAGACCGTAAACCGTTTCAGTCGGCAAAGCAACAAGTTCTCCCGCACGCAACAACTCAACGGCACGTGCGCTATCAGCTAAGGTCAATCTCTCAGTCAATGGCAATCATCCTGTCCTTTCCAGACAAGTCCTTAAGGACTCTAATCCGTTTTTCTGGCAACTGTTCTTTGAAAATCTGACGCACACGCGCACCTTGCAAATAGCCGATTTCTAGATAAATCTTACCCGTTTGACTTAAAAACTTGGCTGATTTTTCAGCGATTTTTTGGTAAATGGCAAACCCGTCATTTTCAGCAAACAATGCCAAATGTGGCTCATAATCCAGCACATTTTTTGCCATGTCAGCAGCCTCAAAATCTGCTATATAAGGCGGATTCGATATGATAATGTCATACTTTCCACTCAAGTTATCAAAGACATCTGAGACTTGAAATGTCAGATTTGCGATGCCATTTTTAGCTGTATTTTCTCTAGCCAAGTCAAGCGCTTCTGACGAAATATCTGTGGCTGTAACTTGCCAAGTTGGCTGTTTTTTTGCGAGTGACAGCGCAATGACGCCTGTCCCCGTCCCAATATCCAGTACTTTTAAGCTATCTCGACCGTTATTTTCAGCCAATATCAAAGCCACTAACTCCTCAGTCTCAGGACGCGGAATCAGAGCACGTGCATCAACATTGACAGTAAGCCCGTAAAATTCGGTCTCGCCCACAATATACTGGGCAGGCTCATCGGCGAGCAGACGCTTTGCAATCTCAGCCAAAAAAGCCGCATCTGCCGGCGTTATCTCACTGTTTAGCATCATGATCAGGTCGGTGTAGCTGAGATGTCGCGCATAACGAAAAACATAGCGCAACTCCTCTGGCCGTGCGAGCTCTTGCTCATATTGCTGAAAAGTTTGTAAATAGGTCATAGATTTTCTTTCAATGCTGCCTGTAATTTTACCTGTAATGTCGTCTGGGGCATTTTTTCATAGTCTTCATCTGAAAAATACGTCCAGTTTTTATGACTACCATGCGTCTCAACCTTAACTAGCATGATTTGCCATTTTTGGTGCGTAAAAATGTGTGTGACTGGTTTTATCGTCAGCTGCTGAGCCGTCGGATAAATAGCTGCAACACCTTCATAAATGTCATCCCAAGACGTGAATTCTAGTAAGGGAAACGTCCAAAAATCCGCCAGTAATCCAGTCGTCGGACGTTGCGTGTAGGCAAATCTAGCGCCATCATCTGACTCTGAGACCAAAGCTGCATAAAACCTCTGCACTTGCTTGACTTTCTTAGACTTAACTGGAAAATCAAGCTCTGTCCCGTCTTTAAAACTTAGATTAAACCGTGCAAATGGCGATTCGGCAGTCGTTTTTGTTTTAGCAGCCATCAGAGACGTTCCCAAGTCCATAATCGCCTGATTAAAATCACCTGGCCGTACTGGATCCACAATTGGGGCAATCTTGTCATAAAAAATCTGACGAGACTTTGGCAAAGCAATATCTGCCGTGATTTTAAGCAGCCGTGAAAACACGCGAAACATGTTGCCATCAAGTGCTGGCACGACTTCATGGAAGGAAATACTGGCAATAGCTGCTGCTGTATAAGGCCCAATCCCTGCTAATTTTTGCAGGTCTTTTGCCGTCCGTGGAAACTGTCCTGAAAAGTCTATCATGACTTGCTGCGCTGCCTTTTGCATATTACGCACTCGCGAGTAATAGCCTAGGCCCGACCAGAGTTTCAATAACAGCTCTTCGTCAGCCACCGCAAGATCAGCAACCGTCGGCAAGGCGAAAAGAAAGCGCTCATAGTAAGGAATTACCGTTTCAACCTGAGTTTGTTGTAGCATAATCTCACTAACCCAGACATGATAAGCGTCAGTGTTCTCTCGCCAAGGCAAGTGCGTACGTCCACTTTCATCGTACCAATCAAGTAAGGTCTTTCGGAAGTCCGCCACTGTTTCTCGTGATTCTGACCAATCAGAAAATGCTGTCACTGTTTCAAATCCTCAAGTTTTTGCGTCTGATCAAATAAAATCAACGCATCAATCACTTCGTCAAGCTTGCCTGACAAAATCGTGTCAAGTTTTTGTAGCGTCAGACCAATTCTGTGGTCTGTTACACGATTTTGCGGAAAATTATAGGTCCGAATTCGCTCAGAACGATCGCCCGTCCCAACCGTTGACTTGCGAAATTCATCGTTTTTATCCTGCTCGATCTGCGCAAAATAGTCATAAACACGCGCATTGATGATCTTCATGGCTTTATCGCGGTTTTTCTGTTGATTGCGTTCCTCTTGCATCTCGACTTTGATTCCCGTCGGTTCATGGACAATCCGCACGGCCGTTGCAACCTTGTTGACATTTTGCCCACCCGCACCAGACGCATGATAGATGTCGATACGCAGGTCTTTCGGGTCAATGTCGATGTCGAAATCTTCGATTTCTGGCATGACAAGTACAGTTGCAGTTGAGGTATGCACGCGCCCTTGCGTCTCTGTTTTTGGCACACGTTGTACCCTATGAGCACCACTCTCGTACTTGAGCTTGGAATAGACCGAGTTTCCAGAAATCATGACAGACACCTCTTTGATACCGCCTATCTCTGTGACATTTGACTCTAAAATCTCAAACTTCCACCCTTGATTTTCAGAGTACTTTTGATACATACTCAATAAATCTCCAGCAAATAAAGCTGCCTCATCGCCACCTGCAGCACCGCGGATTTCCAAGATGATATTTTTATCATCGTTTGGATCTTTTGGCAAGAGCAGTATCTTTATCGCCTCTTCTAACTGACTTTTTTCATTTTTCAAGTCTTTGAGTTCTTCTTTGAACATCTCAGCTTCATCGGCAGCAAGACTTGAGTCAGACAGCATTCCCTCGGCATCAGATATGCCTGTTGTCACTTCGACATAGCGTTCGTAGGCAGCAACAGTTTCACGTAAACCAGCCTCTTCTTTTGAGAGTGCCATAAAACGCTTGGTGTCGCTTACGACATCAGGGTCGCTGAGCAGCCCACCAAGTTCTTCATAGCGGTCCGCCATAATTTGTAGTTGGTCAAACATAGTATCTCTTTCCTTTATTTTTTCATTTTTTCTAAATCTGGTTTTAGCCAATGTTTGCGACAAACTGGCAGATAAGCCTCATTGCCTCCGATTTGGATCTGGCTGCCTTCATAGACGGGTTTGCCATTTTCAGTGCGTAGAACCATAGTTGCTTTCTTGCTACAAAACCAGCAAATTGTCTTGATTTCTTCGATTTTATCGGCTAATAATAACAAGTATTTACTGCCTTCAAAAAGCTCATTTTGAAAGTCATTTTTAAGACCAAAGGCCATGACGGGCACGTCAAGCTCATCAACAACTCTAGCAAGCTCATAGATATTTTTTTTACTGAGAAATTGCGCTTCATCTATCAAGATGCAGTAGGGTTTAGCCGCAAGCTGCGCCACATAGCCAAAAACATCAAACTCGTCATCTATCGGCACCGCTTTTTCACGCATGCCAATGCGGCTGCTCACAACGCCAATCTCATCCCGGTTATCAATGGCGCTCGTCATGATCACAACAGGTTTCCCCTGCTCCTCATAGTTATGTGCCACCTTTAAAATTTCGATAGATTTTCCGCTATTCATCGTGCCATATTTGAAATATAATTGTGCCATTTTAGCTTTACTTGCCTCTACTTCTTGTTTCGCTTTTGTTATCATTTTATTTTACCATATTTTGACGAGATTGATAAGGCGTCCTGGTTATTCGGCTAAGTATCCCCAAAACGACTTATGTCTTGAAATTTTTCCAAAAATATGTGAAAATATGACCATAGAAAAGAGGATTAACCGATGCCATTTGTACACGTTGATTTATTTGAAGGACGTTCTGACGAACAAAAAATCGCACTCGCACGCGATATTACTGAAGTTGTTATCAAAAATACTGGTGCGCCAAAATCTGCCATCCATGTCTTTATCAATGACATGAAAGAAGGCACCTATTTCCCTCAAGGAGAAATCAAAAAAGTAGACTAAGCTAAAAAATGCTACAATCAAACAAAAAAACGGCTGCTACATGATAAGCGTCCGTTTTTTGTTTGTCTAAAATTTTTGGGGAAAATTTGTATTGCTATGTGCCGGCAGTTTTTACTATGTACAGATTTTTCTGGTAGAGTGTCTGGTGTTTTCTTGAAAAATCAAACGATGTGCACCTGCTGCCGCAGGTCTTGGCTGTAAAGCCTGTGTTGCTATGTGTAATCTTATGTTGCCGCTTATTTTGCAGCGTTATGTGTCTTGATTAAGCTTCTGCTTTGACCAAAACATAGCGATTGCGTTCCATGAAGACGTGTTTATCGTCGTCTTCACAACCAATTACCTCAACAAGAATAGTATTCTCGTATTTTTTTCTCACAATTCCTGTTATTTTTTCTGAGAATGAGATTGGTTGGCATGTGATAGTAGCACCGATTTCCATGAGTTGTTGTTTCCTTTCTTTACGTTATATTTATATTATATACTTGTTATTTTATAATGTCAATTACAAGTATATTACAAAATAATAAACAAGATATTTCACAGCGCAATGATATTATGCTATAATAGCGAAAACAGGTTAGAAAGGGAATTATGCGCGTTCTTATCACATCTGGCGGGACGACTGAAAACATTGATCAAGTCCGCGGGATTACAAATTTTGCCACAGGCAGTCTTGGAAAACGCTTATCAGAACGTTTTTTAATGGCTGGTCATGAGGTTATTTTATTAGCAGGCTTGCAAGCAATTGTTCCTGATGAGCAAAAAGCGCTTACGATTATCCGCATTTCTGACGTGGCTAGCTTGAGCACGGCCATGGCAAGGTGGTTACCAACGTCAGATGTCGTGGTGCATAGCATGGCGGTTTCTGACTATACTCCGACTTATATGACTGACTTTGATACAGTTGCTGCGTCAGGTGATCTCAACTCATTTCTGGCGAAAACAAACGATGCTGGTAAGATTTCATCTCAGTCTGACTATCAAGTTATGTTTTTGAAAAAGACGCCAAAGGTCATTTCTACTATAAAAGTGATTAACCCGAACGTTATTTTATTCGGTTTCAAGTTACTGGTTGACGTTTCAAAAGAAAAGCTAGTCGATGTCGCAAGTCAGTCATTGACCAAAAACAAAGCCGACTTTATCCTGGCAAATGACTTAACTGAAATCAATGCGAGTCAGCACCACGCTTTTTTAGTGAGTCAATCCAATAGTGGTTTTGTTATAGAAGAAAGTCACACCAAAGATGAAATTGCAGCCTTAATTGTTGCAAAAAGCGAGGAAACTTATGACAAAAATCACTCTGGCCGTAACAGGTAGTATCTCAGCCTACAAAGCCGCTGACATCACATCAGCACTCGGTAAACTTGGCCACGAAGTCACCGTTTTGATGACAGATGCTGCGCAGGCATTTATCACGCCACTCACTTTGCAAGTGCTCTCTAAGCGCCCAGTCCATACATCTATCATGGCTGAGGATCGCGCTGATGTGGTCAACCACATTGACCTAGCAAAAAATACCGAGCTTTTTCTGGTGGCACCTGCTTCAGCGGACACACTTGCGCGCCTAGCACAAGGTCATGCTGATGACATCATCACATCTGTTGCACTTGCGCTTCCCCAAGGTGTCAAAAAAATGATCGCACCAGCCATGAATACCAATATGTATGAAAATCCTTTAACTCAAAAAAATATCCAAACTCTGACAGACATCGGCTTTATAGAAATCGCACCCAAAGTCGCACTACTTGCCTGTGGCGACCGTGGCAAGGGTGCCTTGGCTGATGTTTCAGACATTGTCCAGAGTGTTCAAAAAATTGTCGGTATCGTAGACTAACTCGAAACTGACTCAAAACGCAGACTAAAAACTAGTGACACGACCACTTTTATGGTATAATCGTGATAACTATTTTCATCTTACCATGTTTGACAGAAAGGACTGGGTGTGTGTTCGCATCTTTGCAACACGCATCTAACTCAAAAAAATGACGCAATCAAAAAAAACTTCTAAAGCCTCAGATATCGCTATTCTTAGTATTTTTATCGCCATTATGATAGTCGTGCATCTACTATCAAAAATAGTTTACACCTTCTGGCCGTTTCCGATACAGCCCACACTGCTCCACGTCCCCGTCATCATTGGCTCAATCGTGCTTGGCTGGCGAAAAGGTGCCTTTCTCGGATTTGTCATGGGCCTGATCTCCATGCTCAACTCGACCATTGCACCGATTCCAACATCATTTTTATTCTCACCTTTTGCACCAAATGGGAACGGCTGGTCACTTTTTGTCGCCTTTGTGCCTCGTATTTTAGTTGGCATTCTGCCGTTTTTCATCTATAAATTGGCTAAAAATCGTTTTGGTGCTGGTCTAGCTGGCTTTCTTGGCTCAGCGACAAATACAGTACTCGTTTTGGAATCAGCTTTCTTGTTATTTAACAATCAGCTGAATATGACATTTAAAGCCTTGATTGCTACTATTATTGCGACAAATTCAATTGCTGAGGCGATTGCTGCTGCTATATTAACTGCAGCGATTGTACCAATTTTACTCAAACTGAAAAAAAGTTAAAAATTAACCTTATTTGCTCCGTTAAAACGTGAAATTCACGTTTTTTTTTGTTAAAATAGAAGTATAGTGTAACTGCTTACAAATCGAAAGGAGACTTTAATGTCTTATCAAGAAAATTTTCAAAAATGGGCTGATTTTTCGGAATTACCTGATTACCTCAAAAACGAGCTAAATGCCATGGACGAGCACATAAAAGAAGATGCTTTTTATACGTCGCTTGCTTTTGGGACGGCTGGTCAACGTGGCTTGATCGGTGCAGGTACTAATCGCATGAATATCTACACTGCGCGCGAAACGACTGAAGGTCTTGCACGCCTAATGGATACCAAGGGCGATGCTAAAAAACGTGGCGTTGCCATTGCCTACGACTCACGCCATTTTTCACGCGAGTTTGCCTTTGATGCGGCGCGCGTTTTAGCCTTGCATGACATCCCGTCTTACGTTTTCGAGTCGCTACGTCCGACGCCTGAGCTCTCATTTGCCATTCGTGAGCTTGGTACTTTGACTGGTGTTATGATCACAGCGTCTCACAACCCTGCTGCCTACAACGGTTACAAGGTTTATGGCGAAGATGGCGGACAAATGCCGCCTGAAGATGCGGATCAATTGACAGCCTTTATCAATGAGATTGACAACATCTTTACCATTGCACTTGCTGATGAAGATAGCGAACTGATTACTGTTATCGGTGATGAGATTGACCAAAAATATCTGGAAAACGTTAAGTCTGTTACCATTAACCAAAAAATCATCGATGATTTTGGTAAAAACCTCAATATTGTCTTTACGCCACTTCATGGTACAGGCGAGATGCTTGGTCGTAAAACTTTAGCACAGGCTGGTTTTGAGAAAATCGCCGTTGTCGAAGAACAAGCCATTCCTGACGGTGATTTTCCAACGCTCAAATCACCAAATCCAGAGAATCAAGCAGCCTTTGAGTACTCTGAAAAACTTGGGCGAAAAGTCGACGCTGATATGCTTGTCGCAACTGACCCAGATGCTGACCGGATTGGTGTTGAAGTTCGCCTGCCAAGTGGCGATTATCAACCACTTTCAGGTAACCAAATCGGTGCCGTACTTGCCAAATATATCCTAGAAGCGCACAAAACTGCAGGCACACTGCCTGAAAATGCTGCCGTTGTCAAATCAATCGTATCAACTGAACTTGTAACTGCGATCACAAAATCTTACGGCGTCAAGATGATTAACGTCTTGACTGGCTTCAAGTTCATTGCTGAACAGATCCAAGAGTTTGAAGAAACAGGTTCACAGACCTACATGATGGGCTTTGAGGAATCTTTTGGTTACCTTATCAAACCCTTTGTTCGTGATAAAGATGCCATTCAAGCCTTGCTACTCATTTGTGAAGTGGCAGCCTACTACAAATCTCAAGGCAAAACACTCTACGATGGCATCCAAGACATCTATGCCGAGTACGGTTATTATAAAGAAAACACGATTTCTGTCACGCTCGAAGGCATTGACGGTGCAGCACAAATCAAGGCTGTCATGGATAAATTCCGTCAGAACACACCGACTGCTTTTAACGGTGTCGCTGTTGTTCTGACAGAAGATTTCCTTGAAAATACTGCAACTGATGCTGCGGGTACGGTCACAAAAATGACAACACCTCCGTCAAATGTTTTGAAATATCACTTAGCAGATGGATCATGGATCGCCGTTCGTCCTTCTGGTACAGAGCCAAAAATCAAGTTCTACCTGGCTGCTGTCGCCGAAACAAGCGATGCTTCTGACGAAAAGCTTGTAAATTTCGAAACAGAGATCCAAGAATTTATCAAATAAGCTAACGATTATAAAAAAACAAGATTTCAGTCTTGAGACTTATTGAAAATCTTGTTTTTTTTATGGTAAAATAGAAGATAGCTTTAAGATAAAAGTATCTCAATAGAAAATAGGACTAACATTGAAAAAAACGACCAAACGACTGTTCTTGTCAGGATTCATGCTGACTGCACTTCTCTTTTTGACAGGCTGTGTCAAAACAAAAAATGGTAAGCCGACTGGCGAAGGCTTGGTTTACAACATTCTCGTCAAACCCATGAGCTCTGCTGTTGAGTTTTTTGCTCATAATCTTGGCTTCGGATTTGGCTTAGCCATCATTCTTGTGACCGTTATTGTCCGTCTGGTGATTTTACCGCTTGGCCTCAATCAAGCTTACAAATCAAGCTACATGCAAGAAAAAATGCGCTATCTCAAACCTGTTTTGCAACCTATCCAAGACAAACTCAAAAATGCCACAAGTAACGAAGAAAAAATGGCGGCGCAAGCCGAGTTGATGGCGGCGCAAAAAGAAAACGGCGTCAATATGCTAAGCTCGATGGGCTGTCTGCCACTTTTGATTCAGATGCCATTTTTCTCAGCTTTGTTCTATGCTGCACGCTATACGCAGGGCATCTCAACAGCGACTTTCCTTGGCATTGACCTTGGCAAATCTAGTCTTGTTCTGACGATTATCGCAGGTGTCTTCTACTTCTTGCAAAGTTTCTTGTCAACAATCGGCATTGACGAAGAACAAAAGAAACAGATGAGAACGATGATGTTCATGAGTCCTTTGATGATCATCTTCTTCTCATTTAGCTCACCTGCTGGGGTCACGCTTTACTGGGTTATCGGTGGTATCTTTGGTGTCATCCAACAAGTCATCGTGACCTTCATCATCAAACCTCATTTGCGTGCGAGAATCGACAAAGAATTTGAAGAAAATCCACCCGTTGTCAAAACAGCCGGCTTAAAAGACGTCACACCAAAAGACGTTGCAAATATCCAAAGCAGCTTTACACAACCAAAAAAATCAAACAATCCAAAAAATCGTAATGCTGGTAAGCAGCGAAAATAAAGAAAAAACGTTCTGACGACAGCCGTCAGAACGTTTTTGTGGCTTAATTTATCTCCCAAATCTCTTTGGCATAGAGTTCGATCGTATCATCACTTGAAAAGCGTTCTGAGTTTGCGATATTGATCAAGGCTTTTTGCTGCCAAGTCTGCTTGTCATTGGCATAAAGCGTCGCAAGTTCTGCTTGTTTTTTAACATAATCGTCAAAGTCCTCAAGTAAGAAATACTCGTCATTGTAAGACACGAGCGCATCCCAGATTTCATGGCCTTCATAGTGAATGTTAGGAATAGTACCGTCGACAAATGCATCAACAACACGCTTGATTTCTGGATTATTATCATAAATCGCGCGGGCGTTATAGTCGTGCTTTTGGTAGTGATCATAGACGGCATTTTTATCCATGCCAAAAATGATGATGTTATCCTCGCCCACGGCATCCTTGATTTCGATATTTGCGCCATCAAGCGTCGCAAGTGTTAGCGCACCGTTCATCATGAATTTCATATTTGACGTACCACTTGCTTCCTTGCCTGCTGTTGAAATCTGCTCTGACACATCCGCTGCAGGAATGATGAGCTCAGCCAGACTGACGTTGTAGTTTTCTAAGAATACGACTTTCAGCTTATCGCCGATTTCTGCGTCATTGTTGACAAGTGCTGCGAGTTCATTGATGATTTTGATGACAGACTTTGCAAAATGGTAGCCTGGCGCAGCCTTGGCACCAAAGATGAACACGCGCGGTGTCAGCTCAAGCTCAGAATTTGCTTTCAAGTCCTGATAGAGTTTGATGATGTGCATAACATTTAGCAGCTGACGTTTATAGGCATGGAGACGTTTGACCTGTACATCAAAAATCGCATTAACTGGTAATTCAATCCCAAGCATCTTTTTGGCATAGTCAGCTAGCCGCTGTTTATTAGCCGTTTTGACCAGATCAAGCTGCGCCAATACGGCTGTATCAGACGTCAGATTTTCCAGTTTTTTCAGCTCGTGGATGTCACGGCGCCAACCTTTACCAATCAAATCATCTATTAAATTTGACAGTTTGGGATTGGCAATTTGGCTCCAGCGACGTGGCACGATACCGTTTGTTTTATTATTGAACTTTTCAGGGAAAATGGTGTAAAAATCTTTGAGAACATCTTCTATCAAAAGCTCAGTATGGAGTTTTGCAACCCCATTGACCGAATGCCCGCCGATAATGGCGAGATTGGCCATATGAATCTGACCATTTCTGATGATGCGCGTGTTATCAACGACACAGGCATCAACCTTGCTTGCCCATTTTGCGACAAACTGACGGTCAATCTCGCCTACAATCTGATGAATCCGTGGCACAATTTCTTTGAAAAGTGCGGCATCCCATTTTTCAAGCGCTTCTGACAAGACCGTGTGGTTGGTATAACTCATGACCGCGATCGTCGACGTCCAGGCGTCAGACCACTTGACACCGTAGTCATCCATGAGGATTCGCATGAGTTCAGGCACCGCCATGGCTGGATGCGTGTCATTGATATGTACCGCAACTTTTTCTTGGATGGCGGTCATCGGCAATCCCATTTTCGCATAGGACTTGACGATAGTTTGAAGGCCAGCCGACACCATAAAATATTCCTGAATCAAGCGCAGAGATTGCCCCTCACGTGACGAATCATCAGGATAGAGCACGCTTGTGATATCCTCTACACGTCTGCGATCAGCAAGTGTCGGATAATCCAGCTCATATTTTTCAGGAATTTCAACGTCCCAAAGACGCAGATTATTGACCACACCGTTTTGAAAACCAATCTGTGGCATGTCGTAAGGCACCGCATGGAGCGTTTTGACATTTTCATAAACAGGCTTTAAGACACCTCCGTCATGCGGTTCCAGATAAACATTGCCATAGATTTTAACATCAACTGCCGAATGCGGCTTTTTAGTTTCCCAGACATTGCCTTCTGATGAAAGCCAGGCGTCAGGCAACTCAACTTGATAGCCGTTGACAATCTTTTGCTTGAAAAGACCGTATTTATAGCGGATACCATTGCCAAAACCTGGTGCACCAATCGTTGCAAGACTGTCCATGAAACAAGCCGCCAAGCGTCCTAGACCGCCATTGCCAAGCGCCATATCGCGTTCAGCAGCAACTAAGTCGTTTAGCGCAACACCATTTTCAGCGAGTGCCGCCTCAACCATGCGATAAATCCCTAGATTAAGTAAGTTGGTCTGTAACATTTTCCCCGGCAAAAACTCGATTGAAAAATAATATGCCGTCTTTTTTTTGTCAGCCACGATGCCATTTTTTTGCCGAAACCAGTCTGGCCTCACATAGTTTTTGATGACCTTTGCAAGCGCAACAAACTGTTCTTCAGCCGTTGCATCGCTATTTTTGACCATGAAATCCTCATAGAGTTGGTCTTTAAAATCCTTGATAAATTGTGCTTTATTGATGTCAGTTGCCACGTCTATCTCCTTGTCTTGTACTTTCTTAGTCTAACATATCCCGGTAAAGGCTCAGATAAGGCTGACTAGCTGTATCCCATGAAAAATCAGCTGTCATCGCTTGTTTTTGCAGTTGCTTAAAGACCTCAGGTTTGTCCCGATAAATGTCGATGGCACGGCGCAAAGTCTGCATCATCTGATACCCTGTGAAGTCAGCAAAACTAAAACCTGTTCCTGTCCCATCATATTGATTATAAGCCTGAACAGTATCTCTAAGCCCTCCTACTTCGTGGACAATTGGCAATGTCCCATAGCGCATGCTCATCATTTGCGATAAACCGCATGGTTCAAAGGCAGATGGCATGAGAAAGAAGTCAGATCCCGCATAGATCAGCTGGGCAAGTCCCAAATTAAAGGTGATATTCGCTGAAATCTTATCTGGATAGGTGTTTGCAAAATAAGCAAAATCATGTTCAAAACGCGGATCTCCCGTGCCCAAAAGCACAACCTGCACATCTTGTTCTAGCAAATAGCACATCTCATCCACCACTAAGTTAAACCCTTTTTGGTAAGTCAGTCTACTCACGATCCCGATCACAGGTACATCAGCTCTGACAGGCAAGCCCAGTCGTTCTTGTAGCTGTTTCTTATTTTCAGCCTTACCTGCGAGGTTTTGCACGTCAAAGTGCGTCTGCAAAGCCGCATCAGTCTTTGGATCATAAAGTGCTGTGTCAATGCCGTTGATAAAACCTGAAAGTTTGCCTGATACCATACGCAAGATGCCATCAAGTCCCTTGCCAAATGCTGGTGTCTGAATCTCACCTGCATAGCTTGGTGAGACTGTTGTCACACGATCTGCATAGAGAATACCTGTTTTTAGCCAATTAAAACAATCAGCCATCCGAACAGTCCCATCACGATAACGCTCATCGCCCATACCCAGCAAATCCGATAAAATCACCGGATCATATTGACCTTGAAACTCGATGTTATGAATGGTAAGCACCGTGTGAACGTTATCAAACGCTTGAATCCAGCTGTATTTCTCCTTAAGCAGAAACGGCAAAAGCGCTGTGTGATAGTCGTTTGCGTGTAAAACATCCGGCACAAAGTCCAAGCGTTCAAGAACCTCTAAAATCGCAAGCTGAAAATAGGCGAACCGCTCACCATCATCGTCATAGCCATAAACCTCATCACGACTCCCAAAATAATAATCATTGTCGATAAAATAAACGGTTGTTTTATCCTGCGTGATTTTTTTAACGCCAACATACTGATGGCGCCACCCCACATCGACAAATGTCCAGAAAACATCCTCAATTTTGTCTGAAAATTTCTCAGCAATTTTTTTATAATACGGCAAAATCACGCGCACATCAGCATCTGCTGCATGATTGAGCGACTTTGGTAGCGCCCCTACTACATCGCCAAGCCCGCCAGTTTTGATAAACGGTGCTCCTTCAGCCGCTGCAAGTAAAATCTTCATAGCTTCACATCCTCTGTCACATGACCATATTTTTCGATAATAATCGGAAACTCGCTTGACCCTTCGATAGTCACACCTGGTGCAATCACGACTTCCTTGTCTAAAATGGCGTGCTTGATTTTCGCACCGCTACCTATTTGGACATGTGGAAAGAGAATCGTATCTGTGATTTCAGCACTTTTTTCAATCTCACAACGACGTGACACGATTGAATTAGTTACACGTCCTTCAATGACAGATCCTGAGGCAAACTGTGAGTTGAAAATTTCTGATGACTCTGAAAAATATGTCGCTTCTTCATTTTTAATTTTTGTATAAACTTTTTGCGTTGCATGCAGTAAAGACGTGAATTTCTTGGGGTCAAGCATATCCATATTAGCTTCAAAGTATGATTTGACATCGTGGATATTTTTCATATAGCCCGTGTACTCATAGCCAAGCGCCCCAAGTTCTACCAGCTTATCACGCAAAAGATAGCGCAGTTTTCGTGGCGCCTCAACATGCTGCTCTACTTCCATCATGCGGATCAAAAAGTCTGTGTTGATGATATAAATACCCGCTGACATCGATACAAGATCGCCCTCTTGGTGTTTACTTTCATCGTAGTCTTTGACCTCAGACACAGTGTCTGTCTCATCTAGTTTAATCACGCTATTGACCACACTCATCTGATCTTTTGGCATTTTTTTATAGACCACACTCATGGTTCTTTTGTTGACCTCGTGAACATGAATGAGTTGCTCAAGGTTGATATTACACAAGATATCCGCCGTTGAGAAAATCGTGTACTGACTGTGTGAACGGCGTAAAAACGTCAACAGTTGCGTATAATAAGTACTGTCACAAACCGTCTGTTTACCGTCTTCATTGCTATAAAAGCCGACAAAGAAATGGTTGAGCAAGGTATTTAACCCCCACTCACGCCCTGTCCGGATATGATCCAGTACAGATGGCACATTTTTTTGTGAAAAAATGCCGTAGATATTTGTCACGCCAGCATTGACTAGGTTTGATAGCTGAAAATCAATCAACCGATATTTGCCGTCAAATGGCAGCGTTGCAAGCGGTCGTGAATTGACCAGCTGGTCCAAGTTATGTGTGCCAAGCGCATTTCCCAAGATTGCGCAATATTTACCTGTCTTCATCTTCAACCCCCACTGTTTCATGGTAACCTACGACTGCGATTTCTTTTTCACTGCCGATAATTTCAACATTTTCACCGATGCGACTACCTTCGCCAATAATCGCATTTCTAACCACAGCCCCTGACTCAATGACGCAGTCTGTCATGATAAATGAATTTTCAATTTCAGCATTTTCATGGACCTGAACATTTGTGGAGATAATCGAATGGCGCACATTACCCGCAACACTCGCCCCGTCAACAACTAGCGCATCACGTACTCTCGCAGTCTCACTGATAAAGTTCGGCGGTGCAATATGATTGCGTGAGTAAATCTTCCAGCTTCGATCACGGCTATCTAGTTCATTATTGGGTGAGATATAGGACATATTTGCTTCATGGAGCGATTCAATCGTGCCAACGTCTTTCCAATATCCTGAAAATTCATAGGCATACACGCGTTCACCAGCGTCTAAATAGGTCGGGATAACATTTTTACCAAAGTCAGTCATGTCCACTTGGTTCTTCTCGCCATTTGCCAAAATTTGGCGCAACTCCTTCCAGTTGAAGATATAAATCCCCATAGAAGCCTTGGTCGATTTTGGATTTTCAGGCTTTTCCTCAAACTCGACGATGCGATTTGAGATATCTGTGTTCATGATACCAAAGCGGCTCGCCTCTTCAAGCGGCACGTCCATGACAGCTACCGTCAGACTGGCCTGCGTGTCCTTGTGATCTTGCAGCATCTTGTCATAGTCCATCTTGTAGATATGGTCTCCCGACAAAATCAGCACATACTCTGGGTCCACCTTGTCAATGTAGGCGATATTTTGGTAAATCGCATGGCTCGTCCCCTCAAACCACTTGTTACCTTCTGTTGCTGAGTAAGGTTGCAAAATCGCAACGCCGCTATCAATCCCATCAAGTCCCCAAGCTGCACCATTTCCAACATGTGCATTGAGCTCAAGTGGCTGATATTGCGTGATAACACCAACATTTTTGATACCAGAATTAGCACAGTTTGATAAGGCGAAGTCGATAATCCGATAACGGCCACCAAATTGTACTGCTGGTTTTGCGATAGTTGACGTCAGAGCACCAAGACGCGTCCCTTGACCACCAGCCAAAATCAGCGCAAGCATTTCTTCTTTCATCCTTTTTCCTCTTTCTAATCTATAGTTAAATTCTATTTTCTAATGTCCAGCTATTTTCAACTCTATTGAGCGATCAATAACTGTTTTAACTTCAGCAATATGTGCTGTTTTCTCTTGCGTTTCAGCTTGCCAGATGACACAACCTAAAGCAGGTAGGGTAAATGTCAATATATCTACATAATTTTTCCAGTCTGCTTTTTGTGTTGTCGTATCAGGATTATGCGTCTTCCAAGTGCCGCCAAAGCTTGCTAATTCAGTATTTAGCACTTCTTTATAGGTTCCTGCACGCGGCACGCCAATGGTAAAGTTTGACCGTTCAACTGCTGACATATTGAAGACGCAGATGAGTTGATTGCCCGCCTTGTCTTTTCTGACGAAACTCAGCACACTTTCAGCTGTATTGTCCGCATCAATCACTTCAAATCCGCCATAGTCATGGTCCAACTCAAAAAGTTCTGCTCTACTCTGATAGAACTTACCAAGCGTCTGTGTGAAAACAAGCATCTCATCATTCATCTCGTCAGACTCTGACCACTCCAGCTGCCAATCGTATTTCCATTCCAAAAATTGCCCAAATTCTTGCCCCATAAACAGCAAGTTTTTACCTGGATGGCACATCTGATAAGCAAGGAGATTGCGTAAACCTGAGAATTGTCGTGTGCGATTGCCCCACATCTTGTGCATGAGCGACTTTTTACCATGAACCACCTCATCATGCGAAAACGGCAAGATAAAATGCTCATCCATCATATACATGAAACTAAAAGTCAACAAGTGAAAATGCTCACCCCGATAAAGCGGATCCATCTCATAAAACTTGAGGACGTCATTCATCCAACCCATGTTCCATTTGAAATCAAAGCCAAGGCCACCCATTTCAAGCATGCCTGTGATTTTCGTCTGAGAGCTGGCTTCTTCTGCCGCCATGATAACATCCGGATGTGCGAGTTTGATAACACTGTTAAGCTTTTTAAAGAAAGCAATGCCATCGTGGTTAATATTTGATCCGTCAGAATTTGGCGTCCATGGACCTTGATCATAGTCCAGATAGAGCATGTTTGATACGGCGTCAATACGCACACCATCAATATGATAAAAGTCAATCCAAAACTTGAGTGATGAGATCAAAAACGACTGGACTTGCGGTTTTGACAGGTCAAAATTTATCGCCTGCCAGCCGACATTGCGCGCCCGGTTCTGATCTTGATACTCATAAGTTGGCGTGCCATCATAGTAGGCGAGCGCATCATCATTTTGCGAAAAATGCCCAGGCACCCAGTCGACAATGACGCCAATCCCAGCCAGATGCGCTGCCTCAACAAAGTCCTGAAATGCTTCAGGCGTCCCATAAGTGTGCTCCAGCGCAAAGTAACCCGTCAGCTGATAGCCCCAACTCATACCAAGCGGATGCGTCATGAGTGGCATAAACTCGATATGCGTGTAGCCGAGCGCCTTGACATAACTGATCAGCTCCGTTTTCAGATCTGAAAACGTGTATAAACGACCGTCATCATGGCGTTTCCACGAGCTTGCATGCACTTCGTAAATGTTGAGCGGACTTGTGAACATATCGGTCTCACGTCGTTTTTTCAAAAATGCCTGATCTTGCCATTTTTTGGGTTTAACCTCATAAATCTGTGCAGCCGTATCAGGTCGTGCACCAAAGCGGATGGCATAGGGATCAAGTTTTTCAATGACCTGACCAGATGCGCGTGTCACTAGATATTTGTAAAATTGACCGTTCTTAACCTGATCATCCGAAAGCGTCACTTCCCAGACGCCAGCATCACTTGAAAGTAGGTGATTTTGCCGTGTCATTGGGATTGGCTTTTTACGCCACTGAGTCATGTCCCCAATCAACGCAACGGCCTTTGCATGTGGTGCCCAGACTCGAAATACATAACCAATTTCTGTCTTGTGACAGCCTAGATAATGTTGTGCATGGAAATTTTCCCCTGTGGTGAATGTTCTCAACGCTTCAGATTTAGAGTCTGATTCAGTTATTTTTTGGTCCATACCAATCACCTTTCTTGTTATTTTATAATCATTTATACTTCATTTTACCACAAAAGGATAACTTTGACAATCAAAAATGAAAACGGTTTACAAAAAAAGTCGCCAGAATCGGCAACTATTTTTATGTTATTTTATTTTATAGCTACTTTCAAAAGCAGCAAGAAAAAATGGCACAAAATCAATTGATTTTGTTAAAAATGTTAGTTTTTCAGGATCTACCATACCACCTTGATCTGACAGGTTAAAAACAAAGGTTGCACTTGATTGTGATGCTGCCCCATCACTTCTGACAAATCCGAAAAATTGGTCAGAGTAAAAGACTGATAAGTCTCCCGTCGCAAGAATTGGGGCAGATTTTCTGATTGCAATCCAATTTTTATAAATCTGATGACTGACAGGATTGATCGACTCCCACGGGAAAAATGCTCGATTTTCAGGATCTTTGTGCCCTGTCAGTCCAGCCTCATCACCGTAGTAAATGACAGGTACGCCAGGTAACGTCATCAGAAGCCCGACAGCAAGGTTTAACTTTGCCGTATTGCCACCTAGCATGGTCAAAATGCGCTCCGTATCGTGCGTGCCGATGTTATTAAAGTTATTGAGAAAGATGTCAGTCGGATAGTTTTCATAAAGCTGCATGAGCTTGCCTGCAGCCGTTTCAGGCGTCATAGCACCCGTCAGAAGTCCCAATATCAGATCACGAAACGGATAGTTCATGGTTGCATGTAGAGCGTCACCGTAGATGTACTTACGGTACTGGTCATAGGCGATTTTGCGCGACGCATCTTCCCACACTTCACCAATCAGCACTTTATCAGGCTCTTGCGATAGAGTTGCTCTGATGCCTTTGATAAAATCATCTGGCAGCTCATCAGCCACGTCAAGACGCCAGCCGTCAACACCAAAACTGTTCCATTTGCTAAGCACGCTGTCAGACTTACCATAGATAAAGTCCTGATAGCTTTTTTGATGTTTGTCAATCGTGGGCAGATCCTTGATTCCCCACCAAGATTTGTAGGACTCAGGA
Source organism: Pseudolactococcus insecticola (assembly GCF_011170065.1). Lineage (GTDB taxonomy): Bacteria > Bacillota > Bacilli > Lactobacillales > Streptococcaceae > Pseudolactococcus > Pseudolactococcus insecticola. The sequence goes on along the minus strand of NZ_BLLH01000001.1, from coordinate 30,213 downwards.
TAATTATCAAAGCTAAACCAGTCAATATATGGCGACTGCCTGCTCTGATAAGCACCATTGCCACCATTTTTACCATCAAAGTCAAAATAAACCGAGTTGCGCCCAACATGAGAAAAAACGCCGTCTAGCACGATGTGCATCTCGTGTGCGTGCAGGGTTTTGACCAGCCGTTCAAAATCTTCAGTCGTGCCAAGAAGCGAATCAATCTTGTGATAGTCGCTTGTATCATAACGATGCGACGAGCGCGCCTCAAAAATTGGGTTCAGATAAAGCGCCGTCACGCCCAGACTTTTTAGATAGGGAATCTTATCAATGATGCCTGCCAAATTCCCGCCATAAAAGGTCCAGCGGGTAATATCGCCGTTTGGCTCTTTGATGTAGTAAGGGCTATCTGTTTCCTTACCATAGAAGAAAATATCGGATTTTTGATTGTTTATCAGGTCATTCCGTGCAAAAGAATCTGGAAAAATCTGATAAAAAATCGCATCCCGGTACCAATTCGGCGCCTGTTCAGCTTTCAGAAAAAGTGTCTGCGTATAAGGCACCACACTATTTTCATCCGCATAAGTCGTCCCAATCCCTCCGCCAATCTGACTGGCACCATAAAAATAATGGTACTCATGCAGCTGATCACGTTCGATAATCTGAAAATAGTATTTATAAAATCCGATTTCTGTTAGATTTTCAGGGCGAAGATGATAACTATGTTCTGAAATTCGCGTCATATTTTCATACGATTTGAATCCATTTTCAAACTGGGTAACAAGTTTGACGTCGATCTGATTATCTGTTTTGATGTCAATGTGAAAATCAATTGGCGTGCCTAAAATAACAGCACCAAAAGGGTTTTTATAGGCGTCAGACCACGAATTGTAGGTGATTTCTGCCATATTAAACGAGTTTTTCGCCGTCGTGGCTTGCAATGATAGTGAGAGCGCCATCAAACGACCAAGATGAAATGTCACTCGTCAAAATGAAATGGTCGCCTTTTTTAACAGGGTAATCTGTACCTGAAACACGCAAGACGCCTGAACCGTCAAGTACTGAGCACAATGTATAAGGTGCAGTTTTGTCAAAATTGACAAGGCCTGAAATTTCCCATTTTTCAACTGTAAAGAAGTCGTTTGAGACAAATGTCGTTCTGACGAGATTATCTGCCTGCGTCACCACTGGCACAGTATTTGCAGGTGCGCCAAAGTTCAAAACGTCGATTGATTTTTCAATATGAAGCTCACGCAAATTACCTGTGTCATCTTTGCGATCAAAGTCATAGACACGATATGTCGTATCAGAAGATTGTTGCGTCTCAAGAATCAAGATGCCTTTACCAATCGCATGCATGGTACCACTTGGCACGTAGAAAAAGTCGCCAGCCTTGACCTTGACTTTGCTCAGCAAATGGTCCCAGTCACCAGACTCAATCATGCTGCGCAATTCAGACTTATCCTTGGCATTGTGACCGTAGATAATCTCAGCATCAGGTTCTGCTGCGATAATATACCAGCATTCTGTTTTGCCAAGCTCGCCTTCATTTGCAAGACCATAAGTATCATCAGGGTGAACTTGCACACTCAGCCAGTCGTTTGCGTCCAATATTTTGGTTAGTAACGGAAAGACTTCTTTTTTCGAGTTACCAAATAACTCACGATGGTTTTGGTAGAGATCATTCAACTTTTGCCCAGCGTAGTCACCATTTTCAACAGTTGAAACACCGTTTGGATGCGCAGAAATCGCCCAGTATTCGCCTACTTTGCCACTTGGCAGGTCATAGCCAAATGATTTGAGGTGATCGCCCCCCCAGATTTTTTCTTGTAGAACTGATTTGAGAAATAGTGGTTGTGTCATGATGAGCTTCTTTCTATATTTATGAAAACGTTTTATATCTCTATTTTACCAAATAGTTTGAGAATAATGGTCATTCATCCCACTTTTTTCAATTATTTTACAACTCACAGTAGATATGATAAACTATTCATATGACAAAACCATCATATAATGAACGCTATCTCGTCCAAGAAATCGTCCATATCCACAAAATTCTAGCTAATCCATCACGGTTGAGGATCCTATTATTGCTGGCTGACGCCCCTTATAACGTCTCTGAAATCTCACTTAAACTAGGTCTTGAACAGTCAGCTACCTCGCATCAGCTAAGCATTCTTCGCACACATCAGCTTGTCAAGCAAGACAGATCCGGCAGGTCCATCATTTACAAAATTGGTGACAAGCACATCCTACAACTGCTAGCCTTATCCGTTAGCCATGCACAAGAACTTGAAGGGACTCAGCTTCATGATACAAAATCATAAGCACCATACACATCATGTACTATCTAGCGATTCTGTCGTACAAGGTGCAGGTAAGCGGATTACCATTGTTTTCGTCCTAAACATCGTTTTCGCCGCCTTAGAGTTTATTTTTGGCGCCATGTTTGGCTCAGTTGCCATCATGAGTGATGCCGTTCATGACACAGGAGACGCGATTGCAGTCGGTTTTGCCTGGTTTTTTGAAAAAATATCCCGCAAAAAATCTGACAAGTCATATACCTTAGGTTACCGAAGATTTTCCCTGCTTGGCGCTTTAATTACCAGCGTGATTTTACTGACAGGATCGATCCTTGTCATCATCGAGGGGTTCCCGCGCTTGATCCATCCGGCACCTGTTGAGAGTTCAGGTATGTTTTTCTTAGCCATTTTTGCGATTTTAGCCAATAGTTTTGGCGCCTACCTCATGACACGTGGTAGCTCACGAAACGAGAGCCTACTCAATTTACATATGCTTGAAGATGTATTAGGCTGGGTTGCAGTCTTACTTGTGTCAGTCGTCATCCACTTCAAACCATGGTACTGGCTTGATCCCCTGCTCTCCCTTGCCATCTCGATTTTCATCTTAACACAGGCTATTCCAAAATTTATCGGCACGCTGCGGATTCTAATGGAGGCTGCACCCGAGACCGTAAATGCTGTGCAACTTTTAGCTGAGCTTGAAGCGCAGCCTGAGATTGGTGCCATGACCGAGCTTTGCATCTGGTCCATTGATGGTGAGAAACACGCAGCCATGCTCCACATGACAATCCTAACTTCTGATCAAGCACATGCGAAAATAGTAGCACGGCAGATTTTGGCGCATCACCAAGTCGCCTTTTCAGCCATCGAAATCGATGAAAATACCCACGAACACGACCATCACTCTGAAAATTAACTTAGATAATCGTTGGCAAATGCCATATTTTCATTTATAATGATAATATGGCAAAAAGTACAGATCAAAAATCCACATCATCTCTCAAGGCAACTGTCCACAAAATCTGGCATGGTTTTGGGCGCATGGCACTATTTATCGGCATTGCAATCTTAACTGGTGTTATCACAGCTGTCTTCATCTTTTTTGATAGCTCAAAATCTCTCATCGTCCCTGACGTCAAAGGATTGAGCAAGGCAGATGCAACCAATAAACTCGTCAAACTTGGTTTTAAGAAAATCACCTATGATCAGACTCAGTACGCTGGCAAATCCAACATCGCACTCAGAACGGATCCAGATTCTGGCTCACTTGCCAAAAATCTCGGGACCATTAAGATTTTTATCAGCGAATTTCAGGGTATCGATATCCCAAATCTCAAAGGAAAATCGGAAAACGACGCCTTGACACAATTACGCGAAGATTTCAAACTAACCGACAAAAATATTAAGCTCAAACGCGTCTATTCAAGCAAAAAAGTTGGTAATGTGATCAATACCACAACTAAGAAAAATTTCAACCCGCATGATGACGTCTTAACGCTTGAAATCAGTGACGGGCGTGATGTGTTTGCTATCGGCGACTGGGTCAATAAACCCTTTTCAGACTCGCGTGATAGCTTAATTGCAGAAGGCGTAACTGCTGAGCATATCACGATTACTTATGAGAACTCAACGACCATTGCTGCTGGTTTTATCATCTCACAAAAGCCTGATCAACACACTGAGTATCACGTCAAAGAACCCAGCGACTTACGTTTTGTCGTCTCTAGTGGCTCAGTTGTAAAAACGGGTGAAATGCCATCTCTAACAGGTCTTAGTTATAACGACGCTGTCGCAAAATTAACTGCACTTGGCATGGCAAGCGACCACATCACATATAGCGGTGTCAAGACATCAAACGTCAGTGATCAGAGCATTGCTACTGGTACCACAGTCTTCTTTCCAGATAGTTATATCACCCTCGTCATGGCAGCACCGCAGTCTTACCAGAGGGCCATTGATCAGATTGATCCGAAAACCCTTGTTGGCACTAGCGCAACAAGTGCGATTACCACCTTGCGCAACCTTGGCATTACTTGCAAAATAGACTTTACAAGTACGACATCTGTTGCTGCTGGCAGTATCATCTCAGCCGTGGCAAATGGGGATACCTTAGAACTCAATGTTGCAACAACACCAAGCTCTGATGTGCCAAACGCTAGCGATACGACATCAAGCAGCACATCAGCTAGCTCAGCGTCGCGTCCTAGCAGCTCTAGAAACTAAAAACAGGCTTTCCAATAATGGAAAGCCTGTTTTTTTATAATTCAATCAATTTCTGGCTCAGTAACCTTGGACAGAACCGCGTTAATAAACTTGGCGTCTTTCTCATCGTTAAATGATTTTGCAAGTTCGATTGCTTCATTGATGGCCACAACACGTGGTGTCGTTGCATGCTTAATCTCGAAAGCACCAAGTCGTAAAATCACACGATTGACAGGTACAAGGCGTGTCATTGACCAACCTGTTTGCAAATGCGTTGAAAGCTCACGATCAAGCTCTGCTTTTTTGGCACGCACACCATAGACCAAGGACATCAGAAATGACAACCCCTCTTGGTTGACTTCATCAAAGTTGTCAATGAAGTTATGAATTTCAGGGACATCATTTGTCAGTACTTTGGGTAGATTTGCTACTTCTGGCTCAGCATTTTCAACAGTCATCTTGACACCGTCACCATCTGGGGTGAATGTTCGGATTGCTTTTGATTTTTTCGATGCTGTTTTGACTGGCTTAGGACTTGAAACCTCACTTGTTTCAAGCTCAAGTCTATCGTCATTTGTGAGGGCGAAAGTCATCGCATCCTCTACAGTTTCATCAGGTTGCACTTCAAGCAAATAAAGTGCTTGAATCGCACGAATTCGAATTTCGTGCTGGCTTAATGGCTTAGTCGACATCTAGAAAATCCTCATCAAAGAGTTCTTTGAAGTCAGGTTTTGGTGTCTTTTCAGGTACGACACCAGCGACGTGGATATTGACCTCGTCAATCGCAATATCGCTCATATCCTTGACACTGTCTTTAACAGCAGACTGCATGGCCATTGCGACACTTGGCACTGACACACCATAAGTCAGGTAAACATAGATGTCAACTGCGACTTTGTCATCTTCTTGGCGCACATAAACACCGCGACCATCCGCTTTTTTGCCAATGCGATCTGCAAAACGTTTGTTACGCAAGCTATAGACGCCGTCAACTTTTGCTGCTGCAATCGCAACAATTGTTTCAACAACTTGAGGTGCAATGACAATTTCACCCAAGGTTTCTTCTTGTGTTATCGTATCTGTCATAATCTTCCTTTCCTAAAACAGCTTATGCGCGTTTCAAATAAGAGCTAGTTTCAGTATTGATTTCCAATTTTTGACCCACTTCGATAAAGTCAGGGACATTGACAACAAGACCTGTCTCCATCGTTGCTGGTTTACCAGAACCTGTGACAGTTGCGCCTTTAATAGATGGTTGTGTGTCAGTCACGGTTAAAATGACAGTTGACGGTACTTGTACACCAATGACTTCGTCCCCGAAGAATTGAATTTTCACCTCTTCGTTTTCAAGGATAAATTTCAGCTCATGTTCAACATTTGCAACTGGAATTTCGTATTGGTCGTAAGTTTCGTTGTCCATAAAGAAAGCTGTGTCGTCCATTTGGTAAAGATATTGGGCGTTATGCGTTTCGATGATGGCTTGGTCAAATTTTTCTTCAGGACGGTAAGACGTGTCAAAAGTTGAACCCGTACGGACGTCACGCAGTTTCATACGCATGATGGTGTTACCTTTACCTGGTTTGTGGTGGCTGGCTTCCATGACGCGCAAAAGTTTGCCGTCCGATTCAAAAGTCATCCCCGCTTTAAGTTCGTTTGCTGCTACCATTTTTTATAGTCTCACTTTCATATTTTGCATTTCTTCTATTTTATCATATTTAGGGCAAATTAGCCAAATTTATATAATAATCAGCTCTTTTGGTGCCAAAGTCAGGACTTGAACCCCTTCTTTAGTCACCAGTAAATCATCCTCAATCCGAACACCACCGACATTTTCCAAATAAATCCCTGGCTCATCTGTGATGACCATATTTTCCTGTAAATGCGTTTCTGACGCACGTGGAAAATAAGGCATCTCGTGCACATCAAGGCCTAGACCGTGCCCGATGCCATGGCTAAATTGCGCCCCAAATCCTGCCGAGTCAATCACATCACGCGCTGTTTTATCATAGTCGCCATAAGTCATACCGGCCTTTGTCGCATCAATCACGGCCTGGTTAGCGCTTAGAACTGTGTTATAGATGTCTCGCAACTGCTCATCTGCCTGCCCGACAAAAAAAGTCCGCGTCATGTCACTCGCATAATGGTCATAGTAGCAGCCAAAATCCACTGTCACAATGTCGCCAAAAGCAATCGGTTTGTGACTCGCACGGCCATGTGGCAGGCTACTACGCTTACCTGATGCCACGATCGTGTCAAAGCTAATGCCAGATGCCCCAAGTTCCCGCATCTTAAAATCAAGAAAATTTGCCACATCAAGCTCGGTCTTACCAGGCTCGATGAACTTGAGCATATCTCTGAACGCTTGATCAGAAATCTGACAGGCTTTTTGGATGATTTTCACCTCGTCAGAAGACTTAATCTGACGCTGAATCTCTGTAAACTGGCTGAGTGAGTTCAGCTCTACCGTTGCAAGCACCTCAGACATGGCTTGATAGCCAGCATAGCTCAGATCATCCTCAAAACCAATTTTCGTCAGATTTTCTTTCTTGACAAGCTTTGCAATCTCGCTTACAGCATCACGCGTTTCAAGTATTTCAAAATGCTCATCTGCCACATCACGCGCCGCAAGAATATAACGCGCATCAACCAGCAAATACTGTGCCTGACGTGTGATAAACACCGTCCCAGCTGTTCCCCAAAATCCGCTTAGGTAATAAATATTTTTTAGATTTGTCACGATAATCCCGTCAAGATCCGCTGTCACCAGCCGTTCTCTAAAAGTCGATAGTCTAGTCATCTGCTCCTCATTCCTATCAATTTGCTTATAAATCTATTATATCAAAAAAACGCTCTAACGAACGCTTTTCGCTTGAAATATAGAGTCGCAAGCACAATATTGACGGTATACCGCCTACTGTTAAAGACTTCTGGTGTGATAACATTCGCTAATTGCGTGAGTTCATTTGCCATTTAATCATTCTCCTTGATTTGAATTTGATTGTTTGATAAACTCCGTCAGATTGACCGAGTTTGATTTGATTGCGCTCGTGACGTCGCCCGTGAAAGCCGCTGATTTTCCGCCTTGTGGGTTCGTGCCACTCGTTTTAGGCGTCTCTGTAAACAGATAAGCCTTTGATTCTTGAAGCGTTTTGAGTTGCTCATCTAGGCCAAGCAAAGCCCCGTCAGACCCAATTTTGATGTCGTCAGACTTCAGCAAAGCCCTGATGTCTTGCGGGTCACGTGCTTTTGATAACGCAAGTGCTGACGTGATTGCGCTGTCAAGTTTCGTAGCCTGCAACTGATCATTGAGCGTTTTCGTCTCATTGTCATATTTAGATTGCAAGTCGCTCAGTTTTGACTGGATTTCCTCGCTGTTTGCTGACTGCTTTTTCAAGTCCTTGATGTCCTTGTCACGGTCAGCCAACTGCGCTTTGAAACCATCACGCTCGGTCTCCAAAGTTGCGAGCTGCTCTTTGAGCGCCGTCTCGTCTTGGATACCCTTGCCGTGAAGTTTCATCACGTTGTCCACTTGTTCATCAGATAGGCCTAGTTTTGCCAATTCTTCACGTTTCATGTTGTTCTCCTTCTCGACTGTTTGACAAGGTGCCGACCTTGATAGGATGTGTGTTTAACGCCCTGTAGGCGAATGCTGCAAGCGTCTAGTCAGTGACAAGCTCTTTTTGTGTTTGTTTTCTTGTTTGATTAGGCTTTGCAACTAGTTTTACGACAGTTTCGGTCAATTTTGGGTATAAGAAAAGCGCAGGCCGTTTGGCTTTGCGCTTTGATTTTATGTTTGATTTTGATTAGGAGGAAGCTTTTCAACCTCCTCTATAATTTCATCAACAGTATTTGTTTCTTGTTCGTTACTAGCGAGCATATTTTTTGGCAAAACTGTCAAATTCCTCTTTTATCGCAAGTGTTGATTTACGATAATCATTGTGTAATCGTTCTTTGTCTGAAAGCTCATAGTACTGTTTCAGTCTAAGTTCCTTGTTTGAAAAAATTGGCATAGAAATTGATGATAAACCTTTTACAAAACCAAAATTTAGCTTAATGTGTTTTTTAGTCATAGTAGAATCTACTTTCTAACCCCATGCTTAAAACTTTAAATTATGCTCTTTTTTATATTGTTTCCAAGCTTTTACTGGACTAATATTCCCATACGCTGGATTGAATGTTTTCTTGCCATTCGGAAGTCTTACCCAGAACTCTTTTTCTTCAAAATCATCATAAGCTTTTTGGTCTGCTTCATTTTCAAAACCTAAATATCTAGCAACACTATCTGGATCGTCCATGTCAAGTTCATACATTTCAGCATCCATTTCCCAACGTCTTTGTAAACTTTGCCTCATAAAATCACCTCCAGAATTGCAGTTTTGTTAATTTCGTCTATAGATATTTTCTTGAACTTTTGACCTTTATCAAGTAAATCACCCGTTTTTGAAAAAGCGGGTGATTTTGATATTAAAAAATCATTAACGGGCTAACCTCAGTTGATACGTCGTCTATCAACTTTTTCCCTGCTAAAACGTCTTTTAGATTTTGTACAGCTCTTTCAAGTTCTTCTGGATAATCTTCGATGTTTAGTGGGTCGAAGAAAAACCTCTCAGCCAAACTATCACCAGTCATTTCTTCATATTCCTCGCAAAGTCTACTATATTCTTCCGTTGCTTTAGTTATTCTTGGTTCTTGCTTCCGTAGTTTCATCCGATTCATCATCCTTTCAATATCAATCCAATAATAAAATTCAAGTACTCTTCATCTTCCAATATTGTTCTTTTCTTTTTAACCATATTTTTGTCTACAGAGTGTAAGTGACCATCGCCTGGTTCGAATCTGCTTTCTAACCCCATGCTTAAAACTTCGCTGGCGTCAGGATAATTCTTACCAATGTACGGACTTATGAAGTTATCTTTGAGTGTTGTTTCGGAATCCTTATATCTACGATCTTTTAAAATATCTTTTAGTTTCTCAGGAGTTTCCCCGACTGTACGTTTGCGTAAAAATTCCTTGGAAAGGCGTAATGCGTCTTTGTTGAAATACTCTACCATGTGCCCTATTTCATGAAATTCAGTTGTAGCTCTCAGACCTGTAGTATAAATTTCTACACCGTCACCTGGCCTTGCACCTTTGCGGTAATACATAAGTTTTGCGTCTGTTATCTCATGAGCAAAAAATCCACGTTCCGCATGTTTGCCAGCAAATAATTTTTTATCATTTTTTTGTGGTAAAGCTGCCCATTCTTTTGGATAGTACGAGAAAGCATTATTTAGACGTTTTTTTATATCTACGCTTGAACCTTTGAACCAATTCTCAGCTGGTACTTTACCGCCCATAGGTCGATATTTAGAAAAAACAGCTTTCAATGCTTCTTTTTTCCCGATTTTCTCTGAGATTTTATTTTCATTGTTTACTGATTGCCCAAGTTTGATAATATCATCTGGCGTTGCCGTTGTGATGTCAATACTCTTAAACAACTGTTTCGAGGTTGGGGCTTTCGCAATTCCAAAGTAATAAAAAATATCTTCTTTGTTAAGCGCCTTGAAATTTTCTGCCCATTGCTTTACAGTTTTTTCTGTAGCGCCTAACATAGTATATAAGTCGGCTTTTTCTTCGGTGGTTAGACTAAGATTCTTAATGTCTCCTATCCTAGCCAATCGTTCGTCCGCACGCTTACGAGCTTTCCCATTTAAATTATAGTATTTTTCTTTGGATTTGGCAAGCTTCCACTTGTCCAACGCTTCTGGCTTCACAAATTCATCATGCTTATCAAATAACTCAACCTCATCAGCCCACTCATCAAACGACTTAGGCTGATAGGCATCCCAGTCAACATCATCATCTTCCAGCTCGGCGATATAAGCACCCGTCGTGCAGCGGCAGTTTGGATGTAACGGCGGATAGTTCACGCCAGTTGTTGCCTTGTCGATGTCTATCGGCTTGCCGTTATCCAAGTCAGCGCAGCGCTCACAAGTATGGCTTTCTAGCGTTGAAATCAGCACGTATTGCGCTACTCGGCTTTCTTTGTAACCTGAAAGCGTCGCCTGCTCTGTCGTGTGAGCAAGCTCCGTGTTGAAAAGTCTGTGAAGTTGATAAGCAGTGAAGTTATTGCCAATCACTCGTGCTTGCTTGACTAGCCTGTCCACGCCATAACCTAGCGCAATACCACGTGTGAGACTCTCAGTTAGCATTTGTGGCAGTTCTTTGGTGTAAGTACCCCATAAGCGCTTGGAAAAGTTTGACCCTTGCCATGGCTTTGATATGACCTCACGCAGCCCCTTGTCGTTTAGCCTTGCAAAGTTCGCAGTTACCCCTGTCTGGTTTTGCGATTCGTAGATCGTGCGGTAGTAGGTATCCGTGTAGCTATCCATGAGCGACTGCTCAAACTCAGACGTCTCATCGGCAGCATAACTTGCCATCGTCATCGCCACTTGCGACTTGAGCGCCTCTAAGCGACTGACACGGCTTTTGGAGTATTCCTTGTCTTGCAGTCGCTTGAACTTGGGGTCATTTGCCATGTCCTCCCACTCTTTGAGCGACTGTTTCCATGTGTCAAGCTCGACGCCTCGCATTTGTTGCTTGGCTGTGATCATATCGACTACGCCGTCGGCGTTTGCGTACTTAACTATTATTCTATGTGATTTTGTGTGATTAGCTAGTTAGCAAAAAAAAACGCTCTAACGAACGTTTTTCGCTTGAAATATAATAAGGCGGTAGTCGGATTTGAACCGGCGATCAAGCTTTTGCAGAGCCATGCCTTACCACTTGGCTATACCGCCACAACCATTCCATTATATAATAGAATGATAAAGCTGTCAAGTTAAAATCACATCATTAAATTGACAGTTTAGTTTGTAACGTTGAGTTCATTGTTGTAGCCGCGTGTGACGCCATCAGGCATGGTCCAATCCGGATTATTAGTCGTTGAAGCTAGGTAGGTCATCATTTCACGGTAAACATCAAGCGCCAAATAAAGTTTTGAGCCCCAAACTGGTGTCATCCGGTTACTATATCCTGACCAGACTGCCATCGAATACTTCGGCGTATATCCCACAAAGTTTTCATCTGGTGCAAGTGAACTACCATCATAGTAGCCATCAAGATTAGCCATGGCCTGATCGTACTCACTATCCGAGTAGTTCGACGTTCCGGTTTTACCCGCTTGATTAAGTCCTGGAATATAACCATTTGTCATCGTCCCATTTGTGATAACCCCTTTTAGCATATCAGTGATGACATAGGCTGTTGTTGCTTTCATCGCTCGAGTTTTAGTTGGTTTCAAATCTGTCTCTTTGCCATCAGAATCAACGATTTTATTGACATAGTAGGGTTTGGTATAAATGCCTCCCGAGCTAAATGCTGCGTAAGCTGCAGCCATTTTCTCTGTGCTTGCGCCCCATTGATTACCAGTTTGTGATGTGTTACTTGAAATGGCATTGGCGTACTCAAGCTGTGGATAGTTAATTCCTAAACCTGATAAAAAGCCTTTTGCCTTATCAAGTCCCACTGCAGCAAGCGTTTTGACCGCTGGAATGTTCCGCGAACCCCAAATTGCTTTTCTGACTGTGATATTGCCTTGGTATTGTTTATCCCAGTCATAGACTGGCGTATCCGTACCAGGATAGAGGTACCAGCTATCTGAGATGATGTCCCCTGTCGAATGGTAGACACCATACTCATAGGCAGGCCCATAGTCCGTAATGGGTTTCATGGTTGAGCCCCAGTCACGATTTGTCTGAACGGCTTGGTTGATCCCAAAGGTCACGTCTGTTGGCTGCTTACGCCCTCCAAGCTGCGCAATGACTGCACCTGAATTCACATCAACAATGGTTGAAGCGACTTGGAACAGGTCATCTGGGAAATTCACATACTGATCGGTATTAAAAATATCCCAAAGTTTTTGTTGTGCAGCATTGTCAAGCGGTGTATAAATTTTCAAGCCAGCTTTATCGACATCAAGTCCCGTTTTATCTTGCACTTCTTCGACGACCTGCTTGATGTAGTTATCCAGATAGCTTGGTATGGCTTTACTAACCGTTTGTGGTTTCAAGCCGTCTGTGATCGGTTTTGCAAGTGCCTCATTCATTTGCGTCTTGGTAATTTTCTCATACTTATACATGGCACGCAACACCATGTCGCGACGCGCTTTGGCAGCCTCAGGGTGTGCGTAAGGATCATACGAGTTCGGGGCCTGTGGCATCCCCGCAAGGAGGGCGATTTGTGCTAAATCCAGAGATTTGAGATCTTTTCCAAAATAGTTTTTAGCCGCAGTCAGCATGCCATAGTAACCATTTCCCAAATAGGTTTTGTTAATATAATAGGTGATGATCTCTTCTTTGGTGTTTTGACGCTCGAGGTTGACCGCCATCCATGCCTCTTGGGCTTTCCGCTTGATTGTCGCGTCTGACGCCTTGGTCGAGAAGAACGACAGCTTGATCAGTTGCTGTGTCAGCGTTGACCCACCTTGTGTGGTATCGTTTTGCGTGTTATGAATAACAGATGAAATGATTCGCAGCGGATCGACACCACGGTGCTTGAAGAAGCGGTGATCCTCGATAGAGGTCACAGCGTTTACAAGTTCAAGCGGGATATCTTTTGTTGCTGCAAGCTCACGTTTTTCAATGCCCAGGTCAGCTAGGACATTGCCATCCTTATCATAGATGACTGACGACGGTTTTGACTGAAGCTTAGATTCTTCAAGTTTTGGTGCATCTTTTGCGTAGTAAACAAAAAGCGCCACGCCAGCTGCAAATGCTAGAATAATTGCGGTGAATAGTGTGATGAGCAGCCATTTGACCACGCGGATGGCACGTAGTCTACCTTTATTTTTAGTTTTGCGTTGCTTTGAAATGAGACTCACCCCCTAAAATTTTTTGAATGCTATCAATGTACGGAATGCTAGGTAATTTATTGGTCGAGATTTCATAGCCTTGTTTTTCGATAAAAGCAAGAGAAATGGACTTCTGACCGTCATTTTTTTGATAAAAAGGAATCAGATCGCTAGCTTTTAACAAAAATGTTCGTGCTAGCGCAGAAAAATGCAGCAATACAAAGGCTAGGCCGTTCTGACTCAGAACGTTTGACATATGATTAATTTGATGCTCGTGGAAATTTTTTAACGGAAAACTTGTTTTATTTTGCGTTTCCTTGGCTTCAAAATCAAGATAATGTCCCTGATAAACGCCTGAATAATCTGTTGTCGACGCCTGACGGAAATAAGCTTCGGTGATCTTTGCCCGACTGCGCTTGGGATAGTCAACTTTGACAATCTGGATGGGTGTCGGTTTTTTATGGACAACAGCAATACCATGCGTCAGATAATAATCGTTTGTCGCATTGATTTCAGCTTCAAAATTCATACCACGTTTGCCGAAAGTTACCATTTTAGAACGTTTGACAACTTTTTTCGTTTGCGTAGCAACGCTACCGCTTGGATAATTGACCATTTCCCGTGCTCCTTCCCAGATTTTGACATTTTTCAAAATACAGTTATAATTATTATATCATAGTTTAGAACGGGAAAACATTACAATATGAAAACATTGCTCATTATGGGCTACGGCGCCTTTGATCTTGGGATTTTTGATGAAAAGGATGTCAAGCTGACAGTGATCAAAAAAGCCATTCGTAAGCAGTTAGAGCGTTTTGCTTCTGACGGGCTCGAATGGCTGATTCTCGGGGGAAACCTGGGATTTGAATATTGGGTATTGCAAGTCGCACTTGACATGAAAGCTGACTACGGTTTTCAACTTGCGAGCATTCTCCCGTTCAAAACGCACGGTCAGAACTGGAACGAGGCCAATCAGGAAAAGTTAGGGCTTTTTAAAACTGTTGATTTTGTTCAGTATGCCTATGATGCCTACGAAAATCCCGGCCAATTTCGCATTTACAATGATTTTTTGATTAGCAATGCAAATGGCGCCTATATTTTTTACGATGAAGAAAATGAAACCAAACTCAAATACGCCGTTGAAAGCTTCAAACAGACGGAAAACTTTCCCGTGACTTTCCTACGATTTGACGACTTACAGGAGATTGCAGATGAGATGAATGAAGATGAGTTTTGAAAAATCTGATAGCAAAAAAGCTTGTCATTTGAGATGACAGGCTTTTTTGTGTTTACCCGACAGAGCCTTCCATTTCATAGCTGATCAAGCGGTTGAGCTCGACTGCGTATTCCATTGGGAGTTCTTTTGTGAAGGGCTCTACAAATCCCATGACGATCATTTCTGTCGCTTCTGACTCACTCAGACCGCGGCTCATCAGATAGTAAAGTTGCTCTTCTGAGATTTTCGACACCTTAGCTTCATGTTCCAGCGCCACTTGTGAATTATGGATTTCGTTGAACGGAATCGTGTCAGATTTTGACAGGTCATCCATGATAATCGTGTCACACTCGATGTGGCTGACTGATTTTTTACTTGCGGGATTAAAGGTCACTTGCCCACGATAGTTCACTTCCCCGCCACCTTTGGCAATGGACTTAGACACAATTGAGCTGGATGTATTTGGCGCATTGTGGATCATTTTTGCCCCAGTATCTTGGATTTGAGAGCGGTTGGCAAAGGCGATGGACAACATTGTCCCACGCGCACCAGGCCCGTCCAGATAAACTGCTGGATATTTCATGGTAATGGCAGCACCTAAGTTACCATCAATCCACTCAACTGTGGCATTGTCAAGTGCACGCGCACGTTTTGTCACAAGGTTATAAACGTTGTCAGACCAGTTTTGAATGGTTGAGTAACGCACGTAAGCACCTTCAAGCGCAAAAATCTCAACAACAGCCGCATGAAGCGAGTTACTATTATAAGTCGGCGCCGTACAACCTTCAACATAGTGCACACTCGCGCCTTCGTCAACGACGATCAAAGTCCGCTCAAACTGACCTGTATTTTCATTGTTAATCCGGAAATAAGTCTGCAGCGGAATATCAACTTTGACGCCTTTTGGCACGTAGATAAAGGTTCCACCTGACCAAACAGCTGAGTTTAGCGCAGCAAGTTTATTATCAGTAGGCGGCACAAGTTTTGAAAAATATTTCTTAAAAATCTCGGGATATTCTTTCAACGCTGAGTCTGTATCTGTAAAGACGATGCCAAGTTTTGTGAACTCGTCTTTCATATTGTGATAGACCACTTCTGACTCGTACTGCGCTGATGCACCCGCAAGATAAGCACGCTCTGCCTCAGGAATCCCAATACGTTCAAATGTTTCTTTGATTTTTTCAGGCACATCATCCCATGAGCGTGCAGGTTTATCTGACGGTTTTTGATAGTAAATGATGTCATCAAAATTGACTTCTGACAAGTCAGGGCCCCAGTCTGGAAGATCAATCTTATGATAGGCCTCAAGTGATTTGAGCCTAAAATCGAGCATCCACTGTGGTTCATCTTTAGCTGCTGAAATCTCGCGTACAACGGCTTCTGTCAGACCACGACCCGTTGAGTAAACCGGTGTCACATCATCGTGAAAGCCAAATTGATAATCACCCAAATCTACTGATTCGATGTTGGGTTTAATAATAGTATCTTCTGCCATATGTTACTACCTTTCGTATTAGTGAAATGCTTCTGGACTCGTATAAAGAAAATCTTGCGCACGTTCCTTGCCATAATAACGAACAAGAAAGTCACGTTTATAGGCCCAGAAAGCACTATCCGAGTCATTTAGTTTCTGACGAATGTCTTCAACCGTCTTGACAACAAACCGTTCATTGTGAATGCTTGCAAGCACCATGCCAGTCACTTCATTTGCCTTAAACAAATGACGGACATAGCTCTTAGTATGGTTCTGACAAGTATAGCAATCGCAATCCGCATCAATCGGCGTAAAATCGTCTTCAAACTTTTTATTTGTAATATTGATGCGCCCATCATAAGTGAAAATCGCACCATTTCTCGCTTGACGAGTCGGCGCCACACAGTCAAATGTGTCACAGCCAAACTCGACACCAAGAAACAAATCAGCAGGTTGCGCCCCCATACCAAGCAAATGACGTGGTTTGTTTTCTGGCAACGTCTCATTGATCCATGTCAGAACATCAGGCAACTCCTCAGGCTGAAAAGTCCCGCCAATGCCAAAACCGTCAAACTGTTCACCATCTTCAAGTGTCAAACCGCCAAGAAATCCCGCACTTTCACGCCTGAAATCTTCCTCACGCGCCCCTTGTACAACGCCAAACAACGCTTGAAGTTTGTCCCCTTTTTCAGTATGTTCAGCATTGAGCGCCACATGGCGGCGCAGCGAGCGCTCAGCCCACGCATGTGTGGTATCAAGCGCTGACTTGATCTGCTCGCGTCCCGACAAGGGTGACGTCAACTCGTCAAAAGCCATATGAATATCCGCTGCAATCTGATGCTGCAACTCCATAGAATACTCTGGCGTCATGAAAATCTTGTCGCCATTTAAATGGCTCTTGAACCAGACGCCTTCTTTATTGACTTTGGTCAGCTGTTCAGCGCTCATGACAGCATTTTCTGACGAGCCTTTGGTCGTGTGACTGGTTGCGTCAAGTCCTTTTTTATAGGCCATACCCAGTGAAAAGACTTGAAAACCACCCGAGTCCGTGTACATCGGCTTGTCATAGTTCATGAACTTGTGGATGCCGCCTGCTTTTTCGAGTAAGTCTGCACCCGGTCGCAACATGAGATGATAGGTATTTGATAAAATTGACTGTGCGCCAAGGGCATTGATTTCCGCATTTGTTAGCGTTTTCATGGTTGCTGCTGTCGCAGCGCCAATGTAGGCTGGCGTCTGAATATCGCCATGCGGCGTCGAAATCGTACCACTTCGTGCCAATGTATTTGGTATTTTGCGTTTGATGTCAAACGTAATTGCCTTATTTTGCGTCATATTAGTGTCCTGATAGATTGGCAACTTCTGCGCTGCCATTATTTTCTAGGGCTTTTTTAAGCGCATTCCATGCTAATGTTGAGCATTTGATACGCTGCGGAAATTTTGCCACGCCTGATAAAAGTGCAGCATCACCCAACTGTTTCTGACGATTGTCAGCTTGTCCTTGGACCATTTCTGAAAAAATCTCAGCTAACTCGAGCGCTTCTGACGATGATTTTCCGATAACGGCATCTGTCATCATTGAGGCTGAGGCCGTAGAAATACTGCAACCTGAGCCATCAAAAGCAATATCAGAAATCGTATCGCCATCAAGCTTCAGTGACAGTTTAATCACATCGCCACAGGTTGGGTTATTCAGATCCACCGTCGTGCCATCCAGCAATTCCCCGCGGTGATGCGGGTGACCTGAATGGTCAAGAATGACCTGACGGTATAGATTGTCTAGTTTAGAGAGTGCCATTTGAGAAAAACTCCTTGGTTAACTTGATTGCTGAAACTAACTTATCGCAATCTTCATAAGTATTGTAGATGTAAAAACTTGCCCGTGCCGTCGCAGGCACGTCTAGATAGTTGATCAGAGGCTGCGCACAATGGTGTCCAGCTCGCACTGCAACGCCTTCCATATCAAGTGCCGTCGCCACATCATGCGGATGCAAATCGCCTAGATTAAAGGAAATCACACCAGCACGCAAGCTATCATCAAGCGGACCATAGATCGTTAGCCCATCAATTTCACGCAGTTTTGGCATGATGTAAGCAATCAAATCTGCCTCATGCGCATGAATCGTGTCCATACCAATCTCTGTCAGATAATCAACAGCCGCACCAAGACCGATCGAACCTGCGATATTTGGCGTTCCCGCTTCAAATTTCCAGGGTAATTCTTTCCAAGTCGCCGTTTGTTCGTAGACAAAGTCGATCATCTCACCACCAAATTCGACAGGGGACATTTTGTTGAGCAAGGCTTCTTTGCCATAAAGTACGCCGATACCGGTCGGCCCTGCCATTTTGTGCCCACTAAAAGCAAAGAAATCACAGTCTAAATCTTGCACGTCAATCGTCATGTGCGGCGTCGATTGGGCGCCGTCAACTACCATGATAGCCCCATGTTCGTGGGCTATCTGCGCAATTTCTTTGACGGGGTTAATTACACCAAGGACATTGGAGACGTGCGTGATACTGACAAATTTTGTTTTGTCTGTGATTTTTTTCCGCAAATCTGCCATATCCAAGATACCATCTTTTAGGTAGACGTATTTTAGCACAGCACCTGTTTTTTCCGCTGCTTGTTGCCATGGGATGACGTTTGAATGGTGCTCCATGATTGAAATCACGATTTCATCGCCTACTTTAAGCGATTCTTGGGCAAAACGTGCCACCCAGTTGAGTCCTGTCGTCGTCCCGCGTGTAAACAGCACTTCCTTGCGCGATCCTGCATTGATAAAAGCACGAACTTTGTCACGACTCGCCTCATAGTCTGCGGTTGCACGCTCAGCAAGCGTATGCACGCCACGGTGAACATTGGCATTATCCTGCTCATAATAGGCACGCACGACGTCAAGTACCTGCGTGGGCTTCTGCGTCGTTGCTGCATTATCCAGATAAACCAAAGGCTCGTCGTTTACAATCTGATCTAATATTGGAAAATCCTTGCGGATTTTTTGTGTGTCAATTTTTTTAAGAGCCATAGTACTCCTATCTTTTATCTAACTTACTTTCAATCACATCAATCATCTCATCACGTACAGCTTTGACAGGAATTTCGCCAATCACTGCACCCAAGAATCCGCGCACAACCAAGCGTTCAGCGGTATCTTTGTCAAGACCGCGGCTCATCAGATAGTACATATCCTCTGGATCGACCTGACCGATAGAGGCTGCGTGCCCCGCTGTGACGTCGTTTTCGTCAATCAAGAGAATCGGATTCGCGTCAGAACGCGCCTTGTCTGACAGCATCAAAACACGCGATTCTTGTTGCGCATCAGCACCTTTGGCGCCTTTGATGATGTGACCAATGCCGTTAAATGTCAGCGTTCCAGCCTCCAAGATGACACCGTGTTGCAAAATATGTCCAATCGAATGCGGCGCATAGTTTGTCACACGTGTGTCGATGCCTTGGACTTGCTTACCTGATGAAATGGCAACAGCCTTGAGCTCAGCATGAGAGCCTTCCCCAACTAAATCACTATCAAAGTCAGCAATTACATCTCCTTCATTCATGACGCCAAGATTCCAGTCAATCTGAGCGTTCTTGCCCAGACGACCACGGCGACTGATAAAGGTTGTGACATTAACACCTAAGCGGTCAATTGCTGAAAACTTGACTTGTGCACCTTCAAGCGCCACAACTTCAACGGCGATGTTAGCTGTATTTTTGATACTATCATGACCCAGACTTTCAAAACGCTCCAAATATGATAACTTAGCATTTTTTCCGACAATGATCAAAACGTGTTTATTAAAGGGTACAGCCTCATCAGAATCCTGATAGAACAGACCTTCGACTGGCATGTCAATTTCAACATTATCTGGCACATAAAGCACCGCTGCACTATTGAAATAAGCTGTATGATAGGCCGTCAGCTTATCTTCGTCAAATGGCAAAGCAGATCCAAAAAACTGTTCAATCACGTCAGGAATCTCAGTCAAAGCCTGATAAAAATCTGTGAAGATCACACCTTTATCGGCTAACTCTGGTGAGTTTTGCTCAAAAACGGTTTGGGTCCCAACTTGAATCAGTTTGGGATTTTCGCCTAAATTTGTAAAGTCAGGCACATTTGCAGAATCACTAGATTCTGATAACTCGCCCTGACCAAACTTCCAGCGGTCAAGCTTGACACGTTGAATAATTGGCAGATCAAGCTCGCTTATCTTATCAAAAGCGTCCCTACGACGCGCTTGTAGCCACTCTGGCTCAGCATGTGCTTGTGAGAAAGCGATGATAGTTTCTTTCGTCATATTAGACCCCTTCTCAAGCTTCTTCTTTGTAGTCAATACCAAGTTCTTTTGCGATACCATGGTAGCCTTCGCTCTCAAGGCGTGCAGCAAGCTCAGCCCCGCCTGTCATCACGACACGGCCCTCCATCATCACGTGCACCACGTCAGGCGTGATGTAGTTAAGCAAGCGTTGGTAATGCGTGATGATTAAAGCGCCAAACTTGTCGCCACGCATGGCATTAACACCCTTAGAAACAACTTTAAGCGCATCAATATCAAGGCCTGAGTCGATTTCATCCAAAATGGCAAATTTGGGCTCTAACATGAGCAATTGTAGGATTTCATTGCGTTTTTTCTCACCACCTGAAAAGCCTTCGTTGAGATAACGTTCCGCCATGTCCTCGTTCATGTTGAGCAAGTCCATTTTTTCGTCCAATTTTTTGAGGAAATCCATGACACCAATTTTGTCATCTTCTTCGCGTCCAGCATTCATAGCTGCACGCATGAATTCAGCATTGGTAATGCCTGCGATTTCACTTGGATATTGCATGGCCAAAAAAAGACCAAGACGTGCACGCTCATCAACAGCCAAGTCCAAGATATTTTCACCGTCAAGTAGGATTTCTCCTCCCGTGACTTCAAAGTTCGGATTGCCCATGATGGCAGCAGACAAAGTT
This sequence comes from Pseudolactococcus insecticola, assembly GCF_011170065.1. Classification (GTDB taxonomy): domain Bacteria; phylum Bacillota; class Bacilli; order Lactobacillales; family Streptococcaceae; genus Pseudolactococcus; species Pseudolactococcus insecticola. The sequence continues at coordinate 9,254 of NZ_BLLH01000001.1, read as the reverse complement.
GATTTCCCTGTCCCATTTGGCCCCATGATTGCGTGAATTTCGTTAGTATTTATGGTCAAATTTACACCTTTGAGGATTTCTTTCTCCTCAACACGTACGTATAAATCTTTAATCTCTAATGTAGACATAGTTCTCCTCCAATAATTAAGTATAGCATATCTATTCTTCCCTATTTTAACAAAAAATCAGACAGAAAAAAATTATTCTGTCTGAAAATTTACTACTTTTTGTTTTTTTTCTTAACTTCCTGCCTGTATTCCGCATTTCCGACTAATTTAACCAAATTTAAGAGCGGTGTCCGATCTTCTCCCAAAACACCAATCAGCTCAATCAGAACTTCCAAACCAATCAGGCTAAAGAAAATCAAGAAAGTACCGCCCCAACGCGATGACACGTTCAAAATCAACGCCACAAACGAAAAGATACTTGCAATGCCGTAAATCACGAGAACTGCGGCATGCTGCGTCAAGCCAAGGTTTAAGAGTCTGTGATGCAAGTGCATTTTATCAGCCTGAACCATGCTACCACCATTGAGCTTGCGGCGAATCATCGCAACCACCGTATCTGTCAATGGCACACCTAGGATAATCATCGGTGTCAGGACTGCAACAGCTGTCGCATTTTTCAAGCCTTGCAAAGACAAAACAGCAATCATAAAGCCTAAAAATAAAGCACCCGTATCCCCCAAATAAATCAAAGCAGGATTGAAATTAAAAGGAAAGAAGCCAGCAATCGCAAAGACAAGCACGAAAATCGTAATCGGCAGATAAACATTTGGCGTCTTTAAAAAGAAATAAGCAACGAGCCCCATAGTAGTCAGGCTAATGATTGACACCCCACTAGCAAGACCGTCCAAGCCGTCAATCAAATTCACAGCATTTGTGATGGCAAGAATCCAGAAAATCGTCGCCAAAAACGACAACCATGTCGGAAATTCAAGGAGTGGCCCACCAAACGGGACTTTGAAATTATCTAAATGACTATGGGTGAAAAACCAGATGACACAGGCGCCTAAAATCTGCCCGAAAAGCTTTGCTTTAGCACCCAACTCGACAATATCGTCAATGAATCCTGTTAGCGCAACGATTCCACCACCTAAAACAAAAGGCCAGATATAGCGAAAATAAGTCGCATCGACAAGTTTGCTATTGGCTAAACCGACAAATCGTGGCAAGACAAATAGCGTAATCACTGAAAACGCAACAAAAATCGCAACACCACCTGCTGATGGCATCGGTTTTGTGTTAATGCGGCGCGCATTTGGATTATCCACCGCACCTATTTTTCGTGAAACAACCACCATGATTGGCGTCAAAATCAAAGCAATAATGGCTGTCACAAGGAGTATGATAATATATTTAACTGTAAATGGCATTTCTGTTATGTTTTGCATATATCATCATTATACCAAATTTTCTGGTGCTTGCCGTGTTTGAATTTGAAATTTTTACGCCTATTTGAGTGATAATGAGACAAAAGACCCAGCAAGAATGTTACGCATCTGCTGAGTCTTTCCTTTATATATGTTGCAGGTTTTCAAGTGCTTCTTCCCTAAAGACGCTCACGCCATGCTCTAGCAAGGTTTCCCGTGAAAAGTCAGACTGATCACCATACTCTAGCATTCTAGCACGCAAGAGTCCCACTTCGCGCGCCCCTTTAAGTTTTTGATTATCCAATATGGTCAGGTAAAACTGATCTTGAAATTGGAAAAGCTCTGATTCTTCAACATCTTCGATGACAGCTTTGCTAAGCTTGACAGCCTCAGAAATCTTTTGAAACTTGATGATAAAATAGACATAGTCAGCATTATCATCCATCAGATCAAAGTTAGGCTTGTCCTGACCAGCATCCATCATGCCTGCAAGGTCTCCCATTTGATCCATCGCTTCGTCCATCATTTCTTGCAAGCCTTCAGCACCTTCTGGAAACTGCATATTTTCCATATTGACTTCTTCAGTGACCAGTAAGTCAACACCCATCGGATGCGGCCTAACTTGGAAAGTCATCATGCCAGAGTTAGCAAATCTATCCTCGATTTCGAGCTCACTAACCAATTCGTAGAAAAGTTTTTCAACCATGCCTTGATTGACCAGAAAATCACTCATTTTCACATCGTGCTCTTTCAAGTCGTCAAATGTCAGGGATATTTTTATCGTTTTTTCGTTTATTTGTTTATATTCCATTTGGCTAACCTCGCCTTTCGTTTCAACATTCATTATAGCATAAAAGCGCTGAATATGAGCGCTTTGGAGATTTCAAATTAGAGAATCTGTGCTAAAAATTCTTGCGTCCGAGCTTCTTTTGGATCGTCAAAAAGTTCTTTTGGTGGCGCTGTTTCGACGATTTTACCGTCAGCCATGAAAATCACACGATCAGCAACTTCTTTTGCAAAGCCCATTTCGTGTGTGACGATGACCATTGTCATCCCATCTTTGGCTAAGGTTTGCATGACGTTTAGGACTTCACCAACCATTTCTGGGTCGAGCGCACTTGTTGGTTCGTCAAATAGCATGACATCAGGGGTCATGGCAAGTGCCCGTGCAATTGCGACACGCTGCTGTTGACCGCCTGATAAACTTTGCGGGTAACTTTCAGCCTTATCAGAAAGCCCAACTTTTTCAAGCAGCTCCCGTGCCACGCTCGCTGCCTCATCTTTGCCTAGTTTACCAGTATTGATTGGCGCAAGCGTCAGATTTTCAAGGACAGTCATATTTGGAAACAGATTAAACTGCTGAAAAACCATGCCCATTCTTTCACGGTGCTTAAAGACATCTACTGTTTTGTCAGCAATGTTTGTGCCTTCAAAATAGACCTCGCCTTTTGTCGGCGTTTCAAGCAGGTTCATAGTCCGCAAAAATGTTGATTTTCCTGATCCTGACGGACCAATCATCACGACAACCTCGCCTTTTTTGATCTGAATATCAAGGCCTTTTAGGACTTCGTTTTTACCAAAATATTTGTGTAAATTTTTGATTTCAATCAGGTTTGGTGTGGTCATTTGGTGTATCCTTTCCCGAGTTTTTTCTCAAGCAAGTTGATTAAACGACTGGTGATAAAAGTCACAACAAAGTAGTAAACGGCAACTAAAAGCCATGGCGACAGGCTTTGGTAGGTCGTTGAGCTTGTCGTCTGCGCCCCATTATAGAGCTCCATAACACCAATCGTCGCAAGAAGGGAACTATCTTTGATGATGGTCACAAATTCATTACCCAAGGCAGGTAAAATGTTGCGAATCGCTTGTGGCAAGATGACTTTTAACATGGTCTGACGTGGCCGAATACCTAGTGAATAGGCAGCTTCCGTCTGACCTTTTGGCACGGCGTTAATTCCACCACGAACAATCTCCGCGACATAAGCGCCTGAGTTCATTGATAAGACAATAATCCCTGGCACCAGACGCGACAAATCCTCCGTCAGAATGCCCAACTGAAACTCGGGCAAGGGAATCTTACCTAGCACTTGAAAGCCTATCATGATTTGCACCAGCATTGGCGTACCGCGAAAAATTTCGATATAGACGTTAGCTAACCAGCGCAAAATTCGGACTTTTGAGAGCTTGGCTAGGGCAATCAACGTCCCTAAAACAGTCCCAATCACCACGACAAAAGCTGAGATCAAAAGGGTGATCACTAAGCCATCATTAAAATACGGCAAAAACTTATCAACAAAACTAAAACTCATATTTATTCACTTTCCGAAAACCAATAATGTCCTCATTATACCATATTTTTTTGACTATTTATTCAAATTTCCCCAAATAAAATTCAATTTTATCACCATTTCTGACGGGCGTCTCAGCAGCCCCCTTGTCAGAAAGCTTACCATTGACCTTAAACAGCCAGTAGAGATTTGATTTTTCAACTTGTGAAATATCGTCAATTTTTGTGATGACACCTGATTCAACCGTGACTTTACTTTCTGACTTAAGACAATCTAAAACTGTTTCATCTGTTGTCACGATCAGATTCTTGTAAGTTTTGACTGTTTTCTTATCAAACTGGATCGTCAGAGTTGCATGACTTGCGGTTTGTGTTTTCTGTTTTTCCTGACAGCCCGTCAGAAAGATGATTGAGATAATGATACTAAATAATGTAACTAATACTTTCTTCATACTCTCTATTTTATCAAAAAAAATAAAAGATGGCGTCTACCATCCCTTATTTTAGCTTAATAACATCTTTTTCAGACTACATGAAATCTCGTAATTGTTTACTGCGACGTGGATGACGCAATTTTTTGAGCGCTTTTGCTTCAATCTGTCGAATTCGTTCACGTGTGACTTTGAATTGTTTGCCAACATCTTCAAGCGTGTGCATCCGACCATCGTCTAGCCCAAAGCGCATGCGCAAAACATTTTCCTCACGATCAGTCAGCGTATCCATGACTTCATCAAGCTGTTCACGCAACATTACACGATTGGTATAGTCCACTGGGCTTTCAATTGCATCATCCTCGATAAAATCACCCAGATGCGAGTCATCTTCTTCACCGATTGGCGTTTCGAGAGAAACTGGTTCTTGCGCAATCTTTAAAATTTCTCGAACGCGTTCAGGCTTGATGTCCATTTCAGCACCGATTTCCTCAGGACTTGGATCACGACCTAAATCCTGCAGCAATTGCCGTTGGATACGGATCAATTTATTGATTGTTTCAACCATGTGGACGGGAATACGGATTGTTCTTGCCTGATCAGCAATCGCGCGTGTAATCGCCTGACGAATCCACCATGTCGCATAGGTTGAAAACTTGAAACCTTTACTATGGTCAAACTTGTCAACAGCTTTCATCAAGCCCAGATTACCTTCCTGGATTAGGTCTAAAAACTGCATGCCACGACCACTGTAACGCTTAGCGATTGACACAACCAGACGCAAGTTGGCCTCAGCAAGCATTTGCTTTGCCATCTCGCCTTCTTCACCACCTGCGACAATCGCCTCAGCAAGCTTTGTTTCTTCATCAAACTTGAGCAGTGGGAAGCGCCCGATTTCTTTTAGATACATCCGAACAGGATCATCGATGCGGACATTGGTCACGATTTCTTCAATTTCCTCATCGGCTTCTTTTTCATCAATCTTAGACGTTTCGAGCGCCATAACAGACGGCTCACCTTTTTTGTCAACGATTGAGATACCTGCATCTTGGATTTTAGTCAGCAAAGCTTCGATGCCATCAGCGTCCAGCTCAAACTCTGTCACGAGCTCCGTCGTGATATCGTCGTCAACTGCCTGACCTGCTTTTTTATGGTCACGAATAAATTCAGCCGTTGCCACGTTAAAGGCTGATCCGACTTTTTTATTTTCTTTTTTTACTACTTTTTTTTCTGCCAATGTTATACCCCATCTTGTTGTCTAAGCGCCATGAGTTGCATGATTAATTGTAACTCGAGTTGTTTATTACCAGCCTGTTTTGCTTGATCAAGCTGACTTTCTAGTTCTACTTTCTGAGAGGCCTTTTCAGCCTGTTTCACATTTGCCACGAGATCTTGAACTTCCTCATCAAGCACCTCATCAGGCACATGAACCGTTGCAAGTATCTCATAAAGTGTTTCAAGCGCATCGTCAGCGGCGTTATCAGTCAAGTAATCGATAAATTCAGAAACTTCAGCATCGGCAGTCTCGACAACCCTAGAAGCGTCACCAGACGAAAATACGATAAGTGCATCATAAAGGACCTGATAACGCTTATGCGTCAAGTGAAAATCAGCTTCTGACGCAACAAGCGCACGCACAGACGGATGATGAACCATCCGATGCAATAGCTGCATCTCGGACATCTCAACACGCGACATTTTTTTGATTGGAGATGCTGTTATTAGCGTCCTATCCTGTGAAAATACTGGCTGAAAGTCCGACAGTTGCTGAGCGTTATTGGTCTCATCGGGCGGTGGAAGAGGAATCTGACCAGCCGCATACGCATCATCATACGCATCATCATAACCACCAAATAATCCATCAAATTGAGAAACGTCAAACGTATCAGGCTGATTTTGCTCTTCTATCACATTCTGACGCCGTAAGTTGACAGCCTGCTCTACTTGATTATACTCGAAATCAGGTAAAATCTCAACTAATCGCTTTATATAAGCATCTTGCGCCGTCAGAGATTGAACAACAGCGATTTTTGGCGCCATCAGATCGATAAAATCAAGCTGAGACTGTAAATTCGTCATATTCTCAGGTCGCAAATAATCAATCAAAAACTCAACAGGTGCCAAGCGGCTATTGACCATCAGAGCAGCTAGTGCATCAGGATAACGTTTGCTATACTCATCTGGATCAAGCCCTTCAGGTACACGCACAACGTCGACGTCTTCATGTTCAAGTAGATTCAAAGCCTTGAAAATCGCATTTTGCCCAGCAGCATCGCCATCATAGACTAGTACAAATTTCTCAGTCAATTGCTTCAACCGTCTGACGTGAGCAGCTGTAAGTGCTGTTCCCATACTTGCAACAGCATTTGAAATGCCATTTTGATAAGCCGCAATGACATCCATAAAACCTTCCATCAAATAAACTTCATGCGTTTTTTTGATGACAGGTTTTGCTTGATTAAGATTGTAAAGTGACTCTGACTTATTAAATATCGGCGTTGTCGTCGAATTTTTATACTTAGCAAGCTGTTTGTTTGATAGATCATCGGGCTGCCAAATTCGCCCAGAAAAGGCAATCACTTGACCAAACTCATTATTAAGTGGAAACATGATCCGCCCACGAAAACTATCAAAAATTCGATTTTCAGCAAACGTGACAAGTCCCGAGTTAACAAGCACATCCTCCTCAAATCTTGTTTTAACACTCTGATACAAAAAGTCCTGATCAGACAAACTCAACCCGATATTAAACTGATCAATCTCCTCATCAGAAATACCGCGTTCAAGTAAATATTCCCGTGCCCTTACGCCTTCCTCAGTCGAGGTTAAAACTGTATGATAGATTCTTGCAGCTTGATTATGTAGCTCGTAAAGCGCCTGATTCGGATCTTCACGCTTTGAACTCGGCACAAGGTCAAGCACAATCCCTACACTGTCTGCAACTTCTTTGACAGCGTCAATAAACGACTCCTGCTTATACTCTTCTAAAAATTTAAAGACATCACCAGATTTACCGCAGCCAAAGCAGTGAAAAAACTGTTTACCCTGAATCACATTAAAACTCGGCGTTTTTTCTCCATGAAATGGACAAAGTCCCACAAAATTCCCACCAGACCTCGATAAATGTACATATTGTGAAATCACATCCACGATATTGACACTAGCTTTTATATCAGCAATTTTTTCTTTATCAAGACGAGCCATAACACCTCTCATATCCCATAATTGGTCAAAAAAACGTCTATTCATTATTTGAAATAGACGTATACGACGGAGAAGACAGGATTCGAACCTGCGCACCGGTTTCCCAGTCTAACGATTTAGCAAACCGTCCTCTTGAGCCTCTTGAGTACTTCCCCAACTTCTTTATTATAACATTTTAATTCTAATTTTGAAAGTGCTGATACAACCACAACTTTCTGATGGGCACAAGTGGACTCGAACCACCGACCTCACGCTTATCAGGCGTGCGCTCTAACCAGCTGAGCTATGCGCCCTAATCATACGATTAAGGTCCATTTTTTATTTTAAAACGGAAAGCGGGTGACGAGAATCGAACTCGCGTAGTTAGCTTGGAAGGCTAAGGTTCTACCATTAAACTACACCCGCACGTCTAAACGACAAATATGGCGCGAGACGGAATCGAACCGCCGACACATGGAGCTTCAATCCATTGCTCTACCAACTGAGCTACCGAGCCAATTAAATCACTGTATAAAACATACAATATTAAAGGAGGATTAGGGATTCGAACCCTAGCACGCTTTTACACGTCTGACGGTTTTCAAGACCGTTCCCTTCAGCCAGACTTGGGTAATCCTCCATAAAAAAGTGGACCTTGTTGGGCTCGAACCAACGACCGCTCGGTTATGAGCCGAGAGCTCTAACCAGCTGAGCTAAAGGTCCAACAGTAATCCAAAAATAGCGGCGAAGGGGATCGAACCCCCGACCTCCCGGGTATGAACCGGACGCTCTAGCCAGCTGAGCTACACCGCCAAAGTGTAATAACATAACTGCTCTAATACACGCAGTCAATCGGGAAGACAGGATTCGAACCTGCGACACCTTGGTCCCAAACCAAGTACTCTACCAAGCTGAGCTACTTCCCGTGGTGCTGATGTCTTCATGACATATGAGATAATTTAAGAATTGCTAAGCACTTCCAAACTAGCTTACACCAAAATTCCCTTCACTTACAAACTAAGTTCGTAATACCCAGAAAATTTTGATGCACCCAGCAGGATTCGAACCTGCAACCGCCTGATTCGTAGTCAGGTACTCTATCCAGTTGAGCCATGGGTGCGACTCTTTAACTCATCATACCTAGTCACCCAGATACAATGCCGAGGACCGGGATCGAACCGGTACGAAGGTTACCCTTCGCAGGATTTTAAGTCCTGTGCGTCTGCCAGTTCCGCCACCCCGGCTTTCCTCTAGCTTAAGCGAAAGACGGGGTTCGAACCCGCGACCCCCACCTTGGCAAGGTGATGTTCTACCACTGAACTACTTTCGCATATCTATTTATTTAGTTAAATGCCGGCTACATGATTTGAACACGCGACCCTCTGATTACAAATCAGATGCTCTACCAACTGAGCTAAGCCGGCTAAGGCATTTGTTACTCAATGATGAGTAACGCTCTTGTCTTATCTAAGACAATGCGGATGAAGGGACTTGAACCCCCACGCCGTTAAGCGCTAGATCCTAAATCTAGTGCGTCTGCCAATTCCGCCACATCCGCTTTATGACCCGTGCTGGGCTCGAACCAGCGACCCATTGATTAAAAGTCAATTGCTCTACCAACTGAGCTAACGAGTCAAATCTTTATTGCTTTTAGAACATTCTCTAATGTTCCAAACGGTCTCGACGGGACTTGAACCCGCGATCTTCGCCGTGACAGGGCGACGTGATAACCACTACACTACGAGACCTATGGGAGTTGACGGGATCGAACCGCCGACCCTCTGCTTGTAAGGCAGATGCTCTCCCAGCTGAGCTAAACTCCCAAAAAAGAGGCTACTACTAGTCTCCTTTTTCGCTTGGCACCGACCATATCTCACAGGGGGCAACCCCCAACTACTTCCGGCGTAATGAGACTTAACTACTGTGTTCGACATGGGAACAGGTGTATCTCTCATGCAATTAGCACCAAACTAATTTCTTT